>NZ_JAPKIC010000001.1:2866-805160 GCF_036759945.1 Kluyvera sp. CHPC 1.251 | reverse complement strand
ACTGTAAATCTGCCGTCATCGACTTCGAAGGTTCGAATCCTTCCCCCACCACCATCTCCAAGCTTTACCTACAATTTGAATTACCCCTGGTGGGGTTCCCGAGCGGCCAAAGGGAGCAGACTGTAAATCTGCCGTCATCGACTTCGAAGGTTCGAATCCTTCCCCCACCACCATCACTTCTTGAAAGCACCCAACTAAATTAAAACGCTAAAAATCTATATCCTGCCCAAACAGGGAAGGATGAGAAGCTTCGACTAAGGTTCGATTCGAGCGCCAGCGAGAAAGCGTTGCCGCAGGCAACGACCCGAAGGGCGAGGCGCAGCCGAGTAATCCTTCCCCCACCACCATCACTTCCTGGTAGTACCTCCTCTAATTAAATATTCAAAGCTGTCTTAGTCTTCTCTTTTCGTTTTCTCATTCTATTTTAAAACTCTGCCATATATATCCCGGCAGCACCGCCGGGGAACACAGGCCATACAAACAAAAAACCCCGCCGAAGCGGGGTTTAGAGCATCATAGAACCGTATTAATGACGCGCACGAACAATCTGATACTTGCGGGTCAGATACTCGACCGGCACGCTCCAGATGTGTACCAGACGCGAGAATGGGAACAGCAGGAACAGCGTCATCCCCAGCACCAGGTGCATACGGTAGATAAACGCTACGCCGTCCAGGTGGGCGGAAGCGCCACCGTGGAAGGTCACCACGGACTGCGCCCAACCGACCAGTTTCATCATCTCGCTACCGTCCATATGCTGCGCAGAGAACGGAATCGTCAGCAGGCCCAGCGCACACTGGATAACCAGTACGGACAGCACCAGAATATCAGCACCCGTCGTCGTGGCACGCACGCGTGGGCTGAACAGGCGGCGTTTAAGCAGCAGCACACCGCCGACCAGACACATCAAGCCAGCCGCACCGCCGCCAAACATCGCCATCTTCTGTTTCACTTCCAGCGGCAGCCACGCTTCATACATCCAGTGCGGGGTCAGCATACCCAGGAAGTGACCAGCAAAGACGCCCAGAATCCCGATATGGAACAGGTTCGATGCCAGGTTCATCCCTTTGCGATCCAGCATCTGGCTGGAAGCGGCACGCCAGGTGTACTGACCGTAGTCATAGCGCAGCCAGCTGCCAATCAGGAAGACAGAACCCGCGATGTACGGATAAATGTCAAAGAAGAACATATTCAGGAAGTGCATTATTGCTGTCCTCCGTTAGAGATATTCAAATATTGCGGGGCCACGGCTCCGGCAAAACGACGCTGGTGATTGGTAATTTCCGAATCACCGCAGCCCTGGTCGGCAAAGAATTTCACCTGCTCTTCTTCCCATACCGCGTCCAGCGCCTGTGGCGTATCATCACGGGCTTCGTCCGCAATTTTTTCCGCCACTTTCGCTTCATCCACCGCGCTATTTGCGAGCTTCAGCAGTTGCTCAAACAGCACCGCATAGCGGCTCTCACGCTGCTGCAGACGTGCGCAGAGCAGCGCCATAATCGGCGCAATGTCCTGCAAGCCGCCAATCGCTTCGCTCTCTGGCAGCTGTGCCAGATATTCCAGATACAGCGGCAGGTGGTCCGGCAGCTCGCGGCTGTCGAGGACCAGACCATGCTGTTCGTACTGATTCAGCAGATCGACCATCGCCTGCCCGCGGTCGCGGGATTCGCCGTGAACGTGTTCAAACAACAGCAGCGACGTCGCGCGACCACGGTCAAACAGTTCACTGTAGGCAGCCTGAGCATCCAGCAGATCCTGCGCGGTTAAATCGCGCAGGAAGACGCCCAGGGCCTGGGCGTCTGCGGGTTCCAGTTTTTCTGATTCAGACAGAACGTCAAAGAGTTCGCCTTGATGCTGCCATAAGGCAGCATCCGGGTACTCAAGGAGACGTGAAATCACCACGAGTTCAATCATGCGTGCGGCTCCGTTTTGCTGCTCACGTCCACAGAATCGATACGGCGGCTGTTGAACAGGTTGAACTTGGTGTCCGAACCGTGACAGCCATCGCCGAAGCTAAAGCCACAACCGTTTTTCTCTGGGAACGCTTCGCGCGCTTGTTCACGGTGACTGCTTGGCACCACGAAACGATCTTCGTAGTTAGCAATCGCCAGATAGCGGTACATTTCCTGCGCCTGTGCTTCGGTCAGACCCACCTCTTCCAGCGCACGGGTATCGATAACACCATCGACGGTTTCCGTACGTTTGAAGTGGCGCATCGCCAGCATACGTTTCAGCGCCAGCAGTACCGGCTGGGTGTCGCCTGCGGTCAGCAGGTTAGCCAGGTACTGAACCGGGATACGCAGACTTTCAACGTCCGGCAGGATACCGTTGCTGCCCAGTTCACCCGCATCGGCTGCGGACTGAATTGGTGACAGCGGCGGCACGTACCAGACCATCGGCAGCGTGCGGTATTCAGGATGCAGCGGCAGCGCCAGCTTCCAGTCCATCGCCATTTTATAAACCGGCGATTTCTGTGCGGCATCAATTACGCTCAGCGGAATACCGTCTTTCTGCGCCTGTTCAATCACTTTCGGATCGTTCGGATCGAGGAACACGTCCAGCTGACGCTGATACAGATCTTTCTCGTTCTCGGTGCTCGCAGCAGTTTCAATCGCATCCGCGTCGTACAGCAGCACGCCGAGGTAACGAATACGGCCTACACAGGTTTCTGAACACACGGTCGGCTGACCCGCTTCAATACGCGGGTAGCAGAAGATGCATTTTTCAGACTTGCCGCTCTTCCAGTTGAAGTAGATTTTTTTGTACGGACAGCCGGTAATGCACATACGCCAGCCGCGGCACTTGTCCTGGTCAATCAGCACGATGCCGTCTTCTTCACGTTTGTAGATTGCACCGCTCGGGCACGTGGCGACACATGCCGGGTTAAGGCAGTGCTCACACAGACGCGGCAGGTACATCATGAAGGTATTTTCGAACTGGCCGTACATTGCCTTCTGCATGTTGTCGAAGTTTTTGTCTTTCGACAGCTTCTCGAACTCACCGCCAAGGTCATCTTCCCAGTTCGGACCCTTGGTGATTTTGTCCATGCGTTTGCCAGTAATCAGCGAACGTGGGCGTGCGATCGGCTGTGCCTTGCTATCGGCCGGTGCGTTGTGCAGCGTCTGGTAGTCAAAATCAAACGGCTCGTAGTAATCATCCAGACCCGGCAGATGCGGGTTGGCGAAGATTTTACCCAGCAGCAGCGCTTTGTTACCCATGCGCGGTACCAGCTTGCCGTTGATTTTACGGATCCAGCCACCTTTGTATTTCTCCTGGTCTTCCCAGTCGGTCGGGAAACCGGTGCCCGGCTTGGTTTCAACGTTGTTGAACCATGCGTATTCGGTCCCTTCACGGCTGGTCCAGACGTTTTTACAGGTCACTGAGCAGGTATGACAGCCGATGCATTTATCGAGATTCAGCACCATGCCGACTTGTGAACGAATTTTCATTTTACGCTCTCCTGTACCTGGTCATTGCCTTCGCCGTCCAACCAGTCAATGTTCTTCATCTTACGTACCACCACAAACTCATCACGGTTCGAACCCACGGTACCGTAGTAGTTAAAGCTATAAGCCAGGTGCGCATAGCCGCCGATCATATGGGTCGGTTTTGGCGTGATGCGGGTCACTGAGTTATGGATACCACCGCGTTGACCGGTAATTTCTGAACCTGGCAGGTTAACAATACGTTCCTGCGCGTGGTACATCATGGTCATCCCGGCCGGTACACGCTGGCTCACAACTGCACGTGCCGTCAGCGCACCGTTGTTGTTGAAGACCTCAATCCAGTCGTTATCTTCGATACCGATCTCTTTGGCATCTTCTTCGCTCATCCACACCACCGGACCACCGCGACCTAAGGTCAGCATCAGCAGGTTGTCGCTGTAGGTTGAGTGAATCCCCCATTTCTGGTGCGGGGTCAGGAAGTTCAGCGCCTTCTCTGGGTTACCGTTGGATTTCTTACCCATCACCTCTTTCACCGAACGAGTGTCGA
Source organism: Kluyvera sp. CHPC 1.251 (assembly GCF_036759945.1). NCBI lineage: Bacteria > Pseudomonadati > Pseudomonadota > Gammaproteobacteria > Enterobacterales > Enterobacteriaceae > Kluyvera > Kluyvera sp. CHPC 1.251. Next base: position 801,167 of record NZ_JAPKIC010000001.1, on the reverse strand, counting down.
TAGGTGGGCGGTAAACCAGCAGGCTTTCACCGAAGTCACGCATCCACTGGTGGTCCTGATACAGGGACTGACGACCAGACAGCGTACGCCATGGAATCAGCTCGTGAACGTTGGTATAGCCAGCGTTGTAAGAGACGTGTTCGTCTTCCAGACCGGACCAGGTTGGGCTGGAGATAATCTTGCGCGGCTGCGCCTGAATATCACGGAAGCGAATTTTTTCGTCTTCTTTATTGAGTGCCAGATGCGTGTGGTCACGACCGGTGAACTCGCTCAGCGCCGCCCAGGCTTTCACCGCCACCTGACCGTTGGTTTCCGGTGCCAGGGTGAGGATCATCTCTGCAGCATCAATCGCCGTATCCAGCATCGGCTGGCCTTTCGCCGGGCCTTCTGCTTTGGTGTAGTTGAGCTTACGCAGCAGATCCATTTCGCTCTGGGTGTTCCAGGCAATCCCTTTACCGCCGTTACCGATTTTTTCCATCAATGGCCCGATGGAGGTAAAGCGTTCGTAGGTTGCCGGATAATCACGTTGAACCGGGATAATGTGCGGTGCGGTTTTACCTGGGATCAGGTCACACTCGCCTTTTTTCCAGTCCTTCACGTCTAACGGCTGTGCCAGTTCGGCCGCGGAGTCATGCTGGATTGGCAGCGTAACAATATCCGTTTCCTGGCCGAGGTGACCCACGCAGACTTCGGAGAATTTCTTCGCGATGCCTTTGTAGATTTCCCAGTCGCTTTTCGACTCCCATGCCGGGTCGACAGCAGCAGACAGCGGGTGAATAAACGGATGCATATCCGAGGTATTCATATCGTCTTTTTCGTACCATGTTGCCGTTGGCAACACGATATCGGAATACAGACAGGTGCTCGACAGACGGAAGTCCAGCGTCACCACCAGATCCAATTTACCGTCGAGACCGTTGTCCTGCCATTCCACTTCTTCAGGCTTCAGACCGCCCTGCTTGCCCAGATCCATCCCCTGAATACCATGTTCGGTACCCAGCAGATATTTCAGCATGTATTCATGGCCTTTACCGGAAGAGCCCAGCAGGTTAGAACGCCAGATGAACAGGTTACGTGGGTGGTTTTTACCGTTTTCTGGCTGTTCAGCCGCAAAACGAATGGTGCCTTCTTTCAGCGCCTTAACGGTGTAATCAACCGGATCCATCCCGGCTTTCTTCGCATCATCAACAATACGCAGTGGGTTTGTGCCTAACTGCGGTGCAGACGGCAGCCAGCCCATACGTTCTGCACGGACGTTAAAGTCCAGCAGATGACCGGTGTAGCGAGATTTATCCGCCATCGGCGACAGCAGTTCCTGCGCGGTAACCGACTCATAACGCCATTGGCTGGAGTGGTTATAGAAGTAGGAAGTACTGTTCATGTGTCGTGCTGGACGCTGCCAGTCAAGACCGAATGCCAGTGGCTGCCAGCCGGTCTGTGGACGCAGTTTTTCCTGGCCAACATAGTGGGCCCAACCGCCGCCGCTCTGACCGATACAACCGCAGAACACCAGCATGTTGATAAGACCACGATAGTTCATATCGAGGTGATACCAGTGGTTAAGACCGGCACCAACGATGATCATCGAACGACCGTGCGTTTTATCGGCGTTATCGGCAAACTCGCGAGCAATACGAATAATCTGCGCACGTGGAACGCCGGTAATTTTCTCAGCCCACGCCGGCGTATATGCCTTGATATCATCGTAGCTGGTTGCACAGTTTTCATCGTTCAGACCGCGATCCAGGCCGTAGTTAGCCATGTTCAGGTCATAAACGGTGGTCACCAGCGCGGTGGTACCATCGGCAAGTTGCAGACGTTTCACCGGCAGCTTGTGCAGCAAGATATTTTCAAGTTCGACGCTGGTGAAGTGCTCAGTGCCTTCACCGCCAAAGTACGGGAAGCCCACCTGAGCAATCTCATCGTGGCTACCCAGCAGGCTCAGCTGCAGTTCAGTTTCAGCACCGGATTTGCCGTCGCGTTGCTCAAGGTTCCATTTACCTTTTTCGCCCCAACGGAAACCGATAGAACCATTCGGTGCCACCATCTCACCATCGGTATTGATGGCAACGGTTTTCCACTCTGGGTTATTTTCCTGGCCCAAAGCATCAACCAGGTCAGCAGCACGCAGCATACGGCCCGCAGCGTAATAACCTTCGCGCTCTTCCAGCATCACCAGCATCGGGAAGTCGGTGTAGCGACGCACGTAGTCGGTGAAGTACTGGCTTGGTTTGTCGAGGTGGAATTCACGCAGCATCACGTGGCCCATCGCCAGCGCCATGGCTGCATCGGTACCCTGCTTCGGTGCTAACCACAGGTCGCACAGCTTAGCGATTTCAGCGTAGTCCGGGGTAATAGCAACGGTTTTGGTACCTTTATAGCGAACTTCGGTGAAGAAGTGCGCGTCCGGGGTACGGGTCTGCGGAACGTTGGAACCCCAGGCGAGGATGTAGCTGGAGTTATACCAGTCAGCGGATTCCGGTACGTCGGTCTGTTCGCCCCAGGTCTGCGGAGAGGCAGGCGGCAGGTCACAGTACCAGTCGTAGAAGCTCAGGCAGGTGCCGCCAATCAGGGAGAGATAGCGTGCGCCGGAAGCGTAGGAGACCATCGACATCGCCGGAATTGGCGAGAAGCCTGCTACACGGTCTGGGCCGTAGGTTTTTACGGTGTAAACGTTGGACGCCGCAATCAGTTCGTTCACTTCCTGCCAGGAGGAGCGAACGAAGCCGCCGCGGCCACGCGCTTGTTTGAAGCTTTTCGCTTTGTCGGCATCTTCAATAATGGATGCCCAGGCATCAACCGGATCGCTGTGCAGTTTTTTCGCCTCACGCCACATTTTCATCAGGCGTTTGCGCATCAGCGGATATTTCAGACGGTTGGCGCTATAGAGGTACCAGGAATAGCTCGCCCCACGCGGACAGCCGCGAGGTTCGTGGTTTGGCAGATCAGGACGGGTGCGCGGATAGTCAGTCTGCTGGGTTTCCCAGGTGACCAGACCGTTTTTAACATAAATTTTCCAGCTGCAGGAGCCAGTGCAGTTTACGCCGTGCGTAGAACGAACGACTTTGTCATGCTGCCAGCGCTGGCGGTATCCATCTTCCCAATCCCGGTTGGTATCTAGAATCTGTCCGTGCCCATCGGCAAATGTTTCACCCTTCTGTTTAAAGTAGCGAAACCGGTCCAGGAATTTACTCATCGGGTCTCTCCTGTTTGGAGCCTCACGGCTCTCTGATAAATCGACATTGCTGAATTTGCAGCGAAGTTAACGCGCTGAAAGATGAAGGGAATTGATAACGATCAAGGCGGCACTGCTTAACAAACGCCGCAAAAAAGCCACATACCACCAAGGTGGTATACATTCTTATTTTTTATAGCATTGAAAATTAAAGGTTTTTAATGAAAAGCGCTTATTTCAATATGTAAAATTTAGCCCTGACGGTATTAAGGGGTAGAGCCATTCCTGCTGGACGTTTTGCCACCCGGGCACGATGCCAACAGAAGGCAAAGCGAAGATAGTATGTTGTAACTAAGCAGAGATAAAATAAAGGCGCGAAACCTCGCGCCTTTATTTCAGAAATAACGTAATCCGTTATTTTTTCGCTTTACGACCGTATACCACCCAGGTCACCACGACGCAGACAATATAGAACACGAGGAACACTTTCATCGCGCCAGCCGGTGAGCCGGTTAAATCCAGCGAAGTCCCGAACGCTTTCGGAATAAAGAAGCCGCCGATAGCGCCAATTGCCGAGATAAAGCCCAGCGCTGCCGCCGTATCGGTAGCCGCTTCGCGCATCGCTTTCTCGTCGGAACCCCCCTCTGCTTTCACGCGATCCATCGTCAGCTTACGGAAGATAACGGAAATCATCTGGAAGGTGGAACCACTACCCAACCCGGCCGTCAGGAACAGCGCCAGGAAGACCACGTAGAAGGCAATGAAGCTGCCGCCTTCACCATTGGTTGGCAGAGTCATGAACAGCAGCGCACTGAATACCGCCATCAGGATAAAGTTAATCAGCGTCACGCGCGTCCCGCCCAGACGGTCGGAAATAGCCCCGCCGGCAGAACGTGCCAGCGCGCCGATAAACGGACCGAAGAAGGCATAATGCAGGATCTGAATTTCCGGGAACTGGGTTTTCGACAGCATCGCAAAACCGGCGGAGAAGCCGATAAATGAACCGAAGGTCGCCAGATACAGCAGGCTCATGATCCACAGGTGACCACGTTTCAGTACCGGCAGCTGCTCTTTAAGCGACGCCTTAGACGTGGCCAATTCGTTCATGCCAAACCAGGCCGCTACGGTGAAGATGGCCAGGAACGGTACCCAAATCCACGCCGCGTTCGCCAGGAACAGCTCGCTACCATCGGGTTGCGTCACGCCATGGCTGCCAAAAACGGCGAAAATGGAGAGAGAAACCGCCAGTGGAGCCACCAGCTGCATCACGCTCACGCCCATATTGCCGAGACCGCCGTTAAGGCCGAGCGCACCGCCCTGCTTCGCTTTCGGGAAGAAGAAGCTGATGTTCGCCATGCTAGACGCAAAGTTTGCACCCGCGAAGCCGCACAGCAGAGAGATAATGATGAAGGTGCTAAACGGCGTGGAGGTGTCCTGAACGGCAAAGCCCAGCCATACGCAAGGAATGATAAGGATCCCGGTGCTGAACGCCGTCCAGCGACGGCCACCCACCAGCGGTACCATAAAGGAATACGGTACGCGCAGCAGTGCGCCAGAAACGGAAGGTAACGCGGTCAGCATGAACAGCTGATCGGTTGTAAACTGGAAGCCCACTTTTGGTAAATTGACGGCGACCGCGCTGAACAGCATCCATACGCAGAAAGCCAGCAGTAAACATGGAACGGAAATCCACAGGTTCCGGCTTGCAACGCGATGGCCGCGTTCTTGCCAGAACGCCGGATCTTCCGGTCGCCAGTCGGTAATGACAGCGCCGGTTGCCCTTTCGGGGGCAGTGGAGTGACTCATAGACACCTCTGATTATTAATATCAACCCTTGCCACATTAGGGTTTACACCGCGCGGTAAGTTGATATAAATCAAAGGAAAAGTTGACATTATCTTGTTTAAAAAAACATCATTACCCTTTATGGGTAGGTTTTAATCGATAAAAAAACCTGTTTTATCACGTGGCTGTTACGCCCGTACCCCTCTACCCCTTGCAACTCGGCTATCATGGAAATAAAGGGGTAACTCTTTAGGGGTATGGGTATACTCCAGGCGATAGTCGAAAATAACGCCACTCGCCGGAGAGACTTCCGTCAGGAGCCGTATCGCACCATGTTTAGACGTTTTTTTACACCACTCACGCTGGTGAATCAACTGGCCCTCATCGTACTGCTGTCCACCCTCATCGGCGTGGCGAGTATGATGATTTCCGCACGCCTGGTGAACGGTGTCCAGGGAAGCGCGCATGCCATCAACCAGGCGGGTTCGCTGCGCATGCAGAGCTACCGCCTGCTGGCCGCGATTCCGGTGGATCAGAACGATGAGCCGCTGTTCGCTGAGATGCAAAAAACCGTCTTCAGCCCGGAACTGCAGCTAGCTGCCGAGCGCGATGGTCAGGTCGCGCAGCTTCACGAGCTTCAGCAGTACTGGCTAAAACATCTGGCGCCGGATATTAGTCAGGCGAAGAACCCGGATGATATCGCCGCCGATCTCACCGGCTTTGTTAATCGCATCGACCAACTGGTCACCGTCTTTGACCATACCACCGAACAACGTATCTCTCACGTGGTGTGGATGCACCGGCTGCTGGCCTTTTTCATGGCGGTACTGCTGATCTTTACCGTCTTCTGGCTGCGTACACGTCTGCTGCACCCGTGGCGACAGCTGCTGCGCATGGCCGAAGCCATCAGCCACCGCGATTTTACCCATCGCGCACAAATCAGCGGCCGCAATGAAATGGCGACCCTCGGCATGTCGCTGAATAATATGTCCGCCGAGCTGGCGGAAAGCTACGCCTCGCTGGAGCGTCGTGTGCAGGAGAAAACCGCCGGGCTGGAGCAAAAAAACGCCATTCTCTCCTTCCTGTGGCAGGCTAACCGCCGCCTGCACTCCAGTGCACCGCTGTGCGAGCGTATCTCTCCGGTGCTGAACGGCCTTCAGGAACTCACCCCGCTGCGGGAAATTGAAGTCCGGGTTTACGATACCGAAGATGAAGATAACCATCAGGAATTTAGCTGCCACTCCGGCTGGGAGTGCGATGACAGAGGCTGTTACCTCTGCCCACGCGACGTCGATACCGCAGCCCATGACGGTATTACGCTGAAATGGCGACTAACCGACCCGCGTAACCAGTACGGTATCCTGCTGGCGACGCTACCGCACGGACGTGAGCTGAGCCACGATCAGCAACAGCTGGTTGATACCCTGCTCGAGCAAATCACCTCGACGCTGGCGCTGGACAAACAGCTGGAGCGCCAGCAGCAGCTGATCGTGATGGAAGAACGCTCAACGATTGCCCGCGAGCTTCACGACTCCATCGCCCAGTCGCTCTCCTGTATGAAGATGCAGGTCAGCTGTCTGCAGATGATGCAAAAAGAGCAGTCGTCTGAGGAAAGCCGCGAGCTGTTGAGTCAGGTGCGTAATGAACTGAACACCTCGTGGGCGCAGCTGCGCGAACTGCTAACCACCTTCCGCCTGAAGCTGACCGAGTCCGGCCTGCGTCCGGCGCTGGAAGCCAGCTGTCAGGAGTACAGCGGCCATTTCGGCTTCCCGGTGCAGCTCGACTACCAGCTGCCGCCGCGCTACGTACCGTCGCACCAGGCCATTCACCTGCTGCAGATTGCCCGTGAGGCCTTAAGCAACGCGTTGAAGCACTCGCAGGCAACAGAAGTGAAAGTCAGCGTTACCCAACAAAACAACCAGGTCAAACTGGTGGTGGCTGATAACGGCTGTGGCGTTCCGCTGCATGCTGAACGCAGCAACCATTATGGCCTAATTATTATGCGTGACCGCGCTCAAAGCCTGCGTGGCGATTGCCAGGTTCGTCGTCGCGAAAGCGGCGGCACAGAAGTCGTGGTTACGTTTGTCCCCGAACAATCGCTTTCTACTCCCCAAGGAGATACCCATGAGTAATCAGGAACGGGCTACTATCCTGTTAATTGACGATCATCCTATGCTGCGTACCGGCGTCAAACAGCTGGTCAGTATGGCATCAGATATTCAGGTCGTAGGCGAGGCCAGCAACGGTGAACAAGGTATTGAACTGGCAGAAGCACTCGATCCCGATCTGATCCTGCTCGATCTCAATATGCCCGGCATGAACGGTCTGGAAACCCTCGACAAGCTGCGTGAGAAATCTCTCTCTGGCCGCGTGGTGGTGTTCAGCGTGTCCAACCACGAAGAAGACGTGGTCACCGCCCTCAAACGCGGTGCCGATGGCTATCTGCTGAAAGATATGGAGCCGGAAGATCTGCTGAAAGCCCTGCAACAGGCTGCCGCCGGTGAGATGGTATTAAGCGAAGCGTTAACGCCGGTGCTGGCTGCCAGCCTGCGCGCCAACCGCGCCACCTCTGACCGCGACATCAACCAGTTGACCCCGCGCGAGCGCGATATTCTCAAGCTGATTGCCCAGGGTCTGCCAAACAAGATGATTGCCCGCCGTCTGGACATTACGGAAAGCACCGTGAAGGTTCACGTGAAGCATATGCTGAAGAAAATGAAGCTGAAATCCCGCGTCGAAGCCGCCGTGTGGGTGCACCAGGAACGTATTTTCTGAGAATCGCCGCTACGGTGTCATATCCAACCAGCTATTGCCCTGCGGGGCAAAGCTGACGACAGGCTCAGTCAACGCCAGCGTTATCTCATTCGAGGTGACGCGCTGCCCCTTACCATCCTCCACTACCACCGACAGATGCCAGATATTGCTGGCCCCCTCCGTCGGATCCCAGGCCGGCATGATAATGCTCCAGCCATCGGTGCTGTTGCCCGTGGCCGGCGGCGTCAGGCTTAACGCTTCGGTATCCCCCTGCCAGCTGATTGATTTGATCCCATATTCGTCGTGAACCTGAATTTTCAGCGCCACCGTTTCGTAGCCCGTGAGATCCCACGGCGGGGTAGCGAGATAGACGCTCAGGCTTTTGCGCTGACGAAACTCCATCACTGGCTGATTGTTGCGCTCTGGCGCATCGTAGCGGCTGCCACGCAGCGTGCGGGTCTGCGCCACCTCATCGGCGGCAAGCTGCTTCTTCAGCGGCACGCCAAAGCGATAGTTGACCTTCATGCCGAGGTTATTCTGATTTACCCCGCTCTCCCCCTGCTTGTGCTGAGCGCTGAAGGTGAATAACGGCACCGGGGTGTAGTTCAGGCCCAGTGATACCGCGACCGGGTTACGGTATCCCGTGCCGCTGCGAAACAGATCGACGCTGTCGCCGAAATACTGCTCGACGCTGAGGCTGGTGTTGATGTGATTATAAGCCGGGATCCACGCCTGCGCGGTCAGATCATAGCCGCGCGCCATGCGCTGTTGCAGCGTGGTGCCGCTGTTTTGCCAACCGTGCAATGGATAGTAGTAGTTCGCCGAAAAACGCAGGTTCTCGCCCCACGCTTCCGCGCCAAGCCCGCCGCGATTGAGATGGGCATCGAGCAGGCTGTCATAAAAGGTGTTGTAGCCAAGTAACCATTGCCCGGCGACCCAGCGCTGCCCCAGACCCAGATTGCCCACCAGCCCTTCGTCGTGCTGCGTCAGGCCAAGCTGGCTCCAGGTAAGATACTGCGTATTATCCTGCAGCGGTACAAACCAGCTTCCGTGGCTACCGGTCATCTTGCCCTGATCGTCCACCAGCAGCTGAATGTTGGTATTCCCCCAGGGAGAGAGCCAGTTTTCAAGCTGGTGATTCATCTGACCGTTGAGCCTGTCCTGCAACTGCGTCATGGCAAATAGCCGCGCCTGCTCGCCGGTATCCAACCCGTTGTCGGTCATGCTGGCTTCACCGAAGGCCTTCACCATCTCGGCAAAGTGTTTCTCTGCGTCGTGATTTTCCGGTGCAATACTTAGATCCGGCAGGCTATCAGCCTGATTATCGAAGGGATGTTCCGCCTCTTCGACAAACGACGTCAGCGCACGCGCACTTCCGCCGGTCAACGCCAGCAACACGAAAAATGACGAGTAAAAACGCAAAGACAAAACCGCAACCCCATAGCCAGCTTCAATGCAGGCTGAAAAATTCAGCCCCAAAGACATTAGTCTAGCGCCTTTGCGGACAGGGTTCAGCCCTGGTGGCCTCTTATAAGAATTGCCTGAAGGTCATAAAATCGTCACCTTCATTGCCGTGCTGGCGAGCAGCGCCTTCAGCTCTGGCACGCAGGAGCCGCAGTTGGTGCCGCATTTCAGCCGTTCGCCCAGCTCACCCGCCGTGCGGCAGCCCTGTTTTTCAATCGCGTCGAGGATGGTTTTTTCGCCAACGCTGAAACAGCTGCAAACAATTTTACCCACCGCCGGACGCGCCAGATCCTGCCCACTCAGCAGCGCATGACGCGCCGCCAGCGTCTGCGGCGCCTCGTTAAACGCCCGACATACTAATGCATCGTCCACTTCCGGTAGCGCATCACCGCTCCAGAAGCCGAGCATCAAACGTTCATTCTGCCACGCCAGCACATGCCAGATATCACCGGCGTTGGCGAGTTGCACCTGCCAACCCTGCTGCTGGCACCAGGCTAGTATCTCGTGTTGTACCAGACGATCGCCGCAGAGGGTGACGTGGCGCAGTCCCGGTGCGGCTTTACGCCACCAGTGTAGATGCCCCGGCAGCGGCACGTCGCTGCGGGAGTAAAGCTCGCCCTGCCACAACGGTTGCCACGGCGCGATGCGCACCGCGGTCTGCTTACTTTCCGGCTGCCCGGAGTGCGGGTCGACCACCGAGGCCACCAGCCCGTTCACCTTCCCCTGACGGGCAAAGCAGTCGTTCCAGTGCATCGGCGTAAACAGCGAGCCGCGGCGCTGGCTCTCCGTCACCACCACCTTCGCCACCATCACGCCGTGTGGCGAACTGATGCGCGCTAAACCGCCGGACAACAGCGCAAAGTGCGCGGCATCCTGCGGCGAAACTTCCACTATCGGCTGCGCGATATGCTGCATCAGGCGCGGAACGCTACCGGTGCGGGTCATGGTGTGCCACTGGTCACGGATCCGCCCGCTGTTGAGGATCAGTGGATAGAGCGGCTGTGTCTGCGCCTGCATGCCACGCGGCGTGACCGGCACCATTCGTACTCGCCCGTCGCCTCGCCAGCCACGATACAGATCCAACGTGACCTTGTGACGGCTGACCGGCCAGCGCACCGGCGCAAGTTCATCCCACGCCTCACGGCTTAATTCCGCAAGCCCGCTGATATCAAACGCTCGCTGGCCATCATTTTCAAAGCCGGAGAGCGCGGCATGTTCACTAAAGACCTCATGCGGATGCTGCCAGGCAAACGCCACCCCGAAGCCCAGGCGCTCGGCGACGCGGGCAATTATCCACCAGTCGGCTCGCGCCTCGCCGGGCATGGGCAAAAATGCCCGCTGGCGCGAAATACGCCTCTCGGAGTTGGTCACGGTACCGTTTTTCTCCCCCCACCCCAGCGCCGGGAAGCGAATATGCGCGTACTGTGAGGTTTCTGTTTGCGCGGCAATTTCAGAGACAATCACCAGCGGGCAGCGCTTCAGCGCCTGGCTTACCGCGTGGCTGTCCGGCAGTGACACCGCCGGATTGGTGCCCATGATCCACACCGCTTTCACCTCGCCGCGCCCCATCGCCGCAAACAGATCCACCGCCATCAGCCCCGGTGTTTGCGCCAGCCGCTCGGTGCCCCAGAAACGCGCCACCCGAGCGAGGTCGGCGGGTTCGAAGTTCATATGCGCCGCCAGCATCGTCGCCAGCCCACCCACTTCACGGCCCCCCATCGCATTTGGCTGCCCGGTCAGCGAAAACGGGCCGCAGCCTTCACGGCCAAATTTGCCGCTGGCAAGGTGGACGTTAATGATAGCGTTGCATTTGTCGCTACCGCTGGAGGATTGGTTAATGCCCATGGTGTAGAGCGTGATGGCTCTCGGTGCGGCAATAAAGTCCTGATAAAACGCAGCGACCTCCGCGAGCGGCAGCCCACAAAATGCCGCCACGCGTTCGATGTCCCAGGATTGCGCAGCCTCCAGCGCGGCAGGCGCATCCGCAAAATCATCCTCGCATCCGCCGCGTTTGACGATGGCGTTCAGCAGCCCGACAAACAGCCCGGCATCCGTGCCAGGGGCAATCGCCAGATGGCGGTCGGCAATATCGCAGGTGGCGGTGCGACGCGGGTCGATAACCACCACCTTCATCTGCGGGTTCTGTTGCTTAGCCTGCACCAACCGTTGATAAAGCACCGGATGCGCCCAGGCCGCGTTGGAACCGACCAGCACCACCAGGTCACTGCGTTCTACGTCCTCATAGCTGCACGGCACCACATCAGCGCCCCACGCGCGTTTATAGCCGGTGACCGCCGACGACATGCACAGCCGCGAGTTGGTATCGATATTCGCCGCGCCGATAAATCCTTTCATCAGCTTATTGGCGGCGTAATAGTCCTCGGTCAGCAGCTGTCCGGAGGCATAAAACGCCACCGCCTGCGGGCCGTGCTCGGCAATAATCGCCTGTAGCCGTTCACCGGCCGCATCCAGCGCCCGATCCCAACTAACTTCATGTCCATCAACGGACGGATGCAACAAGCGCCCCTCCAGACCAGTGGTTTCGCCGAGCGCAGAGCCCTTCACGCACAGGCGACCCAAGTTTGCCGGATGGGCCTCATCGCCCCGCACGCTGACCGCGCCGTCAATCACCGTGGCCAGCACCCCGCAGCCAACGCCACAGTATGGGCACGTTGTTCGGGTTTCTGTCATGAGGCCTCCGCGCGCATCACCAGTTCCTGGCTACTGACCCACACTTTGCCCTCTTCTACTTTCACCGGCCAGGCGCGCACCACAGGCTCACCGCTATCAGGATGGCGGCCATCGCGCAGACGAATACGCTGCTTGTAGAGCGGTGAAATGACAATTGGTTCGCCGCTGGCATCACCCAGCAAGCCGCGCGACAGCACGTTAGCCTGGCTGCCGGGCTCCTGATTATCCAGCGCATAGACGTGGCCATTAAGGCGGAACAGGGCAATCTGCATCTCCCCTAGCCGCGCGCCAATCCCGGCCTGCGCGGGGATCTCTTCCAGCGTGCAGACCGCCTGCCACGGACGACGGCTACCCGCCAGCACCGGCGTCACGGTGACCGGCGCCAACTGCGGCTGCCCGCGCACGGTTTCACGCTGCACCGCTTCGTCTGGCATATCGCTGTTGACGAACGAACGGAACAGCGTCAACCGTTGCGGATCGCTCAGGGTGGTCTGCCATTCGCACTGGTAGCTGTCGATAACACGTGCCATCTCCTGCTCCAGCTCTTCGCCAATGCCCAGCGAATCGTCGAGGATTACGCTGCGCAGGTATTCCAGCCCGCCTTCCAGGTTATCCATCCAGGTGCTGGTGCGCTGCAGACGGTCGGCGGTACGGATGTAAAACATCAGAAACCGGTCGATAGTGCGCAACAGCGTGGCGTCGTCAAGGTCGCTGGCGAACAGATCCGCATGACGCGGTTTCATCCCGCCGTTGCCGCACAGATAGAGGTTCCAGCCCTTGTCGGTGGCAATCACCCCCACGTCTTTACCCTGCGCTTCCGCGCACTCTCGGGTACAGCCGGAGACCGCCATTTTAATCTTGTGCGGCGCGCGCAGCCCTTTGTAGCGATGCTCCAGGGTTACCGCCAGCCCGGTGGAATCCTGCACTCCGTAACGGCACCAGGTTGAGCCCACGCAGGACTTCACCGTGCGCAGCGACTTGCCGTAGGCATGCCCGGTCTCAAAACCGGCCTCCACCAGCGCTTGCCAGATAGCGGGAAGCTGCTCCAGCCGCGCGCCAAACAGGTCAATACGCTGGCCACCGGTAATTTTGCTGTAAAGCGCATAGCGTTTGGCTATCTGCCCGATGGCAATCAGCCCGTCCGGCGTCACCTCACCGGCAGGCATGCGTGGTACCACGGAATAGGTGCCGTCTTTCTGAATATTGGCAAAGTAGCGATCGTTGGTGTCCTGCAGGGGTAAATGTGCAGGTTTCAGCAAGTATTCATTCCAGCAGGAGGCCAGCACGGACCCCACCAGCGGTTTGCAGATTTCGCAGCCGTCGCCGTGACCGTAACGGGCCATCAACTGTTCAAAGGTGTGAATCCGGTTCACGCGCACCAGGTGATAGATCTCCTGACGCGAATACGGGAAGTGTTCGCAGATATCCTTTTTCACCTCCACGCCCTGCTGCGCCAGCTGATACTCCATCACCTGTTTGACCAACGCGCTACAGCCGCCGCAGCCGGTGGCCGCTTTGGTGCAGCTTTTAATGGCCCCCATCTCGCTGGCACCGTTGCTCACGGCATGGCAGATATCGCCTTTGCTGACGTTGTGACAGGAGCAGATTTGCGCACTGTCCGGCAGCGCCGCCACGCCGAGCGCTTTTGGCGCACTGCCTTCCAGCGCGGGCAGGATCAGCGATTCCGGGTGCGACGGCAGCGTGATATCGTTGAGCATCATTTGCAGCAGCGTGGCGTAATCGCTGGCATCCCCCACCAGCACGCCGCCGAGCAACGTTTTACCGTCGGCGCTGACCACAATCTTTTTATAGATTTGCTCCGGCCCATGAACCCACTGATAGCTCTGGCTTCCAGCGGTGCGCCCGTGCGCGTCGCCAAATGAGGCCACATCGACGCCGAGCAGCTTGAGCTTAGTGCTCATATCCGCCCCGGTGAATTCGCTCGTTTCCCCCGCCAACGCCCCGGCGGCTACCCGCGCCATCTGATAGCCGGGCGCCACCAGACCATAGATTTTGTTATCCCACAGCGCGCATTCGCCGATGGCAAAGATATCGCTATCGGAAGTGCGGCACTGGTTATCAATGGCGATACCGCCGCGTTCCCCCAGAAGAATGCCGCTGCTACGCGCCAGCGCGTCCTGCGGGCGAATACCCGCCGAGAACACCACCATATCGGTAATCAAACATTCACCGTCGGCAAACTGCAGCGTAAGCCCTTCGTCCGTCTGACGAATTTCTGTGGTAGCTTTGCTGGTGTGCACGCTCACGCCAAGCTCGGTAATTTTCTCCCGCAGCATGGCGGCACCGCCGTTATCCAGCTGTACTGCCATCAGATTCGGCGCGAACTCCACCACGTGGGTCTCCAGCCCCAGTTGACGCAGCGCATTTGCCGCCTCCAGCCCCAGCAGGCCGCCGCCGATCACCACGCCGCGGCTCGCCGTTTTAGCACATGCAGCGATCGCGTCGAGATCGTCCAGCGTGCGGTAGACAAAGCAGCCGGGCAGCGTATTACCGGGGATGGGCGGTACGAACGGGTATGAGCCGGTGGCGAGCACCAGCTTATCCCAGTGCAGCTCATGCCCTTCCGCGTCGCGGATAATCCGGGCTTCGCGGTCAATTTCCGCTACCGGCTGCGCCAGGCGCAGCTCAATGCCGTTATCAGCAAAGAAATCCCCCGCCACCATTGAGAGCGATTGCGCGCTGCGACCGGCAAAATACTCCGACAGATGCACCCGGTCGTAGGCGGCATAGCGCTCTTCGCCCAGCACCACAATCTGATACTGTTTATGCAACTGGTGGCTGACACACTGCTCAAGAAAATGGTGGCCGACCATCCCGTGCCCGACGACCGCTAATGTTGGTTTTGTCATGGTTTGCGTTCCTGCAGCCAACGGCTGCGTGGTAAAGGGGTCGAAAATCCAGCTCGCCTGTGCGGGCTGGACGGTATGCAATAAATCGGTAAAGGCGGCGGCGCTGGTGCAGTCACCAAGCAGCAGCACGCCGGCCAACTGGCCGTTTGCCACCAGCAGCCGCCGATAATGCCCGGTCTGCGGGTCATAGGAGGACCACTGGCTATCCCCGTCGATGGGCTGAACGCGCCCGGCGCTGAACAGGTCGATGCCGGTCACCTTCAGGCGGGTACCTCGGTCCTGCCAGTGGAAATCGGCCCGCGGGTAACCGCATAGCCTTGCCGCCAGCACGTCCGCCTGTTGCATGCAGGGCGCGACGAGGCCAAAGGTTTGTCCGTCAATTTCGCAGCACTCTCCGATGGCGCTCACGCCGGGGATAGCCGTTTCCAGCTGGCGGTTAACCACAATGCCGCGCTGGCAGGGAATTCCAGCCCGCTGCGCCAGCGCGATATTGGGACGTACGCCGGTCGCCATTACCACGCGGGTTGCCGGAATGGCGCGCCCGGTGTTTAACACCACCGCATTCGGCGTAATCTGCGCGATACCGGCGCTCAGTTCGCAGTCGATGCCGCGTTCAGCTAATTGCTGGGTCAATAGCTCGCCCGCCATCTCGTCTAACTGTTGTTCCATCAATCGTCCGCTGCGATGGATTAAAGTGACACCGTCACCTCTCAGGCGTAGCGCAGCGGCGGCTTCTACCCCCAACACCCCGCCGCCAATCACCACCGCATTACCCGGCGTCGCAAGAATGGCCTCCACATCAGCCAGGGTGCGGAAGGCAAAAACGTGCGGCAGGTCGATGCCCGGCAGCGGCGGAAGGAAGGCCTGCGAACCGCAGGTGAACACCAGTTCATCCCACTCCAGCTCGCGCTGGGTGGTGGTCACCCGACGCGACTGCACGTCAACCGCCAGCACCGTTTCACCGAGGCACAGCGTGATGTTATGGTCGCGGTACCACTGCGCCAGCTGCAGCAGCGTCTGGCTAAAATCCTTTTCCCCGCCAAGCACCGGGGAGAGCTGAATACGGCTGTAGGCCGGATGCGACTCGTCACCGATAAGGGTTATCGCAAACGCACCCGGCGCGTTCGTGACCAGCATTTCCGCTAGCCGGGTCGCCGCCATCCCGTTGCCGATCATCACCAGTCGCCGCATAGGAGCCCCTTACGCCGCTTTCGGCTGTTTTTCGTAAAGGAAGTGGAGGATCTGCTGACGCAGGTGGTGGTAACGGCTGTCATCCGCCAGATGCACGCGGTTACGCGGGCGCGGCAGATTCACCTCCAGCACTTCGCCCACCGTGGCCGCCGGGCCGTTGGTCATCATCATCACCCGGTCAGAGAGCAGCACCGCTTCATCAACGTCGTGGGTAATCAGCACGATGGTGGTGTTCAGCGACTGCTGGATTTGCATGACTGAGTCCTGCAGATGGGCACGGGTCAGCGCATCCAGTGCGCCAAACGGCTCGTCCATCAGCAGCACCTTTGGTTTCATCGCCAGCGCTCGCGCGATGCCCACGCGCTGTTTCATGCCACCGGAGATTTCACCCGGGCGTTTGTGCATGGCGTGGCCCATCTGGACGCGGTCGAGGTTGTGCGCAATCCACTCCCGACGCTCCGCTTTGTTCATGGTCTGGCGAAACACCTGGTCGACCGCCAGAGCCACATTGTCAAAGCAGGTCAGCCACGGCAGCAGCGAGTGGTTCTGGAACACCACCGCCCGCTCCGGCCCCGGCCCGGCAATTTCACGGTTATCACACAGCAGCCCGCCTTCGGTCGGCAGCGTAATACCGGCAATCAGGTTAAGCAGCGTCGATTTGCCGCAGCCCGAGTGCCCAATCAGACTGACGGTCTCCCCTTCGTGAATATCAAAAGAGACGTTCTGCAAGGCTAGAAATTCGCCGCTGGCGGTATGAAAACGCTGGCTCACGGCCTGGACCTGAATTAATGGTTTCATGATGTGCTCCTATTTCTCTTGCCAGCTAAAACGACGCGCAATCAGCATCAGCCCCTGCTCCAGCAGCAGTCCCACCACGCCGATAATGACGATGGCGATAAGGATGTTTTCGACGTTGAGGTTGTTCCACTCGTTCCAGATCCAAAAACCAATGCCCAGCCCGCCGGTCAGCATCTCTGCGGCGACAATCACCAGCCAGGCGATACCAATCGACAGCCGCACCCCGGTGAGCACCGACGGCAGCACCGCCGGGAAGAGGATTTTGCGCATTACCGTCCATTCCGAGAGATTCAGCACCCGCGCCACGTTGAGATAGTCCTGCGGAATGCGTCGCACCCCTTCGGCGGTGTTAATCACCATTGGCCAGATCGAGCAGATGAAAATCGTCCAGCTGGAGGCGGGTTCCGCTTTCTGGAACAGCAGCAGGCCAATTGGCAGCCATGCCAGCGGGCTGACCGGACGCAGCAGCGCGATCAGCGGGGTGAACATGCGCGAGGCAAAGGTAAAACGACCAATCAGAAAACCGAGCGGGATCCCCACCAGCGCCGCGAGGCCAAAACCCACCGCCACACGCTGTAAAGAGGCCAGCACGTTCCAGCCCACGCCGACATCGTTAGGGCCGTTGTTGTAGAACGGGTCAGAAAAGAGGGTTATCGCCGAATCGAGGGTACTGAGCGGCGTTGGAAAGCCTTTGCTGTTGACGGCGGCCAGCTGCCAGACCAGCACCAGCAAGCCCAGCCCCAGCACCGCGGGAATAGTGCGCTCTGCGAGTTCACGAAGATGGCGGCGCAGCGCTGGTGGTCTACGGCGAACCTGTACCGGCGGCATGGCGATCACTTCGCCAGCAGGTGCTGGCGCGTCGATAGGTTTGGTTTTGGTATTCATCTCATGCCCCTATACGTTGAATGGCGAAACTGCGGGCGTATCCAGCCGGGTCAGCCCCGGTCCAGACGGAGCCGTCGATTAACTTACTGCTGCGCAGGGTTTGCGTGGGGACGGCAATACCGCCAACCGCCTGCGCCGCCTCTTTCCAGACATCGATACGGTTAATGCGCTGGGCGACGGCCAGGTAGTCCGGGTCACTTTTCAGCAAGCCCCAGCGGCGGAACTGGGTTAAGAACCACATGCCGTCCGAGAGCCACGGATAGCTCACCTCACCCTGCTCGAAGAAGCGCATCGGGTGCGCATCCTGCCAGCGACGGCCAATACCGTTGTCGTACTCACCCAGCATTCGCCCAGTGAGGTACTGTTCTTTGGTGTTGAGCCAGCCGCGGTGAGAGAGGATTTGCGCGGTTTCGTGTTTATTATCGTCAGAGGCATCAATCCAGCGGGCGGCATCCATCAGCGCGGCCACCAGCGCCCGTGCGGTATTTGGGTGTTGCTCCACCCAGTCACGACGCGCGCCGAGCACTTTTTCCGGATGCTCCGGCCAGATGTCCTGACTGGTGGCAGCGGTAAAACCGATGCGATCGTTAATGGCGCGGGCGTTCCACGGCTCGCCGACGCAGAAGCCCACCATGTTGCCGATGCGCATGTTCATCACCATCTGCGGTGGCGGCACCACCACTGTGCGCACATCGTCAAACGGGTTGATCCCGCCGCTCGCCAGCCAGTAATAAAGCCACATGGCGTGGGTGCCGGTCGGGAAGGTGTGGGCGAAGGTATAGGTGCCCGGCGCGCTTTGCCCGACCAGAGTTTTCAACGCACCGAGGGTGGTGACGCCCTTTTCCTGTAGATCGCTCGACAGCGTGATCCCCTGACCGTTGCGGTTGAGGGTCATCAGGTTCGCCATCGGCTGTGGTTTCGCCGCCACGCCTAGTTCCAGCCCATACAGCAGGCCGTAAAGCACGTGCGCGGCGTCCAGCTCACCGTTAACCAGCTTGTCGCGCACCGCCGCCCAGCTGGCCTCTTTGCTCGGTACCAATGTAATGCCGTACTTTTTGTCGAAGCCTTTCAGTGAGGCTATCGCCAGCGGTGCACAGTCGGTCAGCGGAATAAAGCCCACCTTAACCGTCTGCAGTTCCGGCTTATCGGAACCTGCCGCCCAGACCGCCTGACTCATACCGGGCAGCAGCATTGCGCCGCCCAGTACTGCGCCCGCCTGCAACAGACGTCGCCGTGATAGTGAAACCGTCTCGCCCATACTCGCTCCCGAATGCAAAAAAAAAGCGCCCGGCAATGCTTACGCATTGCAGGACGCCTTTATCCTCGTGGTGTACGGGCCGCCATTGGCCTGCCACCGACTATTTACTTTCTGACTACTCTAATGCAATTCAGATGCCAGCTTTTACAGCGCGAAATCCGGGGGAAATGTGCGCCCGATCGCTATTTTTGCACCGGCGAAAGGCATTCATGCCCGTTCATTGTGCAACGGCGATGCCGGTTCGGTTTGCCACAGCGCTTTCACCGCCAGCAGCGCGCGGGCAATTTCCACCATGCGCTGGTTCTTATCCATCGCCATTTTGCGCAGGCAGTGCCAGGCCTGTTCCTCGTTCATCTGCCGATGGGTCATCAGCACGCTTTTGGCTTTATCAATCAATCGACGTTCCTCCAGCGTATCCTTGAGCGAGGCCAACTGGCTGGAGAGCTGCTCCAGCTCCCGCGCCTGCTGGCGCACCAGCGGCAGAAGCTGGCGGTCGAGATGCAACATCAGGTTATCGCTGGCCGGATCGTCACCCGCCGGGTCCAGCGCCTGCCGCTCTTCATCATCGAGCAGCAGATCATCCACCGCCGCCATCAGTTCACCAATCAATGCTTCTTCCAGGCCGCGCATCTGCTCCAGACGCTGGGTTTGCAGCTGGAACCAACGCAGCGCGCTGGCGCCGTCGTCCGCCGGAGGTTGACGAGTACAGGCCATACGCCGTAATTGTTCAATGGCGATACTCGCCTGACATTCGGTATAAAACAGCATCTTGAGTGGGCTGGTCGCCAGCGATAAAAAGCTGTCAAAGCAGGGCTGCTGACCATCGATACGATCCACCAGGCGTTGGCGCAGTTCGCTGCTAAAGCAGCCCTGAGTAAAACCCTGCGCCCCCAGCGCTCGCTCCTGCCCCACCAGCTCTTTGCCCTGCATAAAGCTGTACAGCGCCACCAGTCGCCCGGCGAGCGTCGGGTCATCAATACTGTCATTGAGCTGCGGGATGATATTCAGCAGATGGCGGATAGTGCGGTTGAACTGGCTGGTTGCCGTTTCCGCCGAGACCTGCAGACCGGCAACACTTTCTCTCAGCGACGGTAGCTGTTCCAGCGACCAGACGGCGCGAGCGATGCGCTGGCATAACCCGCTGGCGGAGGGTAGGTACTGCGGCTGGAGATGGGCCAGCAGTTGGCGTATCTGTTCATCTACCAGCGCAGCGCTGGCGCGACGCTCGGCGGCGTATAATCGCCCCTGCGAACATAACCAGATGTTGGATGCCCCGCGTTCACACTGTAACATGTGCACCACGTGGCTTAGCTGGCTGACCAGTTGCCCCTGCTGCGCCAGCTGCCGGAGCTGTGCTTTCTGCACCTGACGCGCGTAACGAAACCACTCGATAGCGCCGGGTGTATCATCTTCACGGTTTATCATGCGCTCTCCCGTTAGAGGATTTTCTTACCATCCTAACGTCTAGCAATAACCGTGCCTTAAAGGAGTTCTGATGCAACGTATCGTCATTATCGCTAACGGTGCTGCCTACGGCAGCGAATCCCTGTTCAATAGCCTGCGTTTAGCCATCGCCCTGCGCGAGCAGCAGGACAATCTGCAGCTGCAGCTTTTTCTGATGTCTGATGCCGTGACGGCGGGCCTGCGCGGGCAGAAACCGGCCGAGGGCTACAACATTCAGCAGATGCTGGAAATTCTGACCGCTCAGGGCGTGCCGGTAAAACTGTGTAAGACCTGCACCGACGGGCGCGGCATCACCGCTCTGCCGCTGATTGACGGCGTCGAGATTGGCACGCTGGTCGAACTGGCCCAGTGGACGTTGGCGGCCGACAAGGTACTGACCTTCTGATTGGGCGTCGCCAACGTCCAATCAGCGTAGCCCGCTAAAACCATGACCATTTGAAGGATATTATTTCACCTCTGCGAGATTCCTCACCTCTTTGTCACGATAGCTGAATGGATTCAGGGATATTGTCATTTTTGTTGAAGTGTTACGGCATTTTTTGATCAAAATCAGCATCGGTGAGGTCAGGGTTTGGTGTTATGCGATGAGTGATTTGTGAACAACATCACAGGCAGGATTAACGCGTAGGGAGTGCGTAGGCTCATTTGCAGCGGGGTATTTTGGCGATGGTAAAAGCAAGTTTGACGTTATTTGGCGGGGATACGGTAGTGGTGCGTTGTTCAGAACGTTGCCATATTCATTTAATGAGCACGCAGAAGAGTACCAGCAGCAGCGGTTCCGATATTTTAAGCGTGCAGAACGAAGAGAAAGCGTATCTGACTGTGCCTTACAGTGGGACCTGGAATGTGCTGATCGACAGCCACAGCCAGTCTCTTGAACACTCCATCAGCTACGTTGCCGCCTGATGATTCACCCCGGAAGCACGCACTTCCGGGGGTTTTATTGCCTTACTTTCCGCCCACCAGATGCCGCACATTGCTAATCAGCTCGTTCAGGCCGTCGTCCGGCATTCCCAGCTTCTGTAACTCCTGCTCCAGTGAGAAAAGATACTGCGCATTGGTTCCCAATGGCCCACTGGCCCTGGCAATCAGCGGCGCAATCAACTGCACGCTGGTATCTGACTCATACAGCGGATGGCGCGGGTCCATAATAAACACCAGCGCGTTGACCGTCCGACCATCATCGAGCGCCAGCTTGCACCAGGTTGGCAGGTAGCAGCCGGTGATCATCTCGCGCTTCCACAGCAGCGACAGCTCGTTTTCAATTTCATCATCTGGCAAGCGGTAGGCCACACCGGTGGTGCGCCCGCCCTCTTTCAGCGCCAGCATACGCCCTGGCTGACAGGCGCTGCCGCGTCCCGCCGTCAGGCGCAAACAGAAAGCACGATGCCAACCCACCAGCGTACCGGTTACCGACTCGCTAAAATTCAGCGCCGGGTTCCACATCAGGGAGCCGTAGCCGAAAATCCATACGGGTCCATTATCTGGCCGACAGGCCAGCGTCGCCGCCAGCGACGCTGCACGTTGTTCAGCAGACCAAAGCAGAGATTCCTCAATGGCGCCAAACGCCGTTGTACAATCCGCCTTCATTAAGAAATCACGCGTTAACACTTTAAACCTCCACCGCCACTTCTCTTCCCTGCTTCACATGCGTTCTTACGGGAACGGATGGCGACCTCCGGAGCTGTCTTTGATGAAATATTATCCAGCTTTATGGTTCAGGATGCAATTTGTCTCCCATTGCGATCCGCTGTTCAAGCCGGTTTTACCGATAAGTAAAATAGGAAAACCAGCGCATTAATACGCTGTTATTTAAAAAATATTTAGTCAGTATTTTATATTATAGCCATCTATTAGAAAAAATGGCCTTATGGGTAAACTTTAGTAAAAGATCGCAATTCAGATGGAAAAATTTGTTAATTTACGCAGCTGATTTTTTCTATAATTATAAATACCTGCAGATATGGAGACAAACATGACCCACGTACAAGAGGCGGTGAAAACTCGCCATAAGGAGACGTCGCTCATTTTCCCGCTGGTGGCGCTGGCAATTCTGGCCTTCTGGGGAAGCAGCCAGTCATTGCCAGTGGTTATCGCCATCAATGCCCTGGCGCTGGTGGGTATTCTGAGCAGCGCCTTTAGCGTTGTTCGACACGCGGACGTTCTGGCACACCGTTTAGGCGAGCCTTACGGTTCTCTGATTTTAAGCCTTTCGGTGGTTATTCTTGAGGTGAGCTTAATCTCAGCCCTGATGGCGACGGGCGATGCCGCGCCGACGCTGATGCGCGATACGCTCTACTCCATCATTATGATTGTGACCGGCGGTTTAGTCGGCTTCTCGTTATTGCTCGGTGGGCGCAAGTTTGCCACGCAATATATGAACCTGTTTGGTATTAAGCAGTATTTAATTGCCCTGTTCCCACTGGCTATTATCGTGCTGGTATTCCCGACCTCGCTGCCGGGCGCCAACTTTACCATTGGCCAGTCGCTGCTGGTGGCTCTCATTTCTGCCGCCATGTACGGCGTATTTTTGCTTATTCAAACCAAAACGCACCAGAGCCTGTTTGTCTACGAGCATGAAGATGACAGCGACGACGACGACCCGCACCATGGTAAACCGTCGGCGCACAGCAGTCTCTGGCATGCGGTATGGCTGATTGTGCACCTGGTGGCGGTTATCGCCGTCACCAAAATGAATGCCAACCCGCTGGAGACGCTGCTGACCAGCATGAATGCACCGGTCGCCTTTACCGGCTTCCTGGTGGCGCTGTTGATTCTCTCCCCTGAAGGTCTGGGGGCATTGAAGGCGGTGCTGAACAATCAGGTACAGCGCGCGATGAACCTGTTCTTTGGCTCGGTGCTGGCAACTATCTCGCTGACCGTGCCAGTGGTGACGCTGATTGCCTACATGACCGGAAATGATCTGATGTTTGGTCTTGGGGTGCCAGAGATGATTGTGATGGTCGCCTCACTGGTGCTGTGCCACATTTCGTTCTCGACCGGGCGTACCAACGTGCTGAATGGCGCGGCGCATCTGGCGCTGTTTGCGGCGTATCTGATGACGATTTTTGCCTGAGTGCGGTTCCCGGCGGCGCTTCGCTTAGCCGTGCCAAGCGCCGTCTGTAGGCC
The DNA here is from genome assembly GCF_036759945.1 of Kluyvera sp. CHPC 1.251. NCBI lineage: Bacteria > Pseudomonadati > Pseudomonadota > Gammaproteobacteria > Enterobacterales > Enterobacteriaceae > Kluyvera > Kluyvera sp. CHPC 1.251. The sequence continues at coordinate 777,703 of NZ_JAPKIC010000001.1, read as the reverse complement.
GGATAAGGCAACGCCGCCATCCGGCAACCGCAATAAAAAAGCCGACCCCAGGGTCGGCTTTTTTTGTTCATCAGCAACACTTATTTGCTGGTATCCAGCTCATCGAAGCCTTTTACCAGGTCATCGATAGCTTTCATTTGCTTCAGGAATGGTTCCAGCTTATCCAGCGGCAGCGCGGACGGGCCGTCGCAGCGTGCGTTTTCCGGATCCGGATGCGCTTCAATAAACAGGCCAGCGATACCCACTGCCATACCCGCGCGCGCCAGCTCGGTAACCTGAGCACGACGGCCGCCGCTTGCTGCGCCAAACGGGTCGCGGCACTGCAGGGAGTGGGTCACGTCGAAGATAACCGGGGAGTTGTTGGACGCTTTTTTCATCACACCAAAGCCCAGCATATCCACAACCAGGTTGTCGTAACCGAAGTTAGAGCCACGGTCGCACAGGATAATCTTGTCGTTACCGCCTTCGATAAACTTGTCGACGATGTTACCCATCTGGCCAGGGCTCACAAACTGTGGTTTCTTGACGTTGATGACCGCGCCGGTTTTCGCCATCGCTTCCACCAGATCGGTCTGGCGAGCGAGGAACGCTGGCAGCTGGATCACGTCAACCACGTCAGCAACCGGCTGCGCCTGGCTTGCTTCGTGAACGTCAGTGATGATTTTCACGCCGAAGGTCTGCTTCAGCTCCTGGAAAATCTTCATCCCCTCTTCCAGGCCTGGACCACGGTAAGAGTGAATGGATGAACGGTTGGCTTTATCAAATGAAGCTTTAAATACGTAAGGGATGCCCAGCTTCTGAGTCACGGTCACGTAGTGTTCGCAGATACGCATAGCCAGGTCACGAGACTCCAGCACGTTCATGCCGCCGAAGAGAACAAACGGCAGGTCGTTTGCTACCTTGATATCACCAATGCTAACCACTTTTTCTTTCATAAGATCGCCTTGTTAGGGAATTTTCCGCGATTATAACCGCGTTTGTCGCTAATTAGTGAAGCGTAATTTGTTTATGCGAAATAGTATTAATCTGCGCGCGAATCATTTCGCTAATCGGGTCTTCCGGACATTGTTCAACGAAATAATTCAAATCATTCAGTGCGATATGCTCACATTCAAGCTGGGCATAGATGAGCCCACGATCGCGAATTTCGTACGGATCTTCCGGATTAAACTGCAGCAGCGTCTGGCTGGCGCCCAACGCCAGCTCCATCTGTCGCTCTTCCATCAGCGCCGACTTCAGCGTATCGAGCAATTTGCGTATAACTTCAGCATTATCCGCTTCATCGAGGTCTTCATTGAACAGCTCAGCCATCGGGCCGATGTTGCCTTTCAGCCACACTTCCAGCGTGTGTTCATCCAGCGTGTCGCCGTTAAACGGGTTAATCAGCCACATCTCGGCATCGTCAACATCGGCACGCAGCAACAGCTGGGTCGGGAAGATGACGGGCACGACGGGAATATCGAGGCTATCGGCAATCCACAGCATGATAGCCCCCAGCGCCACTGCGCTGCCGCGGCGATTCTTCAGCACCTGATCCAGCCACAGCGCGTCTGACAGACGGTATTTGCCGGAGGAATCGCTAAAATTCCACTCATGATAGAAAAGCTCGATCAGGCGCTCCATCTGGCGCGTCAGCGTCCAGGATGGGCTAATCTCTTCGCGCGCCAGCGCCACCAGGCACTCGAGCTGCTCACGCACCACCTGCGACGGGAAATCATCACGAATGAATTCGGAAATCAGGATCATACCGTCGCAGAGCGGCGCTTTATTAAATTCAAAATCAGCCAGTGACTTCATACCCTACCCTAACAGCGGAACTTTAGTGATGGCGAGTTTAACGATGATGCACAACACCACCAGCGCCAGCAGAAAGGCGACAAAACCGCTCTGCTGACTGCGCGGACGACGACGGCCCAGCGCGACAAACCCTAAAATAATGTAAATGATAACGCCAAACAGCTTCTCAGTCAGCCACGTCCCTTCTTCGGTAAACGGGAAATAGCGCGTCATCACCATCAGCGCAACACCGCTGAGCAGCAGCACGCTGTCAACGGTATGCGGGAGTATGCGCACCCAGCGCGCATCAAACAGCGCGCTCTGGTGGTGTTTCCACCAGAAACGCAGTGCGAAAAAGCTCACCGAGACGATAGCCGAGGCGATGTGTAAATAGAGTACCCACAAAAACAGGCTCATGCATGTGCCTCCATGTTCCCGGGCCACTGCGCCAGCGTCAGACGATCGTTATCGCCGTAGTCGCGGCAGGTTTGCGCCTGACGGTATCCTGCATTGTCGAACAGTGCGCGCACCGCGGCACCCTGTTTCCAGCCATGCTCAAGCAGCATGAAGCCGCCGGGTTCCAGCCACTCACGGCCCTGAGTGATGATATGCGCCAGATCGGCCAGACCATGGTCACCGGCCACCAGCGCGGTTTTCGGCTCAAAGCGCACGTCACCCTGCGCCAGATGCTCATCCTGCTCATCGATATACGGCGGATTGCTGACAATCATGGCAAAACGCTGCGCGTCCAGCGCGCTGAACCAGTCGCTTTGCATAATGGTGATGTTGGTAATACCCAGATGCTCGGCGTTACGTTGAGCAAGCGCGACGGCGTCGGCGATATAATCCACGGCGATGAGCTGACAGTCAGGGCGTTCGCTCGCCAGCGCCAGCGCGACCGCGCCGGTACCGGTGCCGAGATCCAGAATATGACAAGGCGTGGACGGCAGACGTGCCAGCGCCTGTTCGACCAGACATTCCGTGTCCGGGCGCGGAATAAGCGTAGCGGGAGAGACAAACAGCGGCAGCGACCAGAATTCGCGCGTTCCCACCAGATGGGCCACCGGCTCGCCGTTCACGCGGCGCGCCAACAGCAGCGCCAGCGTCTCAGCCTGCGCCGCGTCCAGTTCGGTTTCATCAAACGCGAGGATATAGGTACGCGCTTTTCCGGTCACATGCCCCAGCAGGATTTCCGCATCACGGCGAGGGCTTTCACCACCCTGTAGCGCCATCACGGCCTGCTGCAGCCATTGTCTATAGGTCATCATTCCTGCTCAGAGAGCGCCGCCAGCTGGTCGGCCTGGTATTCCTGAACGATAGGCTCGATCAGCATATCCAGCTTGCCTTCCATGGTTTCATCCAGACGGTAGAGCGTCAGGTTAATACGGTGGTCGGTCACACGGCCCTGCGGGAAGTTATAGGTACGGTTACGGTCGCTGCGGTCGCCGCTGCCCAGCAGGTTACGACGCTCGGAGGCTTCCGCCTGCTGACGACGGGCAATTTCCGCCGCGCGAATACGCGAACCCAGCACCGACATCGCTTTGGCTTTGTTTTTATGCTGAGAACGTTCGTCCTGACACTCCACCACGATACCGGTTGGCAGGTGGGTAATACGGATAGCGGAGTCGGTGGTGTTAACGTGCTGACCACCTGCGCCCGAGGAGCGGAAGGTATCAATACGCAGGTCCGCCGGGTTGATATCCGGTAATTCGGCTTCCGGTACCTCTGGCAGCACGGCCACGGTACAGGCGGAGGTGTGGATACGCCCCTGAGATTCGGTGGCCGGAACGCGCTGCACGCGGTGACCGCCGGACTCAAACTTCAGACGGCCATAAACGCCTTCGCCGCTGATTTTGGCAATCACTTCTTTAAAGCCACCATGCTCGCCTTCGTTGGCGCTCATGATCTCCACGCGCCAGCGGCGTGATTCGGCGTAGCGGCTGTACATACGGAACAGATCGCCAGCAAACAGCGCAGCTTCGTCACCACCGGTACCGGCGCGCACTTCAAGGAAAGCGTTGCGTTCGTCGTCCGGGTCACGAGGCAGCAGAAGCACCTGCAGCTGTTGCTCCAGTTCTTCTTCCTTAGCCTTGGCTTCCTGCAGCTCTTCCTGCGCCATTTCGCGCATTTCCGGGTCGTCGAGCATCATCTGGGCCGTTTCAATATCGTCCTGAACCTGACGCCAGTCGGTATAGCAGCGGGCCACGTCGCCCAGCTGTGCGTATTCGCGGGACAGCGCGCGGAAACGGTCCTGATCGGCAATAGTTGCTGCGTCTCCGAGCAGCGCCTGAACTTCTTCATGGCGCTCGTAGAGAGCTTCCAGTTTAGCAACAATAGAAGGCTTCATTGGCGTAAATGCACCTTGTTATAAATAGAGTTGTGCTACTCCAGCCCGAGGCTGTTGCGCAGAATATGCAGGCGTTCATCATCCCCGTCACGGGCGGCCTGCTGAAGAGATTTGGTTGGCGCGTGGATCAGGCGGTTGGTTAATTTCCGCGCCAGATCCTGCATGATGACCTGCGGGTCGCCGCCCTGTTCAAGAGCCGCGATCGCTTTAGCGGTGAGCTCTTCACGCGCCGTTTCAGCCTGGGAACGATAATCACGGATGATTTCGCTGGCGCTTTGCGCGCGGAGCCAGGCCATAAATTCACTGGTTTCCTGCTCAACGATGGTTTCAGCCTGAACCGCGGCGGCTTTGCGCTGCGCGAGGTTATTCTGAATGATGTTTTGCAGGTCATCGACGCTGTAGAGATAGGCGTTGGCGAGTTTCCCCACTTCCGGCTCGACGTCGCGCGGTACGGCAATATCCACCAGCAGCATGGGCTGGTTACGACGCGCTTTCAGCGCGCGCTCCACCATCCCTTTACCGATAATCGGCAGCGGGCTGGCGGTAGAACTGATAATGATATCGGCCTCTTTCAGCCGCTCATCCACGTCGCTCAGCGCGATCACTTCGGCCCCGACCTCATCGGCCAGCACCTGTGCACGTTCGCGGGTACGGTTGGCAATCACCATTTTTTTCACATGATGCTCGCGCAGATGGCGCGCCACCAGTTCGATGGTTTCACCGGCGCCGACCAGCAGCACCGTCACCGAAGAGAGTGATTCGAAAATCTGTCGCGCCAGGGTACAGGCCGCAAAGGCCACCGACACCGCGCTGGCGCCGATATCCGTTTCCGTGCGCACGCGCTTGGCAACAGAGAAGGATTTCTGGAACATGCGTTCCAGCTCGCTGACGTGCAGATGCCCGCGGCTGGAGTCGGCAAACGCTTTTTTAACCTGCCCTAAGATTTGCGGTTCGCCCAGCACCAGCGAGTCCAGCCCGCTGGCAACACGCATCAGATGGCTGACGGCATCGTTATCCTGGTGCCAATAAAGGCTCTGGCGCAGTTCATCTTCATTCAGGCCGTGGTAATCGCACAGCCAGCGGATAATCGCTTCATGCTGATTTTCCTGCTCCTCTACGCTGAGGTAGAGCTCGGTGCGGTTACAGGTCGACAGTACCACGCCTCCTTGCACCATTGGCTGAGCCAGCAGGCTCTCCAGCGCCTGGTCGAGCGTATCTGGCGAAAACGTTACACGTTCTCGCAGCGCTACCGGGGCTGTTTTGTGATTAATGCCAAGAGCTAAAAGGGTCATTGTGCGGGAGTAGTACCAGCGTTGATAAGGTTAGTCTGAGCGCATCATACAGGATGCGCGAGATCAATAAAAGGGACGCCCCCCTTTTGGAGTAATAGGCAGGCTGGGTTAATTTTATGATTTAAGACAACTTGAGCGTAGACGCTGCCCGCAGGCGACGCTAGCATTAAGCGTTATCACTGCAACGCACTTCAAGGATTGTCATGTCTGATTTCCGCCTGATTCGCCTGCTGCCGCTGGCAGCCCTGGTTCTTACCGCCTGTACGACTACTGCGCCAACCGGTCCGGGTAAAAGCCCTACCGCCCCACAGTGGAAGCAGCACCAGCAGGACGTTCTTCACTTAAGCCAGTATCAGACCCGCGGTGCGTTTGCGTATCTGTCTGACCAACAAAAGGTTTATGCCCGCTTCTTCTGGCAGCAAACAGGCCAGGACAACTATCGTCTGTTGTTAACCAACCCGCTTGGCAGCACCGAGCTTGAGCTGATTGGCAAACCGGGCTCTGCTCAGTTGACCGATAACAAAGGCCAGCACTATACCGCCGCCGACGGCGAAGAGATGATTGGTAAGCTGACCGGGATGCCCATTCCGCTGAACAGCCTGCGTCAGTGGATCCTCGGCCTGCCGGGCGACGCCACCGACTATAAACTTGACGACCAGTACCGTCTGAGTGAACTCAACTACACCCAGAACGGGAAAACCTGGAAAGTGGTGTACGGCGGTTACGACAACAAAACCCAGCCAGCGCTGCCGTCCAACATGGAGCTGACCGAAGGCTCCCAGCGCATCAAGCTGAAGATGGACAACTGGATCGTTAAATGATGACCCGTTGGCCCTCTCCTGCAAAACTGAACCTGTTTTTATACATTACCGGGCAGCGCGCTGACGGCTATCACACGCTGCAGACGCTGTTTCAGTTTCTCGACTACGGCGACACGCTGACCATTGTGCCGCGTCAGGATGGGCAGTTGCGGCTGCTCACTCCCGTGGACGGCGTGCCAAACGAAGAGAACCTGATTATCCGCGCTGCGCGCCTGCTGATGAAAACCGCCGCAGACACCCAGCGTCTGGCGGACGGCAGCGGCGCGGACATTAGCATTGAGAAACGCCTGCCGATGGGCGGCGGCCTGGGCGGTGGCTCCTCAAACGCCGCTACCGTACTGGTTGCGCTTAACCATCTGTGGCAATGCGGGCTCTCGGAAGATGAGCTGGCGGTCATTGGCCTGACGCTCGGTGCCGATGTGCCGGTGTTCGTTCGTGGTCATGCAGCCTTTGCTGAAGGGGTTGGCGAGGTGCTAACGCCGGTAGAGATTCCGGAAAAATGGTATCTGGTTGCCCATCCGGGCGTCAGCATTCCGACCCCGGTTATCTTCCGCGATCCGGAGCTGCCACGAAACACCCCTGTCAGGTCAATAGAAACGTTATTAAATTGTGAATTCGGCAATGATTGCGAGGTTATCGCAAGAAAACGTTTTCGCGAGGTTGATGATGTGCTTTCCTGGCTGTTAGAATACGCGCCGTCGCGCCTGACTGGAACAGGAGCCTGTGTCTTTGCTGAATTCGACACAGAACTCGCTGCCCGCCAGGTGCTTGAGCAAGCCCCGGAATGGTTGCAAGGCTTTGTGGCGAAAGGTGTTAACCTCTCTCCATTGAAGCAAGCCCTGCTCTGAATCATTCGGTTTCCGTCAGTCATGCTGACGAAAGAAGAATGGTGATGAGTGACCCTGCCGGGCAAACTGAGCTCTGGTGACAACGTCACCCTGTTCCAGACGTTGCATCGCGCTCTTTAATACACCGCCTGGATGAAATCGCGCCTGGCCCGCACAGTTTTTGGCCCGTTTCATCCACCACTGGACGCATGCCTGAGGTTCTTCTCGTGCCTGATATGAAGCTTTTTGCTGGTAACGCCACCCCGGAACTAGCACAACGTATTGCCAACCGCCTGTACACTTCTCTCGGCGACGCCGCTGTAGGTCGCTTTAGCGACGGCGAAGTCAGCGTACAAATTAACGAAAACGTACGCGGTGGTGATATTTTCATCATCCAGTCCACTTGTGCCCCAACTAACGACAACCTGATGGAATTAGTCGTTATGGTAGATGCCCTGCGCCGTGCTTCCGCAGGCCGTATCACCGCCGTTATCCCTTACTTCGGTTATGCTCGCCAGGACCGTCGCGTTCGTTCTGCTCGTGTACCTATCACCGCTAAAGTTGTCGCTGACTTCCTGTCAAGCGTTGGCGTTGACCGCGTACTGACCGTAGACCTGCACGCTGAACAGATCCAGGGCTTCTTCGATGTTCCGGTTGATAACGTATTTGGTAGCCCAATTCTGCTCGAAGATATGCTGCAGCTGAACCTGGATAACCCAATCGTGGTTTCTCCAGACATCGGTGGCGTAGTCCGCGCTCGTGCTATTGCTAAACTGCTGAACGATACCGACATGGCTATCATCGACAAACGTCGCCCACGTGCGAACGTTTCCCAGGTTATGCACATCATCGGTGACGTTGCCGGTCGTGACTGCGTACTGGTCGATGACATGATCGATACCGGTGGCACGCTGTGCAAGGCAGCTGAAGCGCTGAAAGAACGTGGTGCGAAACGCGTATTTGCTTACGCTACCCACCCGATCTTCTCCGGCAATGCGGTGAACAATCTGCGTAACTCCGTCATCGACGAAGTGGTTGTCTGCGATACCATCCCATTAAGTGATGAGATCAAAGCGCTGCCAAACGTTCGTACCCTGACCCTGTCCGGGATGCTGGCCGAAGCGATTCGTCGTATCAGCAACGAAGAATCCATCTCCGCCATGTTCGAACACTAATCGGATTTGGTTAAAAAACCCGCTGCGGCGGGTTTTTTTGTCTGTGTAGTTAATTTGTATGATTTATGCCAACTTCAACTATCATTCATATGGTAGATGATGCGCTCATGGATGAAAGACGACTGTGAATAAATTACTCTCCCCTCACGTTATGCCTTTCCGCGCGCTGATTGACGCCTGCTGGAAAGAGAAATACACCTCCGCGCGATTTATGCGCGACCTGATAGCCGGTATCACCGTCGGGATCATCGCGATTCCACTGGCGATGGCGCTGGCGATCGGCAGCGGCGTGGCACCGCAATACGGCCTGTACACCTCCGCCGTCGCGGGGATTGTTATCGCCCTGACCGGTGGCTCGCGCTTTAGCGTCTCCGGGCCGACGGCAGCCTTCGTGGTGATTCTCTACCCTGTGTCTCAACAGTTCGGCCTGGCAGGCCTGTTGGTGGCGACCCTGATGTCCGGGATTTTTCTGATCCTCTTTGGCCTGGCCCGCTTTGGCCGCCTGATCGAATATATTCCGCTGTCGGTGACGCTCGGTTTCACCTCGGGGATTGGTATTACCATCGGGACCATGCAGATTAAAGACTTCCTTGGTCTGCAGATGACGCACGTTCCGGAACACTATTTACAGAAGGTGGGTGCGCTGGTGATGGCGCTGCCGACCATCAACGTTGGCGATGCGGCCATTGGCGTCGTCACCCTCGGCACGCTGATCCTCTGGCCACGCCTCGGCCTGCGCCTGCCGGGCCACCTACCCGCGCTCATTGCTGGCTGCGTGGTGATGCTGATTGTGAACCTGCTTGGCGGTCACGTCGCCACCATTGGCTCTCAGTTCCACTACATCCTGGCGGACGGTTCTCAGGGCAACGGTATCCCGCAGCTGCTGCCGCAGTTTGTGCTGCCGTGGGACATGCCGGGTTCAACCTTTACCTTAAGCTGGGCCTCCATTCACGCTCTGCTGCCCGCGGCATTTTCTATGGCGATGCTGGGGGCGATTGAGTCCCTACTGTGTGCAGTGGTGCTCGACGGTATGACTGGCACCAAGCATAAAGCGAACAGCGAGCTGGTCGGTCAGGGCCTCGGCAATATCATCGCGCCATTCTTTGGCGGCATTACCGCCACCGCGGCCATTGCGCGCTCGGCGGCGAACGTTCGCGCTGGCGCCACCTCACCGGTTTCGGCGGTGATCCATGCCATTCTGGTGATTCTGGCGCTGCTGATTCTGGCGCCAGTGCTCTCCTGGCTTCCGCTGTCGGCGATGGCCGCCCTGCTGCTGATGGTGGCGTGGAACATGAGCGAAGCGCACAAGGTGGTGTACCTGCTGCGCAAAGCGCCGAAAGACGACATCATCGTGATGCTGATCTGTATGTCGCTGACCGTGCTGTTTGATATGGTTATCGCCATCAGCGTTGGGATCGTGCTGGCCTCGCTGCTGTTTATGCGCCGTATTGCGCGTATGACGCGTCTTTCCGCCGTGAACGTCACCGTTCCGGACGATGTACTGGTACTGCGCGTAATTGGCCCGCTGTTCTTTGCCGCCGCCGAAGGTCTGTTTAGCGATCTTGAGACGCGGATTGAGGGTAAACGTATTGTCGTGCTGAAGTGGGATGCCGTACCGGTGCTGGACGCCGGTGGCCTGGATGCTTTCCAGCGCTTCGTGAAAAAACTGCCTGAAGGCTGCGAGCTGCGCGTCTCCAACCTGGAATTCCAGCCGCTTCGCACCATGGCCCGAGCCGGTATTCAGCCGATTCCTGGCCGTCTGGCATTCTTCCCGAATAAAGATGCTGCACTAGTAGACATCATCTAACCGTCTCCCGGCGGCGCTTCGCTTGGCCGGGCTACAAATGACAGGCAAAAAAATGGCTCCCGAGGGAGCCATTTTTATCGCAACGTGCAACGTGAATGCTTACGCTTTCAGCAGTTGATCTGCGGTGTCTTTCACGCTTGCCAGCAGAACTTTAACGTCTTCCAGGCAAACCGTTGGGTTCAGCAGCGTCAGCTTCAGGCAGGTTACGCCATCAGCTTCAGTCACACCCACGTTAGCGCTACCGGAAGCCAGCAGAACGTCACCGATACGTTGATTCAGCAGGGCCACAAACGCGCTGTCGTTGTTTTCCGGACGGAAACGGAACAGTACGCTTGCCAGCTGCGGCTCCATGACCAGCTCCAGATGCGGCTGGGTTTTCACAAACTCAGCAACATCGCGCGCCAGCGTTACGCCGTTATCAATGATTTCGGCATACTGCTTTTTGCCCAGCGCTTCAAGGCCCATCCACAGCTTCAGCGCATCGAAACGACGCGTGGTCTGCAGAGACTTGGACACCAGGTTCGGCACGCCGTGCTCTTCGTCGAAATCAGAGTTCAGGTACGCCGCCTGATAACGCATCAGTTCATAATGACGCGCATCTTTCAGCAAGAACGCCCCACAGCTGATGGTCTGGAAGAACTGCTTGTGGAAGTCCAGAGTGACGGAGTCAGCCTGCTCAAGTCCATTAAGGAAATGACGATACTTCTCAGACAGCAGTAACGCCCCGCCCCATGCTGCATCCACGTGAACCCAGATCTGCTCTGCGGCGGCCAGCGCGGTGATTTCCGTTAACGGGTCAATCGCGCCCGCATCGGTGGTACCCGCTGTAGCAACAATCGCCATCACCTGTTCACCGTTGGCTTTCGCCTGCGCCAGCTTCTCTTTCAGGTCGTTGATGTCCATGCGAGAGAAAGCATCGGTTTTCACCAGCGTGACGGACTGATAGCCATGGCCCATCAGCGCCATGTTTTTCTGCACGGAGAAGTGCGCGTTCTCAGAACAGAACACTTTCATCTTGCGCAGGTCGCCGGTAATACCGTCTTGCTGTACAGAGTGCCCCTGACGCGCATAGAACGCATCACGCGCCAGCATCAGGCCCATCAGATTGCTCTGGGTGCCGCCGCTGGTGAACACGCCTGCATCGCCTGCCGGGAAACCTACCTGGTCGCGCAACCATTCGATCAGTTTGATCTCAATAATGGTCGCGGACGGGCTCTGGTCCCAGGAGTCCATGCTCTGGTTGGTGGCGTTGATCAGCACTTCCGCCGCCTGGCTAATGACCAGGCTTGGGCAGTGCAGGTGCGCTACGCACTGTGCATGGTGAACGGACAGACTGTCTTTCAGAAAGTATTCAACCGCACGCTCAATGGCGGCCTGGTTACCCAGGCCTTGAGACGTAAAATTCAGGTTGATACGTTCACGCAGCTGTTCAACGGTTTTGCCCTGATACATCTCAGGCTGTTTTAACCATTCAACGACCGCTTTAGTACTCTGCTCGATAGCGTCCTGATAGGCAGCAATACTCTGCGCCGAGCCGGACAGAATCGGGTTTACGTCAGACATTCGATCCTACTCCGTTTAAACCGGCTTCACGCCAGCGGCATTCAGGGCGTTTTCAAATTTATCGAGGAAGATTTCCAGCTCATCGTTGGTGATCAGCAGGGATGGCAGCAGGCGCAGTACGCAACCGTTACGACCACCGCGTTCCAGGATCAGACCCGCCTGGAAGCATTTCTTCTGCAGCAGCGCAGACAGCTCGCCGTCAGCCGGGAAACAGCCCATGTGGTCAGGCGCTTCGTTAGGCTTAACGATTTCCAGACCGATCATCAGACCCAGACCGCGAACGTGACCGATAACCGGGTAACGTTTCTGCAGCTCAGCCAGTTTGCCTTTCAGCCACTCGCCCTGGGCGGCAACTTTATCGGCAATCTTGTCGTCTTTGAGGATTTTCAGCGTGGTCAGGCCGGTCGCCATCGCCAGCTGGTTGCCGCGGAAGGTACCGGTGTGGTGGCCTGGAGCCCATGCATCAAACTGCTTTTTGATACCCAGAACCGCCAGTGGCAGACCGCCGCCAACCGCTTTGGACATCACGATGATGTCTGGTTCGATACCGGCGTGTTCGAAGGCGAACAGTTTACCGGTACGTGCGAAACCAGCCTGAACCTCATCGAGGATCAGCATGATGCCGTGTTCCTGAGTCACTTTACGGATGCGCTGCAGCCACTCGACCGGAGCCGGGTTCACGCCGCCTTCACCCTGAACGGCTTCAAGAATCACCGCCGCAGGTTTACGCACGCCGCTTTCAACGTCGTTGATCAGGTTTTCGAAGTAGTAGGTCAGCGCTTTCACACCCGCTTCGCCACCGATACCCAGCGGGCAGCGGTACTCGTGCGGATAAGGCATGAACTGCACTTCCGGCATCATGTTGCTGACGGCTTCTTTCGGTGACAGGTTACCGGTCACGGACAGCGCGCCGTGAGTCATACCGTGGTAACCGCCGGAGAAGCTGATTACGCCAGAACGACCGGTCGCTTTTTTCGCCAGTTTGATAGCCGCTTCTACAGCATCCGCGCCGGATGGGCCGGTGAACTGCAGGCAATATTCTTTACCTTCTCCTGGTAACAGGGAGAGTAAATAAGATGAAAATTCATCTTTTAATGGGGTCGTGAGATCAAGCGTATGTAACGGTAAGCCACTCGTGATGACACTTTGAATGCTTTGAAGTACATCAGGATGATTATGACCAAGTGCCAGGGTGCCGGCACCCGCCAGACAGTCAAGGTATTGATTATTTTCAACGTCAGTGATCCAAACGCCCTGTGCCTTGGCAATAGCCAGCGGCAGCTTACGTGGATAACTTCTGACGTTAGATTCAAACTCAGCTTGTCTTGCTAAAAAGGTATCATTGCTCTGTGGTAATGAATTAGCACGTAAAGTATCAATACGGACTTTATCCGTCATCATATCACTCCTACAACCAGGTGTAGATTAACGCCTGATTGAATAAATGGTTATAAGGATTACCTGTAAAAAATCGCGGCTAATATATGTTGTTTTAGCTAAGGACTCAATCATTTATTTTACGCGGTTTTCAGGTATCATTTTTTACTTAAAAATCAAAAGGTAACAACATAAAACCAACAACACCCTGATGCTAAATTGTTACCATTTATTTTAAAAAGCTTCAGAGAAATACAAAGCCTGCGATGTAATGATAGCCACCCAATTGTTAAGGTTTTATTATTTTTTTACGTGTCTTTACCGTAAATAAGGTTGAGGATTTCGAATAAAACGGGATTTTTCATTTATTTACTGAGAGATAAATAAAAAAGTCGATCCCTTGTGATAAATCACTTACTATGGCGCGCTTATTTACCCCCCAGTAAATATAGACTAATGCGCAGCACCCGATAGCGTGTGACGGGCAGAACACGTTATCGACAACAGGATTACTCCTGGGTTGTCATCCAGAAATGTTCGCGGGCGGACATTTCGTAAGGAGAAGGAACCTTCCCTTATGCCGAGAATGAAAATTTTCTAGCCATATATTATGGCGCCCTGATATGAGAGTGTTATGACCCGCATTTACCCACAATTCATCGTTGCCAAGTTTGGCGGCACCAGCGTTGCTGACTTTGATGCGATGAACCGCAGCGCCAGCATTGTGCTTGCCGATCAAAATGTTCGTTTAGTTGTTCTGTCTGCTTCCGCAGGTGTCACCAACTTACTGGTTGAGCTTTCTGAAGGTCTGGAAAGTCATCAGCAGTTAGATAAGCTTGAGACCCTCCGGACCATTCAATACAACATTATCTCCCGTCTGAAGCAGCCTTCTGTCATCAGCAAGGAAATCGATAATCTCCTCGATAATATTAGCCGTTTGGCGCAAACGGCGATGGTTTCACCGTCTGACGCATTGAGCGACGAGCTGGTGAGTCACGGGGAATTGATGTCCAGCCTGCTGTTTACGGAAGTGATGCGTGAACGCGGCGTTGAAACCAGCTGGTTTGATGCCCGCAGTGTGATTCGCACCGACTCTACTCACGGCTGCGCTGAACCTCAGGTTAGCGCCGTAGCTGAGCTGGCGGAAACGCATCTGCGCCCGCGTATCGAACAAGAAATAATGATTACCCAGGGTTTTATCGGCCGTGACGCTAACGGTCGCACCACCACGCTGGGCCGTGGCGGCAGTGATTACACCGCCTCCCTGCTGGGTGAAGCGCTGCACGCAGGCCGCGTTGATATCTGGACCGATGTCGCCGGTATCTACACCACCGATCCTCGTATTGCGCCAAACGCGAAACGCATCGACAGCATTTCGTTCTCTGAAGCGAGTGACATGGCAGGCTACGGCGCGAAAGTGCTGCACCCGGCGACGCTGCTGCCAGCGATGCGTAAGAACATTCCGGTGTTTGTAGGCTCCAGTAAAGACACGGCTGCTGGCGGTACGCTGGTATGCTGCACAACGGAGAATCCGCCGCGCTATCGTGCGGTTGCGGTACGCCGCAAGCAGACGCTGCTGCGCCTGCACCGTCTCGACGATCAGCCATCTAACCGCTTCTTAGCGCAGATTTTCACGCTGCTGGCTCAGCACAACGTGGCAACGGATCTGGTCACGACATCAGAATCGACCATCGCGCTGGCGCTGGACTCGTCAAATGCGACGTCAGGTGAAGATCATACGCTGACCACCGCGCTGTTTACGGCCCTCTCCTCCCACTGTCGTGTGGAAGTAGAAACCGGGCTGGCGCTGGTGACACTGGTGGGTAATCAACTGACCAAAGAGTTGGGTGTGTGCAACGATGTCTTCTCTCGTCTGGAAGAGCATGCTGTGCGGATGATTTGTCACGGCGCGTCTCATAACAACCTTTGTTTCCTGCTGCCAGGCGATGCGGCCGACAGTGCGGTCAAAGCGTTGCACCATCGACTGTTCGAATAAATTCGACCGTCCGGAAAGCACAAAGTCCCGGCTTACGGCCAGGACTTTGGAAGTTGTCTGTATGGCTCCCACGGGAGCCATTGTCATATTTAGCTGTGACGGTGAGAGGTATTATCGTTGCGGCGGCAGCGTTTATCATAGTGGCGTACCCACCAGTATCTATCGCTCACCTGCTCGTGCCCACCGACACGCGCGCCAACCAGCCAGAGAAGTGCGCCTACAAAGATGCTTAACACCGCACCATGCGCAAAAAACTGAGGTAGGTTAAGCTGCGGCATCTGGTTTAAAATAGAATAACCAACGCCGCCGATCATGACGACCAGACCTAACCCCATGAGCACATTACCGAGTAACGAAGCGTTTTTGCGTTTCATAGTGTCACCTCCGTAGATTGGCTTTGGGTTTAGGGATATATCCCTATTCCTAGTGTGTAAAGTATAGACAACACCGCCAGGGATAAGTGCGCTGGTGATCACAAATAAGAACATCTCATCAACAAATCTTTACATTTAAGTGACTGAAATACTTTTCAATCAATATTATTCCGGATCTGAATTATTCAAGTTTTGCCGCTTAGGGCGCTTATTTTTGTCAAGCGCGCCCTCTCGACGTAAACTAGCCGCCGGAAAGATTGCCCACTCAGGAATAACAACGTGACGATTAAACTGATTGTCGGCCTGGCTAACCCCGGCGCAGAGTACGCGGGAACGCGTCATAACGCGGGTGCCTGGTACGTCGATTTGCTGGCAGAGCGTTTTCGCGCACCGCTGCGTGAAGAGAGTAAGTTTTTTGGCTACACCTCCCGCATTAACCTTGCCGGAGAAGATGTTCGCCTGCTGGTGCCAACCACCTTTATGAACCTCAGCGGCAAAGCCGTTGCGGCGCTGGCGACCTTCTATCGCATTAATCCAGATGAAATTCTGGTGGCGCATGACGAGCTGGATCTTCCGCCCGGCGTAGCAAAGTTCAAGCTTGGCGGCGGCCACGGTGGCCACAACGGTCTGAAGGACATCATCAGCAAACTGGGTAATAACCCTAATTTTCACCGCTTACGCATCGGAATTGGTCATCCGGGCGATAAAAGCAAAGTTGTTGGCTTTGTATTAGGTAAGCCGCAGGCGGCCGAACAGAAGCTGATTGACGATGCCGTAGACGAAGCGGCGCGCTGTACCGAGATCTGGCTGAAAGACGGGCTGACTAAAGCCACTAACCGCCTACACGCCTTTAAAGCGCAATAAATATTCACCGGTACGCTAAAGTATTCAGGTTGCCGCCATCGCAGCAGGATGAAGTACGGTTTTTTTCCTGTATGACGTGTATAATAGGCAGAGTTATTAACTTTTCTACAATCTGTTTTCTATAACAGGTTGAATATCAAAAGATTAAGGTGATTTAAACATGGGATTCAAATGCGGTATCGTTGGTTTGCCAAACGTAGGCAAATCCACCCTGTTCAACGCGCTCACCAAAGCGGGTATTGAAGCGGCGAACTTCCCGTTCTGTACTATTGAGCCGAACACAGGCGTTGTTCCGATGCCCGATCCGCGTCTGGACCAGCTGGCGGAAATCGTTAAACCTCAGCGCATCCTGCCAACCACCATGGAATTCGTTGATATCGCGGGCCTGGTAAAAGGCGCTTCCAAAGGTGAAGGCCTGGGTAACCAGTTCCTGACCAACATCCGTGAAACCGAAGCTATCGGCCACGTTGTTCGTTGCTTCGAGAACGACAACATCATCCACGTGAACAACAAAGTGGACCCGGCTGACGATATCGACGTTATCAACACCGAGCTGGCGCTGTCTGACCTCGACACCTGCGAACGCGCCCTGCACCGCGTGCAGAAAAAAGCCAAAGGCGGCGACAAAGACGCTAAAGCTGAACAGGCTGCGCTGGAAAAATGTCTGCCACAGCTGGAAAACGCGGGCATGCTGCGCGCACTGAAAACGCTGACCGACGAAGACAAAGCGGCCATCAAATACCTGAGCTTCCTGACCCTGAAGCCAACCATGTATATCGCCAACGTTAACGAAGACGGTTTTGAAAACAACCCGTATCTCGATAAAGTACGCGAAATTGCAGCGGCTGAAGGTTCTGTTGTGGTTGCCGTGTGCGCCGCCGTTGAAGCTGACATCGCTGAACTCGACGACGCTGACCGCGAAGAATTCATGGCTGAAATGGGCCTCGAAGAGCCTGGTCTGAACCGCGTTATCCGCGCCGGTTATGAACTGCTGAACCTGCAGACCTACTTCACCGCGGGCGTGAAAGAAGTCCGTGCATGGACTATTCCTGTTGGCGCAACTGCACCGCAGGCGGCGGGTAAAATCCACACCGACTTCGAAAAAGGCTTTATCCGCGCACAGACCATCGCGTTTGAAGACTTCATCACCTACAAAGGTGAGCAAGGGGCGAAAGAAGCCGGCAAGATGCGTGCAGAAGGGAAAGATTACATCGTTAAAGATGGCGATGTGATGAACTTCTTGTTCAACGTATAAAAAATTTGTCGTCTCATGAGATTCTCTGAAACCTCATGAATACTGCAAAAACCTATAAAATCCACGCAATTGCGTGGATTTTTCATTATTATAAGCTGCATTTTATCTCTCACTTTTGCATTGAAAAAATTAAATTTATTCTGGTCCATCAAAATGATGTAACGCATTTCCAGCAATACCTAGTACATCATAGTAAAATCGTGTATTAATCATTTTAGTTCGTTTTAACTTACCCTTGTTACTAAACTTTGTCTCCCATATTTTATATGTATTTCCAGTCAGGTACTGCATACCACCTGCATATGGACTCATAACCTGGTTTCCCGGTATATAATATCCAGCAGCAATCCTTTGCTGCATTTCACTAAGCAACCTCGCCGTTTCAGTCAGATCAATGGTATGACTAGCAGCAATACCTGTTCCAGCTCTATTTTGTGCCATCTGAACTGCTGCAGCGTAATTTCCAATATGCTGATTTATAAACATATTTGTTACAGCTACAGCTGCTGGAGAAGCACCCACTGTGGAGAATTTCCCTTTTCCTTTTCGCTTTCCTTGAAGCTGTAAAACATCTAATTTTTTAAGTTGTATAGATGGTGTTTGCGTTGGGGTAGAAAAACCCTCTTCCGCTGCATACAACTTTCGCTGCGTAATAGAGTCAGTCCTATTATCCACAAATTCAATACCATGCTTTATATTGCTTTTTTTCTGGGCAACAGTATTTGCAACCGGCAGACGCTTATTTTCTTTTTTCTTCTCTATTTGTTCACGCATGTTTTACACCTTTTATATTTATCCAATTTTGTTGTACCTTCCCCTTGTCTATAACATCGAGGATGCTATAGAGACCGTTAATAGCATTCGCACGATTGACCTTGAGCCGCGAGCCAGAAACGCATACACAGAATACAGTATAGATGGTTTCTTGCATTGACTGGATCTACAACGATTTCGATGAATTCTTGTAATGGGAAAAAATGTTACTCAAGGCGTAATACGCCAGGGTTACAATACGTCGACGTACATCCTTATTTGGAAAAATCAGGCCGAACACCGTTTAAAGTTGCAAAACCTTCGACCAATGCGTTATAGCTATATCCTCTAATCTGATCCCTATTGTTATTCTTAATCAGGAACATCCCATGCTAGATCTATGCTTAGATTACCTCAAAGAAAGGATGAACCAATCCGTTAAAAACGTCTTTGAATTAGCCGACGATTTGGTAATTGTCTCCCCACCAACAGATCTCGATGGCTCAAAGTCGCCGAAAATACAAAACAAGATCCTGATTTTTATTAGCAACATTGAGAAAGATGCATTTTCAAAAAGCTACCGACAAGATTTCAATCATACTAGCAATAGAACATCCATATCATCACAGCCGCTTTTTATCACCATGACGGTAACCGTGGCGGCAAACTTTAGTACCAACCATTATTCCGACGGACTGAAGGTCCTTTCGCATTTTCTGGCATTCTTCAATCGTCATAACAGCTTCAACCGACAAAACTCCCCTGACCTGCCGAAAAACATTGAACAGCTCAACATGGAACTGGACTCCATACCGGGGGATCAGCTTAATCACCTGTGGGGAATATTCGGTTCGCACTACCTGCCGTCCTGTACCTATCGCGTAAGAGCGCTGATACCGGATAGTGAGTCTATTCTGACGCAAGTGGGCAACATCCATTTATCAGATACCACCATGGCCAAAAGGGATAATTAAATGGCGGACTATCAATCAATCTTAACCCTCAGCGTTGTGCATGAGTATTACAATGCCAGCAGCGATAAGTTCGCACCCATAGGGCTAGTTGCCGACCGGGAAACCGTATTTTTACTCAGGCGATACGGTATTCTGCTGAAATCAGCGCGGGGGATTGCCCAGTTGATTGTTGATGCTGTACGGTTTAGTGATTTAGCGGATTTGACAGCAGAGTTGACCTTTAGGTTTTACCTTGTAAGCACGGATCCCGGGTTCAGGAACATCACAGAAATGCCTGGTGTGTTTGATATCTCGATATTAAACGCCGAATTTACAGATAGCTCAGACCTCGATATCACCGCAGAACAGTGGGTGGATGTAAACAGTACGGCCATTGAGAGCGCAGTTATCCATAACAAAAATTTTATTGGCCTACTCACTATTTCACTGCCCAAATCCCACTGCACCTTAGTGAAAAAAAACATCACCCTTCGATTCAACGCCATCTCGGCCTACTGGAAATATTATATATTCTCTTCAGGAGGTAAAAAAAACCTCAACATCCCCCACTCGTTTACCGAGCAAGAACCTGAGCAAGTAGCCAATAAAACGGCAAGAATTTTTATGTCCAACAGCCCAATACCCTTAAGAAAAATTTATACGGCGCCGTTTTCACTGCTGGATGCTAACAACGTGATGATTAAGTCTCTGCCTTTACCGATGCCGGACAATATATCAACATCCATTGTCAATGGTCTCAAAAGCGCTATTGCACACATCTACGTCAACTGACCTAACGATGGAATATACGTCTCTTATATCAATCATATAGGCACTTAAGCTGACTCGATATTAAATAAAAACAACTACGTATTCATGGGTATAAATCATGAAATTTTTAACCCCTTGCGTGATAAAAATCGAAATAGTTATCTCTACGCCCCCATGAAAATAGGATGTTAATTCCGAGAGTCAGGCCATGAGTGCCGCGGTAATCGTGGGTTATCGCTAACAGACTAAGCAAGCACTGCCGAATGTTTATATTGGTAAAGAAAAAAATGTAACCAGAACTTCCCAACAACGACAGTTGACAGAAAACACGGCAAACGCTATACCAGACGTATCAAAAGTTAATAAGATAGTTCTTAATTGAATGCCTTTCTTAACAGCGCTTTTTTCTGTGTGTTAACAGATGGGCATGGTTGCCAATCAATTACATGAAGGTCCAAACTATGGGCGTAATGAAAACACCTGGCGTATATATTGTTGAGCAGAACGCATTCCCAAACTCTGTTGTTGAGGTTGCCACTGCAGTTCCCGCTTTTATCGGCTATACAGAAAAAGCGGATAACGGCGGTAAATCGTTAAGCAACCAAGGATGGCGCATAACTTCCATGTCGGAATACCGCCAATATTTTGGCGGAGAACCTCAACATTTATTTGAGATATCCGAAATTAGCACCACCTCTGATGCGAATACCCGAGAGGCATTCAAGCAATCAGGAAAAACTTATCAGATAACGCAATCAAACACCCGCCATCACCTTTACTACAGCATGCTCTTTTTCTTCCAGAATGGCGGCGGGCCTTGCTATATCGTTTCGGTAGGTAATTATGCTGATGATATCGACGCCGCGGTGTTAAAAGGCGGTATTCTTCCGCTGATTAAAGAAGCCGAACCCACGATGCTGCTTATCCCCGAAGCCATTCAACTGGCCGAGGACGACTGTATTAACGTCGAGCAGGCAATGCTTGGCCACTGCGGCGGCAAGATGAAAAACCGCGTGGCTATCCTGGACGTCTGGAACGGTTACAAAGATCGCCAACACCCTGATGGTGACTGCGTTGAAAGCTTCCGTTCAAAACTCGGCACCAACTATCTTGACTACTCTGCGGCTTACTATCCGTGGCTCAATACCTCTATCGTGCAGGACAGCGATGTCAGTTTCCTCAACATCAGTAATGTCGATAAGTTAGCAGAGTTGCTGAACGGGGAAGTTGCGCTGATGTTCAGTGACTTAGAAGGTCTTTCGGAAGAAGAACTGAGTACGGGTGGTAACAAACTCAGAGTCACACGCAAACAGGCAATGCTCGACGAAATAGCCAAGCTCAGCACTGAGATCTCTCGACCGGATGCCGTGCTGCTGCACAAGATTTTGTCGAATATGAGTCCGCTATACCAAACCATTATGGCGGACATTAAATTCCAGCAAAATGTCCTGCCACCGTCTTCGGCGATGGCGGGTATTTACACCATGGTCGATAACTCTCGCGGGGTGTGGAAGGCGCCTGCAAACGTCAGCGTTAATGCTGTGGTCTCCCCAACCGTGAATATCAGCGATGATGAACAGGAAGATCTGAACGTCACAACCCAGGGCAAATCAATCAACGCCATTCGGCCGTTTATCGGGGAAGGCACACTTGTCTGGGGAGCCAGAACGCTTGATGGCAATAGCTTAGACTGGCGTTATATCAACGTCAGACGCACGATGATAATGCTAGAAGAGTCCATTAAGCTCGCTTCAAAGGCCTATGTCTTCGAGCCTAATGTGGCTAACACCTGGGTGTCGATGGAAAGCATGCTGGGCAACTTCCTGTACGGTATCTGGAAGCGAGGCGGGTTAGCCGGTTCCACTCCGGGAGAAGCTTACAATGTCAGCGTTGGTCTGGGCAAGACGATGACCGGCAACGATATTCTGGAAGGTATTTTGCGTATTACCGTCCTGGTTGCGATGGTTCGGCCAGCTGAATTTATCGAAATTACCTTCCAGCAGAAAATGCAGGAATCCTAGATTTTGACCTCTGCTTAACAGCATGGTTAGCATTCAATATCGTCAAATATAACGTGGATAGCTTTTCAGGAGACTCCCATGGCAGATGATGGTTCAGCACAATCCGACACCGTATGGCCAATGCCGAAATTCCATTTCGAAGTGAAATGGGATGGCGGAGCTGGTGCGGGAATGGTGTCCGCATTTCAGGAAGTTTCAGGGCTTGATTTAGAAGCCCAGCCTATCGAATATCGCGCGGGTAATAGCCCGGTATTTTCGACCATAAAAATGCCCGGATTAATTAAAAGCGGCAACGTCACGCTTAAGAAAGGTATTTTTAAAGGTGATAATAAGTTCTACGAATGGTATTCGAAGATCAAGATGAACACCATCGCCCGAACTGCCGTGACCATCAACCTGCTCGATGAAAGCGGCGCGCCGGTAATGAGCTGGAAGTTAAAAAATGCATGGCCTACCAAAGTGACCGGTACTGATTTAAAGTCAGACAGTAATGAAGTCGCGGTTGAAACCATTGAACTGGCCCATGAAGGATTAGAAATCGCCGTCTGATTTCTGGTGTTGAGCAAAATCTTATTCTCAGGATGGGGAAAGCATCATCATGGTAACCGCAAAAGATTCGGGGGCTGCTCAGGGCGATGGCGACTGGCCTCTTCCGGCTTTCTACTTCAGCGTTTCTATCAGTGGCTGTGCCGATGACACAGCCTTTCAGGAAGTCTCAGGACTCGAGTTCCAGATAGAAACGGAAGAGTATCGTGAAGGTGGAAATAATCTGGTTTACCATCTGCCCAAGACGATAAAAAGTAGCAATTTAACGCTTAAACGCGCGGTAACGGATAAATCTTCCAGGCTACTTAGCTGGTGTCTTGGCATTTTAAATGATGAGCTCTCAAAACCGATTCAGACAAAAAGCGTGTCGATCAATTTGCTCAATGAAAAAGGCTCTACCTGTAAAAGCTGGACGGCTTCTAATGCCTATCCCGTTAAGCTGAAAATGGCCCCTTTCAACTCAACGCAAAACGACATCGCGATTGAAGAAATTGAAATTTGCTTTCATCATTTGAAAAGGAACTTATAACGGTGCCATTAGAAATAAAACAGCTAGTGATTAAATCACAAACCATAAATGACGATAATAAAACTCCGTCGTTCGGACCCGAATGGCCAGGCATTGAGTCTGAAGAAAGCGTGTCTACAAAAGTTATTCCTTATCCCTTTATGCCGTCGCCTGACGAAGTAAGAGAACGATAAGTGATTTAGACGAAGGGACTGCTGTATGGAAAAAATAACAATAAAATCAATAACGTCTAAAGGAACCGTCGCCCAAACATTTTCGGCAACGTTAAATCCTAATAGCATTAAGCATAATTTTGGCATTTCCTACACGGATAAAGGTCCCCAGCAACAGGGCGATATCTCGCCTACTACGGTTTTTAAAGGCTATGAGAGTGAAAAGCTGGATTTCGAGCTGTTGCTCGACGGTACGGGAGTCACGGGGAACACCAGCACCAACACCGTACAGAAGCAGCTTGCCACGCTGAAGAAGGTGACCTACGCCTATGATGGTGAACAGCATGAGCCTAATCCGGTAGTGATTGCGTGGGGTTCATCTGTGAATTTCCAGGGACGCCTGACCGCTATCAGTATCAACTATTCTCTCTTCGACTCCTCCGGTAACCCACTGCGCGCTACAGTATCGCTTAGTTTTGCTAAATACCTCACGCAACAAGAAAAAAGCGCGTTAAAAAAACAGTCCTCTCCTGATCTGACGCATATCATTGAGTTCAAGGCCGGTGACACGCTCCCGATGCTTTGCCATAAGATCTATAACGACAGCAGTTATTATATTGAGGTCGCCAGAGCGAATAATCTAGTCAGTGCCCGGCAGATCAAACCGGGCACAAAAATTTACTTTCCACCTTTAGTTTAGACATCAGGTTAATTATGGCCATTTCCCCATTAAGTAATAATAGTACTGGCGTAACCACCTACACCATTAAAGTCGGCGGCAAAGCGATTGATAGCGCGATAGGCGTTATCGCTATCCATATTCATTATCACGTTAATCATATTGCCACGGCAGAGATAACCATTAGCGATGGTGATATGCCGACCCAACGTTTCGATATCAGCGACGCCGATACCTTTAAGCCGGGTTCAACCATTTCTATTTCTGCAGGCTATGCGAGTGATGAACAAACCATATTCGACGGTATCATTATTAGTCATGGAATAGAAATAGCAGCAAATAACAGCTCATCGCTCAGCGTTGTCTGTAAAGATCAGGCTGTTGCAATGACGATTGCTAAGCATAGCCAGTGTTTTCTCGCGAAATCCGACAGCAAAATCATCAGCGCACTGCTCGCAAATTACCCCAATATCACCGCCTCCGTCGGCAGCATTACCGACCCTCATCCAGAGTTAGTGCAGTTTAACAGTACGGATTGGGATTTTATCCTCACCCGAGCAGAGGCAAATGGTTTTGTCGTCACCAATCAGTCGAATAAGGTGACCGTTGATAAGCCGGCAATAAGCAATGCGGCAGCGCTTGTCGTAACCTACGGCACGGATTTGATCTCATTTTCTGCAAAAGTCGATGCACGAAACCAACTAAAATCCGTCACCGCCACCGCCTGGGATCCGACTAAACAGAACATGGTGACGGGAACCGGACCGGCTCAATCAATCTCAGGACAGGGAAATTTAACCAGCAGTGAGCTGGCAAAGGTATTGGGCATTAGCGATTACACGCTTCAAACGGCCTCTACCCTGAGTACCGATTCGTTAACGCGCTGGGCTGATGGGCAACAGGTCAAAGCGATGCTGAGTAAGGTACGCGGAAGCGTCACTTTCCAGGGAAACGCTAGCGCAACCATCAACAGCCTGATTGAACTTGCTGGAGTGGGCGAACGCTACAACGGTTCGCATTATGTTAGCGGCGTTCACCACAGTATTGAAAAAGGCCAGTGGATTACCACGGCTGAACTCGGGATGTCTCCAATGTGGTCCGCGGATCATCGTGATATTGGTGCGCCGCCAGCTTCAGGTTACCTGCCACCCATCGATGGGCTACAGATCGGGGTGGTAACCAAATTGGATGGCGATCCTGAGTCAAACTATCGCATCCAGATAAAGATACCGACGCTAAATAGCGAAGCGAATGTCATCTGGGCACGATTGGCCTCTTACTATGCCTCCTCGGGTTTTGGGAATTTTTTCATTCCTGAAGTCGGGGACGAAGTGATCGTAGGCTGCATCAACCAGGACCCCAGTAACCCCATTATTCTGGGCTCCTTGTATAGCAGCAAAAATAAAATGCCGGAAGAGATAACATCCGACAATTATATCAAGACCCTTGTCACCAAAAGTAAAATGAAAATTATTTTTGATGATGAGAATAGCGTCATGACGTTAAAAACACCAAATGGCAATACTATTGTTATCAGCGATAAGAATAAATCAATCACCCTTGCCGATCAAAATAGCAATACGATATGCATGGATAAAGACGGTATTGCTATCACCAGTAGCAAAGATGTCACGATTTCAGCCAAAGGAGGAGTCAATATTAGCTCCACTCGCGATACAACCGTTAAGGCCACCGGGGACGCAAAAATTTCCGGATTAAATGTTTCTGCACAAGCCAATACGGGGTTAACGCTAAAAGGCACGGCAACCGCGGAACTCTCTTGTTCAGGAATAACGACCGTCAAAGGTGCCCTGGTCAAAATTAATTAGCGACTAACGGAGTAGTGATATGCCCTTTGCAGCAAGAATTACGGATCTACAGATGTGTCCAATGGCGACCCCTGGACTCCCGCCTATTCCGCATGTCGGCGGCCCGATTATCGGACCAAGCGTGCCAACGGTTTTGATTGGCTCTTTGCCTGCCGCTGTTGTTGGGGATAGCTGTGTCTGCGTTGGGCCGCCATCAACCATTGTGAAAGGCTCGGCTACCGTGCTCATTGGCGGCAAACCAGCAGCCAGAATGGGTGACACCACCAGTCACGGTGGCAGCATCACGATTGGCTGCCCTACGGTCATTATTGGCGGCTAATTACCACCGGCGAGGATAGCGTGATATCAATGACAAACGACAACGCATTTTTAGGGACGGGCTGGGCTTTTCCACCCTGTTTTACCGGGCCCAATCATCAGGTCGTCATGAGCTCCGATATGCAGGATATAGAACAGAGCTTGACCATTCTTCTCTCCACAACGCCAGGGGAGCGGCTTATGACGCCTGATTTCGGTTGCCGCATTAATCAGTTTGTCTTTGAAGAACTCACCCAGACTGTATTAACCCAACTGTCGTCTGAGATTCGCCATGCTATTTTATTTTTCGAATCACGCATTAATGTTGAAGATGTTCATTTCCTGCCCGAACCTCTCTCCGGAAAATTACTCATTCAAATTGACTACAGCGTTATCACCACCAACACGCGCAGCAATATGGTTTATCCCTTCTATTTAAATGAAGGCACGCTAGTCTCACCTCAACTGCTGCCGTTATCTAACGAGTGGGATATCGCATAATGACCTCAAGGCAGCAGCGGCAGGATGAGGCGATAAATTCATCCCTATTCCATCCACATGAGCTCAGTTTTGAGCAATTGGTGGAATGGGCGCATCAATTTGCCCAGCAGTTGCCCTTCAGAAATCTGCAGGACCAGGCCGATGGCCACTGGGGAAATTTATTTCAGAAAAGCGAGATTGTCGTCTGTGCTGCTATTTCAACCAGTGACACAAAACATATCCAAAGCCAATTCAAGCAAGCTCTTGCGCATGATGAGAACGTCACCGTTGAGTTTTTACTGATTTTATTAAAACGCTTGCAGGCCTGGTATCAACATCTTCCTGGTGTGCCTGAGACGGCTTACCAGTTTAAATACTACCTGCTGCATGAATATCAGCATCACCTTTCGCTGCCGTTAAGCCTGGTTATCACCCGTTTACCTGAACAATTTCGCCACAGCGTACAAGAGCTTGATCCGCTATGGAATCTTGATCAACACACGTTGGATACCGCATCACCCGTGTTGCAGCACAGCAGTTTTACAGAACAAATGCGTCACTGCTTCGCCAAGATAGTTTTTGTCATAGAACAGATAAAACAGCAAAGCCAGCAGGTGCTGCAGGTCGCTTTGGAACACCAGGAAAATAACCCGCAACAGGCACTTTATTTTGCCTTCCTGAAACTGTTTGAACGGGCCCAACAAAGTCTTAATCAGTTTACGGAAAAACACCTGCAGTTTTATTATCGTCAGGTTTTGCAGCAGGAGAAACAACCTACACCCGATAACGCCGTTTACCTGAAACTCTCATTAAACCACCCAACCAGCAGTTCAATTCACTTTGAGCAAGGTGCCGAATTTAGTCCTGGTGATGATCCTGAGTTTAAGCCGATTGCTTATCGTAGTCGTTATCCCATTGAGGTTACGGATGCAGAGGTATCTCATGTATTCAACCTCACGTTGCAGCGTGACCCTCTGGTTTCGCCCGAAAAAGAATCTGGGCTCGTGTGCGGGGTTAGCGGACAACGCGTTCAGATAACGGCGAACGCCACCGGCGATGATTTTCCAAAAAACCAGCAATTCAATATCTTCAATAACAAGTACAAAACCGAAGACAGCACCCACCCCATGGGGCTGATTATCTCCGACCCGCTCTTTTCTATGCAGCAGGGTAAACGAGTCATCGAAATTATTGTGCATCTTAAAGAGGTGCGCTCGAGCATCGTGGCTCAGGAACTACTGGTAATAGATGATAATAATAAAACCGGCGCCGCGCTGACTCGCATATTTGCGCAGCTACTTTCCCTACATGCCCATCTGTTTGAAGACTGGGCTGCCCGCATCACGGCCAGCGGCCTGGCCAAACAAATTAGCCAGGAACAGCTTAGCCAGTTTCGTCAGCTCAGACCGTCGCAGCGAGTGTGGGTAGCCTATAAATTATTTTATCTACAAACACTACAGTACCTCTGCTCAACCCCAGAGAAAGGGATGCAATACGGTTTATCGAAGGTAGACCTTCTCTTTCGTATTGTTGGTCAGTTGGTAAGCCGACGCTGCCTTTATACCGCCACCTGGTTAACTAAAACGGATATTTCGACAGCCCTTAGCGGTTTAAAATCTATTCTTGTTGCTGAACCTACTGCTTACACCACCATTGAAGAGCTTCTTAGTCACTCCACGACGGCTGCTTTTTATCAGCTATTCCAGGGTGTCTTCGATATTGAAGCGACAACCGAAAATGGTTGGGAATTAATGGATAGCGTAGAGATTTATCCCTGTACCCCTCAAGAGTGCCAAATAGGGTTCAAGGTGAAATGTCATATCGATACCGGCTTTGCACCGATTATTCCGCGCCTTGCACATCTCCCTCACAGTGCATCACTGAAAATCACCTTGAAGCGTCAAAGTAACTGCTTCCCCTACGCGATTTTCCGTGATTTTGAGTTATCAAAACTGGCGATGTCGACTCAGGTTAGCGGCGTAACCCAAATGCAGTTATTTAACCCTGAAGGGCAAGTTGACTCCTCGCAGCCCTTCTTCTTATTTGGCTCACAACCTTATCTGGATGCTTACATGGTGGTGGCTAACGAAGAGATTGCCCGGAAATCCATCAGCCAGCTCTCGCTGCATCTTGATTGGGGAAACCTGCCGCGGGGGTCAGATGGTTTTAAACAGTATTATGCTGAGTATCATTACCCCTACACCAATGCCAGTTTTCAAATGCGCGCAGAAGTGCTCAATAACGGGCAATGGGTTGAGTTCGGCCCCGCTGGCTTCTCACTATTTACACCGGCGAGCGGCGCGCTTCGTCATGACAGGCATCTTCATTTTTTAAATCTGCGCAATGGCTACACGCCGGTGACCCGCCCTTGGCCGAAAACGCCCTACAGTAACCAATCTGGCTTACGTAACGGGCTATTTAAGCTGCTGCTCACAGGCCCGGAACCGGCATTCGGTCATAAAGACTATGCGCCTTTACTGAGCGACACGCTCACCTATAACGTCACCAAAAAACATAAAAAGACGTTGCCCAATCAGCCCTATACGCCATTAGTCACCCATATTTCTATCGACTATTCGGCGGAATCAACCATTGATTTATTAAGTATCGACCGTCGCAGCCAGAGTGAAATCACCCACCTGCACCCGTTCGGCGAAAATATTATTTATCCTCCAAAGCAAACTCACCAGATTCACAGGCCGCGATTTTTCCCAAATTATAAAGAGGATAGCCATTGTTTCATCGGTATCACGGCAAGGGAGCTGTCGGGATATTTAAATATATTCTTCGTTTTTGATGGTAACGCCCGGCTGGTCATGCCTTATCCATCAACCTCATACCGCTGGTATTACCTGGTGGATAATGAATGGCAGGCCCTCAATCCGCATCAGATTATCCATGATACGACCCTTAACTTTCTCACAACCGGGATTGTCACTTTAGATTTACCGAGTGAAATCAACACGGACCACAGCGTGATGCCGTCGGGCCTGTTTTGGCTACGAGTGAGTACCAACAAAGGGATCGACCGGTATCCTGATTGTCTGCATGTTGCCACACACGTGGTGAAAGTCACCGGCAAAGGTGCCCCTCTTGCTGACGATGGCGTTACACCGCTCAGGTTTTCGGCCTGGCGAAGCTCGCCGCGCAAAGCGAATCTGGCCGCTATTTCCCAGCTTAATGCCATGATAAGAATTCCCGACATCGAGAGCGAACAACACTTCCTGATGCGCGTCAGTGAAAATTTGCGCCATAAAGGCAAGGCGTTAACCCCCTGGGATTACGAACGCCTGGTTCTGGAAAATTTCCCCGAGGTCGGTTCCGTACACTGTTTCCCCACGCGCAGCTACTACTCCCTGAACCAGGAACCGGGCCGAATCCTTATCATCGTGACGCCTCTCAATACCGACTGCGACCACTCACTTTGTTCGCCAAAGCAGCTAGATTCTTCATACTTGCTTGCTATTCGCCGCTTCCTGCTCTCCGTTTCTCGTTCGCACGTGCAGATAGAAGTTCGTAACCCGGGCTACGAAAAAATCCAGATCCGGTGCAAAGTGACGTTAAAAGAGGGAGTGAGCCATGGCCCTGCGCTACGCAGACTGGAATACGCGATCAAATCGCAGCTATGCCCATGGGAAGCAGATACCCTGAATACAGGGCTAGGATTCTGCTTATCACTTGAGAAGCTCAGCGCCTTTATTCTCAAACAGAAAAATGTCGTCAAGGTCAGCGCACTCTCGGCGCTGAAAATTAGCCTTGATGAAAATACCGAATACGCCCTCCAGGATAGCGCGGCGACCAGCCAGCCAATACGCGCTGCCTATCCATGGTTTTTGTTGATTCCGGAAGAACATCAGTACATTCAAATTTCACCCGATAATCTTTCCCATAAACCAGTGACCGTCGGTATTGGCGAATTGGTGATCGGGGAACAATTTATTGTCAGCACATCACCAACGTCTAACCCTAAAGGCGCTCAAAATAATGGCTAAACGTAATCGAAGCACGCTTAAGAATTATTTTCGTCATGGGACTATGCCGTCAGCGGAACATTTTTCAGACTTAATTGACTCATGCGTTAATCAGAGTGATGAAGGTTTTATCAAACCACCGGAAACGGGCCTACAGCTCAGAGCATTAGATCAGGAGCACCTGCTGAGCTTTTATCAGCAAAATAGCCCTGATACCCCGCTGTGGCACGTCGGCTTTGCCCCACAGAGCATTAATTTGCAGGTTTTCGCCAATCCAGCGGCGGATATCACTGAAGAGGCCCCGGAGGGCGGAGGAACAATACAGGCCATCAATCTCTCGATGACGCCCACAGGACAGGTAGGCATTAACACTGCCACGCCGCGGCAGGCCCTCGATGTGAATGGCACCATTGCCTCTCAGGGCAGAATGGGCAGCGTAATCATGGATACGCCCATCCCCGCGGATGGCGAATGGCATGACATCACCCCGGAGCTTGAAGGCTGCCATATGTTCGAAGTGGTCGCGGGGATTGGCATCCGCTATAGCGGCCGCTATGCGCTTGTGCACGCCATCGCCATTAATACCTGCGCCCCCAATAAACGGTGGTGGCACTGGGGGGATAAGAATCCCATCCATATGACTCAGGCCTTCTTTCATTCTTCGGCCGATAAAATCCAACTCCGCTGGCGCCAGCATAATCACCGAGGCACCGTGCGCCCTTACGCTTTGCAAATTCGCACCAACACGCCATTTGGCGACGATCAGACCATTCAATACCATATTACGCAATTATGGAATGACCCCTTTATGCAGCACTGCCAACGCGCAGCGATGGGGGAGTAAATTCAATCATGTCTAAGACTATTTCGAAAAAAGACCATAACGATAATCCAAATAGTTTTGAACATCTTTACCAGCTTGGCCTGACGTATATTCAGCAGCTAAGCGGTCATCTCTGGACTGACTACAATACCCACGACCCAGGAATGACCATCCTGGAGCAGGTGTGCTATGCCCTGACCGACCTTATCTACCGCTGTGAGTTTGAGGTCACCGACTACCTTAGCGAGCCTTCGGGGAACATTGATTACCGGGCGCATGGTTTAGCGTTGGCTGAAGATATCATCCCAGCGTATCCCCAGCAGCCTAAAGAGTATGAAGCGTGGTTGCTGGCCCGGCTCCCTGAGCTTGATAAAGTGTGGCTACGCAACAGCGAAAATGGTCCACACCTGGGTATTTATACCCTCAATGCGCAGCTCAACCATTTTTACGCATTAAGTCAGCAACACGCTGTAACCGGCAAGCATTCCGTTTATACGCAGCAACATGCCGCCCTTCACCGTATTCGCCACGAGTTTTATCGGGTACGCGCGGTGGGCGAGGATTTGGCCGCCATTGAATTAACCGGGCAGCATCCTCTTTCGCTCAGCGCTGTTATTCATATCAGCGATGATGTCGCCGATGTCACCTGGCTTGCCGCCTGTATCTATCAGCGGATCCGTCTTTGGCTTGAATCAAACCAGCAAAACACGCCCGTTAATGTCATCAAGGAATCGCTGCTCGCCGAAGATGGGATCCTGCAAATCGATAGGCTGGAATTTATGCAGCATAGTGGCAGCGCCAGCCACGACGGGCCAAAAACGATTGATGATATTGCCCCGTTTTCTTATTTGATGCTGCCGGAAGCGTCCGCACATTCCGGGATTGAAATCGTTCAGTTTCAACATCCGGTCAACATCGACTATGCCGACCTCGCCATTCAAATCGAGCAGATCCAATATCAGCAGCGTAACGCCCAGTTCAAAACGCCCACACCTCCCGCACTGCCTGTGGGCCAATATGTTGATTTCACGCGCTATGAGTCGATTCAAACCCTTTTCCCCAGAAACTATCATTTAGCGCCGGGAACACCGATTCAGTACCATGCGCAACAGCAGGCACAGCGCCACCAACTTCGCAGCTACCTGCTGTTATTTGATCAGTTGATGGCGAATTTTTGTGATGATATCGCGGGGTTAAATACGCTGTACTCGCTGTCATTAACGCCCGAAGTGACCTATCACGCGCATCGCCTTCAGGATGATGAATTTTATAATATCGACAAACATTATCCTCCTGACGCCAGCGCCAGTCTGGAGCGTCTGCGCGCTCAGCTAGATAACTACCCTGACTGTAAGCATCGTATTTTTAATTACTTACTTGCCCTTTATAGCGAACGTTATCCGGATGGGTTACACCGCCAGTTCAATCCCTATTTTTCTGCCCAAACATTAGAAAAAGAGATCCTCAAATATAAACAAGCTTTTATCCTGAATATCGTCACGATGACCAATGGTCGAGGCATTGGTGATAATTTGCTCCAACCCGAACATCAGGGCGGATATTGCCAGCGTCTGGCGTTACTGCTGGGGTTATTCCCGTCAACCGACGCCGCGAAAGGAAACGTACGCACGTTTGCCCAGTATTCACTAAAACTGGTGTCAGACGAGGACTACTTTCATAGCGACACTGGCAGAAAAGCACTGTGGTTAACCACTCCCGACGCGCAAGCGGCGCTCCAGCCTATCGCGGAAAATCACTTAACGGGTTATCCGAATGACGGTGAAATTCAGGACACCTTGTTAACAGCCCCACTTTTCCGCGAAAAAACGTTGCCTGCTGCCCTGCTGCAGTTTGGTACTGACAACCGTCGATTCCGTCTACTTTCACGTCAGAATCATGACGTTCATCAGCTCTTTTATAACGTTGATATCGACGGTCACAAGCGGTGGCTTCATATTGCCAGCCATTTCGACAAACAGGCGCTCACCCTGCTTTGCCACCAACTGCAACGCTGGCTGGTTCAACTTAACCGTGACAGTGAAGGTCTTTACGTTGTTGAGCCCATTTTACTGCGCACGGAGGCTACAAGCGCATCGCTAAGCGATTACGCCAACCGGGTCATCCTGGTTTTACCTGGCTACACCGCACGCTTCAGCAACCTCCGTTTTCGGGAACAGGTGGAACAGTTAATCGTTGAAAATAGCCCCGCTCACCTGCTGACACAGTGTCTGTGGCTTGATTTCACGATGTTTAACCCGTTCGAAACGCTGTATACCCAATGGCGGCAAGCAAAATCCGACGCGTTACAGCACAAAGAACGCCAGCCAGAGTGCGATGCCATTGCTCAGCAGCTTTATCTCTTTTTGCAGCGCGCACGCCCTGAGGCAGACGGAGTGGAGAGCCGATGAGCCAATACCACAAAATCAATCACCTCAACCTCGAGTTTGATTTCACCGGATTTGCTGATGCGGAAAACTTCGAGTCACGCGCGGCGCAGTGGGTCGTCCAGCACTTTCTCCCAGTGATGGAGACGGTATTTGACGAGATCTGTCCTGAGGATCAAACCCTGGTTCTCGACACCCTGACTCTCGACCTCGGCCAGTTTAACGCCAAAACGTTTTATCAGGACGCGCCAGAAAAGCTCAGGCAAGCGCTACAGGCAACGCTGCGCTCACAGCTACACACCGCCAGAGAAGCCTCACATTCCGTTCAACCATCTGGCATAAAGATGCTGAGTCAGCAGCAACAGCGCTGGAACGTGCTCTGGCAATTCCTCAACACGGGCGCACTTCCGTGGTCGGTTTCCGGCGAACAGACACTGGAGTCGCTCGGTCTATCCGACATGTTGGTCGAACATTCTGCCCGATTGAAAGACGAACTCAATCACGCGCGTCGGCCTGAGTACCTATTACGGCGCATCGTTGAACAATTTTCCAGCGAGGCGATTTCGACGTTATTCCCATCGTTATCGCCCGCGCAGCAATGGGTCATCATGTCGCTGTTATTAGCGCATCCTAAAAGTCGGCAAGATGAACTAGCCAACCGCCTGGCGCTGGCGTGGTTTACCCGTTTCTCGCAGTTATTCGCACAGCACAACTTAGCGCCGCTTCGTGCCGATTGGGAAAAACTGCTGCACCAATTTTCACCACAGCTAATTAAGGCGCTGTACCAGAGGCATGGCGATAACCAGCTCCCCTGGATTCTGGTGCGTGATTTACTGGAAGCCGAGCGTTTGCCGCTACTTGCCGCGTTAACACCACAAGAATATCCATTTTTACGTGCAATTTTGCATATGCCTGAGTGGTGGTCGGTAAAACGCCGTACCGATACAACAACTACCCTTCTTCAGACCGAGCAGGTATTACCCCCGTCACAAATCCACCAGCAACTGTGGCTGTTTACCTTTCAATACCTGCTTATCGATCGCGGCAGCGCGTTCAATCGCCAAAGCTATATGTCTGGCCTGGTGGTGCAGATGGCCCGCTCGCAAAACCAAAAGGCTGATGTTCTGCTGGCGTCGCTGATTTCAACGCTTAACAGCACAACCATCGACAGCGCACTACGGGGGCAATTGTTAGATTTACTCCACGCCATCGCGCCTATTATTGCGACGTCGCCTTTAAAAGCATCGGAGAGCGACAAAACACAAGTGCCCGACGTCGCGGTACATCCTGGGGAAGATAAGACACCGCCGTTAGCCAATATTAACGAACTGCTGTTAGCGCTCAGCTCAGGACAGGAGCACCAGCTCTTACGCTATTGGCCGCCTCTTTCACCGTCGTTTGTCTCCCTGTTACGCTGGTGTGGTCAGTTAGACTATGTTCGCCGTCATTGGGCCGAGCGCTACTCTGATAAAACCTTACTGTCGCTGGCAGATGCGCTTGAGCCGCTTGCAACGCCGCTATTACGCCGCCTGATGGCGGAACATCGTCTGTTTGCCTTCCCGGGGACTGCGTCCACGGAACGCACGACGGTGGTCATGTTATGGCAATTCACCTTCGCCTTTCTGATTGTGGAAAGCGACCGCGCATTTACGCCGCCTCGCTTCCTTCGCTACGTGATTCAACGGTTGGCGAGCTGGCGTAATATTACGTTCACCGATCAGCTTGCAGCGCTGCAGGGTAACGTGCTGAATAGCGGCGACCGCGCTTTGGCGGATTCAACGTTGGGCCACCTGCTGAGGACATTTATCCCCGACGCGTTGTTGAGAAAATTGACGCAACCTACTAAGTCGTCTGCGTCTCGCTATCCGTTAGCGCTCTCCCCGTCGCTAATAAGCGGCCTCTCGTTGGCGCAACTGGCCGACATTGAGGAGATCGTCACCACGTTAGAACGCGCCAATCAAACCCAATGGAACCGCCAGATTCAACGATGGCAGCGTGATTATGGGCAACGACTGGCTCAGCTCATTCTCAGCATTGGGCTTTCCGTTCCCACGCTAAAGCGCTGGGTGGCACATTTCGATGATTCTACGTTATTCACATTAACCGCCATTGTGAATTCGCCCGCCACCAAAGCCGTACGCACCATTATTCACGAGAGCCAAACCCTCGGTACCGCCATTAGCCACGTGTCAAATCCGCTTAACGCGAGCAATACCAGAAATGCGCTATGGGAGTTGTCGCTGCACTACGTCATGAGCCGTAGAGGAAGTGAATTTAATCAATACCAATATTTGTTGAATATCACTGAACAGCTTTCCGCACGCTACCAGGTTCAGGTTGAGGTGTTAATTCACGAATGGTTAAGCCTGAGCAATCACCAATTTTTATGGCGACAACAGCTGATTGATCTTGTCAGTCACCATCAGCAACCTTCGCTGACACCTCCCCAGTTGCTGGCACATATTCAGTCTGATGAGCACATATCGATTATCAGTCAGCCACAGCGCAGACTTTTGCAGCAGTACGCCACCATCAATGCCTCGGCAATGGCAACGCAGCTTCAGACCTGGAATATCCCCCAGTTAACGCGTCTGGTTCGCGTCATGCAGCCACCGTTTGCTGAGCGCACTATCGCGTTGCTCCCCCTTCTGTTTGCCATAGCCCAGCGGTTCACCTCATCACTTGATTGGTTCTATACCGTTTTGTTCAGCAATGACGGCCCCTCGACGCCAGAGCAATGGCTTCAACGGTTATTACGCGAGATGGGCAGGCACAATACCTCATCGGACGGTGCACACTACCAGCAACTGCAACAGTTTATCCTCAGCAGTCACGCCATTCCCCAGCCGCTGGCGGAACGCAGGCAGTGGTTAGACCGCCTTCTCCCCGATGACGCGTTGCGCGAAGGGTTACAGCTCTGGTTTGACGGTAAAGCGCCAGCCCCACAACAAGGCTGGTTAATGTGTCTGTCACAGCGCTCAATGCAGCATCCTGTGAGGCAATGGTTACAGCGTACTCTGGCCAATCCGCGTCATATGCGGCGCTGGCTGGAAGAGATCCCCGTGCAAGCACATCTCGCGATGCTATTCCCTACGATCAACAGCGCAACGCTTACCCTGCTGGCATTACGTCAGGCATTCGCTCAACTCTT
This sequence comes from Kluyvera sp. CHPC 1.251, assembly GCF_036759945.1. Classification (NCBI taxonomy): domain Bacteria; kingdom Pseudomonadati; phylum Pseudomonadota; class Gammaproteobacteria; order Enterobacterales; family Enterobacteriaceae; genus Kluyvera; species Kluyvera sp. CHPC 1.251. Next base: position 740,890 of record NZ_JAPKIC010000001.1, on the reverse strand, counting down.
TGCCTCACCGCTTCAGGGCGAGATTCTGTTCTGGCAAACGCTCTATCGCCAGCACTGGCTCAAAGGAACCGCCATCACCGCCAACACATTCATGCCACACGTTCTCAGAGAATTAAATCAGCAGTGGCGGGCTCACACCCATCAGCACAATGAGAAAGACGGTGCGTCGATTGCCGTGTTGGTGAGGCGATTGCTACCCCATATCCACTCAACATCACAGCAAAAAACATTCGTTCGCATTGCCCGTCGCAGTGAACAGAAACCGCAGGACAACACGGCATGGGCAACGCACCTGAATAACCAACAAACCGAAATTAAACAGCTTATTGAGGCCATTGATATGACAGACAAGGACGTGAAGAAAAACGCGGAAACGACATGGGATAAACCGCAAGAGAACGCAGAAGCCAACGCAGACCCCGTTACCGTTCACAATGCGGGATTAGTTATCACTTCGGTCTATATTCCGGTTTTGTTTCAGCGCTTAGGGCTGACCGACGGGCGTAAGTTTGTGGATAGCCAGTCGCAGCTACAGGCGCTGTTCTGCCTGCAATGGATGACCAATAACACCAACAGCGCACCTGAATATCAATTGCTGTTGAACAAAATACTCTGCGGCGTAGCGCCCTCCACGGCGATCCCTCAACAGGTTGCATTGCCGGAGGGGGCTGAAACGCTTATCGAAGGGTTGCTCACCGCCATTATTGCCCACTGGCGAGTCTTAGGAAGAACCTCTATTGGTGGGCTGCAATCTACCTTTATTCAACGTGAAGGTGTACTCAGCGTGACCCCAGAACACTGGCAACTGAACATCATTCCCGGCACTTTTGACATGCTGCTCGATCAACTGCCGTGGAGCTTTCAGACCATCAAATATCCATGGATGGATATCCCTCTTTTCGTGTCATGGCGCTAAGGATAAAAACAATGATAAATCCTGCTTTCAGTCTGTTATCCCTCATTCGTCAGCCATCGCCGGGTCTTATCAGGCGCGTTATCAGCGGGCTGCTCTGCGGTGGCTTGCTGTGCACGCTGCCAGCGATAGGCTACGCTGCGCAAAACGGTCTGGCGGAGAGCGCCCTGCCGTATAAAACATGCAGCAAGCAGCTCACGGCAACCGATAAGCGCAATTTGGGGAAAGCTATACAAACGCAGCTTGCCGATTTTTATCAGAACAACAGCGATTTCCAGGCCCAGTTGAAAAGAGGCCAGCGACTCAACGATGGCATCGTGGGCCCCACCACCCGCTACTGGCTGGACTATTTCTGCGGTGAATTTGCGTTCACCGTTCCCGAGTCATCTAACGATCAGCACCCAATTTTTGTTGAATCGCTGATGATTGCCTTAAACCGCGCCGCCGAGCGAAATGCGCTCTATCCGACGTGGCGCACGGCGATAACGCCTCCGCAGCTGCTTAATTTAACGCCCGCTGAAATAGAGATAAAGCTGGGCCTTCGGAGCGCAGGTTCCGGTAAAAATTCTGACATGCCAAAACCTGCCACACCGTCTGTTCCGGAAAAAACCGACAGCGATACGGCCCCTTATTATTACCAACTGACGGAGAAAGATTTCGCCAGCCTGGCGCAGCGCCAGACCGTACTGGCCACCTTTGCCAAGTTAGAGAAACAACAGTTTGATCAACGTAGCCAGCTGTATAACCAGCTCAGCGACTTATTCGCGCAACTGAATATTACCGCGACACCTGGGCCGAATATTGACAGCTTAATTAAATCCAGCAGTATCGAGATCCCGCATCCCAGTACAAGCACCACGACCAGCACCAGCACGAGTACCAGCACCAATACCACCCCGCCCGCTAGCAGTGAGGGGGTTGAAAACACCGCTGAGAATCAAAGTCTCGATGATACCCCGGCCAGCCCTCCCGTCCCATCAACACAGGTCATTGATACCAGTACACAAAGCGATACTCAAACGACAGCGCCACAGCTCGTGTGGCAACTGGACCCTGAAGCCTTAAGCAACACCATCAAGCAATTTAAGATCACCGCCCCACCGGAAGACGTCTTAAAAACGCTCGCACCGCTACAGGATGAAGTCTTTCCAAGCCTCTATTTATTGCAGATGGCAATTAATGAATCAGGCATTCAACCCGACAGCCTGCAAGACTATGGCATCTTCAAATTAGCCAGGAAAAGCGGCCTAAGCCCAATTCACGCCAACCCTGTGCGTTGGATAGCCCCGCCGGACTGCGGATGCCAGGACACCGTCAAATCGATATTCACAATGGGAACTTTTTATGGTTTCTACCCCTACTGGCAGCATCTCGAAGAAGGACAATCGATTGATTTTAGTCGTTTAGATCGCATTGGCTACGTGGGTGCGGTGATGAAACCGGAAGGTAACGGCAATACCTTAGCGCTGCCGCAAAACTGGTCAGCCGAGAAAAAATTCAGTCAGTTTATTCAGACAACCCACCGTTACCGCACCAAGCTCGACCTGGTCGTGACGACGCCACGAGATTTGTCCCGCGATCAGCTTACCGGGCTGTTTACCGACGATATGGTGAAACAGCTGGTTGAGACCGTGACGATGCCAATGGATAAATATGTCATCAATAATCTGAAGCCGTGGATAAGCTTTGGGCTCCAGGGCGTGCCGTCAATGGCCGATGGGATTACCCTGGATATCGACCTTTCCGTCTTAGATACCCCGGAAAGCCAACAGGCCTTCTTCTCGTTCCTGGACAGACTTAAAATTGCGCTCCGCCAGAGTGAGCGCCGCCAGTCCAGCGCCGCAGAATTAAGTGGCCCTCCCACCAGCAACGATACCTATTATCTGAGCGTCATTGTCCCGGTAAGTGATGTCGTTGAGCGTAAATATCATTTTTACAGTTTCCAGAATTTCAATGCACTCTCAAAACGAACCAACCTGCTGATTGTGCGTCCGGGCTCACCGGCGAGACACGATAAAGCGGCTGACGAACTGGACCAAATTAAAGGATTACAACGATGGCTAAGTAAACAGGCGGATCAGCTTGACGTCCAGCAGGTGTACAAACGCCTGGTGCCGATGCTTATCAGCGAAGATAACCGCGACCAAACAACTGCCCTGACCCAACTGGTTAATCTTTCCAGCTGGAGCTTTTTGGGCGCAGGCTACTGGCCATTGCCGCTCAGCGACGCCAATGAGAAGTTGATTGATAAAACCTTCTTCCCGGAAGCCCAGCAATACCCGCAGCCGATCAACCAGATGGTGAATAGCGTTACCCGGTTGCTGAACTGGATCTGTATCCATCGCTGGGAGTTGCGAACCGGTTTATTTGTCTCGTTCTTCTTTATTCTGCTGTTCCTGATCATCTGCATCTGGTCATACCCGCTGAGAAAACACCTCAGCCGCTTCCCGTTTGTGGCGCTAACCGCGCTGTCCATTAGCGGATTGATGCTGGTATTTGTCGCCGACCCGGCGTTTCAGGCGTATCAGGGGCCGATTTTGATTATCTTTATGATTGTGATTGGCTGGATATTGTTTGCGGTAAGGATGGTGAGGAAGGAGGGGGATAAACCTTAACGGTTGATTTTTCGCATGGGGATAATTGGCCTGCGCCTTATCCCCACGTTTTTCAGCACATTTGAATAAATAAGAAATAAAAGCGGAAGCAACTCACGAAATAGTAAAAAACTCATAATTTAAAAAAACAAACCCAATGAGTTTTTCATAAATCCATTTTCATGCTTTGAATTGAGCTGAAAGTATAATATAGAAACAGAATCCTTATTTATCACATTTAAATTATTTTGTCCAAATCACTGATGCGTCACCATTTTTATATTTATGATTGGTAATATTTTCAGCTACCCCCTCATTATCCTTAAGTTCGTAACTATCTCCTTTTTTGGCGAAACCAATCATATGCCCAGATATTGATACCATCCCTTTATTATATTTTCCAATCACATCCTTAACCTTTCCAGAAACAGTGGTTTTTTTGTAGTTAAAAAATGGGTACAAGACATCTATTACATTATCATCACTATATTGACCAAATGTTTTTGGAAACCTATTAATAAGTATTTGATGAAGACCTTCCACACTACGGGCACCTAGAAGACTTCCCCCCTCTGCATAAAGTAAAGCCGTTATCACACAAGCTTTCAATGATTCTAAATTTATTTCAATATCACCAGGTTCTTCACTCAAAGACACACTGCCTAGCTCATCATTTTTCGCTCTTATTTTAAAATTATCAATGATAACTTTTTTCACTGTTTTGTCTTTAGACCCATAAGTCCTTATAAAGGTTTTACTCAGATATTCATCCCATTTAGGAACATCGAAATTACTCATACTTAGCCCACATGATACCCACTGGTCGCTTAGCACTTTTGACTTCAACATACCATACATCACATCGCAATCTGTCTGAAATTCCTCAAGGGATGAAAGCTCCCCCTCACCAGCTTTCATCGATACCTTTTGTATCGTTCTATATGAGGCAGTTCGTTCTGTCTGAGATAGTTTTTCGGTTACTAAATCAGTATTTTCCTGCTTCAATAAATAATTGGGTCGACCATCATAAAGTTGAACACATTGTTTTACTACACTATTGCTCTTAGCCTTAGAATAAGGAATTGTTCTTTTCAAATTATCATTAGACTTCGTTGATTGTTTATACATATATCAGAACCTTAATGTTTTGGTGGAGCACCTAATCCCTTTGTTATTTCACCACATGCATAAATACTCATATCATCAAGAGATCGAATTCCGCTGTAACGCCCTCCCCCCCAGCACATCCGCCTCATGCTCCAGCGCAGGACTATCATTCACCGCCATCCCCGCTACCGAGGTCGTTGCCGTCACCCGTCCTTGCGCCTGCTGCACCACGTGCCCCAGTTCATGCGGCAGATGTTTTTCCTGCCCGGAAGCCAGGTGAATATCACTGCCCTGGGCATAGGCATGCGCCTGCACGGCGGCGGGTTTTGCTGAGTTATAATGCACCCGAACATGATCCAGACTCATGCCGCTGAGATTTTCCATCCCGCTTTTCAGGTTATCGGGCAGCCCGGTTTTATTGGGTTGTTTTTGCACGGTCGGTGCGCGTTTGTCTTCCAGAGCAGCCGAAGTATGGCTTTCTTTACGCTGACGGATCTCTTTACGCTGCGAAACCGCCCGGCGGGTTGATTGATGCTGTGGTTTCTGTTTTGTAAACATAACAACCATCCTCGTTATCAATCTTGCTGTATCAGATAGTTAGCTAAACTTTCCCACTTACCCGCTGCCCTCGATGTGACGGCGCATTCATTCAAAGAATATTTTGTTATCTTTCCTGAATTCCTGGCGAATGCTGGCAACAATATCGTCCTGCGACACCGTACGTTCCCCGCGCTGAATGGCGGTTAATGCGCACTGGCGCAACACGTTGATAATTTGCCCGCCGGCCACTTCATAGCGGTCGGCAATAGCGGGTAAATTGACACCCTCGGAAAGACAGCACGCCCCGTTAAACGCCTTTTGCCATAACAACAGGCGCTCTTTTGGACCTGGAATCGCAAACTGCACCATGCTTTGAAAGCGGCGGGTAAACGCCTCATCCATATTGGTTTTCAGGTTGGTGGCGATAATCACCGTACCGGGAAAATCCTCTATTTTTTGCAGTAAATAGCCCGTTAGCTGGTTGGCATGACGGTCGTTGGATGAACTTACCTCAGAGCGTTTGCCAAATAGGGCATCCCCTTCATCAAAAAACAGGATCCACTCTTTGTAGCTGGCGGCATCAAACACGCGGGATAAGTTTTTCTCGGTTTCACCAATGTATTTGGACACCACCATAGAGAGATCGACACGATACACATCCCGCCCGGTAGCCTTGCCGAGCAGCGCGGCGGTAAGCGTTTTCCCCGTGCCCGGTGGGCCAAAGAACACCGCCCGATAACCCGGTTTCACCTTTTTCACCAGTTGCCACTCGTTCATCAACGTATGGCCGTGTTTGAGCCACGCATGCAACTCTTCAATCTGCGCCATCACTTCGCCATCCAGCACCAGATCATTCCAATCTAGTGGCGATTCCAGTAAATGGGCAGGGAAACTGGCGCTTAATTCCGGGCGCAGGCGTTCACCGGTCGTAAAATAGTGCAGCCACTCTTCATTTAAGCGATAAATACCGGCCCATTTGGGCACTCCATCATCAACCGAGAGCAGTTGGGTAACCTGTTCCGCCATCAGGCGATGTTTATTTGAGAAAATCGCGTGGACATGAACCCGCCAGTCGGGATCATTAGCGCTGATAAGAAAGTTGAGCGTCTGCCCGGTGGGAATAAAGCCGCTGAAGGCTTTATCGCTGACGCCGCCAAATTCCGTAAAGGGGCGGTCGATAAGGCTGTTAAGCCCAAAGAAGATATCGAGGGTATCCGGTTTCACACTCGGCGCCATGGCAAGCGCCAGGGCCAGGCGGTCAAAAAGAGAGAGCTGCCAGTCAATAATCAGGTCGGCATAGGGTGTGCCTTGCTGTAACTCAGGAGGAGGAATATCCACCCAATGGCGTTCATGCCCCTCTTGTTTCAAGTAGCTGCAAATAACCTGGTTAATGACCTGAGACAGCCACGTCATCTCACGGTAAAGCACGACAACATTGTTTGCCTGCTGATGATTCTCAACATCTGCTTGTGGAGACATGGCACATCCTTGAAAAAAGAAGTATTAGTATTAAGACTACTTTTGCCAGAATCGTATGTGACAAACCCAGTATAGCACGCTATTTGAGTGTTTATTTAAGAGTGAGTATTGGGATGAGTACAACGGTGATGAATATATAAATAACACTTTATAATAATTTCATTACATTGATAATCGCCGTTCAATGCCTAAATAAAATCTGTCGTCTTATGAGCTTTCACTAAATCTCATCAGAATCGCAAAAAACATAAAATCCACGCAATTGCGTGGATTTTTTTATTTCATCGCGTCTCACTGGCCACCAGCAGCCAAAAAAAACCACCGCCGGTAAGGGTGGTGGTTTATAGCAGAACCCGCTTTACGCGTAATTAGTGCGAGTAGTGGTCCGGTTTCGCGATCAGATGATCCAGTGAGTAGATCGGTGAGCTATGTGCATCGTGAGCTGCCGGTACGCTGGCCGCAGGAGCAGTGTGGCTCCCCTGGTGGTCATCCGTCCCTTTAATCAGCTGCGTGATATCCCCTTTGTCGTGCAGTTCATGCAGCAACGAGCTCAGATCCGCCTGCCCATGGTTCGCGTGGCCTTTTACGCTCGCCGGATCCTGACGATGCGCATCATCCCCTTTCTTATCATGGTCGTAGCTCATGTTTAAAGAATCATGACCATTAGAGAGCAGGTTATGCAGACCTTTAGCATGTTTGCCATCCTGCTGGAGTTCTGAAATCGAGTACTGCTGCGCGCCGCCGTGGCCTGGCGCGCTCAGCATCACATTCAGCGGCTGGATGATCGGAGCCACGTTACCGTGCTCATCACGCGCCTGCACCATGATTTCCCCGACGTTGCTACCGATGTGAAGATCGCCGGCGTTAATCGGGATGTCATAGCGCAGATGCCCATCGGTTTCATGGAGTGCGGCATCATAGTGCTTGCCATTCAGCGTCACGTCGACATGTTCACCTTTATGCACCTCACCCATAGCCTCACCGGTAATATGCACGGTATGGTGATCGATATCGTGCAGCGTCGCATGCTTGTCACTGCTCAGATTATCAATATGGATCTTAGCGTCAGCCTGGGTATCGAGCAGGATTTTCTCGCTGTGGTAAACGGTAATATGGTTATGGGCTGCATCTTCCGTGGTGACACTCACCTTCAGAACATTGCTTCCTTCATGAAGCCAGGATTTCTCAATGTTCATCTCATAGCCTAAATGACCGTTGATCATTTTGACGTGTTCCGTCACGGGATGATTGTTGACGTTAAGCGTGACGGTGTCTCCGACCTGAACGTCTTTACCCACGCTCCCTGTTACCAGGATACTGTCCGGATCCGTCGAGTTAACCACGTGATGCACCACGACCGGGTCGATAGTTATCGAGGCATCAATTTTGGTATCCACAAAAACATTTTGGGTATGCGTTGCTGTCGCATGGTTGTCGGCCTGATCGGTCACATCCACACTCACCTTAATGTCGTTAGTACCCTCATTCAGCCATGATTTCGGTATTTTGACGTCATAGCTCGGATGACCATTGACCATCTTAACGTCGGTCTGGATCTGGTGATTATTAATATCCAGCGTCACCTTATCGCCCAGCGTTGCACCAGCCTCATAGGTAATCGCACCGGTGACCGAAAGTTGCTTAGACTCTTTAGCGTTGATGATGTTATCACCCGCCACGACATCCATGTTAATGGTGGCATCAGCATGGGTATCCATCACAAAGGTATGCGTTGCCGTCGAACTGGCGACGTTCCCTGCGTCATCCTTGCCGGTGACCGAGACGTTAACGGTATTCGAGCCCTCATTCAGGTCATGGGTATCGACGCTGATGATGTAGCCCAGGTGATGTTTCTTACCGACCTCTTCCACAGTACCGGTGTACTGATGACCGTTGACCTCCAGCTTGACGATATCTCCCGCGTGTACATCACCGCTGACCGGGCCGGTGATGTTGGTGGTACCTTTCATCTGCTCTTCAGAGTTAACCTTGTCGTCACCGGCAACCACATTTATCGCAATGTGGTTTTCCGCATGCTGGTCGATGACCAGCTTATTGCTTTCCGTGACGGTGACCTTGTTACCTACCGCATCCTCACCGTTCACCGTGTAGGTGATTTTTGGATCCTGCAGCAGTTCAGCTGTGTTCACGGACACCGAGAAGGTCAGCGCGCCGTTCGCATCTTTCACCAGCGGGACGACCAGGTCATTACCGTTGACATGGACAATCACGTTGTTACCGGCAATCACATCGCCGGTGACGGAGCCGCTGATTTCGGTCATCGGATGGCCGGCCTCATCCAGGTTCAGAACGTTGTCTGTCGAGACCGGATTGAGGTTAAGCTGCACATCGGCATGGTTATCAATGGTTACATGCTGCGTTGCACTCTGGCTGAACGGGTTACCCACATCGTCGCTGCCGGTCACGGTCACGGTGATCTCCGGCGTCAGGGTTGGATGTGCGTTCTTAACCGCATCCAGTTCCGCCACCAGATCGGCGGTGTTCACTTTCATGCTATAGCCGAGCTGCCCATTCATATTTGGCAGTTCGATAACATGAACGGTGGTGGTAACGTGATTTAAGGTTACCGACACCTCATCGCCCACCCGCGCATCTTTGCCAACGGTGCCGCTGATCTCCGTCTGCGCATTGCCAATATCTGCCGCGCTCAGGATGTTATCACCGGAGATAACGTTAACAGCGATCTCCCCTTCAGCCTTGGTATCAATGCCCACGGTCTTGTGGTCGAAGGCATCTAACTGGTTCTGAGCATCATCGTGTCCGAGAACGTGGGCAGTGATCGTTGGATTAGCAACGATATCCGCCGTTTTGACGTCCACTTTGTAGTGCAGGTTCTGATCAACCTTCGCGTGATACTTGTGGTCGTTCACCGTCAACGTCACATATTCACCCGGCTTCACGTCACCGGTGACGCTACCGGTCACCGCCGTGGTAGCGGTCTTGGTTTCCGCACGATTCAGCACGTTATGATCGGTCACGTCATCGATGGTGACCGTCGCATTGACAACGGTATCCACCACGATAGGTTTGCTATCAGTGACTGTGGTCGTGTTGCCGTGATCGTCAGAACCGGTCACTTTGGCAATAATGTTGTGATCCTGACGCAGATCGTCAATGCTGACCTTTTCGCTGAAACGCAGAATATGGTTCGCATCTTCAAACACCTGGGTGGTGATTTCATGACCGTTGACGACCAGCGTCACGTTGCTGCCAGCATGGATATTATCCCCGCTCACCACCCCGCTGACCGGCGTGGTCCCCGACTGTGACTCGACGATATTGATAATGTCATCACCCGCCACCGCATCGAGGGTAATCGAGGCCTGAACGTGGGTATCAATCACCAGAGGGTTGGACGCGCTAACTTCCTGGCTACCATTGGCGTTATGGGCAATCACCGTCGCCGTGATATCAGGGTGATCAATCAGGCTTTGGGTTGGGACCTTAATTTCATAGCCGTATTCACCCGGCAGGTTTGGACGTTCAATAATCGTGCCGGTATAGGTGTCTTTACCAATATGCAGCGTAACCGCTTCCCCCGGGTGAACATCGCCGGAGACCGTACCGCGGACGATGGTTTCCGGGGACTGGCTTTCCTGTGTATTGATCACGTTATCACCGGCCACTGGGCTGATGGTCACCGTCGCATGCGGTGGGGTGTGATCAACCGGCGTTCCGGTGGTACCGGTTGGGTTGTCTGGCGGGGTCACAACGCCTGGAATATTGGCATGCAGATGATCTTCAACGGTGACGATATTGCCGTGCGGATCGGTGCAGGTAATCTGCACGGTGATATCCGGATGCTGCTGAACATACTGCTTGTCCAGATAGAATGGATACTTACTGCCCGGCTCCTGGTAGCTCTCTAAGACGTAGCCCAGATGATCGCCCACCACCTGAACATGCGTTTCAAGGGTTTTGTCGCCAACGAAGATTTTCACCAGATCGCCGACTTTGGCATCACCGCCCACATCCCCCCTGACGATATAATAATCAGGGTTATTTGGATAAAGAGGGTTATTTGGCGTAAGGTCAGCCGTAATTGACCCCTCTGCGCGGGTATCAATATTAACCATATGATCGATCACCGCCAGAGTCGTATTTCCCGCTTTATCCACGCCCATGACTGACGCTGAGATAATGGGTTGATTACTGCCAGAGAGCAAATCTGCGGTGCTGACATTAATACTGTAGCTGCCGTCATTGTGCATGGCGCCGTAGTAATGCTGCCCATTCACCACTAACTCCACCTTGTCTCCAGGCTGGACGTCACCGTAAATCTGGCCCGTAACGGCGGTGTACTGCTGGTGTGCTTCATCATTGTTGATGACGTTATCCGCAGTCACCGGATCGACGGTGATGGTCGCCCAGGCACTTCTGTCGATAGCGATGTCGTGGGTCGTGCCAGCGGTCATGGAGTTGCCAGCCGCATCCGTGACATCAACCGTCGCGACAATATGGGTGTCATTTGCCAGGTCGGAAGTATCGGCCTCAAACGAATAACCCAGTTTGCCGTCCAGATGAGGCTGCGCCTTAACTTCGACATCATAGGTATGACCGTTCACCGTCAGATGAACATAATCCCCTGCCTTCACGTCCCCGGACACGACACCGTTGATGGTGGTGGTCGGCTTGTTCAGATCGGCCCCGTTCAGCACATCATCACCGGAGACGATATTGATCGTCACCCCTGCGTTTGCATGCTCAACAATATTGACGTGGTGATCGGCGGTGGCTTCCGCGCTGTTTTTGGCCGCATCGGTCACGCTGATACTGGCGTGAATGTTGTGGTCACCGGCGTGAATATCCGTGGTTTGCACCAGGATGCGATAGCCCATCTTGCCGTTACCGAGATCTTCGACCTTGCCCTGGTACACCTGATGGTTAATGGTCAGCGTGAGGGGATCGCCAATCTTCATTTCACCCGTCACCGTACCCGAGACAAGGGAATAACGGTGATTCAGTTCTTCGCCATTCAGGGTGTTATCGTCGGTCACCGAATCAACGGTGATAACGGCATCCACCTTTGTATCCACCACGATATCCTGTTTTGCGGTCGCGGTGGCGACGTTGTTCGCATTGTCGGTTACCGTAATTGAGGCGGTCAGATGCGGGTCGCTCATCAGATCGTGGGTGCTGACATCAATGCTGTAATGCAGATGCGCATCGACGCGCCCCGTCAGGTCAAAGCCATTGACGTGCAGGGTGACGATATCACCCTCTTTCGCGTCGCCACCGACGGTACCGGTGATGGTCGTGGTCTGATTCTTTGACTCGTCAGCGTTAATCATGTTGTCGTGGTTGGCGGTCAGCGGATCGATAGTGATGGTCGCCTCCGCCTTCAGGTCAATGGCCAGATCTTTCGACGCGATGGCTGACTGATCGTTACCCACGTGATCCACGCCGTCGATACGCACCCTTACGGTGTGGTTCGGGTCGGAGATAATATCGCTGGTGAGAACATCAACGTGGTAGCCCAGGGCGCCATTCTGATGCGGCAACGCTTCAACCGTGGCAGCGTAGTTATGCCCCCCCACCATGACCACCACACGGTCACCCAGGTGTACATCTTCCCCTCCAACCGTTCCGCTCACGCGGGTCAGGCGTTCACCGGATTCGTTATAGTTAATGATGTCATCACCGGTGACTTTATCGAGGGTGATAGTCGCCTCAGCGTGGTTATCGATATGCAGCTTATGCGTTGTACTCGCAACCACTTCATTGTGAACCGCGTCATGCGAAACCACCTTAGCGGTAAAACTGACATCTTTGTCGATACGGCCGACATTATCACTGAATGTGCTGGAATCAACCTTGATATGGTAGCCTAAGTGATTATTTCCCAGGTCAACAACGTTGCCAGTAAACTGATGACCGTTGATTTCAAGCGTCACCTCATCACCGACTTTGGCATCACCACCGACGGTCCCGCTGATAACCTGCTTCCGTTCTGCCAGCTCATCATGGTTCAACACATTGTCTGCGGTGACGGAATCAATAGTGATGCTGGCGTGTGCGGCGGTATCCAGCGTCACGTTATGATGTGCTTCTGCTACCGCTTCGTTACCCGGTTTGTCGTGGCTGATGACTTTGACCTGGACGTCATTGTCGCCCTCAGTGAGAGCTGTGGTGGCGATCGCCACATCGTAGTGCAGATGGCCGCCGCCGGTCTCCACCACCTGACCATAGAAGTCATGCCCGTGTACCGACACCACCACCTTATCACCGGCCTTCGCATCCTTGCCGCTCACCGCACCGGTGATATGCGTCTCATGCTGGGACTCGTCGTGGTTAACGATGTTATCACCCGACACCGTGCGGATATCTACGGCGTTGTAGGCCGTATTATCCAGGTGGACGATGTGATCCTTGGTCTGCACCACCTCGTTCCCGGCTTTATCGTGGGCAGTGATGCGGGCGGTGAAAGTTAAATCAGCATTCACCGTACCGCTGTTATCGCCGAAGGCACCGGCCGGGACCTGAATATTGTAGCCCAGCGAGCCGTCGGGCAACTCTTCAACGCTACCGGTATAGGTGTGACCCTGGATGATAATATCAACCGGATCGTTCGGACTGGCATCCCCGCCAACCGTTCCGGTCACCCACAGCTTACCGTCCAGCTCATCATGGTTCAGAATGTTGTCGTAGGTCACCGCGTTAACGGTAATGCTGGCTTGCGCTGCAGTATCCAGCACCACGTTATGATGTGCTTCTGAAACGACGATGTTACCCGGTATGTCATGGCTGGTGACTTTGACCTGAACGTCATTGCCGCCCTCGGTGAGGAGTGAGGAGTCGATAGCCACATCGTAATGCAGATGGCCACCACCGGTCTCCACCACCCGACCGTAAAAGTCATGCCCGTGGACTGACACCACCACTTTGTCACCGACCTTCGCATCCGGACCGCTCACCGCGCCAGTGATGTGCGTCAACTGCTGCGACTCGTCGTGGTTCACCATGTTATCACCCGACACCGTGTGGATATCTACGGCGTTGTAGGCCGTATTATCCAGATGGACGGTGTGCTCAGTGGTCTGCACCACCTCGTTCCCGACTTTATCGTGCGCGGTAACGCTGGCGGTGAAGCGTAAATCGCGATCCACCGCGCCGCTGTTATCGCCAAAGGCACCGGCCGGAACCTGAATTTTGTAGCCCAGCGAACCGTCGTGCAGAACCTCAACGTTACCGGAATACGACTTGCCATTGATGATAAGCTCAACCGGATCGTTCGGACGGGCATCCCCACCAACCGTCCCGGTCACCCACTGCTTACCGTCCAGCTCGTCATGGTTCAGAACGTTGTCGGGGGTCACTGCGTTGACGGTAATGTCGGCGTGTGCGGCGGTATCCAGCACCACGTTATGATGTGCTTCAGCTACCGCTTCGTTACCCGCTTTGTCATGGCTGTAAACCTGCACCTGAACGTCATTGTTGCCTTCCTTCAGCACGCCGGTCGGCACCGCAACCTTGTAGTGCAGATTTCCATGGCCATCGTCAAAGACACGGCCAGTAATAATATGGCCCTGCACCTCGACAACCACTTTATCCCCCACGCGCGCATCTTTACCGCTGACGACACCGTTGATCAGCGTCTCATGCTGGGACTCATCGTGGTTAACGATGTTATCACCCGACACCGTGCGGATATCTACGGCGTTGTAGGCCGTATTATCCAGGTGTACGGTGTGTTCCATAGTCTGCACCACCTCGTTCCCGGCTTTATCGTGCGCGGTAACGCTGGCGGTGAAGCGTAAATCAGCATTCACCGTGCCGCTGTTATCACCAAAGGCACCGGCCGGAACCTGAATTTTGTAGCCCAGCGAACCGTCGTGCAGAACCTCAACGTTACCGGAATACGACTTGCCATTGATGATAAGCTCAACCGGGTCGTTCGGACGGGCATCCCCACCCACCGTTCCAGTCACCCACTGCTTACCGTCTAGTTCGTCATGGTTCAGAACGTTGTCGTGAGTCACCGCGTTAACGGTAATACTGGCGTTCGCGGTGGTGTCGAGGACGACATTTCTGTGATCGACGGCAATCGCTTCATTGCCGGCTTTATCGTGACTGATAACCTGCACCTGGACGGCATTGTTACCTTCCAACAGGACACCGCTCGGCACGGCAACGCGATAGTGCAAATGCCCACCGCCGTTATCCACCACCTCACCGTTAAAGTATTGACCCTGAACGGTAACGACCACTTTGTCACCGGCATGCGCATCCTTCCCGCCTACGGCACCGGTGATCAGGGTGTCATGCCGGGATTCGTCAGCGTTCACCACGTCATCACCCGCCACCGTACGGATATCAACGGTATTTTCAGCGTGAGTATCCAGCGTGACCGTTTTATGCTCTACGGCAATCGCTTCGTTACCTGCGGCATCATGGCTGATCACCATGACCTCAACACCGTTGCGACCTTCAAGCAGCGTTGGCGCGGGAACGGTCACGCTGTACCCCAGGTGACCATTATCCAACACCACACTGCCGTGGAAGACCTGTCCGTTAACGGTTACCACGACCGAATCGCCCACCTGAGCGTCACCGCTCACCTCACCTGTAATCACCGTCGGCATACGATGCTCAATCGCATTGACGACGTTGTCATTCGCGACGGTGTCGATGGTCAGCGCATTGTGTGCCTCGGTATCCAACGTGAAAGTTTTGTTCTCGATGGCAATGGTGGTATTGCCTGAACTGTCCACGCTGGTAATCTCGACCTGCACATCATTGTGGCCTTCGAACAGAACGGGCACCGTTTTACCGTTCACCTGCATTGTGGTCGGTACCGGCACTTCATAAGTCAGCTTGCCGTTTTCATCGACCACAGAACCATAAAATTGCTGATTATTGACAGTGAGCACCACGCGATCGCCAGCGTGAGCGTCACCCATCACCTCGCCGCCGATCATCGACGGCATGCGGCTTTCTGTCAGGTTGACAACATTGTCGCCCGCCACGGTGTTGATGGTCAGTTCGCTATGCGCGGTGGTATCCAGCGTGATGACCTGATGCTCAATCGCGATCGCTTCGTTGCCTGCCGGGTCATGGCTGACGACCTTGACGGTCAGCGCGTTTTCGCCTTCGTTAAGCACCGAGGTTGGAACGGTCACACTGTAGCGCAGCTGGTTATTGTCGTTGGTTACCACGCCATAGTATTCGTGTCCGTCGATAGTAACGGTCACCGGATCGCCTGCTTTCGCATCACCGCCGACGTCACCGCTAATCAGCATCGGCATACGGGATTCAGCGGTGTTAACGATGTTGTCACCGTCAACGGTAGCAATGGTCACGTCGTTGTGCGCGTAGAGATCGATGTCAACGCGATGATCGATAAAATCCTGATTAACGTTTCCGGCTTCATCAATAGAGGTCACCGTCGCATGGATCAGCGGCGAGTCCAGCAGGTCCTGAGTGTCGACCTGGATCTGATAACCTAATTTACCGCCGCCGAGATCGACCACGACGTCGGTATAGGTATGCCCATCAACGGTTAAGGTGACATTATCACCGACTTTGGCATCCCCGGAGACGTTGCCCCGAATCAGCGTCTGGTGATGTTGAGATTCCTCGAAGTTAATCACGTTATCCGGCGTGACGCTGTCTACCGTAATATCATCATGACCGGCAATCGTATCAATGAGTGCCGAGGTAGAGCTTTGCGCCGTCCGTCCCGCGACGTCAGTGGCCGTTGCCACCACCAGAATCTCGCCTTCCGCAAGCGAGCTGAGATCTGGATGCGTCGTCCAGTGACCGTTTTCCACCGGAACGTCGACGATGAGTGTGTTTTTTTGGCTATCTGTGAACAGCAGTCGGACGGAAGTCTGGTTACTGGTCCCTTCGATATCCGTATTATTTATTTCGGTTTTGTTAATGAACCCGTCATCACCGGCAAACGTGGTGATACTCACCTGCGGTGGCAGGATGTGAGCGCCGTGATCCGAGCCGAGCGCCCCCTCCGGTAATTCGCGCTCCCAGGTCGGGGCGCCGATGCCTTTGGTGTTAAAGCCTGCGGTAGGATCGACCATTTCATTGGTCAGCTCTAACTGCACCAGGGTATGTCCACCGCCGCCGCCTTCCATCTTCACTTCCGGCTCATTACCCGCAGCCGTCGCTTCTAACGCGGTTGTCGGGTCGGCGCCGTCGGCGAGGGCTTTTTGCATGGCCGCCACGTCCTGCATGCTATGTTCGACATTTTCTGCAATATGGATACCGTGCTCGGTCCAGTGGCTGTTACGCCCAATATCTACGGTTTTGCCGTTCGTCAGACCAATGCTTACTGCACCAGTGTTGCCCGTGACGATCTCTTCGCCACTGTAGACTCTGTCACCTTCCTGCAAAAGTCGCTTTGAGCCATCTGCCGCTACGGCAAAAACCTGGCCAATAACTGCTTTAATAACACCCAGTGCACCACTCACAGTACCCTCTCTTAGATATCATCTTAACTTATATTTATCGCCACAGACCTAAATGTAATAACAATTATTTTACGAATGACTTTGATCTGCAAAAATGTCCATTTATGGACATTCCATCTGGCCCAGCGGTATATTTTATTTTACCATTCTCAAGGCGCTTATATTCATAGGCACTTTCTTCATTAAATATATTAAAAACTGGAGGGAAATAATACAAATTATATCGCTAACAACTCGTTTTTTTATGGCTGCGCTTGTACAGAAATAAAACAATTATTTGATGCCAGTATTAATAATTACACAAATAAATAACAATTTATGAAACATCAGTTTGTTCTCATTTACCATTTTGCAGTGCCCCTCCCTCAGAACGTGCGCACGATTACCCTCTGAATTTGCTGGGGTCTTACATTTCCACTGCCAAAAGGCTCAGTACACCAGGTCCCGTGTCCAGGGGCGAGGGCTCCCGGTGATGGCATCTTTTGCGGGTAATTTCCCATAGCAGTAAAATAGTTTGTTGTTTATATATTAGAAGGGTCACTAGTGTGATCAGCACATTGCTACTGGAACGCGCAGCGATACGGTTAAGGAGAAATAATATAGCATGCTATCTAACGAGTAAAAATATGACATCGACACCAAAAAACGCCTCATCGACCGACTTCTCTAATATCGATAAATTGAATCGCCACGACGTTAACCGTTATCGATGAGTCTTTTAAAATGGCATAAAGAGAGATGCACAAAAGCAGTCAACGTTATCCTCAAGAATTTATTATTGAAGCAGTCAACAGGTTAGCGATCGTGGCCCTTCTGTTTTCGTCGTTGCAATATATCCCGGAATAACCACACACCGTCTTTACGCATTACATCATCTTTCGACTGAGTCGCGGTGCGGGAGAGAGAAGAAGTCGCGCATGCCCTCAGCCGCCAATCCGCGAATGGCGGTTTTATGGCACCTCGGGCCAGGCTTAATCATATTGAAGCGCGAGGAAGCCAGGGGCTGTCCACCCGCACGGTATCCCGGTGTTCAAGCCCCTGAATAAGATGCAATGCGCTGAGGCGGCCAATATCATAGTGCGGCAACTGTACCGTCGATAGCGGTGGTAAAAACAGCTCGCCGGTGCCCACCATATTGTCATAGCCCAGCACAGCGACGTCCTGCGGAATACGCAGCCCTCGCCCCAGTAAGACCTGGTAAATCACAAAAGCCACGCGGTCATTACCGCACACTACCGCATCAAACATCGGGCGCGCGCCACTCAGGTAATGCCCGACAATTTCCGCCGCATCAATATGGTGACGTTCGCCAGGCGGAAGATAGTGGTGGAACATGGTATCGGGGTCGACACCCGCTTCACGACAGGCTCTCTCCATTCCTGCCCGACGGCGATCGGTCGCCACTATCCCTTTTGGCAGGTGGATGCACAGCAGCCGACGATAGCCTGCGGCCAGCAGCGCTTTCACACCCAGGTATTGCCCCTGTTCATCATCGGGAATGTAGGTAGGAAAAGGGCCGCTGATGCTCTCGCAGTTCGCCAGCACGCAGCGATATTTATGCAGTTTTTCCGGCACAGGTACCTGACGCAGCCCCATCGCGGTGTAGATAATACCGTCCGGGCGATGCGCCAGTAGCAGATCAACCATTTTCTCTGGCTGGTCATTGCTGAACATATTCACCACAAAACTATTCCAACCGTGCGCCCGCGCGGTCTCTTCGATAGAAAGAGTGATCTCCACGGAAAATGGCGTGGTCATGGTGTCCAGCGCCAGCACACCAATGGTATTAGCCGTGGTTTTCGCGCCACGAATTTTTTTAGCGGAGAGATCGGAGACATATCCCAGCGCATCGACCGCTTCCATCACCTTTTTATAGGTTTCTGGCCGCAGCCGTTCTGGCTCGTTAATCGCTCGCGATACGGTCATCAACGAGACGTTCGCCCGTTGCGCCACATCCTTTAAAGATGCCATATCCTCTCCTTTGACAGCCTGTACTTTGCCGGGATCTGAAAATGCGATCTCGATAACACCCGCAAAATGTTAACGTTAACTTTTGTGATTAACATCGATATTACCATCAAATCTGCGAGAAAACTGAGAATGTTAACGTTATCTTTTGCTCAACTTACTTACAGGGACAAGCAAATGACGTCGCAACTCACCAAAGCCAACGAGGCCTTAAACCAGCAGAAAGATCGGGTAAACCCACGCTGGTATCCGCGTTATCACCTCGCCCCTCCCGCGGGTTGGATGAACGATCCCAACGGCTTGTGCTGGTTCGATGGATACTACCATGCGTTCTATCAGCACTATCCGTGGCAACCTGTCTGGGGCCCAATGCACTGGGGCCATGCGCGCAGCCGCGATATGGTGAACTGGGAGCACTTACCGATAGCACTGGCACCAGAAGGGCCAGAAGATAAAGACGGCTGTTTTTCTGGTTCCGCGGTGGTTGACGGCAATAAGCTGGCGCTTCTCTACACCGGGCACAAATTCGACGGCGAGGCGAAAGAGGAAAACCTGTATCAGGTGCAATGTCTGGCCACCAGCACCGACGGGGTTCACTTCGAACGCCAGGGCATGGTTCTGGATACCCCGCAGGGTGTTCACCATTTTCGCGATCCGAAAGTCTGGCGAGAGGGAGACAGCTGGTTCATGGTGGTGGGTGCTCGGGTTGATGATGTGGGCGAAGTTCAGCTCTATCGTTCACAGGATCTGCAGCACTGGCAGTTTGCCACCACCCTTGGCCAGGCCGATGACGGCATGGGCTATATGTGGGAGTGCCCGGATCTCTTCCCGCTGAACGATAAGCTCGTTTTCATGTTCTCGCCGCAGGGTATCGCCGCCGACGGGTACCATTACCGTAACCTGTTCCAGAGCGGCTATATGGTCGGCAAATGGCAGGATAACCACTCGTTCCACGTGACCCAGCCCTTCCAGGAGATGGATCATGGGCATGATTTTTACGCCCCGCAGTCATTTAACACCCCGGATGGCCGCCGTGTCGTGATCGGTTGGCTGTCGATGTGGGAGTCGCCGATGCCAGAACAGGCCGACGGCTGGGCGGGGATGCTTACCCTCCCCCGGGAAGTGACGCTCGATGCCAACCAACGGCTGCGCATGAACCCGGTCAAAGAGCTGGAATCATTACGCGGCGAGCTTCATGTCTGGCCGGTCAGCGAGCTGCACAATCGTACTCTGATGGTGGAAGAGCAGGCACTCGCTATCGAAATCGAACTGAGCCTCGATATCGCCCGCAGCCGCGCTGAACAATATGGCATCGCGCTGGGTGACGGACTGCGCGTCTACGTCGATGCCCAGTCACAACGTCTGGTGCTGGAACGCCGCTACCCACAGCATGGCCTCTCTGGCTGTCGCAGCGTCCCGCTGCCCGCCAATGATGTGCTGGATCTGCGCCTGTTTATCGATAGCTCTTCAGTCGAAGTCTTTGTCAATCACGGCGAGTACACCCTTAGCAGCCGCATTTATCCAGAACC
Source organism: Kluyvera sp. CHPC 1.251 (assembly GCF_036759945.1). Classification (NCBI taxonomy): domain Bacteria; kingdom Pseudomonadati; phylum Pseudomonadota; class Gammaproteobacteria; order Enterobacterales; family Enterobacteriaceae; genus Kluyvera; species Kluyvera sp. CHPC 1.251. The sequence continues at coordinate 720,315 of NZ_JAPKIC010000001.1, read as the reverse complement.
TAACGATCGCCAGCTGATCTTATTCAGCCAGAACGGACACGCCATTTTTAATCACGGGCATGCCTGGCCGCTCGCCGCTAAATAACCACCCGTTTCACTGCTTTGGGGATAAATAATGACAATCTGGACGCTCGGAGATGCCGTGGTGGATTTACTACCGCGCGACAATATGCAGTTTGAAGCCTGCGCGGGAGGCGCCCCCTTCAATGTGGCCATCGGCGTCGCCCGCCTCGGTCACGCCAGCGGCTTTATCGGCCGCGTAGGCAATGACGCCTTCGGCCGCTTTCTGCGCCAAACGCTGGTGACGGCGCAGGTGGACACAGGAAGCCTGGAATTTGATTCGCAGCGGCACACCAGTACCGTGCTGGTGTCGCTGGGTGCTGACGGCGAGAGACAGTTTGAGTTTCTGGTTAATCCGTCTGCCGATCAGTTTCTCAGCCCGGTGAGCTTGCCCGACTTTGGCACCGATATTCTGCATTTTTGCTCGCTGGCGTTGGTCGCCTCTGACTGCCGAGACACTCTCGCCCAGGCGATGGCGGCCACGCGCCAGGCCGGCGGCACGCTCAGCTTCGACATCAACCTGCGTCCGCAGATGTGGAGCAATGAGACGCAGATGTTTGACCTTGTCAGCGAGTTCGCCCGACAGAGCGACATTCTGAAGATGTCCGAGGAAGAACTGCTTTGGCTAACACAATCCGACAATTTAAGCATCGCCAGCGAACGGCTGGCTGATTTTCCCGCACGCCTGAAAATCATCACCCGCGGTGCCGATGGCGCTATCGCTTTCTGTCAGGGCTACAGGTTGGATTTAAGCGGCTATCGCGTCGACAGCATCGACACCACCGGCGCAGGTGACGCCTTTATGGCCGGGCTATTGGCGGCACTCGCCGGAGAAGGCTGGCCTACATCAACGGCGGCGTTGTTCTCCCTTCTCGAACAGGCCAGCGCCTGCGGGGCACTGGCGACCACCCAACGCGGAGCGCTAAGTGCATTCCCCGACAGACAGCTGCTGGGCCACTTTATTCAGTCACACCCTTCGCTACGGAGAACGATTACCCCGTAATACTGCGCACGCGTTACGTCACAGCAAAATGACCTTACAATGACCCAATCTGGATTGGAAAAAACATGAAAATAACGATGCCGTTCAGTAATAATAAATACCGGTATTCATCCGGGTATCTGCTCTTTTTCTTTGCTGCCTGGTCGCTGTGGTGGTCTTTTTACGCCATCTGGCTTAAAAGCAAATTAGGCCTGTCCGGTACGGAGCTGGGAATGCTGTATGCCGTAAACCAGTTTTTCAGCATGTTATTTATGCTGGGCTACGGTTTTCTGCAGGATAAACTCGGTACCCGCAAACCCCTTATCTGGATGATGGGAATAGTCATCACCCTCAGCGGCCCGTTCCTGATTTATGTTTATGAACCGCTGCTGGTCTCTAACTTCAAGCTTGGCATGGTACTGGGTGCCATTTTCTTTGGCCTTGGCTATCTCGCCGGCTGCGGTCTGGTGGAAAGTTTTGTCGAAAAAGTGAGCCGTAAATTCAACTTTGAATTCGGCACCGCCCGCTTCTGGGGGTCGCTTGGCTACGCCGCAGGGACTTTTGTGGGTGGCATCTTCTTCAGTATCAACCCACATATTAACTTCTGGTGCGTGTCGGTCATGGGGGCGTTATTCCTGGTGATTAACGTGTTGTTTAAAACCGACTCACCGGCCCCAGCATCCATGCAAGCGCCTTCGCCCGAGCCAGATACGCTGACCCGAAAAGATTTCCTGACTATCTTTAAAGATTCGCAGTTCTGGTTTTTCGTTATCTTTGTCGTCGGCACCTGGTCGTTCTATAGCATCTACGATCAGCAGATGTTCCCGGTGTTTTACGCCAGCTTATTTGACGATCCTGAACTGGCCCCGCGCGTATACGGCTATCTCAACTCAGTACAGGTGTTTATGGAAGCCGTCGGGATGGCGCTGATTCCGTTCCTGATTAACCGCATCGGGCCTAAATCCGCATTGCTGCTGGGCGGCACCATCATGACCTGTCGAATTCTGGGCTCAGCGCTGTTCACCGATATCTATATTATTTCCCTGATCAAAATGCTGCATGCGCTGGAAGTGCCGCTGTTCGTCATCTCCGTGTTTAAATTCAGCGTCGCGAATTTTGATAAGCGCCTCTCATCAACGATGTATCTGATTGGCTTTAATATCGCCAGCTCCATCGGCATCATCGTGCTGTCGCTGCCTATCGGTAAGCTGTTTGATAAAGTGGGTTATCAGGAGATCTTCCTGATTATGGCGAGCATCGTGGTCATCACACTGATATTTGGCTATTTCACCCTCAGTAAAAAACATCATCCGCAAAGCGATCTGCAGGAACTGGCGGCGGAGCAGTAAAGTTGGCTTAACCGTGCAACGGGGCCGAAGCGGCCCCGTAGTACCTCAACCGCACTTACCCAGCAGCCAGATACCCTTTAACTGCATCAAGAAACAGCCCCAGCGCCGCATGCTGATGATCCCGGGACTGGTAAAGCCCATATATCCCGAGCGCCTGCGGCTCCAGTTCCGGCAGTACTCGCACTAACCGCCCGCTTTCCAGCCCGGCTCTCGCCTCGATGTCGGGCACCATCGCCAGGCCAACGTCCGCCGCCGCCATCTCACACAGCAGCGATGATATTCCGGCGCTGAAATTACCGTTTACCGCCACCGAGACCTCGCCTTTATCGCCGTCACGGAAGGTCCAGGACTGGCCGGAAAAGCGGCTGTAGTGTAGGCAGTTATGCTGAGCGAGTTCATCAAGGGTGGTCGGCACGCCCGCGCGAGCAAGATAGCCCGGCGATGCGCACAGCACGGAACGACAGGTTCCCAGATGACGGGCGATCGCGCCAGGTTCCGGAACATTGGTAATGCGAATAGCCAGATCGATACGCTCCCCCACCAGACTCACCGGATGGTTGTTGATATCAACCTCAATGCGCAGCGCCGGGTAGCGACTCAGAAATACCGGTATAATTGGGTTCAACAAATGCGTCGCCGTAAAATGGGCGCAGGCAATACGTAGCGTCCCGGACGGCGTAACGCCGGTCGCCTCCCCTTCAATTCCCTGCGATAGCAACGCCAGCTGCCGCGTCTTCTCCAGCGTTTTTTCCCCCGCTGGCGTGATGGTTAACCGCCGGGTGGAACGGTGGATCAGTCGGGAACCGGCCCACTTCTCCATCTCATCAAGATAGCGGCTGACCATCGGGCGAGAGATGCCCAGCGAGCGGGCCGCGGCGCTCAGGCTGCCGAGTTCGCAGATGCGGTTGTAGGTGATGGCCGCCATAATCCGGTCCATTGCGTCTCCATTTGATCGTTTTATGAAACTCAGCATGTATTGTTTCAGGAATTCTAGCAGAAGCAGAAATCCGTAGAATGCGCTTTACACCCTTTACGGAGCTCATCGCCATGAAATTAACATCCCTCACGCTGATTCTGTCACTGGCAGCCACCTCCACGTTTGCCGCCCCGCTGCACCTTGAAGTCTACAACCCACAGGAAAAAGGCATTTTCCCGGTCTCGTCCACGCTGGTTTCAGGCCCGAAAGAGGCGGTGCTGTTTGACGCGCAGTTCAGCGTTAAAGATGGCGAAAAGCTGGTGCAGATGATCCGCGACAGCGGCAAGACGCTGAAAACCATCGTCATCACCTCCGGCGACCCGGATTTCTATTTTGGGCTGGAACCGCTGGTGAAGGCATTCCCGCAGGCTAAGGTTGTGGCATCACCTTCCGTGGTTGAGCACATCAAGGCCACCAAAGATGCCAAACTGGCCTTCTGGGGGCCGCAGATGAAAGACGGCGCGCCAACCAAAATCATCGTGCCGCAGGCCACCAGCGCTACACGCTTTACCGTTGACGGCGAACCGCTGGAGCTGAAACACGCGGGCGATTATGCCGCCTATGTCTGGATCCCGGCGAACAAAGCGATTCTGGGCGGTACCGGTATTGCCTCCGGCATCCACGTCTGGACCGCCGATACGCAAACCCCAGCGATTCGTCAGGGCTGGATGAAGGTGCTGAGCGAAATGCAGGCGCTGAAACCGCAGCAGGTCATTCCCGGCCACTACCTGGGAGAGCGCCCGGCAAATGATGCGGCCATCGCCTTTACTAACCGCTATCTGCAGACCTTTGAGCAGGCGCTCAGTAGCCAGAAAAGCTCAGCAGAGGTGATTACCGCGATGAAAGCGGCGTACCCTGGCCTTGCCGATGAGAGTTCACTTGAGCTTAGCGCCAAAGTGAACACCGGAGAAATGAAGTGGTAGCCTGCCGCCATCGGATTTTGCAAAAAAGCTCGCCTTTAGAATGAGATCCCTGTAGTCCCCCCGCTATCGCGCCAAAAACGATGGAGTTGGCGATAGCGGGTAGGTATAATCAGCGATACACACATTTGTCGTACAATTCAACTCAATGAAACTTAACACGTTACTGGTATCGCTCGCCGTCGTTTTCCCCGTTCACCCCGCCTTTGCGCTGACCTATACCTTACCGAAAGCTGGTGGAAACCTGGTGGGCAGCAACGAATACGAGCAGGTTCCCCAAGGACAAAAAGCCCCGCTGGAAACCTACGCCGCCCGACATCATATCGGTATGAGCAATCTCCTCGACGCCAACCCCGGCGTGGACGTTTATCTCCCGGCACCCGGTACTGTTCTCACCTTCCCGTTGCAGACCATTTTGCCCGCTACGGTGCATCAAGGGATTATCATTAACACGGCGGAAATGCGCCTCTATTACTACCCGGCGGGCAGCAACACCGTCGAAATCTATCCGGTGGGCATTGGTCAGATTGGGCACGATACGCCGGAGCACTGGGTGACCTCTGTTAAACAGAAAAAGGTCGGACCGACCTGGACGCCAACGCCCAACGAGCGCGCCGAATTTGCCGCAGCCGGTGATATTCTCCCCGCCGTCGTTCCTGCGGGCGTAGATAACCCAATGGGGCTGTACGCCATGTACATTGGCAACGAGTTTGCGATTCACGGCACCAACGCAAACTTCGGCATCGGCCTGCGGGTCAGCCACGGCTGCGTGCGTTTACGCGCCGACGATCTTAAAACGCTGTTTAGCGAAGTCCCGGTGGGGACCCGCGTTGAGTTTGTGAATCAGCCGATAAAAGCTGACGTTGAACCGAACGGCGAGCGCTATATCGAAGTGCACAGCCCGCTATCCGAGTCCGGAACCAGCAAGGCTTCGGCGAGTACGATCCCGGCGGCGCTGGAATCCACTCTGGCGGCAGCGGATATTCAGCAGACGGTGTTAAGTCAGGCGCTGGCCCTGCGCTCCGGGATGCCGGTCAGGCTGAATTAACCTTCATCAGGCTAAATCCACGCCCCGGCGTGGATTTTTTTGTCGGCACGACTTTACCCCTCCCAAACCTACCGATACTCTGTTGCGACCTCACGTCTTATCGTCGAACCGCTGACCAGAAATCATTGTCGCAATGAATACGCATAATAAAAAAGTTCGAGCTTACCACTTCCCCGTATTTCGCCATCTTTTCACCGCGCGACTGCTGACCGTACTCGGCAACGGTATCGCCCCGATAGCGCTGGCGTTTGCCGTGCTGGACATCGGCGGCACCGTCTCCGATTTAGGCATTGTCGTCGCCTCGCGCTCCATTTTTAACGTGGCATTTTTGCTGCTTGGCGGCGTGTTAGCCGACCGTTACTCCCGCAGCCGGGTGCTGGTCTACTCCTCCGCCGTTGCCGCCCTTTCGCAGGCGATTGTCGCCTGGTCGGTGCTCGACGGTTCAGCTTCGGTACTCAGTCTGGCCCTGCTCGGCGCACTGAACGGCGCGGCGGCGGGTATCGCCCTACCGGCCTCCTCTGCACTGGTGCCGCAGACGGTGCCGCCACAAAATCTGCGTGAAGCCAACGCTTTAATCCAGTTGGGTATCTACAGCGGGACGGTGATTGGCGCGTCGCTGGGCGGGATTCTCGCCAGCTCGGTCGGGCCGGGCTGGGGTCTGGCGATTGATGCGCTAGGCTTTGCGGCGTCGGCACCGCTGTATGCGATGATTCGGGTTACCGCTATCAGCGGTAGCGAATCGCAAAGCAATATTTTGCAGGACTTAAAAGCAGGATGGAAAGAGTTTGCCAGCCGCGCGTGGGTGTGGTCTGTCGTGGTGCAGTTTACGATAGTCAACGCGGCGTTTAGCGGCGTGGTGATGGTGCTCGGCCCGGCGATTGCCGACGCCTCTTTCGGGCGAGCGCACTGGGGAATGATCGTCGCGGCCCAGAGCGTGGGGCTAATTACCGGCACCTTCCTTGCCCTGCGCTGGCGCCCGCGCCGGGATCTCTTTATTGGCGTGATGCTGGTTATCTTCTGCGCAGTACCTATTTTTATGCTGAGCCAGCTCGCCTCTGCGCCATACTTGACCGCCGCCTTTTTCGTCACCGGCGTCGCATTTGGCCTGTTCGGCGTCTCCTGGGCACATTCATTGCAAACGCATATTCCGCCGGACAAGCTGGCGCGGGTTTACGCCTATGATGCCGTGGGCTCCTTCGTGGCAATCCCGTTTGGCGAACTGGTCGCTGGGCCGCTGGCGATGCGCTACGGCAGCAGCAACGTGCTGATGGTGTCAGCGATAGCGGTGGTGATTGCCACCGTCTGCGCCAGTCTGGTGCCTGCCATTCGGCGACTCGACAACAGCGCGCAGGCTAAGCCTCACCAGACGCTTTCTTAATTCTCCCCATGACGCGGGGCAACCTTTGCCGTTGCCCCGCACCGACTTACCAGTACGGCTTCCAGCACTGACGCACGCGAATCAGCGCTTCAAGATAGAAGTAGTCCCCCCAGGAGCAGCATTCATCAACCCCTTTTCCGGCTGGCATGTGGTAGACCGAGTGCATCAGCAGTCCCTCGCATGCCAGGGCATCACGGGAGAGATAGCGTTCGGTCAACGACTTAACAATACGTAGGGCCACCTCTTCATACTGCATTCGACCCGCATCGGTCGCCGGCAGCGCTTTCGCCAGCTCCAGCAGGCCACAGGCGGCAATAGCCGCTGCCGAACTGTCGCGTACCGCATCCGTGTTGGCTAAGGCGAGATCCCAGTGGCAGACCCCGTCCTCCGGCAAACGGTTGATGAAGTAATGGCTCAGGCTACGGGTCAGGCTGACAAAATCGACATTGCCGGTATAGAGGTAACTGAGCATAAAGCCATAAATCCCCCACGCCTGGCCACGCGCCCAGCAGGAACTGTCGCTGTGCCCCTGATGCGTATTACCGTAGCGCGCCTCACCGGTCGTCACATCCATATAGTACGTGTGATAGGTGGAAGCATCGGGCCGGACAATATAGTTTGCCGCCTGGGTGGCATGGGATAACGCGGCCTGCGCAAACGCCGGATTCCCCGTCTGTTCACTGGCCCAGTAAAGCAGCGGCAGGTTCATATTGCAGTCGATAATCATCCTCCCCTGCTGCTCCGGATCCGTCAGGTCGCCCCATGCCTGGATAATCCCTGCCGTTGGGCTGTAGCGCTGCATCATCATCTCCGCGGCGTGCAGTGCAATATCTCGTGCTCGGGAGTTCCCCGTCAGCCGCCAGGCATTGACACAGGACAGGGTATAGAGAAAGCCGAGGTCATGGGTCTGGGTCTCCACCTGCCGGGCCAGTCTGTCGGCAAAAGAGATAATGAACCGTTCGGCGGCCTGACGATATTTGTGATTGCCGGTCATTTCCCAGAGCAGCCAGAGTTGACCAGTCCAGAAACTGTTAGTCCATTGATTGTTTTCCGCTGGCTGCCATTTTCCACCTTCACACGCCTCATTCGGGAATTTATCACCCAGCGCAAACAGCGTTCGATCAATGCGCGACGTAATAGGCTGCAGCGCCTTGTCGATAGTGGTTTTTAATGCCTGACGATCGACAGGCGAGCCGTTTAACGGGCGCAGGGGTTCGGTAACGACATGCGCCGATTTATTACCAGTCATAATTTATCCTGTTATTACTATTTCGAGGGCTTAACCGTTTGAGGATGCAGTACATCAGTACGCACGGTGGATGTTTTTTTTCCGGCATGGCTGCTGGATAAGGTGAAAGAGGAGATGAGGGTAAATAATAGCGCGCAGCATCCCATCATTAAGAACGTGTGCGAAAAGCCAATTTTATCGTATAAATATCCCGCCGGTGGCGCGACGACCACTGAACCGACATAAACCATTGCCTGATAACCTAATAAATACATCGTCGCATTGACGCGTTTATGGAAATGTTCAGCAATATATTTGAAGACGGAAATTAACAGCAGCGCAATTTCCACGCCGTAGAAAGGCTTAATAATGGAAATCATCAGCGGGTCGACCGTTAATCCCGAGAGGATTAAACGTACTCCGACGACACAACCGCACAGCAATAAGCCTTTTTTTGCGCCGTAATAGTTCACCAACGCCGGAATAAACATCATCATCAGAAATTCAATGCCCGCCTGCAGCGTGCCCAGATAGCCATACCAGGCGTTGCCCTGTTCTTTAGTGGCAAAGAAAGAGACGAAATAGCGTGGAAACTGCTGCTCAGCCACAAACATCATCCACGCAACGCCCGCGACGTAGAGGCTGAACATCCAGAACTTGCGGTTTTGCATCAGCGCGATAACGTCAGCAAATACTATTTTGTTTTCCGAGATAACCGCATTGTTACGCAACTGCTCGTCGCCGATCTTCAGACTCAGCAATACCGCCAGCATCAGCAGCGAGGTACTGCTGCTAAGGATAAAGTTGGCCGCCGGGGTATAGTTAAACAGCACCCCAGACATCGAAGCCGCCAACGCCCAACCAAGCGAACCCCACATGCGGATACGGCCAAACTCCAGACCGTAGAGACGACTAAAACGGTCTGCATAGGATTCAGCTGCAGCCACCCCCGCATACCAGCCCAGGCTTAAATAGAAGGCGCCAATAATAATGCCCACCAGCGTATAGCTCAGCAGCAGCGGCTGGTAAATAAAGACAAAAAACGGCGCCATTAATGCTGAGGTAGCGCAGACAAAATAGAGCAGCCATTTGCTCATGCCTATTTTATCCATGATATAGCCATACACCGGTTTCATGGCCACGGCAAATACACCATTAATTGCGAATACGCTACCAATGGTCACGCTATCCAACCCAACTTTTTGACTGAGCCACAGCGCATATAAGCCAAAACTGGATGACCAGGTAAAGAAGTAGAGAAAGATAAAACCGCTCATTTTGCACTGCGCTAAGCGCATCGGTGAAATCGCGTTCATGATACGGCTCCAGCATAATTTCGATATTCATCGCTATCATTAACAAACATAAGAGATTCTGAGGTAATCATAATGTCCTACCGTTTTAAAGAGTGTTTATAGGGTAAATCTGATGACAGAATCCGGATGCTGACGAGCGGAGAGTAGCCAATTTATTGGCGGCCACAGCGTGAGCCTGTTCACAAAATAGTTTCGATTTTTAAGTTTGATTAGATTCATGGGCAGATAATCAGCAATATTTGCAAATCGTAGCAGTAAAGCTTAATTCTGTTGTCATGGTGAACAATGAACGATCCGCAACGACTCGAACGTATCGCACTGGGCAATGATGTGGTCTCCTTTCAGCGGCCAAAACAAGCAAGCGCCCACTACTACCACTGGCATCAGTGCGTGGAGTTTTTATATATCTCCGAAGGGTATGGCATTGTCGTGGTGGACAAACAGCACTACACGGCAAGGCCAGGGCGATTTTTTATCTTCCCGCCGTTTCGCCTGCATAAGGTTCAGGTAGAAGCGGCACAGAACAACCCCACTTTTCGCACCGCCATGCACATTGAACACAATGCCGTGTTCAGCGCCCTGCAGATGTTCCCCCGCCACCAGACGCAGTTTGCCGCGCTCTCCAGCACCCATGCGCCCGCGCAGATCCACGATCTCAGCGAGCATGCGAGCCATATTGCCTATATCCTCGACCGCTTCGAGTCGCAGGAAAAACAGGGGCACCGCTCCGCCAGCGATGTTGCCTTTCTGGTCATGCAGCTACTGGATTTTCTTCCAACCCAGCCGCAAAGTGACGTCCACCAGCAGCAGACCGTGGCCGCGCGCATCATGCAGTGGGTGGAAGAACACTATCAGCACAAATTTTCGCTGGAGGAACTGGCCGCAGATATCGGCTTTTCCCGCAGCTATACCTCTCGCATTTTCCGTCAGCAAACCGGCGGCGGCATTCAGGAGTACATCCTGACCCGGCGGATTAAAAAAAGCTGCGATTTATTGCGCTACTCGTCGCTCAGCGTGACGGAGATAGCCCAGCAGGTAGGCTTCACCGAAATGACCTACTTCATTACCTGCTTTAAAAAAATGTTGGGCCAGTCGCCTTTGCAGTACCGCAAGCGCTATGCTGGCGATGCTGAATTGCCTGAGCGATAGTCACCGCTATTTCAGGCAGGAGACATACTTATCCCCCGAGCGGCGCACGATTTCATCGGCATTGTGCGTAATATCTTTGCCCGCAAACGCGCCGTAGAGTTTCTTAAATTTAACCGTCGCCAGACGTCGGGTAATATCGCTGACCGTGGCGGCGGGCAGCGGCAGTAAGTTAGGGTAGCTCCACATAAATGAGACGGCCCGCGCCCCGGCGGTCACCTGAACGATATCGCCGGAAAGCACGATGCCCTCATCCCGCGCCCAGTGCAGCACGCAGCCGCCAGCAAAGTGCCCACCGAGACGGATAACCGTGACGTCCTGAGCCAGTTCCAGCGTTTCGCCTTCCCAGAAATGAATCCAGGGGCTGTCGCGCATCACCCATTGACTATCGTTGGCATGAAGGTATATCGGCGCGTTAAACTCGGCAGCCCAATCCTGCATGGCGGTGTAGTAATGGGGATGTGATATCGCAATAGCCTTAAGCCCGCCGAGCGATGCAATCAGCGTTTTCGTGGCATCGTCCAGGGTGGCAATACAGTCCCACAGAATATTGCCTTGCGGGGTGCGCAGCAGAAATGCACGCTGCTCGATCGCAAAATCAGGAACGGTGCGAATGCTAAAAAGTTCGCTATCGTGCTGTTTCCACGTGGTGGTGTGCGAAGCGCAATGGGTGTCAAAATCGACCCATTGCTGCCCTTCTGCGGGTATATACTGACGTTCATCTTCGCAAATTAAACAGTGCGCAGGATGGGAACCGGTCGTTTTATAGGATGTGCCGCAGGTTTTGCATAATGTGATCATTGCGTTCTCCCCATTTTTGCGTGTCCATTGAGCGCTGCACTTATGTGACGTCGTGTCAGATAATCAACATTGTCAGCCTGGCACACGGCGAGTCTGTGATGTTCCCGTTAGTGCTTCGGTTAATTTAAATACCGCCTCTTACGATTTACCTGAGGGCTGTTTTTCTCTAAGGTAACTACCCAATTGAACTCATCATTTTTCCTTTGATGCCGATATCTTTATTTCTCAATTAATATGTGAAGGAACATGTATGTACCGCGTACGCCCCTTTATTCACCCTCTTGCCTTTCTGACGCTTATCCCTTTTTCTTACGTTCAGGCCGCTGATAATCCCGTATTGGTCAGCAGCAGCACCAATCCCCTATCCATCACCAGAATTAACGATCGGGTGAATTTTATGGTGTCGTTAACCTTCGATAATGGCAACACCGCTCAACAATGGCGCTCCGTTGACTGCAAACAGGATAAGTCACAGCTTCTGTATAAGGATCTGCTGAATAAAGAAGGATTAACCAGGGCGCGCTTCTACGGCAGTAGCTATCTTCATTATGCGCCGGCGCAGGACGACCCGCAGATGAAGCCCGAGGATATTCGCACGGTTTGTCAGCTACCGATAAAAGCAGCGCGGTGGGAAAAATTATCCGCGACGTCAGATAACGGCATGACCGCACTAATCGATGTGAATAGCATTAAGCGTACCGACGATATTTTATCGGTAAACATGGGCTATGACTTTGCCGATATTACCTGGGAGCCGCCTTATGACGCACCGCTGGTGTTAAAAGTTGAGCGCTACCTCTATAACTGCGAAACCCATCAGGGCGCTGCTGCTGCGGCCATGAATTTCGACAGCGAAGATCGCGTCACCGACTCGCTTATTACCGGGGATATCCTTCGCCGTAAAAGCAGCTTCCCTATTGATGACAAAATGACGCAGCGCTTCGAGCAGCTCTGCAAACTCCCCGCAGGAAAAACGTTTACCGCCGAAGGGCTCTTTGTTCCCGCCACAAACAAGAAACCTTCCACGTTGATGGGGCCGACCATGCCGGATCTGACCAATAATAATCCGCAGTGGCTGAACAAATATCCCCTTTCGGCCAATATTGAGCGCCAGGTACAGTCGTTGATTAAGCCCTGGGCGCTTCCGCGCTTTAAACAGATTCGCTATACCCAGAGCAGCGACCTCGGCAAGATTAAAGTCCAGCTTGATGCGCAGCCAGATGGATATCTCCGCAAGCTTGAGGATTATGGCATCTGGACGGTGCAACGCTTAACGTTGGCCAATCAACTGCAGCTGAAATTTACTATGTCTATCAGCACCGGCGCCTCAGTGCTGAACTCGCTGCAAACGGATCTACACTTCCCGTTAGCGGCGGGTCAACATTACCAGGCGCAATGGGATGATATTGATGCCGATAAGAAAGTCACGGCCTCAACCTTGCGCTGTGACGTCACGACAGGGGGAGAGGCGAACAGCATTGCTCCTGAATTTAGCGGTAAATATCTACTCGTTGATTGTCATTACACGAGAGAAAATCAAAAGAGCAGCACAGAAAAGCTCGCCTTGCTGCAGGACCTCAACCTGTTCGTTCCCTTGACTCAACAAATAGGCGATCAGCCGGAAAGCCCGGTAAAACTGGAAAATGTTAGCGTGGTACGTTAAATAATCATCAAGGCTCAACGATTTATGCGTTGGGCCTTTGACGACCTGCTCCCCCACTCGCTCAGCGCTAAGGATCCCGTCATGACTTCCTTTTATCAACTCTCCGCCACCAGCCTGCAAGGGCAACCTATCGCCATGGACGACTATGCAGGCAACGTGGTTGTGGTCGTAAACACTGCTAGCCATTGTGGCTTCACGCCGCAATACGCCGGCCTTGAAGCGCTCTACAAAAAGTACGCCGCGCAAGGTCTGGTGATACTGGGCTTCCCCTGCAACCAGTTTGGTAAGCAGGAACCCGGCAGCGCCGACGACATCGCCCAGACCTGCCACATCAACTACGGCGTTAGCTTCCCGATGTTCGAGAAGATCGAGGTCAACGGGGGCACGGTGCATCCGGTGTTTCGTTACCTGAAAGACGAATTGCCCGGCGTACTGGGTGGACGAATCAAATGGAACTTTACTAAGTTTCTGATCGGACGTGATGGCAAACCGCTCAAGCGTTTTGCACCGTTTACAACGCCGGAGAAAATGGAGGCGGCGATCGTTGCAGCGCTGGGGGTTAATGGGGGGAAGTGATGGGAGGATGCTCTTGAGCGGGCTTTCTAGGAAACAGCATGCAGAAAAGCGCATCACCCAGGGTTAAAATGCCCGAATGCATACCTGTTTCCCACTTTGATTATAAGGATGTTAAAGAAAGCTTTATGGATATGTTCAAGTTAAAACCCTGGCTACATCGCTGGAACCTCATTCCTGATGGCACTCCATTTATAACGCATACATCACAGTTGTATCCGGTCAAAACGGCAGCTCATGGCATTAAGGCCATGTTAAAAGTTACGGATGACCTGGATGAACAAGCCGGTAGTGCACTCATGGCATGGTGGGAAGGGAATGGTGCGGCACAGGTGATTGCACATGAAAATGAAGCCATTCTTCTCTCAAGAGCCACAGGTTCCTCGTCTTTATCAGCAATGTCACGAGGAGGTAAGGATGACGTTGCTTGTCGTATTTTGTGTATGACGGCGAACCAACTTCATTCATTTGCAAAAAGACCGTTTCCCCAGCTTACCCCTTTACATGAATGGTTTAATCCTCTAAAACCAGCGGCCTTGAAGTATGGCGGCATCCTGACACGTTGCGCAGAAATTTCAGAAGAACTACTTTCTTCTCCGCAAGAGGTGGTTGCATTACATGGTGACTTACATCACGGCAATGTGCTTGATTTTGAGGCATCTGGCTGGCTTGCCATTGACCCTAAAGGGCTAATAGGTGAACGCGGGTTCGACTTTGCCAATATCTTTACTAATCCGGATCTTGGTAATCCAGAGCCTCCTATTGCGACGGTACCGGAGATATTTAAACAGCGTCTTAGTATCGTCACCCGGATGGCAGACCTGGACCGAGAACGCCTGCTCAAATGGATAATGGCATGGTGCGGTCTTTCAACCGCCTGGTCTCTCTCAAGTAACGAAACGGTTTCAACAACCCTAAAAGTTGCCGAGTTGGCGATGGCTGAATTGGAACAGTGAGTGGGATATCGACAATGAGTGTAGTGTTCTCCTGTCCGTCCGCTTAGTGCCAGAAGCGGACGCTGAGTACGCTAGTGAGTATCTCTTCAGGCATAGCTTGCGGTATTGTTGGTGGGAATACAGAAGGTGTAGCTAACGGCTCTGGTAGTACCGAGCTAATCTCCTGACCTATGAAAAAAGGACTAACCAAATGATTTATGTGCTGTTAGGTATTGCACTTTCTGCTTTTGCAGTCGGAACGTTCATATTTTATCGGTTTAGTAAAGCAACAGGCAGAAGCGTCCAGTCATCTTCTACACCGATGTATTTCTTTGATGCCCTCTTTTTTGGACTGAGCAGTAAACGTGATATGAATATTGCTGCCTGTTCTTTTATGATCTTTTTACTGAGCTTGTGGGGGCTCACCTATTCAAAATTACGGATCAATTTTTGGGGCAGCCATGAAAGCTATTTTGGTCTAGGGATTGCTGGGATTTTCTTTCTGATAATGCATTGCCGTTATGGTGCAAAGAATGTAGTTATCAAAAACGACGGACTTGCGCCAATGAGGGAATTAATCAATATCCGTCGCTCTGGCCTCACAAGCCCATTTTTGTGGTTAAGCCGGGCTGGTTATCTCGGATGTTTAATTGGCATCCTACGCTAATGCATTGCTGGCGGCGCCAGCAGCCCCTGTGGCGTCCTCAGCCCACCACAATTTGAAAACCAGAACCGTGCATAGGGAAGTGTCCTCATTACGCCAGTAAGATCAAAGTAAATTGTCACTGAGAACGACCGCTTCTCGCTCAAAGCGGACCTTGCTGCGCTTTAGGCGGTCCGCTGCGTGCCATGACTTTGACCATTTGCTCACGGCACCTCCAGTTACGTGAATATTTTCTGTACATCCAGATACACTGGGGTAATTATTGAACGGGTATAAATGAAACAGCTATCAAGCTCAGGAAGGATAAGTGCGGATGCCAATACCCATGCTCTCTACAGAACGCTTGCTGTTAAAGCCATTAGCCCCCGAAGATGCCTCACAAATTCAGATGCTTTATCCACGTTGGGAGATAGTTCGCTACATGGTCTCCTCTGTACCATGGCCCTATCCTGATAACGGTGCAGAGAATTACGTTAATAATGTTGCCCTACCTGATATGGCAAATGGAGTCGCCTGGTTCTGGACTATCAGACACCGTGAAACGCCTGACAAACTGATGGGTTTAATCTGTCTTTATGACGTTGATGATAATAACCGTGGATTTTGGTTAGCTCCTGAGTATCAGGGCCAGGGCTTTATGCGTGAGGCCAGTATTGCGGCGACGGATTATTGGTTTAATTCTTTAAATAAGGCCGTGTTGCGCGCCCCTAAAGCGGCTCTCAATAGCCGTTCAAAACGCATTTCAGACAGCAGTGGCATGCGGCTCATCAGGATTGAAAAGAAAGAGTATGTCAGCGGGCTACTGGATTCTGAGCTCTGGGAAATCACCCGTGACGAATGGAATGCTCGTCAGGTTGGTTGATAACGTGATGAAATGCCCGTTGTTCGCACTTAGCAGACCGTCACCTTCGATTTTATCCATATAAAAGGTATCAGGATTAAGAACTATGCCATTATCTTCAATTGCTCTCGTCGGCGCATCCGCAGCACTCGCAGCCGTAGTCTTTAAGGACAAAGATTCCCGCATAAAAGAGGTCATTGATTTCGCAAAATTGTCGCAACAGGAGTTAAAATCATCGGTACATTTTGCAATTGTCAAAAATGACATTAACACTTACATTACTGGTATTAAAGACAATTCGTTTCATAAACCGTTATTAGATATAATAGCAAGAGAGAGTAAGCCAATAGGTTATTTTTGCAAACTGGAAGGCCGATTGGAATCCAACGCCCCCTACAACTTCCGCATAAAAAAGAAAAGTTTCATTCAGTCACTTATAGCTTCATTTACGAGCAACCTGGGAAATGCTTATCATTTTATTCAAATGCTAGTTTTTATATTTTGCATTTTGGGAGCAATTATTTTTGAGCAAAGCACAGTAATATATGAACAAGCATTTTCATTGGCGCTCTATGCGTTATCCGGATTTATGCTATATAACTGGTTTACTATCATAGCGTTAATATGGAAACAATCCCCGAGCAACAGTGATATCAAAGAATATTCATTGTTGTTTAATAAATATGCCGAAGAGAAAAAACAAGAGGCATTTTCAGTGACAATAACTTGTCCATTTTGTAATAAAATCGGCGCTTCGTCACTCTTTAAAAAAGACGATACAGAAGGCCTCCCTGCTAATAAACTTCGTAGCGAAGCGTGATTCATACGAGACGATGCGTTTTGAGCGCCTTTTTTGAAATGCCTGACCATTCGGAGAAATAAACCACTCAATTAGTGTGTTTATTTCCCCGAATGGTCAGAAGTTCTTTTTTTGTTCGATAGCAATGAGATTTATCTCACTTCAAATGACAGCATCTACTTTTTTCAATCATCTCTAAAAACAAAATATTAGCAAACCATTGATTCCAATCACTTAATGTATGACTGAAATTATTACTTTAATAATTACTCAACATATATAAATGACAGGATAACTAAATTATACTTCTGCAACATCCGGTAGAGAGGTGAGAGAAAATGCGGTTAATTGTCATGTTGTTAAGCTTTGTCGTCGCCACGCAGGCCTGGGCGGGTGAACTTGCCAAACCCACCGGCAAGGTGCTTTTAACGATGTCCGGGAATATCGAAAATAAAAATGCAGATGGGAAAGCCGTTTTTGATCTCGCCAGCCTTGAGAAACTGGGCACTGTCACCTTCCAGACCACCACGCCCTGGTATAATGGCCGTACGACTTTTACGGGTATACCGCTGCAAAAACTGATGGACTATGTCGGAGCAAAAGGATCTGTAGTGAAGGTCACGGCACTCAACGACTACACGACCATTATCCCGCTCAGTGATTTCAAAAAATACAATGTCATCCTTGCGGTTAAAGTCAACGGAGAATATATGCGTATCCGTGACAAAGGCCCATTATTCATTGTGTATCCTTATGACAGTATCCCTGAACTGAATAACCAGGTCTATTATTCAAGGTCAGCATGGCAGGTCAGCAGAATGAGTATTGAGTAAGGGTTCAGAAAAGCATTATGAACAGAATACTGGCTGGCATTATCTTCTCCCTTTTTATCGCTACCGGGTATGTCTCTTACCTGGTGCATGAAAGGCAACAGGAGCTACAGAGTCTGACGCACTACGCCAACTCGTGGTCTGCCGCGCAGGTGGTATCTGAATACTATCGATTTGAGTCATCGGTCGGCCTTTACGCTATCGATGAGTCGATGACGCTCGATGAGGTGCGCCTTCGCCTCGACATCATGCTCAGCCAGAGCGACTTACTAAAAGAAGGTGATTTGGCGCATTATATTGAAAGCAATAAAACGCATCGCGACCTGGCGCTGAAGCTTGAAAACACCCTCAAATATCTGGACGTTCATCTTGAGACCATGGACCGTCCAGAACTTCAGGCTTATCTGAAAACAATGCATAAGCTTGATGTACCGCTCAGTCGTTTTTCATCCGGAGCATTAGACAAAGACGTTAACTCGGTGAATATCGCCAACCTAAAAATTCAGACGCTGTACTATGTGTATTCCACGACGTCCGTACTGCTGATAATACTGAGCGCCATCCTCGGCATGCTGAGCTTTGTCCAGAATAGAAATATCCTCAAGGCGCACCGTCAGGTTAAGAGCCTGGCGGAAGAGTTGCAGAAGTCGAAAGAAAAGCTACAAACCCAGAATGCCAGACTGGAGTATGACGTTTACCATGACTCTCTTACCGAGATGAATAACCGTCAGCTATTCTGGTGGAATTTAAATAACACTATCGAGATCGCGGAAAAGCACCATGACTCGGTCACGGTGATGCTGTTTGATTTAGACCGATTTAAAGAGATAAATGACACCTACGGTCATGATGCCGGGGATATGTTATTACGGCAGATTTCTGAAAGACTGATGTCGTTGAAATTTAGTTCGGATACGCTTTATCGGCTGGGAGGTGATGAATTTGCCTTTCTCGCGCGTGGCCTGACGGAGAGCAGCGCGGTTTCACGCGCCCAGAAAATATGCGATGTCATTAACCAGACCTACACGATTTATAACGCGATCATTAATATCACCACCTGTGTGGGTATTGTTATCTCAGACACGGAACGCCGCTCCGACTATCTTTACAAGTTCGCCGATCTGGCACTCTATGAAGCGAAAAATGCCGGTACCGGGAAGATAAAAGTCTTCCGCCAACGCATGCTGGATAAGCTGCAGGAAACCAGAACGCTTGAGCACGATATGGCGCTGGCCTTAGCCAATAAAGAATTCGTGGTCTATTACCAGCCGATTGTCGACTCGTTTAGCCGGGAAATTTACAGCTATGAAGCCCTTATACGCTGGATACATCCGCGCAAGGGTCTCATGCCACCGGATAGCTTTATTCCGGTTGCTGAAAAAACAGGGATGATTAACGAGATGGGCAAGCTGGTGCTCGAAATGGCCTGCCGGGAAGCGGCCTCCTGGGCGGTTCCGGCTAAAATTTCAGTTAACGTCTCACCGGTGCAGTTGAGCTGCAAAGGCTTTGTGGGAATCGTACTGTCCATTTTGAAAGAGACCGGGCTTTCTGCCGATCGCCTTGAACTGGAAGTCACCGAATCTGCCCTCTTTACCGAGAGCAGCACGCCGATGAATACCCTTAACAAACTCAGAGCCCTGGGCGTGAAAATCTCCATCGATGATTTTGGCACCGGCTACTCGTCCCTTGCGCGGTTGAGTCGGCTTTCCTTCGATAAAATCAAAATTGATAAGTCCTTTGTCCATTCGATATCGACGCAGGAAGACGCCCTGAATATCATCAAGCTCATCACCGGGATGGCGAAATCCCTCAGCATGAAGGCGGTGGCGGAAGGCGTTGAAACGCAGGAGCAACTGGAAAACCTTCAGGCTTTGGGGTGTGACTTCGCGCAAGGCTATCTGTTTAGTAAGCCTCAACCTTATGTTGATGGCAGAATCCGCTACGGATAGTGTGCACTATCCGTAGCCCGGCCGGGAGCCGCACGGAACCCGGCGCTCCCCATTAAATCTGCGCCAACCCGCCATCAACATAAATTTCTGCAGCATTAATAAAGCTCGCGTCGTCGGAAGCCAGGAAAGCGACGGTTTTCGCCACCTCTTCCGGTTCCCCCAGACGGCCCAGCGGCACCCCGGCAGCCAGCGCATCAAACAGCCCCTGTCGATGTTCTTCCGCCACCAGCCCGCCGAGACCCGGTGTGCGGACCGGGCCTGGGCTGACGACATTCACCCGAATACCACGCCCCTGCAGGTCAAGCGCCCATGAGCGCGCCAGATTGCGCACCGCGGCCTTGCTGGCACTGTACACGCTGAAGTTAGCGGTCCCTTTCACCGCGGCGGTTGAACCGGTGAGGATAACCGACGCCCCCTGAGTCAGCAGCGGCAGCGCCTTCTGTACGGTGAACAGCACGCCACGCACGTTGGTGCCAAAAATACGGTCGAAATGTTCTTCAGTAATCGCCCCCAGCGGCATCATGTCGCCGCCACCGGCGTTGGCGAACAGCACGTCCAGTCTGCCGGATTCGCTGGCGATGGTGGCAAACACGCTATCAAGATCGCTCAGGACGGAAGCGTCAGCGCGAATGCCTTTCGCCGACGGCCCGATTAAAGCCACTGCGGCATCAAGCTCTTCCTGGCGACGACCGGTGATATACACTTTCGCGCCCTGCGCTGCCAGTTCCTGTGCGGAGGCCAGGCCAATCCCCGTGCTGCCGCCGGTCACTAACGCGACTTTTTCCGCTAATTTTTTGCTCATGATGCACATCCTTAAAATAGGTTAACAAGATCATTTACTTGCAGCGATTAACTGACTGCTAAGCTCGGAAATCACTCTAACGTGCATCACATAGGGAGAAAAATAGTGCAAAATGAAAAACACTATTCACCTGTATGAATAATGGCAGCCGATTACCGGGGAAAAACGAATAATGGACCAATTTCTAGCCCTCAAAGTTTTCACGCGCGTGGTCGAGGCCAACAGCTTTACCCGCGCGGCGGACTCGCTGAACATGCCGAATGCTACCCTCAGCAAAACGATTCAACTGCTGGAGGCTCATCTCGGCACTCGCCTGCTGCAGCGCACCACGCGGCGAATAACCGTCACGCCGGAGGGGCTGGAATACTATGAAAAGGCGCGTCAGCTTCTGGCGGACCTGGAAGCGATCGATAGCGCGTTTAACACCTCCAGCACCAAGCCCAAAGGGCAACTGCGCATTGCGATAGGCGGTTCCACCGCGCGGGATGTGCTGATCCCGCTGCTGGCCGAATTTATGGTCACCTATCCGGATATCCGTATCGACCTGCTGGTCACCGATAAACCCTCGGATCTGATCGGCGGCAACATCGACTGCGCGATTCGCGGGGGGCCGATGGAAGACTCCACGCTTATCGCCCGAAAACTTGGCGAAGCGGCGCTTATCACCTGTGCCACGCCCGGCTATCTTAAACGCTGTGGTACGCCCGCCTATCCTGACGAACTGAAGAACGGGCATCGGCTTATCAGCTATTTATCGCCAGCCAGCGGGCGAGCGTTCCCGTTCCGCTTTATGCAGGACGGTCAACCGTACGAGATAAAGACCGAGCATCACCTCGGCATCAATGAGAGCAACGCCCATATCGCCGCCGCCCAGGCGGGTCTCGGCATTGTGCAGACGTTTTCTTATTCGCTGCGCCATGCGTTAGCCTGCGGGGAGTTAGTAGAGATTTTAAGCGAGTGGCGTCCGGCCCCCTATCCTTTCCACGTGGTCTACGCGCAGAACCGCTATGTCCCATCGCGACTGCGGGTTTTTACCCAATGGCTGGTTGAGGCTTTTCCGGCGGCGATAAACGCCTGATGTCGTGGTGATCTATAGACGCTAAAGCGACTGCTCCAGCTCACTCAAAAACTGAGCGATAACCTGTTCATTGCGCTTGAAATAGGTCCAGGTGGCGACTCTTTTGCTGGTCAGCAGTCCGGCTTTTTGCAGCTTGCTGAGGTGTGAAGAGATGGTCGGCTGCGACAGCGCCGTTTTTTCCTGGATAAAGCTGGCGCAGACGCCATCCTGCTGCGGGTCCAGCAGATGCGGATACCCGGCGAAATGCGCGGCAGGGTCACGCAGCCAGTGCAGGATCTCCCGACGGGTCGGGTTGGAAATCGCTTTCAGAATATCGTCAGTATTTAGCGGCATCAGGCTGGCTACGGTAATGGAGTTGGACGGTACATTAGGCAGCACGCCGTTAAAAGTCAATGCGGGCGACGGATGACGCCCGCAGACCACCTAGTTCGCGCTGTACGTTGGGTAGTCGGTGTAGCCGACAGCACTACCGCCAAACAGCGTGTTACGGTCCGCCGGGTTCAGCGGCCAGCCGTTAGCAAGGCGCGCAGGCAGGTCCGGGTTAGCGATAAACGTACGGCCAAAACCGAACAAATCCGCAAGCCCGGCTTGCTGCATCCGCTTCGCCTTTTCGGCGGTATATTTCCCGGCATACATCAGCACCCCGTCGAAGGTCTCACGCAGCGCACGGCAGAATTCTGCCGGCAGGTCAGGCGCATTATCCCAGTCCGCTTCGGCGATGGAGAGATAGGCAATCCCCAGTTGGTTGAGCTGTTTTGCCGCTTCGATATAGGTGGTAAACGGGTCCGGCTCTACCAGCCCGAGGTAGACGCGATCCTCCGACGTGCTTTCAAACAGCGGTGCGAAGCGAACCCCGACACGCTCTTTGCCGACAACCCCAATCACCGCCTGAGTCACTTCGCGCAGAAAACGCAGTCGGTTATCCAGCGAGCCACCGTAGACGTCGTCGCGCTGGTTGGTATGCACCGACATAAACTGGTTAATCAGATAGCCGTTGGCGGCATGCAGCTCAATGCCATCAAAGCCCGCCGCCATCGCATTGCGCGCGGCGGTCGCGTACAGCGCCACCAGCTCACGCACTTCATCGGTGCTCAGCGCACGCGGTACAGATGGCTCTGCCAGCGCCCCCGTCCCCGGCCCGGTCTCAATAAACACTTTCACATTGGTCGCCGGAATCGCCGACGGCGCAACGGGCGCGTCTTCTCCCGGTTGCAGAGAGGTATGAGAGACTCGCCCCACGTGCCAGAGCTGGGCAAAAATCACGCCGCCCTGCTGGTGCACCCGCTCAGTCACTTTTTTCCAACCCGCTATCTGCTCTGGCGTGTAGATACCCGGCGTCCACGCGTAACCCTGACCACGCGGTTCAATCTGCGTCCCTTCGCTGACCATAAACCCGGCGCTGCTGCGCTGCGCGTAATATTCCGCCATCAGATCGTTGGCAACGTTACCCGGCTGGCTGCTGCGTGAGCGCGTCAGCGGCGGCAGCGCAATGCGGTTTTTCAACGTGAAGGCACCCAGGGTTAACGGGGTAAAAAGTGCAGTATTTTCCATGACATATTCCATCTTGATAGACGCTCTGGCAGGCAACGGTGCCTGCCGATGATGGAACAAAGCCTATTCTCAATATCGATACATTGCAATATTTATATATTTCGATATTTAAATTTACCGCGTTGACACATCAGGCGCGCAACGGTAAACCAGCCCGGTCGCCACCGCATTACGCGGCCCCTCCGTACCGCGAATATTCCCCTGCCCGGCCACCACGCCGTAGTGCGATAGGGCATCGGTGATAAGCTGCGGCAGTTCAAAATCAAGCGACGAGCCCCCCACCAGCACGACAAACGCAATATCACGAATATTCCCGCCGGGGGAGACGAGCCGTAGCGCCCGTAGACAGTTGGTGACAAACACTTTCTCTTTCGCCTGACGCCGTACCAGGCGGATTTTCTCCAGCGAGGTCTGGCTCTCAATCGGCACCAGCGTGCCCTCTTTGATATACACCACCTTAGCAAATACCGCCGGGCTGAGCGGCTCGCGGAAAAACTCCACGCTGCCGTTCTCATGGCGCAGGCTAAACAGGCTTTCTACTTTGGCTAGCGGGTACTTTTTGATCTCCTCCGCCAGGTGCAGGTCGCTGAGCCCAAGCTCGGTTTTGATAAGCAGGCTGACCATATTGCCCGCCCCCGCCAGATGCACGGCATTGATCTGCCCGGCGGCGTTGATGGTTGCCGCATCCGTGGAGCCCGCCCCGAGGTCGAGGATGGCCAACGGCGTGTCGCTACCGGGCGTGGTTAGCGCACCGGTAATCGCCATATTGGCCTCCACGCCACCCACCTCTACTCGCGTCGCTAAGCGCTGGCTCAGTTCACGGGCAATCACCTCCATTTGCAGGCGGTCGGATTTCACCATCGCGGCAATGCCCACCGCATTCTCCATCGAGAACTCGTCGGCCAGCCCGCCCTGGACTTTGCACGGGATGAAGGTATCCACCGCCAGTAAATCCTGGATAAACACCTCGTCGGTGCCGTGGCCGCTAAGCGACGCCATCACCTGGCGCACCCGCTCCAGCATCCCCCCGGCATGCGTACCCGGTTCGCCACGAATATCGCGGATCGGCGCGCACCCGGCGACCGCCTGCATAATCGCCTCGGCACCGCTGGCAACATCGGCCTGAACGCTACGCTTCTCACCGCACACCGTGATATGCCCCGCCGGGATCACCCGCGACTTCACGTCCCCCTGCGGCGTTTTGAGCACCACCGCCGAACGGTTGCCGATAAGCGCTCGGGCCACCGGCACAATCATCCGCGTTTCATCCGGGGTGAGATGAAACCAGGTAGCGATGCCGTAGGGGTTCGACAACAGCGAGATAACCTGCCCGGTGGGTGCCACCTCCACCGCCGCCAGCACCCCTTCCGGCACCTGGTCAATCAGCGTCACTTCATCGACAATCGGCAGGGTTCGCTGCAGACGATTATGGATAAGCACCCCGTCATCCTGCTGGAGGATCACCGCCACCACGTTAATGCCGCGCGCCAGCGCCTCGTTCAACTGCCAGGCCGCGTCCATAAAATCCACCTCGCGGTCCACCAGCGGGATCCAGCCGCTGGCATACTGCTCGGACGTCAGCGCGTCGAGGTTCGCCAGACGAATCGTGGTGCCTACCCCCAGCCCCTGCCCACCGGGCGTTTGTGGGTTATGACCAATCATCGTTGATTCGGTGATAATGGTTTCGGTAATGGTTTCCATCGCCACATCGCCAATCACCGGCGCGGCTTCGTTAAGACAAACCCGTGTCACCTCCCGCTGATGTCTGCCCGCCTTCTCCAGCGCCTGCTGAAGTGAGGCCATTACGCCGCTGATGTTATCCCGCGTCCCTTTGGTGCCGGTGGTGGGCACAATGCCGCTGGAGAGAAAGCGTTTCCCCTGGTCGGTTATCTCCGCCAGCGCGACCTCCGTGGTGGCATTGCCAATATCAATGCCCGCAATCAATGCCATCGTCTGTTGCCCCTATACATCCTGTTTGCGCAGCTTATCGCGCTGGCGATAAACCTCGGCCGACTCACGGATAAACGCGGCGTTGATCGTCGCCTGGTACTGGGTTTCCAGCTCATCGGCAATCGCCAGCAGCTCTTCCACGGTGGAGCGATACGGGCGCAGCGCATTATAAATTTCGAGGATCCGGCTATCGGGAATGGCGATAAGCTCTCCCGCCCGGCGCAGGTTGCGGGCGATAGCATGGCGATGCATCTGCTCGGCAATCTGCGCCTGGTACTCCAGGGTCTCACGCGAAATACGCACATCCTTCGGCCCAATTTTCCCGGCGAGCACATTTTCCAGCGTAATATCGGTCAGCGGTTTGCCGGTTGGGGTCTGAATGCGCTCTGGGCTGCGGGTGGCCAGCGGGTAATCCGCGGCGGTCATCGTGGTATAAGCGGTCATTTTTCCTCCCGGATAATCTCGATATTCAGGGTGACGGGTTTGGCATCCGGCACCACATGTTTGGTCTCTTTGATATGAAACAGCGCCGCCTTGGCCATAAATTTCGGTCTGACCATCTGGTCATTGACCACCGGCACCGGCGATGGCGACTCTTTGCGGGCATAGCGGGCAGCGTTTTTGCCAATCTGGCGGTAGGTCTCAAGGGTCAGCAGCGGCGCCTGAGAGAACAGCTCAAGGTTACTGAGCGGCAGTAAATCGCGCTGATGAATCACCGTCGTCCCTTTGGACTGAATGCCAATACCGATACCAGAACCGCTGAGGTTGGCGGCATCCCAGGACATAAACGAGACGTCTGAGGTGCGCAGGATCCGCACCACTCTGGCGTGAAGCCCCTCTTCCTCGACCCCAGCCACCAGTTCTTTGATGATCGCCTTGTGCGGCATGTCGATCAGCGTTTTATGCTGAAACTTATCGAACGCTGGCCCCACGCCAATCACCACTTCATCGGCCCGTTCACCGACGCGTGCCGTGCCGCTCTCCACCAGCTTCAGGGTGAATACCGGCGCTTTTTTCTGTGTTGTTTCCATGCTGTTGCCCCGCTTACTCGATGCTGTCCGGCTGGATCACCGTGGCGATGTTCTTAATCTCTTCCCAACGTTCCGGGGAGAGTCGATAGCCCGTGCCTGGGCCCTGGTAATCATTGACGTCGTTCACCGCGCTCACCACTTCAAAGTCGCGGTCAAGAATGGCGGAGGTTTGCAGATAGTCCCCGGTAACGCGCTGGCGCAGCATGTTGAGAATATTGTCTGCCACATCATCAAAACCGTTTACGCTCAGCGCCTTGACGATATCCAGCCCCGTAATCTCGCGCTTCATCATCTCTTCCACCGCGCTGAGGTCTTCCACCACATTGCGCGGCGGCATGTCTTTACTGCCGTGGGCGTAGGTCGCCGCCGTGACCTCTTCATCGCTGACCGGCGGCAGCCCCAGTTCGCGGAATACCGCCTGCACGGCGCGGGCCGCTTTGTTGCGAATGGCGATGGTCTCTGCTTCCGACACCGGGCGCAGGCCGCCGTCGACCATCAGGTCACGCTGCAAAATGTTGTAATCATCGAAGTCTTCGGCGTCGAAGTTCGACCCGGCAAACATGTTGTCGTAGTTCGGCACCGCGCTATAGCCGGAGAAAATAAAGTCGGTTCCCGGCAGCATCTGCATCAGGGTGCGCGCCGTGCGGCGAATATCGGAATGGGAGAAGGTCTGGTCGTTGGCGGAGGCCACTTCCAGGTCGAGCATTGAGGCAATCAGGTTTTCGGCCAGCACCGCACGAATGCCCGACGGCACCGCGCCGGTCATACCGATACAGCTCACGGCGCCGTTTTGCAGCCCCTGTACGCCTGCGCCTTTGGTGATAAAGATGCAGCGGGACTCCAGATACAGCATGGATTTGCTTTCGGAATAGCCCATCAGCGCCTCAGAACCGGTGCCTGAGGTGTAGCGCATTTTCAGGCCGCGAGAAGCGTAGGCCGAGGCAAGGAAGGCTTTCGACCACGGGGTATCATCGCCGTCGGTAAACACCGCTTCGGTACCATACACCGACACAGTTTCCGCATAGCTGGTCAAGCCGCGCATCCCCAACTCGAGTTCCGTCGCCTCTTCTACCGAACACTGAGTTAACACCCCCGGACGGCCGGACTGCGAGCCGACCAGCAGCGCCAGCGCGTTAAACGGTGCGTAGCGGGCAATCCCAACGGTGGTTTCCTGTTCGGAGAAGCCGCGGATCCCCGCCTCTGCCGCATCGGCGGCAATTTGTACCGGGTTGTCCTTCAGGTTGGTGACGTGACACTGATTCGACGGCGTACGGCGGGCGCGCATTTTTTGCAGCGCCATCATCATCTCCACTACGTTCATATGGGCCATCACTTCGACCGCTTTCGCCGGGGTGATCGCCGTGGTGACTTTTACAATCTCGGCGCGGCTGACGTTGATATCCACCAGCATGCGCGCGATGGTTAAGGCATCGAGCGCCATCGCGCGTTCCGTTTCCGCCACGTTAATGCTGTAGTCGGCGATAAACCGGTCAATCATGTCAAAGTCTGCTCGGGATTTACCGTCCAGCTCCACAATGCGGCCGTTTTCAACCTTTACCGAGGAGGGCGGGTCCCACGGGCTTTCCATCGCTATCAGCCCCTCTTCGGGCCATTCTCCAATCAGACCATCCTGGTTAACCGGCCGCTTTTCGAGGACTTCGAATCGTTTTGATCGTCTCATATTGCTCAGGCTCGTAAATGTAAAAATGGCACCCGCGCGTTGGGCTACGGGTGAGAGTTACCGGCAACTTAAAGGGCTCTCGGTCAGAAAAAAATTAAATAAATAACGTTCCATTCTGAGACGTCATTTATTTAATACGTTTCAGTGTGAAACCCAATAACGCCGATAAATAAGCAAATGTGATACGCAACCGCCCCCAAATCAAAATAGCCATAACAACGCTATAAACATTCACCGCGGGTTATTTTTAACGCCATTGACTTAATATTTTTTGAGGCAAAAATAACACCAAAGGATTAACGACATTTCAGTCCATTAATCCACCATGAATTAAAGTTTTATTAAATTAACGCTACATCCATTAACAATCTGCTGATGCGTTCAGGAGTTCTGGTGAAAAAGAGTCTACCCCGTGCCACCGTAAGCCTCGCCATGGCGCAAGCTATGGCGGCAAAGGCCGAGAAAAAAGCGATTAAAATCAATGTTCCGGTTGTTATTTCCGTTGTCGATAGCGGCGCAAACCCTCTGCTGATGCAGCGGATGGATGAGGCTTTTATTACCAGCTGTGAGATCTCACTGAATAAAGCCTGGACCGCATGCTGCTTACAGCAGGCAACGCATGAAATTACCGAATGTGTACAACCCGGTCAGTCACTTTATGGTTTACAGCTCACCAATCAGCAGCGCATTGTTATTTTCGGTGGCGGCTTCCCTATTATTGAAAACGATAAGGTGATAGGCGCTATCGGCGTCAGCGGCGGTACCGTAGAACAGGACATGGAAATAGCCATGGCGGCATTAACCTATTTCCAACAGCTTTAATTCACACTATTTCGCAACCCCATTTTAAGGATTTATGATGAGCGATCGTATGTATGATTTTCTTGTTCCAAATGTGAACTTTTTTGGCCCCGGTGCCGTCTCCGTTGTCGGTGAGCGCTGCAAATTACTGAACGGCAAAAAAGCTCTGCTGGTGACCGATAAAGGCCTGCGGGCGATTAAAGACGGCGCGGTCGATCAGACGGTCAAGCATCTGCGCGAAGCGGGCATTGAAGTGGTCATTTTTGACGGCGTGGAACCGAATCCGAAAGACACTAACGTACGCGATGGTCTGGCCGTCTTCCAGAAAGAAGGCTGTGACATGATTATTACCGTCGGCGGCGGTAGCCCGCACGATTGCGGTAAAGGTATCGGGATTGCCGCCACCCATCCAGGCGACCTCTACAGCTATGCAGGCATCGAAACCCTGACCCATGCGCTGCCGCCCATCATTGCGGTCAACACCACCGCCGGTACCGCCAGCGAAGTCACCCGCCACTGCGTGCTGACCAACACCAAAACCAAAGTGAAGTTCGTGATTGTGAGCTGGCGTAACCTGCCGTCGGTGTCGATCAACGACCCGCTGCTGATGGTCGGCAAACCTGCCGGTCTGACTGCCGCTACCGGGATGGATGCTCTGACCCACGCCGTGGAAGCGTATATCTCCAAAGACGCTAACCCGGTGACTGACGCCTCGGCCATTCAGGCCATCAAGCTGATTGCCACCAACCTGCGCCAGGCCGTTGCGCTCGGCACCAACCTGAAAGCCCGTGAAAATATGGCCTGTGCCTCCCTGCTCGCCGGCATGGCGTTTAACAACGCCAACCTCGGCTACGTTCACGCGATGGCCCACCAGCTAGGCGGGCTTTACGATATGGCCCACGGCGTCGCTAATGCGGTTTTACTGCCACACGTCTGTCGCTACAACCTGATTGCCAACCCGGAAAAATTCGCCGATATCGCCACCTTTATGGGTGAAAACGTCTCCGGACTCTCCACCATGGATGCCGCCGAGCGGGCAATTAACGCCATCGCACGTCTGTCCAACGATGTCGGTATTCCTCAGCACCTGCGCGACCTGGGCGTCAAAGAGGCCGACTTCCCGTACATGGCTGAAATGGCGCTGAAGGATGGCAACGCCTTCTCCAACCCGCGTAAAGGCAACGAAAAAGAGATCGTTGAGATTTTCCGTCAGGCCTTCTGATTGACCTTATCCCCACCAGCGGGCCTCGTGCCCGCTTTTTTAGCATTTATCTTCGTGGAGCTTCCCATGCAAAATCCCGGTGTTCCGGCATCACCCGCCGTGCATCTGTTTTATCACCCCTCGCAGGAACGGAGTGAAGCCCTGCGCCAGATAAGTCTCGGGCTGGAGGAACAGGGCGTACCGTGCCGTCCGCTGCCCTGCGATGAACAGAACGATGCGATGGCGCTGGCACGCAACGCCGCGCAGCACTCAGCGCTGCGTATCGGCATTGGCATGACCGCTGGCGGCGACGTAGCGCTGACCCATGCCCAGTATCCGGCTGACCGTGCGCTGCGCCATCTTCCTGCCGCCACTACCAAATCACAGTGGCGTAATCTTGGCGCTAACGCGGGCCAACTGGTGAAAACGCTTCCGTTAACTGAGGTTGAATAATCATGTACCGCATCTATACCCGCACCGGCGACAAAGGTACCACCGCGCTGTTTGGCGGCAGCCGGATTGAGAAAGACGATATTCGCGTAGAAGCCTACGGCAGCGTAGATACGCTGATTTCACTGTTAGGCGTGTGCTATGCCGCCAGCAGCAATCCGGCGCTGCGGGCGGTGCTGCACCGCATTCAGGAGGAGCTTTTCGTGGTGGGCGCGGAACTGGCCTGCGACGCGCGTGGCTTAACCCGGCTCAATCGGTTGATCGATGACGCGGATATTGTCCGCCTTGAAGGGGAGATTGACCATCATATGGCCCTCACCGGCCCGCTGAAAACCTTTGTGATCCCCGGGAAGAATCTGCCGTCTGCGCATTTGCACGTCGCGCGTACCCAAGCCCGGCACATTGAGCGCACGCTGGTCGCTATGTATCGTCAAACGCCGTTACGCCCGGCGTTAAAAAGCTATATCAACCGCCTGTCGGATGCGCTTTTCGCTATGGCGCGAGTCGCCGAAAGCGAGGCCGAAACGGCGGTTAATCCTGAGGCCGATGCTTAAACTGGCTCACGTCGATATCAAACTGCTTGAGCTTGCGCCAGAGCGTGGTGCGGCCAATATTCAGTAGATTGGACATCTCCTGCACTCGCCCGCTGGTCACGCGGGCGGCATGAATAATAGCCTCTTTTTCCATCGCCGACATGCTCATGCTAGCCGGAATTAACGCGCTATTGCCGCTCACGCCGGGATGCTCGCGGAACAGCCAACCCGGCAGATTACTCAAACGGATATGCCCGTGTTCGCTGCTGATGGCAATATTCTCAACGATGCTGTTAAGCTCAAAATCATTGCCCGGCCAGGAGTAGGCCACCAGGTGGGCCAGCGCGTCATCATCCACCTTCAGCCGCGATGAAAAGCGGCGTTCCAGCGTTCGCAGGCGGCTGTGCACCAGCGACGGAATGCTGTTGCGGCGCTCGCGCAGCGGAGGAATGCTGATTTCAAACGAGTGCAGCGCATAGTACAGCTGACGGCTAAAGCGGTTTTGTTCCACCAGATTGCCCAGATCCATGGTGGTAGTGGCGATCACCTTCACATCCACCGGAATCAGCCGACGGGCATCAAGTCGCGTCACCACGCCTTGTTTGATTACCTGCAGCAGGATCGACTGCAGCTCCGGGGCCAGATACTCAATCTTTTCGAGAAACAGCGTCCCGCCGGAGGCCAGCTCCAGACGGCTCATCCGCCCGTTCTCTTCCTCGGTGGCCGTACTGCCCATAAAATCCAGCCCCAGCGCGTTATCGGCATACAGCTGGCAGTTGACGGCGATAAACGGCCCTGCGGCGCGCTCACTTTCGTTATGAATCGCCTGGGCGATCAGCTCCTTGCCCACCCCTTCTTCACCGCACATTAGCACCGGGAAGCTGCCGCGCGACGCCTGACGGCCAAAGTGGATCAGGCGACGGGTCTCCGGGTCATCTGCCGACATCTGCGCAAAGGTGTGGCCCACTTTGCCAAGCTGGCTGGTCATCAATTGACGCATCTGTTCAACGGGATGAAGCAGCAGGATAAAGCTGGTTCCCTGCGCTTCGACGATGGGCTTTAAGGTGATCACCGCATCCACAAACTGGTGCTGACTTTCAAAGGCCACCTCGGCGTGGCTGAGCGGTTTAGCGTGCTTGATGGCGCGACGCAGCAGTGCGGGGAGAATCACCAGATCGGCAATATTTTTGCCCTGACAGGCCTGCGCGTCCAGATGCAAGAGCTTCGCCGCCTGAGGGTTAAGAAACTGTAATACCCCCGCTTCATTCCACGCCATCACCCCGTCGTCCATACTTTCGAGCAGGCCATACATCTGATTGAGGTGGCGATTAGACTCCGCCAGCAGGCTGTCGGTGAGCAGCGAGTTACCCACTTCGCGGGCCATCGCCAGCGTCAGCGACAGGTCGGCCGCGCTGGTGTGTTCCGCTTTACAGCACAGGGCAATGGAGCCGGAAAGTCGGCCATGATTATCAAAAATTGGCGTGGAGCAAAACGTCCACGGGAAGAGCGCCTGCTTGAAGTGCTGCTCGCCGCTGGTTCTCACCGGCTGCCCCACCATTGAAGCCAGCGACAGCGCACAGGTCCCCATAATGCTTTCCGCGCAGTAGCTTCCGGCAAAGAATCCCAGCGTATCCAGCTGCGCCAGCGTCTCCGGGTGTCCGCAGCGGGTCAGAATACAAGCCGACTCATCAAGGATAAACAGCGCGCACGGGCGACCGTCCATATACTCCCACGCATCCTCCAGCGCCGCCTGGCCGATGGTCAGCAGCGCGGTCTTACGGCGGCTGATAGAGGCAAACGTCAGCCCCTGCGCCTGATGCGGCGTGGTCCAGGTCTCGCGCTGCATCATTTTGCCGCAGCGATGCCAGGACTGGGCGATAAATGAGGTCAGCGCCTGCTCAGGTTGCGCGTTCTGCGTGGTCATAGCGGCTATCACTCCCTTCATTGCGTGCCGTTAGCGGCACATCCATAAAACAACACCCCCCGGTGCCAGAAACTGCCAGCCCGGGGGATAACCACAACGCTTGTGGTGCGCTGACCGGGGGACCGGTCAGCGATAACGCTTAGTGAGTGGAGCGCCACTGAGCACCTAAACGATCGGCCGCCAGAATTGCGGCGTAGACGCTCTGCGGGTCAACCGGGAACGGCATATTGTGGATGGTTTCCCCTTCTGCGCAGGTGGCTTTCGCCACGGCGAGAATTTTCTCCTCAATACCGTCCTTCACGCCCATCTGCGCCAGCGTCACCGGCAGCCCAACCTTGTGGCAGAAACCGAGCACGGTTTCAATTTCATCCATCGGGCTGTTCTGTAAAACCAGCTGCGCCAGCGTACCAAAGGCCACTTTTTCCCCGTGGTACAGATGGTGGCACTCTTCCAGAATGGTGAATCCATTATGGATAGCGTGCGCCGCCGCCAGGCCGCTGCTCTCAAAACCGATGCCGCTGAGATAGGTATTGGCTTCGACAATGCGTTCCAGCGCCACGGTTGCCACACCCGCTTCGGCGGACAAACGCGCTTTTTCACCTTCCGCCAGCAGCGTTTCATAGCACAGACGCGCCAGACTTAACGCCGCCGCCGTGGACTGACCGCCGGCCATGCTGACCGCGTGAGCGTCGTAACAGGCTTTCGCTTCAAACCAGGTCGACAGCGCATCGCCCATCCCGGAGACCAGTAAACGCACCGGCGCTTTGGCGATAATCGCCGTATCCATTACGACCATGTCCGGGTTTTTCGGGTAGATCAGGTACTCTTCAAACTCGCCGGATTCGGTATAAATCACCGACAGCGCGCTAGTTGGCGCATCGGTAGAGGCGATAGTGGGGATAATCACCACCGGCAGATGCTGGTAATAACCGATGGCTTTCGCCGTATCGAGGGTTTTCCCGCCGCCAATCCCTACCACGCCTTTGCAGCCTTTCTGTTTAGCGATGGCGCCCAGGCGGTTGATCTCCGCGTGGCTGCATTCGCCGTTAAAACGCTCGGCATGGCAGCTGATGCCGTTGTCATGCAAACCGTTCAGCACTTTGTCTCCGGCCAGCTTCATGACGAAGTCGTCGGCAATCACAAAAAAACTGTCCGCCAGATTTTTGGCATACTGACCGAATAACGCAGATGCATCAGGACCCTGAAGATATTTTGCCGGAGACTGAATAACTTGTAGCATTCTCTACACCCTCACATTGAACTCGTTTCCATGATGGCGTCAGGTGTGGCTCGCTCCTGCTGACAACGCAATCCAACGAGAGGTTGAGCACGACCGACGCGGTGACATCACTGTAAAGCGGGTACCGAGCAAAAGAATGTTGGGTTATTTGGTTCCACTACGAAACGTCTTCAAAAATATTTCGTTCCATAACGAAACGCAGCTTCGGCAATGCTGCCAGGATTGCGATCCAGATCCGCGCCGCGTTCACACTATTCACCAGTTCAATATGTCTATTCCACGCCTATTCTGCCCCTGATGAATAAAAAAAAATAGCACCGCCGTTCAGCCCGAGCCAACGCCGGGCCGATGCGGTGGCTAAGAAGCCTGCATCAGCTCTCATTTTTCTCATTCACCGGCAAAATACGTTTCACTATGGAACATTTTCGACAAATTTTGTTCCGGGATGAAACCATCGGCGGCGGGGATTTTCTTTTTTTCCTGCCAGGCGAGAATTCACTCATCGGCCACGGCATCGGCATTCACGCTACCGCAGCCGAAACCCTACAGGGGAGTCGCTCGACGGGCGGCCCACAAAATATCCAGCGGAGTACACATAATGAAAAAACTGATTAACCGTGTGGAAGATGTCCTGGCAGAACAGCTGGCGGGATTGGTAAAAGCGCATCCGGAACTGAAGCTGTATCAGGATCCGGTTTATCTCACCCGAGCCGATGCGCCGGTCGCGGGCAAAGTTGCCCTGCTCTCCGGCGGCGGTAGCGGTCACGAACCCATGCACTGCGGCTTTATCGGCACCGGGATGCTGAGCGGTGCCTGCCCGGGCGAAATTTTCACCTCACCGACGCCGGATAAAATCTTCGAATGCGCCATGCACGTCGACGGCGGCGAAGGGGTGGTACTGATTATTAAAAATTACACCGGCGATGTGCTGAACTTTGAAACCGCCACCGAGCTGCTGCACGAAAGCGGCATTAAAGTCACCACCGTGGTGATCGATGACGATGTGGCGGTAAAAGACAGCCTCTACACTGCCGGTCGACGCGGCGTGGCGAATACCGTGCTGATTGAAAAGCTGATGGGTGCCGCCGCCGAACGCGGCGATAGTCTGGAAGAGTGCGCTCGTCTGGGTCGTCAGCTCAACAA
This sequence comes from Kluyvera sp. CHPC 1.251, assembly GCF_036759945.1. Taxonomy (NCBI): domain Bacteria; kingdom Pseudomonadati; phylum Pseudomonadota; class Gammaproteobacteria; order Enterobacterales; family Enterobacteriaceae; genus Kluyvera; species Kluyvera sp. CHPC 1.251. The sequence goes on along the minus strand of NZ_JAPKIC010000001.1, from coordinate 685,472 downwards.
CCAGGGTCACTCAATCGGCATCGCGCTGGGCGCCTGTACTGTTCCAGCCGCGGGTAAGCCGTCATTTGAACTCAACGATAATGAAATGGAATTTGGCGTAGGCATCCACGGGGAACCGGGCATTGACCGCCGCCCGTTCACCTCGCTGGACGACACCGTCGATGCCATGTTCGCTACCCTGCTGGAAAACGGTCAGTACAGCCGTACTCTGCGCCAATGGGACCCGGTCAAAGGCGGCTGGCAGGAGGTGACGCAGTCTAAGCAAGCGTTACAAAAAGGCGACCGCGTGATTGCGCTGGTCAACAACCTCGGCGCAACGCCGCTTTCCGAGCTGTATGGCGTCTATAACCGCCTGGAAACACTGTGCACCGACGCGGGTATCGCCATTGAACGTTCGCTGGTCGGCTCCTGGTGTACCTCCCTTGATATGACCGGTTTTTCCATCACCCTGCTCAACGTGGATGCGGATACCCTCGCCCTGTGGGACGCCCCGGTTCACACCCCTGCCCTCAACTGGGGTCACTAAGGAGATCTGCAATGTCACTGAACAGAGATACGATTGTCGACTGGCTGTACCGCTGCGGCGAAACCTTTACCACCCAGTGTGATTTTCTCACCGGGCTCGACCGCGAAATCGGTGATGCCGACCACGGCCTCAATATGCACCGCGGCTTCAGCAAAGTGGTGGAAAAGCTGCCGTCGATTGCCGACAAAGACATTGGCTTTATTTTGAAAAATACCGGCATGGTGCTGCTCTCTAACGTCGGCGGCGCCAGCGGCCCGCTGTTTGGCACCTTCTTTATCCGCGCCGCCCAGGTAACGCAGGCGCGCCAGAATCTCTCGCTGGAAGAGCTTTACCTGATGATCCGCGAAGGCACCGACGGCGTCGTCAGCCGTGGCAAGGCCGAACGGGGTGATAAAACCATGTGCGACGTCTGGCTGCCGGTAGCCGACTCCCTGCACCGCTCCAGCGAACAGAACCTGTCAATCAGCGCGGCGCTGGACGCCGCCTGTGAGGTCGCTCAACAGGCGGTCCAGGCGACCATCACTATGCAGGCACGCAAAGGCCGCGCCAGCTATCTCGGTGAACGCAGCATCGGTCATCAGGATCCGGGGGCCACTTCCGCCCTGTTTATGGTGCAAATGCTGGCCGCTGCGGCTAACGCATAAGTAGAGAAAGGATAAGGCGATGGTAAATCTGGTCATTGTGTCTCACAGCGCCCAACTGGGCCAGGGGGTCGGGGAGCTCGCCCGACAGATGTTAAGGGGAGATGGCTGCCAGCTCGCCATCGCCGCCGGTATTGACGACCCCGATAGCCCGATTGGCACCGACCCTATCAAGGTGATGGAGGCCATCATCTCGGTCGCCGACACCGACGATATTCTGGTGCTGATGGATATTGGCAGCGCGCTGCTGAGCGCGGAAACCGCACTCGACCTGCTGGACCCGGATATTGCCGCGAAGGTGCATTTGTGCCCGGCGCCGTTAGTAGAAGGCGCGCTGGCCGCCACGGTGAGCGCCGCCAGCGGTGCAGGTATTGAGAAGGTGATTGCCGACGCCCAGTGCGCCCTGCAGGCTAAACGCGTCCAGCTCGGCTTTCCGGCGCAGGAGGAGTATCACGACCCGTCAGCGCTACAAACCGACGAGTCTGACGACGCGCAGTCCGTGACCGTCGAAATAGTCAATCCTCACGGTCTGCATGTGCGCCCCGCCGCCCGTCTGGTCGAAGGGCTCGCCGGGTTTAATGCCGAGCTGCTGCTGGAAAAAGACGGCAAATGCGTGAAGCCCGATAGCCTCAATCAGATAGCGCTGCTGAAGGTGCGCTGCAATGACCGCATCCGCCTGATTGCCAAAGGCCCGGAAGCCGCAGAAGCGCTGGCGGCGTTTCAGACGCTGGCAGACGACCATTTTGGCGAGCGCCAGGTCGTTAGCGCCCCGACGGTGAACGCACCAGCGCTTCATGGCACCCTCAGCGGCGTGGTACTGCATTATCAGCCCACCGTGTTTCCGCTCGAACCTGAACCCGCCGAAAGTCCGGATGCAGAGTTTCGGCGTCTGAAAATGGCGGTCAGCCATACGCTGGACGATCTGCTGGCGCTCGCCGCGCTGGCGGCCGACAAGTATTCGGAGGAGATTGCCGCCATTTTCTTCGGTCAGCATACCCTGCTTGACGACCCGGAGCTGCTGAACAGCGTCTTTGAAGAACTGCAGCAGCAGAACTGCTGCGCCGAATGGGCCTGGTCGCAGGTGATGAGCACCCTCAGCCAGCAATACCGGTCGCTGGACGATGCCTACCTTCAGGCACGCTATATCGATATTGAGGATATTCTGCACCGTACGCTGGGACACCTGGCGGGAACCGTCGACAGCGCGCCTCACCTGTCGCAGCGCACGATACTCATCGCCGATAACCTGTATCCATCGGTCGTTTTGCAGCTGGATGCGACGAAAACCGCCGCCATCTGCCTACGACACGGCAGCCCGCTGGCCCACGGCGCCATCATTGCTCAGGCGGCGGGTATTCCCTGGCGCTGCCAGCTCGGTGACGACGCCTTTGCCGGGCGGCAAAACGGCGACAAGCTCACGCTACCCCAACCGTAATACCCATTCGTTCACTCCCGGACACGCCCTGCATGGCTCGCCATGGAGGGGTGTCACACCCTAAGCTCAGGAATCTGTTATGTCGCAATTTTTCTACAATCAACGCGAAAACCTCGTGAATGACGCTATTGAAGGGGCGATCATCGCGAGCCCGTGGAACAACCTTGCCCGTCTGGAAAGCGATCCGGCGATTCGTATTGTGGTCCGTCGCGATCTGGTTAAATCCCGGGTGGCGGTGATTTCCGGCGGCGGCGCGGGTCATGAACCGGCTCACGCGGGCTTTGTCGGCAAGGGAATGCTCACAGCAGCGGTCTGCGGCGACCTTTTCGCCTCGCCGAGCGTGGATGCCGTGCTGACCGCCATCCAGGCGGTGACCGGTGATGCGGGCTGCCTGCTGATTGTCAAAAACTACACCGGTGACCGCTTAAACTTCGGCCTTGCGGCGGAAAAAGCTCGCCGTCTGGGCTACAAAGTCGAGATGGTCATCGTCGGCGACGATATCTCCCTGCCGGACAACAAGCACCCGCGCGGCATTGCGGGCACAATCCTTGTCCATAAGGTTGCCGGCTACTTCGCGGAAATGGGCAGCAACCTGGATACGGTCACCCGGGAAGCGCGTCTGGCGATGTCCCGCGTGTTCAGCCTCGGCGTCGCGCTGGCAAGCTGTCACCTGCCCGGCGACCCGCAGGATGGTGTTCGCCACTTCCCAGGCAAAGCCGAGTTGGGAATGGGGATCCACGGCGAGCCTGGCGCGAGCGTGGTTGACACACAAAACAGCGCCGAACTTGTGCACCTGATGGTCGAAAAACTCAGCGCGGCGTTACCGGCTACCGGTCGCCTGCTGCTGATGCTCAACAACCTCGGCGGCGGCTCGGTGACCGAGATGGCGATCCTCACTCGTGAACTGGCCTCCAGCGCGCTGGCTTCACGCTGCGACTGGCTGATTGGGCCCGCCCCGCTGGTCAGCGCCCTCGATATGAAGGGTTTTTCAATTACCGCGATGGTGATGGAAGAGAGCGTGGAAAAAGCGCTGCTGTCAGAGGTGAGAACCGCTGGCTGGCTGCCGCCGGTGCGCCTGCGCCCGCAGACCACCCTGCCGTGCGATATAAAGAGCGCTCGCGTGGCCTTTACGCCGTCGGAAGATGCGCAGGTGGCGGACTATATTGAGACGGTAACCGCCACGCTGTCCGACCTGGAAAGCTGCCTGAACGCGCTGGATGCCAAAGTGGGCGATGGTGATACCGGTTCTACCTTCGCCGCCGGGGCGCGTGAAATTGCCCGTCTGCTGCACGACCACCAGTTGCCACTGGCGCAGCTTGAGACGCTGTGCGGGCTGATTGGCGAACGGTTAACCGTGGTGATGGGCGGCTCCAGCGGCGTGCTGATGTCTATCTTCTTCACCGCCGCCGGGCAGGCTATCCACGAAGGCAAACCTGTGGTTGCTGCCCTGCAGGCCGGGCTGGCACAGATGAAGTTTTACGGCGGTGCTGACCTCGGCGATCGTACGCTAATTGATGCCCTGCAACCGGCACTGGACGCACTGGCGCAGCAGCCTGGCAACCTCGATGCCGCCTACCGAGCCGCGCAGGCGGGAGCCGACGCCACCAGCCATGCCACCAAAGCCAACGCGGGCCGCGCTTCCTACCTCAACAGCGATAGTCTTGCGGGTAATATGGACCCCGGTGCCCATGCCATTGCGATGGTGTTTAAAGCTCTGGCGCAACGCCCACGGGGCTAACCGTTCGACCAACTGCCCGCGAGAACTCGCGGGCATTTTTCTACGTAAGTCTACGTAAGGGTTGCGTAACCCGCCGTGACGAACAATCATAAAGTCACCCAATGCAACCGACACCGTTAACCGATGCCCAACCGCTACCTTCGCTCGCTTTTCCCGCCAATCGCGCTGTTTTTTATCACCAGCCTACTGACAGGCTGCGTATTAAGCCGCGTCTCAGAGAGCGCCCACGCTAAAGAGGTCGATGAACTACACGTCGTGGGCATGAGCCTTGACGCCGCTCGGGCCGCCATCACCCAGCGCGGGTACACGTGTAGCCCCTATGCCGAGCGCCATCTCGTCAGCACCGAGGACGGTGACCATCAATGGTTGCAGACAACGTGCGACAAACAGAGCATGGAAGTGATCTGCCCGCAAATTCGCTCGGTAGTGCTGAACGTCGACCCCACCAGCCAGAAGGTGGTGATGGTCGGCAAAAATATCACCCAGAATGCCTGTTTTTAGCCTCTCGTCGGCGTGACAAGGTTCTCTTCGGCAAGCGAACGCCATATTGACTTATTCTGTAAAAAGATTACTTTTCAGGACATGAAGAAAATACTGATTATCGTCCCTGACGGCGGCATGCTGTTTGAGTCCGCCGGTATAGCCGACATCCTGATGCAGGCCAACCGTCTGCATCCTGAGGGTGCCACCTCTCCTTGCTACCAGGTTCAACTGGCAACCACTCAGCCGCATCAGGTGATCCACGGCCAATCCGGCCTCAACCTGCTGGCGGATCATCGCCTGCATGAGATAGACCCTCGCGAACCTCTCGACACCATCATCATCACCGGCAGAGGTCAGAACGCACAGGAAGGTATTGCGGTGGTGGATTGGCTGCGCCTTGCCGCCCCGCATGCCCGCCGTATTGCCTCAATCTGCGGCGGCGCTATGCTGCTGGCGCAAAGCGGGTTGCTCGACGGCAAGCGCGCCACCACCCACTGGAAGCTGCTGGACACCCTCCAGACGGAATACCCGCAGGTGCGCGTCGAAGGCGGGCCGCTCTATATTCAGGACGATCATATCTGGACCTCCGGCGGGGTGAGCTCCGGCTTCGACCTGACGCTGGCGCTGGTGGAAGAGGATTACGGCTTTAGCCTGGCGCGCGATATCGCCCAGGATTTTGTGATGTATCTCCATCGCCCCGGCAGCCAGCTACAGTTCAGCCGCTACAATCTCCAGCGCACCAGCAGCGTGGGGCCCATCAACGACCTGCTCGCCTGGCTGCTCGACAACCTGACCGCCGACCTCAGCGTCGAAACGCTGGCGGAAAAAGTCGCCATGAGCCCACGCAATTTCACCCGCGTCTTTACCCGCGAGACCGGCGCATCTCCGGCACGCTACGTCGCCGAAGCACGCCTGGCCGCCGCCCGTCAGCGTCTGGAGCAGACTAACGACACGCTGGAGAGAGTGGCGCAGCAGACCGGTTTTGGCAGCAGCATTAACCTACGCCGTCTGTTTGAAAAACAGCTGCACCTCACGCCCGGTGAGTACCGCCAGCGATTCCACTGTCGCAAAATGGCGTAAAGTGATCCTTTTTTGTCGTTTACGCCAAATGGCGACCGGCCTACAGTAGCGCCAGAGACAACAGATAAGGAGTGGATCATGGTAAAGGTCGGTATTAACGGTTTTGGCCGTATCGGACGTAACGTACTGCGCGCAGCGCTGGGCAACCCGGATATCCAGATTGTGGCGATTAACGATCTGACGGACAGCAAAACGCTGGCGCATCTGCTGAAATATGACTCCCTGCTTGGCACGCTTGCCGCCGAGGTCAGCGCCAGCGAAGGCCAACTGGTGGTGGCAGGTCAACCTATCACCGTCTACAGCGAACGCGACCCGGCGAACATTCCGTGGCGACAGGCTGAAGTCGATATCGTGATTGAAGCCACCGGTTTCTTCACCGAGCGTGACAAAGCGGCGGTGCATATCCACAGCGGCGGCGCAAAACGGGTGATTATCTCCGCGCCCGGTAAGAACGACGATTTAACCATCGTGATGGGGGTCAACGACGGCCTCTACTCCCCGGATAAGCACTACGTGGTCAGTAACGGTAGCTGCACCACCAACGGGCTGGCCCCCGCCGCGCAGGTGCTGCACCAACATTTCGGTATCAAGCATGGTCTGATGAACACCACCCACGCCTACACCAACAGCCAGGCGCTGCACGACCAGCCGGAGAAAGATCTGCGCGGGGCCCGCGCCGCCGCGCTGTCGATAGTGCCTTACTCCAGCGGCGCGGCAAAAGCGCTGGGTAAAGTGATCCCCGAGCTGGACGGACGCCTGACGGGCTATTCACTGCGCGTGCCGGTTCCGGTGGTCTCCATCGTCGACCTGACCGTGACCCTTGAACGTGACGTTACCGTCGAAGAGGTGAACAACGCGTTTCGTGAAGCGGCCGCAAGTGGCCCGCTGAAAGGGATTCTGGGCTACAGCGATGAACCGCTGGTGTCGAGCGACTATCAGGGCGACCCGCGTTCCTCAATTATCGACGGTCTCTCCACGCTGGTGATTGGCGGTAACATGGTCAAAATCCTGGCGTGGTACGACAACGAATGGGGCTTCTCCAACCGCCTGGTCGACCTGGCGCTGCTGATGGCCAAATGCGAAGCGTAATCCTCGACGTTCGCTACCCACTAAAATCCACGCCCGGCGTGGATTTTTTTATCCCCCGCCGTCGAACCTGTAATATGCTGTTCGTTCTGATACAGACCATTTTCTTATACCTATAAAAGATGGCGCTACCGCGCACATCGCAGACCGTAACGCAAACCACAGGACAGATGGATGTTAATTCATACCGCCGCCTCGTCACGCCAAGAGGCCAGGGCACAATTTCGCGCGGGGGTCGCCGCTTGCTTCCCCACCATTCCCGGCTACTGGAGCATCGGCTTTGCAGCCGGGGCCATCGGTACACTCTCCGGCTTTACGACCCTGCAAACCGCCCTGCTGGCAAGCCTGCTGTACGCCGGGTCGGCACAGTTTCTTTTCTATTCACTGTGGGCGGCGGGCGCGGAAGTCGCGTCGGTGGTACTGAGCGTGCTGCTGGTAAACCTGCGTTATCTGCTGATGAGTTCGGCGATGAGCGTCTATTTCCGTGAGCACACCACGCTGCAAAAAATCGTCAGCGGTCTGCTGCTGACCGATGAAACCTTCGGCGTCGCGGTGCAGCGCGGTGGCGCGCAAAACAAGGTGTCGTTTGCCTGGATGTTTGGCCTGAACGTGGCGGCCTGGCTCAACTGGATCCTCGCCTGCATTATTGGCGCGGGGCTGGCCTCCGCCCTGCCGCAGGCGTTGATGGAAGGACTGAGCTTCAGCCTGGTATCGATGTTTATCGGCCTGGTGCTGATGCTGTGGTTTGCCAGCCGTCGTAAATGGCTGGAGTCGTTCAGCATCGCCGTCGCGGCGGTCATTACCCTTGCGATGTCCGGGCATACCGATACCAGCATCGTGGTCATTGTCGCCGCCTCCGTCGCCGCTACGCTGGCAACGATTGGCCTGCGCCTGTCTGGCAAGAAGGAGAGTCAGGATGGAGCGTAATATTCTGCTGGCGATTATCGCCTCGGCGCTGGTCACTGCATTGATGCGCGTGGTGCCGGTGCTGTTGCTATCACGTTTTCGTATGCCACCCGCGCTGCAGCAGTGGCTGAGCTTTATTCCGGCGGCGATTATGTCGGCGATTATTGCCGCTGAACTGGTCGGTAAACCGGCGTTAACCAGCGGTGGGCTGAGCATTTCGCTGCTGGCCGCCGTCGCGGCGACGCTGGTGGGGGCACTCAGTCGGAGTCTCTTTGCCACTGTGATTGCGGGGATGGCGGCGTTTATGGGGTTGAGCTATTTGTTGGCTTGATTTCATCCCCTCACCCTGGCCCTCTCCCCAAGGGGGCGAGGGAACCGTTTTGCGTCGTTGAGAGGTTCAGCCCTTTTCCTCAATCATGTTGCCGATCGGCCCCCTCTCCCTTTTTAAGGGAGAGGGATGGGGTGAGGGTTACCGCGCCACCCTACTCCGTCGTCACCGGCTTAACGCGCACCCCAGCAAACACCATCACCATCGCCGCCACCAGCAGCACGCCGCTAACGGTAAACACGCCGCTGGCACCATTAAGATCGAACACCAGACCGCCGCCCGCCGCACCCGCGCTAATGGCCAGCTGAATAGACGCCACCATCAGCCCACCCGCACTTTCCGCTTCGTCCGGGACGGTCGTGGCAAGCCAGGTTGACCAGCCCACCGGCACCAGCCCAAAGGCAAAGCCCCACAGCGTCACCAGCAGACCATCAAGCAGCGCCAGATGCCCAAAGGCCACCATCAGCAGCGCCAGGACACCCATGCCGAACGGTACCAGCGCCAGCGTCAGACGCAGGTTGCGCGCCAGCAGGTGCCCGGCAATCGAAGTGCCAACAAAGTTAGCGAGGCCAAAGCCCAGCAGGATCAGCGAAATCGTCTCCACGCTGGCACGCCCTACCGTTTCAAGGAACGGACGCAGGTAGGTGAAGAAGGCGAAGTGACCGCTAAAGATAAAGATGGTCGCCAGCAGCCCGCCAATCATGCCGGGACGGCGCAGCACGTGCAGCAGCGTGCGCAGGCTGCCGCCGTTTTCTGGGCGCATAGACGGCAGCACCCACAGTTGCCAGAGCAGCGCCAGCACGCCCGGTACCACACAGAGAATAAACACGTTGCGCCAGCCAATCAGGCTACCCAGATAGCTGCCCAACGGGGCCGCAACGACGGTCGCAATCGACACGCCGGCAAAGATAATTGACAACGCCTTTGGCACATCGCTGGCGGGCACCAGCCGCATGGTGGTCGCCGTCGACATTGCCCAGAATCCGCCAATGGCCACACCGAGCAGCAGGCGTCCCAGCAGCAGAACCTGTAACGACGGCGCAAAGGCCACCAGCAGGCTGGAGACAATCTGCATCAGGGTAAAGAACATCAGCACCCAGCGGCGGTCGAGGCTTTTGGTGGCTGAAGTAATCAGCAGCCCGGTCACCAGCGCGACAAGCGCGGTGGCGGTCACGGTCTGCCCGGCCACGCCTTCGGTCACGCCCAGGCTTGCCGCCATCGGGGTCAACAAACTGGCGGGAAGAAACTCGGCGGTAATTAGCCCAAACACCCCCAGACCTAGCGCCCACACGGCGCGCCAGGCGGGTTTTGCGGGGGCGATAGGCCCGCTCTCTGCGACGCATGTATTCATCGGTGAATCTCCTGTTATAAAAATGTGATGGCTGTCGCAAAGGATAGAAAGATCCGCCGGGACGATCTATGATGGATAATCTTCATTTATTGATAATTCGTCCGGAGTTACGAAAATGACCCTGAATGCCCCTGATATGATTAGCGAACTGCTGCGCGGCATGCGTCTCTCCGGCGTGAACTATCGCCGTTTCGAAGCCAGCGCGCCGTTTGGCGTCTCCTTCGGCGATGTGCCCGGCAAGGCGCAGTTCCATTTTGTCAGCCGCGGGCCGGCCCTGCTGCGAATGCAAAGCGGCGCGCGCTTTACCCTGAATAGCGGCGATGCGGTGTTTATCCCTAACGGCGAGGGTCATGCCCTGCTTTCTGACGAGTCGGCCAGCGTCACGCCGATTACCGATTTCCCCAGCGAACCTATCTGCAGCCAGGTGCATGACATCCACTGTCCGTCCTGTCCAGACGCGGAAAACGTAGTCATCTTTACCGGGTGTATGAATTTCGAACTGGGTGGTATGCAGCCGCTGGTAAAAGCGATGCCTGAAGTGATGATGGTTAGCAGCCTGATGTCTGACCGACCGGAAATCCAGGCGCTGCTGGCGGCGATGGAACGTGAATCGCTGGGCCGACAGGTTGGCTTTGCCGGTATTCTCGCTCGCCTCGCTGACGTGGTGGCGGCGCTGATCGTTCGTGGCTGGGTGGAGAGCGGCTGTGGTAAAGCTACCGGCTGGATTCAGGTACTGCGTGACCCGCGCCTGAGCCGGGCTATTTACGCCATGCACCAGCAGCCGGGGGTGAACTGGAGCGTGGCGGACCTCGCCAAAGAGGCGGGCACGTCACGCTCGGTGTTTGCCGAACGCTTTCTCTCGGCAACCGGCACAACGCCGGCGAAATACCTCGGCGAGCTGCGAATGCGGCTGGCTATCCAGTATATCGGCCAGGAGCAGCAGGCCATTGAAACCGTCGCCCTGCGTCTGGGTTACGGTTCCGTTGCCGCCTTTAGCCGAGCGTTCAAGCGCGTGGTCGGCCACTCGCCGGGAGCGCTGCGCGATGCCGTGCCCGCCGCCGAAGTGATGTGACCCGCACGTTTACAGGTAGGTCACGTTATCAATCTGACGCTGCGCTTCATCGTTCAGCCCCTGAATATCGAAGCCCGGCATATCACGAATAAATTCGAGGAACGGCGGTGCGATACCGAGCAGCGTCAGATCGGCGGCATGCAGCTGATAGCGGATCGCCTCTTCATCGCCCGCTTTCACCTTTTCCACCCAGTTCGGTTCAATAATCAGCTGATGGCCCAGCGCCACCAGGTCAACACCGCTTTGCATCACCTCTTCCGCCTGCGCCGGAGTGCGGATATTACCCACGGCGATAATCGGTTTACGCGGGCTGACCGCGTTAAGCTGGGTGATAATCGGCGCGGTATTGTGCTTATCGCGCAGTGAAGGGCGCCATACTGAGCCCATCGAGACGTGGATATAGTCGAGCGCCGTATCCTGTAATTTGCCGACAAAATATTTCGTGTCGTCGAGGGTAATGCCCGGCTCTTCAATCTCTTCCGGCGACAGACGGTAGCCCACGATAAAGTCGGCGCTCGCGTGCTGCTGTTTCACTTTCATCACTGCCTCAATCACCGCCAGCGGCAGCGCGAGGCGTTTATCCAGCGTGCCGCCCCATTTGTCGGTACGACGGTTGGAGTGCGGCGAGACAAACTGCTGAAGCAAGTAGGTATTGGCACCGTGCAACTCAATGCCGTCAAACCCGGCCTCGATGGCGCGGCGGGTGGCTTCAGCAAAGTCGTTAATCAGGCTCACCACCTCGTCGGCAGTCAGTTCACGCGGAACTTCCGCCCCATTACGCGGCGCGGCAACGGCGCTGGCGCTCACCGGCTGACGCCCACGGGTGATCCACTGATTGGTCATCCGCCCGGCGCTAAACATCTGCAGAATCGCTTTCGCCCCGCGCGCTTTGATTGCCTGCGCCAGTTTTGCCAGCCCGGGGATTTTTCCATCGTCCTCAATGCCTAATTGGCCTTCGAACCCTTTGCCCTCTTTGTTGATATAGGCCACTGGGGTAATAAACAGCCCTACGCCGCCGGCGCGCTGCTGCATATAGTGAATTTCTTCCGCCGTCACCGAGCCGTCTTCAAAAGACATCTGCTCGGTCATTGGCGGTAACACCACGCGGTTTTTCAGCACGACGCCATTAGGCAAGGTCATGGGTGTTAAAAAACGGTAATCCTTCATATCTGCTCCAGAATGAAAATAACAGGACCGGGATGGTCATCGATGATTCGCATACTAAAACAAACATTGGGGAATGTGCGTCCCTTACCAGGGGCGCGCCGGGCACAGTAAAGCGCTACAGGCGGTCAGCGCGCTCCCAGGGTACGCCGAGCGTTTGCCACTCTTCAGCAATCAAATCGACAAATCCACGAATGCGCGGCGAGAGGTAGCGTTTGCTGGGGTAAATTATCCGCACCGGATCCGGCGGGATCTTAAATTCGGTGAGGATAGCCACCAGCGTTCCTTTGGCGATCGCGTCGGCAGCCAGATAATCGGGCAACTGGATCACGCCAAAGCCGGAAATAGCCGACGACAGCATCGCCTCTGAACTATCGATATCAATACGCCCCGGGCCTTCATAGACAAATTCGCCCTCCGGGGTGGCATAGCGCCAGCTCCTACGCCGCTCGGCGCTGCGAAAGAAGATGGTATCGTGCTGGCGCAACGCCTGCGGCGTCATCGGCGTGCCGCGCGCTGCCAGGTATGCCGGTGACGCGCAGGTGACCATATGCTGCGTGCCGATGGTGCGGGTCAGAATGCGTGAGTCACCTCGGGGCTCACCGATGCGAATAGCAATATCAAACCCTTCGTCAATCAGATCGACAAAGCGGTCGGTGAACACCACGTCGGCGCGTAGCGCGGGCGAGGCGCGCAAAAAGCGGTCAATAACCGGCAGAATATGGCGCTGCCCCAGCGAGAGCGGCGCGGTCAGACGCAGGGTGCCGGTCGGTTTTTCCCGGCGCAGCGCCATGGCGTCATCCACTGCTTCAAGATCTTCCAGAATGCGTTTGCAGCGCTCATACATAATGCAGCCTTCTTCAGTCAGGCTGAGCTGGCGCGTAGTACGGTTCAGCAGGCGAACGCCTAGCTGGGCCTCAAGACGAGTGATACTTTTACCAATCGCCGAGCGCGATAAACCGACGCTTGCCGTTGCGCGGGTGTAGCTTCCAGCGTCAACCGCCGCGATAAAAGCGGCAATATCGCCAATGCGATTCAGTTCCACGTTACCCCCTCAATACGGGAAAATTATTCCCCAAATGCGCTGAGTATAGCGGGCGTAAAACGGACTGAATAGCGCCCTGCAGTGCGTCAGGCTTTGGCGTGCGACGACTTGTGCCGGGGATGTACCGTACTTTGCCTGACTGGCACAAACAGCGCCCTGATAACATCATAAAAAATAGTGCTGTTCTTAATATTTAACTTACTCATCACCTCGCGCTTAATGGCGCTAACGCGTTTTTCCGAGCGCCCGGTGATCTTCGTTAATAATTCTGGCTTCATACCCATACTGAGCGACAGCAGAATAAACAGTTCGTTATCCGACAGCGAAAAGTAGTGCGCCTGTTCAATGTCATCGCACGACTCATCGCTCTGCGCATCAATCAGTAGTTCACAGTGGTTATTTTTAATACTATATGCCACCAGGCCGCGGCATTTACGCAATAAATAACCGACAATCAACGGCGAAATGGCCTCGGTGAGTACCATGACGTTTTTTCGTCGAAACCTTGCGGCTTCTGCGCCAAGCGCGTCGATCGTCTGACGGATATCCAGATCGTTAAGGATAATGATGTAGTCGAGAACCGCACTATTTAACTTATACTGGCGAGTGCTCGCCGCACTGACGTTCAATATCGACTGAATACCCAAATTAAGAAAAATATTGTCGCTGTAACTGACAACCTCCATTTAGCTGACTCCATGGTAATAGTAGCCAGCGTAAAATGCTAATGAGTATGAAATGTTATTGCAACACAGCATAATGTCCATAATTGGACCCGTTAATTCATCGCTAAGAATACTATTTCGGACAACAAAAAAGGATTAGTCTCATTCGCAAAAATAAATCAAGAACAATCATTAACATCAGCTATATCATCCGATTTCGGCATGCTATACTTCTTTCCAGAATATCCATTGAGAAATAAGAAATGTCGCAATCAGACGATTCGTCCCGACCGCTACATGCCTTTGAGTTTAGTCAGCAAACGAAACCGCTGAAGGCAATAACGGATCTACACAACGTGCTGGCCCCTTTTGGCACCGCGTTTACGCTAAACGCATCGACAAAAATGCTACTCAGTAACGATCGTGAATCGGCGTTTATTTTACTGGTGACCACCGGCTGCTTTTCTGTAAGCCATGCCCAGGTCGATCTGCATATGGCCACCGTTTTTGCCCCCACCGTCGTGGGCCTTATTGACGGCTATAGCCTTTATTATGATGTTAAGGCGCGCCCGCAGCACTATATTCGCGCAGAAACCGACTGCACTGGCTGGATTGTGCCGTTGGACCTGTTTGTTGAGAAGTGCGATGAGTTTAATTTATGGCACGATATCTCGCGAATTCTCGCCCAGCGCGTCATGGTCATGAGCGCGCGCGACAGCGAACTGGTCGGTAACGATGCCTATAGCAAAATTCGCTCACTGCTGATGGAACTCTGGCTCTACCCGGAAGATATTCGACTGCAAATTAAAGTTTCCTCTTTTATTCAACGCCGGACCAGAATATCTCGCAGTCGAATTATGGATGTACTCGCAGAATTAAAAAAGGGAAATTATATCGAGATGAAATCAGGCGTGCTGATTGCTATGGAAAAATTACCCGTCGCTTTCTGATATTGATATTATTGAAAACGATTATCATCAATAAATATCCTTTCCGCTTCCGATTTAAATGTTTTGCCGGCAATGGCGTTACCCATAAAAAAATCGACATTGATCACATTATTATACATATCGGCATCAACCCATAAATTAAGCCAGCAGGTTGCCTGTGATAAATACGTTGATAGCGCCTGTCGATTCCCGGTTTTCTGATATTCCACAATCAGCGCCAGCGCGCGGTCTTTTCTGAAACGCGCTGTCTCCAGACCGCTTTCACGTAGTATCAATACCTGGTGATAATATTTTTCTGGCATCTGCTCAAAATGCGTTAATACGGACTGCTGGCGTAGGGTCGCTAATAGCGTAAATGCGCCGGCACAAACGGCAATCATTATAAGCGCCGAAAAATACGGCAGCCAACGACCGCTGAACGCGCGTACGAGCGAACCATCCCCAACGGCGAGGCTAAGCAGCATAATAAACGTCAGCCAGTGCGTTGCTGACTGATAAAACGGGTACTCCACCTGGGTATGCAACAGCAGCGGCAGCAGGCAGAACAGCAGCGACAGCGTCTGGCGGTTTGTCGTGCGGAAAAAAAGAGTCATGCCGGCCCACGCCAGCAGCATTAGCCCCATCAGCGCCACCAGTCCGCCTTCAACCCACCAGTAGAGCAGTTCATTGTGCGGATGCGGAATCACCAGGCTGCCATTGGCAATCGGCATCGCACGATCGGCAATAAAGTGGCTGAAGTGCCAGACGTAGCTGCCGTAGCCCCAGCCCACGAACGGGTGCAGCGCAATCATGCGTAGGGTTTCACGTAAAATCATCAGCCGCTGGAGGGTCGAACCATCGTGCTGCGCCAGCGCCTCGCTAAACGACAGCGGCATCAAACTTATGCCGATAGCTACGCCCACCGCCGGGGCACCCAGTAACAGTCCGCGTCGCCATACCGGGGAGGTCTGCCAGTGCAGGCATACCATCCCAACGTAGACGCAAATCGCGCTTAGCCAACCGATGCGCGAGGAAATCTCTGTTAACACCCAGAACAGCACCATCACCGCCACGCTGATGGCAGCGATTCGCGCAGCCTCCCTTCGCGGATATCGGCTACGGAAAAACGGTGAACCGAGACTGAACAACCCCACCGCGCCACCGCACGCCAGAAACGACCCGGCAACGTTGCGCTGCTGAAAAACGCTGATATTTCCCGGCGAGGCGGCAAGCACCTGTTGTTCAAACCCGGGAAGGACGGTCGGCAGATGCAGCCCCAGCAGGCTGTAAACCGCCTGAATCAGCCCGGCTAACACCAACAAATACAGCAGCGTTTGCCGCTGGCGCGCGCTGAATCTCACATGCGTCAACAACAGTAGCAGCATCACGCCTGCCCACAGCCCGGCAAAACGCGGCAGCGCATCAAGACGCCAGCTCGGTTCGGGGCTCCACGCCAGCGGCAGGCTCATTAACAACGCGCCCAGAAGAATGCGTCGGGTGCCGGGTGCCACGACGATGGCGGAGCGGATAAAACAGGGCCAGCCACAGCCCAACAACAGCAGCATGCAAAACCAGACCCACAGCGAGGTAGGGAGTTCACTGCCGCTGCCGCCCATATTAGCGATCACCAGATGCATCACCAGCAGATAAATCAGCGCCAGCATGGCGACCAATGGCCAGGCCTTTCGCATATTCACATCCCTGTTCTGGACAGCCATTTGCTTACCTTAGCGTTTGCGTCTGTATGGGCATTACACGCCCGTAGTCATTAATGGTTTGCCACTGCAGCACGCAGCGGCCGCTGGTCGGGCAGATGTTTTTCACCTCGGAGGCAAACGGCGCCACCATGCCCGCATTCTCCACCGTTCGGTCGTTGACGCGTAGGTTAACTAGCGTGACGTAATAGGGCGTCGGGTTGCTGACCAGGGTCTTGCTGCCCTGCGCTTTCCACAGCAGTTGACGATAGGCCTCTTCTTCGCGCCCCTTCAGACCCACTGGGCGATAAAACAGTTTCATCCGGCTCCGAATCGCTATCTGTAAGGCATTTGCGGTCGGCTTGCTCTGGGTTTCAGGAATGCTGGCCACGCTCAACCAGAACAGGCTTTCGCGGTCATCCGGCAGGTCACCGCCCATACGCATAATGCGTACAATGTTGCTATGCCCTGGCAGCAGCGGAAACAGCGGCGGCGTGGTGATAAACGGCACCTGATTGCCGCTCTGCCCCTGCGAGTCCAGCACCTTTGACAGCACCAGATAGCGCTGCTGAGCGGTGTTGTTCACCGTAAAGGTGATGCTCGGCTTGTCGGCATCAAAGATAAAACGGGTACCGTCTACGGTAACGCCCGCGTGGGCGGAAACGCCGAAGACCAGCAGGGCAAACGGGCAATATTTCATGGGCACTCCCCCGCTATTGCCAGGTCAGCGTAAAGGTCGCGGTGGCGTTTGCCGTGCCGCTGGTCACGCTGCTCGCCGTTGCCATATAGCGGGCGTAGAAGATAAAGACGTTATCGGTACGTGTCGGGTCAATTACGTAGCGGGATGAGGCCTGATTCAGCGGCAGCCGGGCGTGATCGGCACTTTGCAGTTCAATAGCAACCCCCTGAGCCGCATCGCTACCGCTGTCGAGCGCCAGCAGCGTTTTATCCGCCGTGTCTGCCGTCCCGCTAAAGGTAAAGTCAACGCCGGTCGCTGCGGCACCGCACTGTTGCAGATCGATAATAAAAGCCACCGGCGACGAGCCGCTGCCTTTAGTGGCGAACTGCTTTGCGGCGATATCGCCCAGCGGTACGGTCTGCGCCTGGGAGGACGGTGCCACGATACAGGTGTTATCCTGAATGGATCCGCTCACGTAGACGGTGCCGTCGTGCGCCTGCGCGCTGACAGCGGCCAGCAGAAGTAGCGTGAGGATTATTTTCATTACTGGTAGCTCAGATCGAAGTACATGACCGACGAGGCGTTTCCGGCGGTGACCGGAATTTTCGTCGCCTGATAGCGCAGGAAAAACGTCAGCGCGTTATTGTCTCCTTACTGCAGCGACTGGCTGTCGCTGGTGGTGTTAATCGCCACCGTTTTCTTATTGGCATCAAGGATCTCCACGCCAACCCCAGAGGCCATATCCCCTTTCCCGGCGGTATCTGAAAGCGCCAGCAGCTTGCCGTTGTCGCCGTCCGGCGTGCCGCTGAACATCACCGTCGCCCCGGAAATACCGCTGCTACAATTTTTCAGGCGGATGACCAGATCGGCGGTTGGCGATACGTCGCCCGCCGTGTGAAAGGTGTTGCTGCTGAAATTGCCAATAAAAATGGTCTGCAGGGTGTCGGCGGTTTCCACATCACAGGTGGAGGCTACTACCGTGCCGCTCATGTCGATTTCAACGCCGTTATTCGCCGCCTGAACCGTTGCCGCGCTCAGCGCCCATCCGATGATCGCCAGCCAGTACCTCCGTTTGCCGTTATTCATTGCTGCCCCTTAATTAAAATCGACCACGATATAGGCCTGCGCATGGAACACTCCCTGCTGCGGCTTCTTACCGGTGGCGCTAATCGGCGCAACGGTAAACGGTACCGTCGCGACGTAGTCCTGCAGCTGGAACGGGATGGTGCCGGTGTTGGGCACGATCACATTGCCGAGAATATCGGTGAACTGCACCGCGATATCGCTGTTGTCGGTAGCAATCGCCGTCGGTTCATTCACATCGGCCTGCCCCTGAAAACGGAAGCTCAGGCTCGCCATTTCGCTCACGCCGCCCGAGCACTTCACCGGCACCTGGCGGCTCACCGGGGTGAAGCCGGAAGGCTTTTGTCCTTTGGTTTTGAAGTTACCCGAGGAGAGCGTGCCGAAGTCGATGGTAATCACCTGGTTGCCGTTCACTTCGCAGCTCTGCGGCACGGTGATCGAGCCGCTAAACGAGATGGTATAAACCGGCGTACCGAACGACCCGCCGCTGCTGCGGTTGATATAGACGTTGAAAAGGCGCGTCTGAGGAATTGTCACGTTGCCGACAAAGGGTTTGGCAATTTTTATCTGCAGCGTGATGTTGGAATCTGACACCGGGAAGTTGCAGCCGTTGGATACACAGCCGTCAGTGCCCATTTTGGCGTAGTTGGCCGGTGCGTAAACATCCCCGGCAACCGCATCGGTCACCCGCAGCGCGCCTTCAAGGTAATCGTTGAGCTGAAGGTATTTCCAGCTACCGGACGTCTCCACTACCGGGTAGTTCGAGACGTAGGAACGATAGGTGTAGTTATTTCTGTTTGAAGCCACCTTCGGACAGTTCGCATTCATATGAATATCACCAGAGCGTACGACCTGGGTGGTTTTTCCGGCCACGTTGGTATCCGCCGTCAGCGCGGTTGTCACGTCAAAGTTTTCGTTCTGCGTTGACCCGGTGGCATTGGAACAGCTGTCCGACGAACCGGCAAACGCCGTGCTGGTTGCGCTCAATAACAGTAAACTAAATAGCATTTTTATTAATATTTTCATGAACTTTCCGCAGCGTTAATGACAGGTTTCCGCCACCCGATTAAAGGTGGTCATCTGGTCGGCCGAGAGCTGGTAGGCCACTGAGCAGCGTTTGTCGTCCCCTTCCCCCCACTGCACCACCAGCGTGCCGGACGGCGGCAGGCCGGAGAGATAAACCTGTCCGTCATCGCCGACCAGGCTGCTCTGCTGGCTGTCGTTGACCGTCACCGTAGAACCAAACGGCACCGGTTTATTCAGATGGTTGAGGGTCATCAGCACGCGGGCGCCGATATGGGCGTTAAACTCCGCGCGCACCATCGCCCCCTGCGTTGGCACCACGTTGACCACCGCATCGTCGATATCGACGTTTTGCCCCATTGAGTTGGTGTCCAGCGCCACGCGGTTCTGTCGATAGGTAGTGGCATACGGCACGACCGCGTAACCACGCCAGTCGGTTTTAACCCCGGTGGTGTTCTCCAGCGCCACGCCCGCCGCCCCTGGCGCTTTCACCAGAATATTGGTGTCGCCCAGCGGTTGGCTCAGGGTGACGCCGTTACGGTGAACCACAACGCCGCCGCTCATGCCGTAGTTGCGCTGGTGATAGCCGTCGCTGTAGTTGTAACCGGCCTTCAGGTTGCCGTAAGTGCCCTGATAGCTGAGGCTGGCGTTGCCGCTGTCGCCAGTACCGTGGTTGCCGTAGCTCTCCTGCACGTTGTAGTTCAGGTTGTTCTCAGCAAGCAGCGTGCCGTTGACCCCGGCGGTCTGTGAGGTTTTGCCGTGGCGGTCGGTACTCATGTTGTACGAGGCGTTAAACGTGTTCGCCGCGTGGTAGACGTCGGCGTTACCGCGCCCGGCGAGCCATTCGCCAATCGGTAGCGAGACGTTAAAGGCATAAACCTGGTCAGCCTCGCGCGCTCCGGGCGAGCGATCGTAGTTCCACGTCAGACCGAAGGAGATAGTGTGCCAGCTGCCGTTATAGCCAATCTGGATAAGCCGGTCGGTTTCATCGGTATGCCAGTAGCTCTGCTCGGAGCCGGTGATAAACAGCGAACCGTTTTCGCCCACCGACTGCGAAACGTTGATCTGCACTTTGCCTTTTTTGGTGTAGTAGAGGTTGTAGAAATCGGTCCACTGCGGCTTATCCTGCTTGCCGTCGTGGTCGTCATCCTGAAAACCGGCTTCCCCGGTGTACCCGTCCATATGCTGGTAGGTGGTTTCATCGAGGGTGTAAAAACCCTGCGTCGAATAGCGATAGCCCAGCAGCTGGAAGTTAGTGCCGAGCGAGTTCAGCGCTTTGGCGTACAGAAAACGCACGGACTGACCTTCATGCTGGCTGCCGTCCACCAGCGTACTGTTGGCCTGGGTGATATCGGTGGATACCGCCCCCAGGTCGCCCATATTGAGCCCAATACCCAGCGCAAACGCCCGATAATCCGCCGATGCCTGGCTGCCGCCGTAGGCGGTAAATCCCCTCGGCAACCCCCAGATAAGCGTCCCCTGCGCAAAATCCACTTCGTCTTGCTGATCGTTACCGCTGCGGTATTTCCCGGCGGTCAGCGCGTATTTCAGCCGCCCTTCACGCTGGAGCAGCGGCACCGCTGAATAGGGTACTGTGTAGCTATTTTCGCTGCCGTCCGTCTCCTGCACCGTCACCTGCAAATCGCCGCTTGATGAGGTGGGATAGAGATCCTTAATGGCAAACGCCCCCGGCGACACGTAGGTCTGGTAGATGACGTAGCCGTTCTGTTTGATGGTGACTTTGGCATTGCTGCGGGCAATACCGCGCACGGTCGGCGCAAAGCCCTTGAGGCTGTCCGGCAGCATATTGTCATCGGAGGCGATCTGCGCGCCGCGAAAGCCCAGCGAATCAAATACATCCGACGGTGTGTAGCTTTCACCCAAGGTTAACTCCGACTTTAACGGGACGATCGTCCGTTCGACATAGGTGCTGATGTGCTGCCATTCGTTCTGCGTGCTGCCTTCGCCGTGGCTGTAGTTCCAGGTGGAGTAGTCACGAAGACGCCAGGCCCCGAGGTTCAGACCGCTTTGTAAGTTCAGGTAATAGCTGTCCTGGCTGCTGGTGCCGCCGCTGTTACTGCCGGAAAAGTCATAGTTCAGGGTCATAGCGTTTATCCCCTGATCCCACTGTTCCGGCGGAATATAGCCACGCGCGCTCTGCTTCATCCCGGCCTGCGGAATGCTGATATCAAGTTTCTGGTGTTCAAAATCAAAACGGGTGCTGCCGTCAGGAATAGCGTCAAACGGGACGCATTGGTCTGCAGGCAGCGCTTTGAGCGCCGGGAAAGCATTCGGGTTAAGCCCCATCGCTTCCAGACGCGTCAGGGTAAAGCACGGTGACAGCCCGGTATCATCCTGGCTTTTCTTAACTGCTTTAAAATCGACGTCTTCGCTGGAAATAAACTGCTGGTTAAGATAAATATCAACCCGATATTTTCCAGGTGCCTGTCCATTGCTATTTTCAAAACGCGACAGGTCCGCTACCGCTGAATTATCACCGGAAAGAAACGCTGGGTTAAAATAGTTATCCGCGCAGGCCATATAGGGAATAGCGCTCAGTGCCGCCGGCAAAATAACGGTAAAGCCGTACTTTGGACAACGCAAAGCCCGTGCGATTGCCTGAGCGGCATAGCAGTTACGAAGTGTCATTATTTCGCCGACCTGTCCCGCGGGTTATTCCATAACCGCATGTTGTTTCGGCGTATTCGCGCCGTAATCATTCACCGTCTGGAAAGTGATATCACCGTGCGCGGTTGACGGCACGGCGAGGCGGCTCTCCCCTAATGGCGGTACCATCGTGGCTGGAAGCGCGGCGGTGCCTTCAGTCAGTTCAACCAGGGTCACGTAGTACGGCGTGGGGTTTTTAATCGTCAACTGCGAGCCAGCCTGATGAAAACGCAGCTGTGCTGGCGCGTCGGCGGACGGCATCGTCAGCCCCTTAGGACGGACAAACAGCTTGATACGGTTGAGAACCGCAATTTGCAGCGTATTTTTATTTTGCGCCTCTTTACTGGCGGCCGGAATGGCTTTCACATTCATCCAATACAGGCTTTCACGGTCTTTTGGCAATGACGCATCCTGGCCGATATACATCACCCGCAGGGTGTTTTCTTTTTTCGGTTTAATCACAAACAGCGGTGGCGTCACCACAAAATCGCTGCTCTTTTTACTGTCGGCGTTTTCTACCCAGGACTGAATTAAAAACACGCCGTGACTATCGGTATTATTGACCGACAGTGAAATCTGCTCGCTTCCCTGAGGATAAATAACCCGCGTAGCGCCAAGCGCAATACCGCCATAGTCAGCCGCCTGGGCAAGCGGCGAGAATAACGGCAGGCTGGCTAACGTCAGCGCCGTCGCCCATAGGCCGGTTCGGGAAAAAATAGACATGAGTTACCTTTTAATAAAATGCGCCCGCCGCGGCGGAATAGTTACATGTAGGTCAACGTGAACCAGGTTTGTGCATCCGCTTCGCCTGGTGAAACGTTCTCTGCAGTTGCCCGATATTTGGCGACAAAGTTCAGTACATTGGTGTCATCTTTCAGCGTGGTAAAAAGCTGCGGTGCCGTATTGGGGACAATCACATTGCCGTTGCTATCAAAGATGCCGATGCCCACGTGGGCCGCACTGCCCGCTCCGCTGGTCACCGCCAGCACCGTCGGATCCTTCTCGTCGGTGACGCCGTTAAACGCCACGCCAACCTGCTGGCTAATGGCGGTGTCACAGTCCTTTAGCACGATGGTGAATGGCTGCGGGTTTCCCCAGCTGCCGGTGCCGCCAAACAGGCTGGAGCGTACCTGCCCCATGTCCACCGTCTGGGCATCGCTATTGGTATCCACCGCGCAGGCCGCTTCTACCACTGCGCCGGTAAAATGCACGTCGCCGCCGGGTACGGTGACCACATGGTGATTGCCGGCCCAGGCCAGCGGCATCAGACCGTTTAGCAGCAGCGCCAGGCCCGGTTGCGATAGCTTCATCCCGCCTCCTCTTCACAAATTTGCCCTCCGTGGCGTTAACCATCCCTGAAACGTTACTCGTAGGTGACGTTGAAGGTCGCCGTCGCGTCGACGTTACCGGCAGTCAGCGTACTTGCGGTGGTGATGTAGTCCGCAGAGAAGCTCATGACGTTATCGCCGTCGATAAGGGTGGCGGCTTTCGATTCTTTGCCCAGATCCAGCGCGGTGCCGTCGGTGTCATAAATCTGCACGCCAACGCCCTGCGCGCCGCCCGCACCGGCCATGTTGTCCAGGACGCCTGCGCTGCCTTCCGCCGCCGCGCCGTTAAAGGTCACGGTTGCCTGGGTAGACACCTGGGTGTCGCAGTCGGTCAGCGTGATGCTGAACGGGGTTTTCTGGTTTGCCGCCGTGCCCACCGTCGGTTGCTCGCCGAAGGCCGCCAGGCGAACCTGCCCCATATCAACGGTTTTGTTGACCGAGTCTTGTGCGACGGCACAGGCAGCATTCACCACCGAACCGGTAAAATGAACGGAACCACCGGTTACCGTGGTTGGGCCGGTCGCATCGCTGGAGCCGCCCATTGCCATTGCCGACCCACCCACCATCATTAATGCCAGCGTCAGTCCTTTAACCGTTAAATTTTTCATTTTCATTGCCTTTGAGTTGTCAAAATTAATATTTCCCTGATGTTTAAGACAAAATAGGGGAACGTTCCCATTTAATAAATTAAATAGTCTGCAAAGTAATTATTGAACTGGGCAATTTTTCTCGCAGCAATCGCTATAAATAATATTTTGTCGTCAGATCGTCCGAACCTGATGGCGCAGATTATCCACAATGCCAATATTGTTTTACAACGTCGTTTTTATCCGATAGTGGACAGTTACTTTTCGAAGAATGATGATTTCACTTGAAAGCCATGACCTAACGTGTTGTTTCAAGTAAATATTAACACCGTTACACTATGTTAATTTTGTGTATTAATACCACGTAAGGAGTATCTCACCAAGGAAGTTAAATAGCATTTCAGCGGTAGATAATATTTATTAATTTATAGCGAAAAATACACCAAATAGTGACTAAATAAGCGTAAATAAACATGCACTTTTAATTTATAAAAATGTCAGTAGGATCTTCATCGCAAAAGATATTTTTACTTGTCGGTAGCTTACTAATTTAGTCAGGTACTATCGTCTGACGGACAAAAAGACGCCCCCAGTGATGCGGAGAGCGCCTCTTCTCTGGATAGGAGAAAAGGCAACGATGGGATATCACTTAATAATAGCTAATGGTTACTTCGCGCAACTCCGGATGACCCAATATCGCTTTCTGGCTCACCATACCATAATGCTGCATAAACGGCGCATTGCCTGTCGCAGACATGACGACCTGGTCAACCTTATTTTTTCCATCGCGATAGCAGCTTACCTGCATGATTTGTGCCTGGGGAACCACATTACAACCACCTTCAACAATCTTACCAATAAAGTGAATTTTTCCTGAGGTAGCGCGAGTTTGTGCCAATAGCGGGGAGGATAACGTTAAAGCGGCAAGCGCCAGGCAGATTGCATGAACGGTTTTCATCTTCAGACCTCACATCCTGTGAGCAATGACCGGTATCGCGAGCGCCTCGCCATACCTCCTTCTTCGGCCTGTTTCGCCATCGTGTCGGCGGAAAAGGTTAGTCTGCTGACTCTATCGTCGGTGACGTTTTTCAGGTATCGCGCATTCGTCGTATTCAGCCCTTATTTCAGCCGAATCCGCGATCGTCATCAGATAATTTTTAGGATTAACCTCAGTCTAAAAAGGCAATAAAACGGCCGTTCTGCGGATATTACGCATTGCCAGTCCGGCGCAATATGTTAGGGTAATGTTATTGTTGTTAATTTATGGAGAAAATAGCCGTCTCACCTGCCTTTATTTCCACCTTTTATCCAAGCGGGAATAACCTGTCATTTCTGGCTTAACACGCGAAAATAATAAGGTCATGATTATGCAAACCACAACAAAAAGCGTCCTTACGCTGGCAGCAATTTTTACCTCATCTACCCTATTTGCTGCCGACCTGCCCGGCAAGGGCGTTACCGTCCATCCGGTGCAAAGTCCCCTACCGGAAGAGACCTTTCAAACCGAGATAATCAACCGCGCGCTGACGCAGCTCGGCTATACCGTCGCACCTATCGAAGAGGTGGAGTACAACGTCGCCTACACCTCCATTGCCGCCGGGGATGCCACCTATATGGCGGTGAACTGGATGCCGCTGCAGCAGGATATGTACCACGCCAGCGGTGGCGATAAAAAGTTCTACCGTCAGGGCACCTATATTAGCGGTGCAGCACAGGGCTATTTGATCGATAAAAAAACCGCCGATAAATACCATATTAACGATATTTCGCAGCTGAAAGACCCTAAGCTCGCGCAGCTATTTGACGCCAACGGTGACGGCAAAGCGGATTTAGCAGGCTGTAACCCCGGCTGGGTGTGCGGCTCGGTGATTGATACCCAAATCAAAGCCTACGGTCTTGATAAGACGGTGACGCAAAACCAGGGCAACTATTCGGCAATTATCGCCGACACCCTCTCCCGCTATAAGGCCGGGAAGCCAGTGCTCTACTGGACCTGGACGCCTTACTGGGTCAGCGATGAGCTCAAGCCGGGTAAAGATGTGGTGTGGCTGACCGTGCCGTTCTCGGCGAATCCGGGCACGCTTAAGGATTTGAATACCGAATTGCCGAACGGCAAAAATTACGGCTTTGCGGTAAACAACGAGTACATCGTGGCTAACAAAGAATGGGCGGCGAAGAACCCGGCGGCGGCGAAGCTGTTTGCGGTGGCGAAACTGCCGCTAGCGGACGTGAACGCCCAGAACCAGCTGATGCATACCGGGAAATCGACGCCGGAGGATATCCAGAGCCACGTCGATGGGTGGATTAAGGCCCATCAGCAGACGTTTGATGGCTGGATAAAAGAGGCGCTGGCGGCGAAGTAATACGCGTTGTGGTAAACCCGGCGGCGCTTCGCCTGGCCGGGCTACAAGGGTGCAATATTCGCCACCGTGGCGGGGCGATTACTCCATCACACGCGCACGCTTAATGCGGCTCTCTTCGCTGGTCTCCGCGGACGTCACCAGCGCAAAGCTAAAGCTCACCTCGGTATGCGGCTGGTTGATATTGCGTTCCTGCGAAAGCGCCTCGTCGGTGATTTTCACCGGGTCTGCAATCAGCTCTTCACGGGTGGCGAAGGCAAAATCGTCCCACAGGTAGGCATCACCGTTGAGGTTTATCTGCGTGGTCAAATGCTTATACCCCGGCGCTGACACAAAGAAATGAATATGCGCGGGACGATTACCGTGGCGACCTAACTGGTTCAGCAGCTTCTGCGTTGGGCCATCCGGCGGGCAGCCGTAGCCGCAAGGCACGATACTCTGCACGGCGTAGCGTCCATCAGCGCCCGTTTCCACACGGCGGCGCAGGTGGTATTCGCTCTGCGACTGATCGAAGAACGAATAGCCGCCCAGCGTGTTGGCATGCCAGATATCGACAATTGCGCCCGCCACCGGATTACCTTCAAGGTCGGTTACCTGTCCGTGCAGCCACATCGGCTCGCCCTGCTCGCTGCCGTCGTCCATGCGCGCAAACTGCTTGCTGAGCGGCGCGCCCGCGACGTATAGCGGCCCTTCGATGGTGCGCGGCGTGCCCACGTCGTTACCTGCGGCAGCCTCTTTTTCATCGGCGCGCATATCCAGATAGTGCTCCAGCCCCAGCCCTGCCGCCAGCAGCGCCGCTTCTTTACGCTCGCCCAGTTCGTTCAGGTAGTTCACCGCCAGCCAGAACTCTTCGTCGGTGATATCAAATTTGCGGATAGTCTGGCACAGGTCGCTCAGCACCTGGTGCATGATTGCCTTAAAGCGCTCGTTGCCCTGCTCGGCGTTCAAGCCGCTGCTGATGGCCAGTAAGGATTCCAGTTCGGTCTGTTTTGCGGGATTAACGGACATTGCGTATTCCTCTTCGTAGGGTAAGGTTTGTTGTTTTAATCAATGGCCGACGGGTGTCGGCATAACGGCTGAACGCTGATCTCCATATACGGATAGAGCGGCAGCGCGGTTAAGAGGTCGTGAAGCTCCTGGTTATCGGCCACGTCAAAAATGCTGACGTTGGCGTACTGCCCGGCAACGCGCCAGATATGCGGCCATTTCCCTTCACGCTGAAGCTGCTGGGAATAAGCCTTCTCTTTAGCCTTAATCTCGTCCGCTTGTGCTTTCGGCATCGTTGACGGGATATTGACGGTCATTTCAACTTTGAACAGCATCGGGATGTCCTTTTAGTGGCGGGCGTAATAACGCAGTTTGTCGAGGTCAATCTCCACCCCCAGCCCCGGCCCCTGCGGCAGCGAAACCTGCCCCTGGCGGAAGTCGAGCGGCGTGACCACGATGTCATCTTTCAGCAGCAGCGGGCCGAACATCTCGGTGCCCCACTGCATCCGTACGGTGGACCAGGCGTGCAGCGAGGCCACCGTGCCGAGCGAGCCTTCCAGCATGGTGCCGCCGTACAGCGCCACACCCGCCGCCTGCGCCACGTGCGCCAGCTTCAGCGCCTGCGCCGGGCCACCCGCTTTGGCAATCTTCAGCGCATAGGCGCCGCTAAAGCCACCGTGCGCCAGCGCGTAGCCGTCGTGGCTGGTTGCCACCGCTTCATCAGCGAGAATGGGAACGTCAAAGCGCTGACTGAGGGCAATCAGCCCCTGCCGGTCCCACAGCGGGGTTGGCTGCTCAACGAGGTCAATGCCGCCGTCCTGCAGCTGGCTCATGCCGTTGACGGCGGTGGTGAAATCCCACGCCTGGTTAACGTCAACGCGAACGCTGACCTCCGGCCCCAGCGCCGCTTTAATCGCCAGCGCGTGGCGAATATCGGTTTTGAGATCCCGGGCACCAATTTTCAGCTTGAAGGTGTCGTGCCGCCCTTCCGCCAGCAGCCGTTTACCTTCGTCAATGTCTTTGTCGGTGTCGCCGCTCGCCAGCGTCCACAGCACCGGCAGACGGTCAGTTATCGCCCCGCCGAGCAGCGCGCTCACCGGCAGCCCCAGCAGCTTGCCCTGGGCATCCAGAAACGCAGTTTCCAGCGCCGATTTGGCGAAGGTATTCCCCTTCACGCTGGCGTTCATTTTGTCGGCCAGTGCCGCTACGCCGCTGAAGGTCTGGCCGCACAGCAGCGGCGACAGGTAGGTTTCAATGGCCGACCTGATGGCCTCCGGGCTTTCCGCGCCGTAGCTCAGCCCGCCGATAGTGGTGGCCTCACCCCAGCCAACCACGCCCTGGGCGCACTGCATACGCACAATGGTCAGGGTCTGACAGCCCATGGTGGCCATCGACAGCTTGTGCGGGCGAATGGTGGGAATATCCACCAGCCAGCAGGTCAGTGATTCAATCGTTAACATCCGTTGCTCCAGCCTTTGTAGAGAGTGTTGGGTTTGACGGCAGGCTTCGCAGGGCAATCCACGCCAGCAGCGCATAGCCGATCAGCAGTAAGGAAACCGGCCAGGAGGCATCGAACGCCATCAGCAGCGCCACCGCCAGCATCGGGCCGAGGCCGCCGGAGAAGATCGAGCCCACTTCGTGGCCCAGCGCCAGCCCGGAGTAGCGCACCCGCACCGGGAAGAGATCGCTCATGATGCACGGCTGGGTGCCGATCATCGCGCCGTGGCACACCGGCAGGCCGAGGAACATCGCCAGCATCACCGCGCCGTAGTTGCCGGTGGAGAGCAGCCAGAAGAACGGGAACGCCATCACCAGCAGGCCAATCACGCCGATGTAATAAACGGGCTTCAGACCAATCTTGTCCGACAGCGCGCCCCAAAACAGGATCGAGAAGAACTCAATCAGCATTGCCAGCGTCACCGCGCTGATGATCTCCCCGGTACCAATGCCAATGTGTTTGGCGTAGACCACCGAGAAGGTGAAGAAAATATAGGAAGCCCCGTTTTCCGGCAGCCGCAGCGCAATCGCCTGCAGCAACGCTTTCGGGTGTTCGCGCACCAGTACCAGCAGCGGGATCTTTTCGTGCTTATCTTCCGGCTTCGCCTGGGTGAAGGCTTTGCTCTCGCGAATGTTTTTGCGGATATAGACGCCGACCAGGAAGATGACGATGCTCAGCAAGAACGGCACGCGCCAGCCCCAGCTCAGGAAATCGCTCTCTGGCAGCTGTTGGACGAGGTAAAAAGCGAAGGCCGAGAGCACAAAGCCACCGGAGACGCCCATCTGGCTCCACGCGGTATAGAAACCGCGACGGGACGCCGGGGCATTTTCGCTCAGCATCAGCACGCCACCGCCCCACTCGCCGCCGGAAGCCACGCCCTGTAAGAGACGCAGGATGATGAGCGACAGCGGTGCCCAAATGCCTATCTGCGCATAGGTCGGCAGCAGGCCGATAATAAAGGTCGTCGCCCCCATCAGCGTCAGGGTCATGATAAGCGTCATCTTGCGGCTATAGCGGTCGCCGATATGGCCGAACAGAATGCCGCCGAGCGGGCGCGCCAGAAAGCCGACCGCAAAGCCGGAAAACGCCAGCAGCGTTCCCTGCAACGGGTCGCCGCCTACCGGGAAGAACAGCGGGCCAAACACCAGCGCCGCTGCGGTACCGTAGAGAAAGAAGTCATACCATTCCAGCGCATTACCCAGTACCGACGCGATCACCAGCTTGCGCATCTGCTGCGCGTCCTGACGGACGGTCGTTGATGTGACGGCAGTTTCAGAAACGACATTGCTCATCCGGCATTCCCCTTTTCGTCTTTAGGCTTCCACGTCACAGC
The DNA here is from genome assembly GCF_036759945.1 of Kluyvera sp. CHPC 1.251. NCBI lineage: Bacteria > Pseudomonadati > Pseudomonadota > Gammaproteobacteria > Enterobacterales > Enterobacteriaceae > Kluyvera > Kluyvera sp. CHPC 1.251. The sequence continues at coordinate 655,784 of NZ_JAPKIC010000001.1, read as the reverse complement.
CAACCGTGTGGTAGCGGCGGTTGAAATAGACCAGCCCACGCGGCTGCTCGCTGATACGAATCGCCTGCACCCGGCAGTAAAAGACCGAGTGGCTGCCCACTTCGTGACAGTCATCAATCAGGCAGTCGAAGCTCGCTACTGCCGAACTGAGTACCGGCGCGCCGCTGGCCATCACCTGCCAGCTGTCGTGGCAGAAGCGCTCTTCCGAACGCAGGCTGGCGTTGGCAAAAATGCCGGACAGCGTCTGGTGGTCGCTCGACAGCACGTTGACGCACAGCGCACCGTTTTGCTTAAAGTGCGCGTGGGCAAAAGAGTTGCGGTTCATGCACACCAGCAGCGTTGGCGGCTGGTCGGTCACGCTACAGACGGCAGAGGCGGTAAAGCCAAACTTGCCCGCCGGGCCGTCGGTGGTGATCACCGATACCGCGCTACCCAACTGCGCCATCGCGTTACGAAACTCGGTTTGCAGAGTCATAGAGAAGATCCTCAAAGATCGATTATCAGGCGGGCGCTTTTCGCCCGGGAGCAACACAGCAGGATCTGATCGCCATCGGCCTTCTCTTCGTCGGTCAGATAGTGGTCACGATGATCCGGCTCACCTTCCAGCACGTCGGTCAGGCAGCTACCGCAGATCCCCTGTTTGCAGGAGACGCAGACCTTCAGCCCCGCCAGCGCCAGCGCTTCAACGATGGTCTGATTTGCCGCCACCTGAACGGTGATGCCGCTGGCGGCTGCCACCACTTCAAACGGCTGCCCGCCGGTGTCCACCTCGGCGCTGAAGCACTCCTGGTGGATCTGCTCCGGCGCGTAGCCCCGCGCGGTGGCCTGCTCGCTGACCGCATCCATTAGCCGCGTTGGGCCGCAGACGTAGACATGGGTGCCAGCAGGCACGTCACACAGCACCGCATCAAGGTTGATACGCTGTTCATCGCTGAAGTGCAGATGCACCTGCGGGGCGTAGGCCGACGCCGTCAACTGGGTGACAAACGCCGCCTGGGCGCGGCTTCGCGCACAGTAATGCAGGCTGAAAGAGCGCCCGGCCGCCAGTAGCTCTGCCGCCATCGCCAGCATCGGCGTAATGCCAATACCGCCGCCGATGAGCAGGCTGTGGCTGGCCTTTTCATCCAGCGCAAACAGGTTGCGCGGCTCGCTCACCTGAATCGCGTCGCCTTCCTGTAACCGGTGAACGGCAAGCGAACCGCCTTTGGACTGACTGTCTTTCAGCACGCCAAGCTGATAGTGGTGGCGCTCGCACGGATCGCCGCACAGCGAGTACGGGCGCACCAGATCGTCGCCCAGATGCAAGTCGATATGCGCCCCGGCGGTGAACGCGGGCAGCACGGCACCGTCGGCCTGAGCCAGCGTCAGCAGCACTACCTCGCCCTGTAGCTCGCGGCGGATAACCTGTAATGTCAGCATCGATGGCCCCCTAACGCATAAACAGCCCGCCGTTAATGTCCCAGGTGGCCCCGGTGACAAACGACGATGATTGAGAGGCCAACAGCGCAACGGCCTGCGCGACAAACGCCGCGTCGCCAAGTTCCCCCACCGGGATCATCTGTAGCAGGCCAGGCATCTTCTCTTCCGGCACCAGCGCGTGCACCGTCGGCAGGTCCATCGGCCCCGGCGCGATAGCGTTGACCGTCACCCCGGATTTCGCCAGCTCGCGGGCAAAAACTTTGGTCAGCGTCAGAATGCCGCCCTTCGAGGCCGCATAGTGCGCCCCGGAAGCGGTGCCGCCATTCTGCCCGGCGAGCGACGCCAGGTTGATAATGCGGCCGTAGCCGCGACGGGCGAAGTAGCGCCCCATCGTCTGGCAGCCGACAAAGGTGCCGCGCAGGTTGGTGGAAATCACCTGGTCAAACTCTTCGGCGGTAATGTCCATTACCGGGGTGGCAAGCGTCAGCGCGGCGTTATTGACCAGCACCTGCAGGCTACCAAAGCGTTCGATGGTCGCCGCCAGCGCCTGGTCGAAGGCTTCTGGTTGACGAATATCCAGACCCAGCGCGAGCACCTTGCCTTCGCCGTTATCCAGTTTTGCTGCGGCATCGGCGGCACGGGCAGCATCAACGTCGGTCAGCACCACCTGAAAACCTTCGGCCAGCAGGTGGGCGGCAATCACGTTGCCGAGGCCGGAGGCGGCCCCGGTGACTAATACGGTTTGCGTCATAAACGGTTCCTTACAGGATGTAGCCGATGCTGTGCAGCACATCGTCGCTGTTGACCAGGCGGATCACTTTTTGCGTGATGCGCCAGCCGCCTTCCTGCGGCTGCAGGTGCCAGGTAATGTCGGCAGCGTAGTGGCGGCTATGGCCCTTACGGTGCTCCCACAGCGACTGTGCGCCGCGCACCACCACTTCGTTTTCGCTGGCTTCCAGCAGGCGGAAGCGCGACAGCGTGCGCAGCGTTCTGGCTCGCGGGGTGGTGGAGATAGACTCGCCGCTATAAAGACGCTTCACGCGCTTGGCGCGCATCTCGTGGTCATCGCAGGCGTAGTTGAGCGTGTTTTTAAAGTCAGTTTCGGTCGGGTCGATCGGCACCACGTACAGGCCATCGTGCTGCCAGAGATCGAGCCAGGCATCGAATTCACCCTGATCCAGCAGGTCGCCTTCGAGGTTGATAATCGCGATGGCGTTAAACAGTACAGATTCAGCGGTCGTCATTTATTCCATCTCCGTCATCAATTTTTTCCACTGCTGGTAGGCCGCGCGCATGCCGGTTTCGGCGCTAACGTCGCTGCGCAGGCCGTCGTCGGTGCGGTATTCCCCGGCCAGGCCGCGGTTGAGCATGATCCAGAGATCGTCCCCGGCGGTGGCCCCGCGCTGGACACGCTCCCACGCTTCCGAGTCATCCGGCGTGCCGAAGCCCATCGGTCCCTGGAAGTGTTCGTGCAGACGCAGGCGCGCCTGGTTAGCGATTTCCGGGCCGCCGTCCATGGTGATCACCGCGTGGTGAATTTCGGTTTCGTTCACCGACACCGGCTGCAAGACGCGGAAGAAGGCCATCGAGCAGGCAATATTCGGGAAGATATTGAGGTTGAAGCCGGAGCCACCGACCGCGCGGACGATGCGGCGCACCTGCTCCTCGTCGTGATCGGCACGCAGCGCGTCGGCCAGTTCGGTAAAGCGCTCAGGGATCGGCGCATCAAGGTTGGCTTCCAGATCCACCAGTTCTGGGATCATCACCATCACGCTGTGGCCGTTGCCGAGATCTTCGACATAGCCGCTGCCGTCAACGAAGTTGAGCATCTCTTCGGTCTGCTTATCGACCGAGCTTAAAAATGAGCGATGCACTACCGGGAAGTGGTAGCCATCGGTGGTGTTTTCGAGCTGAATTTTCCAGTTGCCGGGGAAGCGGAAACGATGCGCCGGGCCGGTTTTGATCGGGTAGCCCGCGCCCTGCTTCATAAACAGATCCATCCACTTTTTCGCCGCGCCGAGGAAATCCTCCAGCGGTTCAATATGATCGTTAAAGGTGGCGAAGATCATGCCCGCATACTGTTCGGTACGCAGGGACACCAGCCCCAGTTCGCCCTTTTCTAACTGGTCAGCATAGCTTTCCGGGTGCGGCACGCCGCGCAGGCTGCCGTCGAGCGCGTAGCCCCAGCCGTGGTACGGGCACACGAAACTGTTGGTTTTGCCGCTGCGATGTTCGCAGACGGTGGCCGCGCGGTGGCGGCAGCGGTTCAGCAGCGTGTGGACGGCGCCTTTACGGCCACGCACCACAATCACCGGCTGGGTGCCGATTTCCGTGGTTTTGAAACTGCCGGTCTCCGGGATTTCGCTGGCGTGCGCCACCCATACCCAGGTTTTGCCGAACACGCGATCCAGCTCCAGATTGAACAGCTCTTCGGAGGTGTACAGCGAGGTGTGTACACGGTCGTGCTGTACCAACGAGGCAATCGCTTCGCGACTCGGCGCGTTTGGCATCGTGGTATCGATATTCTTCACATTAATCAGGTGATCACACTGCATGTCCATTCTCCTGCACGTCTTCGACGGTCTGATTTTGGTCCGGCACCGGGAGGGTATCCTCGGCGTGCCAGTGACTTACGGGTCGGCTAAACAGGTTGCGGGTGGCAAAATGGTGCATCACCATCTCCCCCGCTTCGCGCCGGAAGGTAACGTTTAATTCGGCGGCGTTGAGGTGCGCGCCACCCGCGTTAAAGGCGGAGGTTTGCAGCATCAGCCAGCGGCCCTGTACGTCGCCACCGGGTGCTGTCATCAGCGCCTCTGAGCAGAGAAAGTGCGCGTTCATGGCGAAGTGCGCGGGCTGGCGAACGTAGCCCGCCATCATCGCGATAATAGCCGCGCGCCCTTGATGACGCCCCAGTCGCGCGGCGTAGGGTTCGCCCACGCCTTCCCAGCAGGCATCGATGGAAAACAGCGCGCCAATGGCCTGCACCGTGTCGAGAGAATCCAGCCTGTCGCACAGGTGCATGTAGTGGCTGATACACACCCGCGCAGCCTGCTGGTCTTCGAGCTGCTGGAGGCGCAGCTCATCCTGAGAGGTCATCATCTACTCCCTTAGCCCTGGATAATCAGCTCGCGACCGACGCGGGCTTCGATTTTGCAGTACTTCCACAGCTTGCTGCCGCTGTCGCCGACCGGGGTGGTACGGAACAGGTTGCAGACCGCCGCGACATTTTCCAGCGCCTGAGCGTCCGCCAGTACGTAGGTAGTCCACGGTGCAGTGGTAGATGGGCCGACCATCAACTGGTCGTCATCCATGTTGCCGATAACTGTGATCCCCGGGGTCTCTTCCATCCCTTTCATCATCACGCCAAAGGCGGCCCATACCTGTTTGGCTTCAGCCTGACTGGCATCGAAAAAGTTCTGGTTCACGCCGATGCAAAACAGCACGCGCAGTTTGGTTGATTGGCTCATTAGTTGCTCCTTAGGTTAAAAATCACAGGTAACCGGGCATCGGTTTACCGCCGAAAAAGACCGTACCGGCATTCAGGTACGAGAGGTCGCCCATAAAGGCATGTTGGGTAATCACCATCGTGTCGCGGACGTAGCGCTGCAGCGGGCTGGTCATAGTGACGCCGCCCATGCCGTTCAGCGCCAGCGCCTGGCGTGCCACCTCAGCGGCGACGCGGGTCACGTGGGTTGAGGAAAGTCGTAAGGCGTTGATCTGCGCGCACTCCGCGTCATCACCTCTGAGCAGCTGCTGCCAGACGTCGTCGATGGCGTCATAGAACCAGGCGCGGGCGGAACGCAGGTCAGCCTCGCAGCGGGCAATTTGCATCTGCGCCTGCGGGCGGTCGGCCAGGCGCGGCGCGCCGGTGACCGACTGCTGACGATGGGCAATGGCGTAGATTTCGTTGAGCGCCGCGCGGGCCACACCGAGCGCCACTACCGAAAGCACCTGGGTCGCCAGAGAGAGCACCGGATAGCGGTACAATGGCCCTTCGAGGTTCAACGCGCCGCCGCGAATAAAGGTCCACTCCTGCGGCACAAAAACGTCATCCACCAGCAGATCGTGGCTACCGGTTCCGGCAAGGCCGACGGTGTCCCATACCGGGTCAATCTGCACGCTGGCGCGAGGCAATACCGCCATGCGCGGCAGCGCCTGGTCGCCATCGGGCTGAATGCCTACCCCCAGCACCGACGCTCCCATGCTGCCGCTGGCAAAGCTCCAGCGCCCGCTGACCCGGTAGCCGCCGTCAGCCTGACGCGCTTTTTGCGTCGGGAAAATCCCGCCCGCAAAGACCACGTCCGGGCCATCGCGATATAGCTCTTTTAAGGTTTCTACCGGCAGCGCGCCGAGGTAAAACGGGCTCATACCGAAGCTGGCCACCCAGCCTGCGGAACCGTCCGCGGTGGCAATCTGCTCAATCAGTTCGCAAAACTGTGCCGGGGTACACTCGTCGCCACCGTAGATTTTCGGCACCAGCGCGCGATAGACGCCCGCCTGTTTAAAACCGGTAATGATGTCGTCAGAAATATGGCGTTGATGCTCAAAATCAGTGCTGCGTGCGCTCACTTCACTCAGCAGCGGAACCAGCGATTCACGGACCTGGACGGTAGACATAGCTTTCTCCAGAAATTGATAGGCAGCCGTTCGCCGGGCGAACGAGGCCGCAATGAGTCGAACTCACTGAGTCATCAGGGAAAAGGTAAAGCGAGTAAGGTTAGCGGCGCGTTCGGGCCGTGAGCCACTCGGCGGCCTGCACCAGCAGCCCTTCAGCACCTTTGCGGGCCACCAATTGCAGCGCAATCGGTCGGCCATCAAGCGTGCCTGCTGGCAGCGTGAGCGCCGGATGTCCGCTGAGGTTAAACGGCCTCACCAGCCGGGTCAGGTTGACGACGCTGAGCGGATCTTTCGCCTCGGTAAGCGTTGGCGGCAGCTCCGGCAAGGTCGCCAGCGCCAGCAGCGGCGTGTTGGCAAGCAGCGCATCGACATCGTCGCTAAAGCAGCGGCGCACCTGCTCGGCCTGGGACAGTGCTTCGGCGGTGACCGCACCTCCGGCGCGAATGCGCGTGGCAACGTCCTGGGAGACGGACTCTTCCATCAGCAGCGGGCTAAAGGCCTGCCAGTTTTCATGGCTGATAATGGCGACGCCCGCGAGATGGGCATCGGTAAGCGTGGGCAGTTCTCCCTGCTCTGGCAGCACGCCCGCTTCGGTAAGGAAGCGCAGCAGCGCGGTATCAATTTCCGGCAGCGCCGCAGGGATGAACGTAATGGCTGGCAGCGCGTCCAGCGGGGCTTCAACGGCAATGTGCAGGCGGTTCAGCGCCTGACGAAGAGTATGTGCATCGCGGGTAAACAGGCCCACGCTGTCCAGCGAGCTGGCGGCAGGCATCACGCCCTGACGGCTCAGCACGCCGTAGCCCGGTTTCAGGCCGAGGACCCCGCAACAGGCCGCCGGCATGCGTACCGAACCGCCGGTGTCGGTGCCGAGGGCAAAATCGACCTCGCCTGCCGCCACAACGGCAGCCGAACCGCTGGAGGAGCCGCCGGGAATCAGCGACGGAAAGTGCGGATTCACCGGTGTGCCGCTCCAGGGATTAATGCCGGTGACGCCAAACGCCAGTTCGTGCAGCGTGGTTTTCCCCGACAGGACGCAGTCGTTGGCCAGCAGAGTGGCGACGACGCTCGCATGCTGGGCGGCAACCGGCGTATCAGCCAGCGCCGGACAACCCGCCTGGGTGCGGAATCCCGCCACGTCCAGCGTGTCTTTGACGGCAAAACTCAGGTCGCCCTCACCGAGGGTGAACCGTTCGATAAACCCATTGCTCTCACAAACTGGCTGCATGATTAACACCTTAACCAGAAAAAATGAATCATATTCAGGCACGCAGTCGATGCTGCTTTATTGCCCTGTCCGATAGTTAATCACTATGGAATATTTAGATGAAAATTCAAGTAAATTTTCACGTTAAATTTACCATGATATAACAATTAATTAACCTTTAAATTAGCAGGGTTACTCATGCAGCCTGATGAATTACATAGCAAATTTCGGCATAAGGGAGGGCGTTACCGCTGAAGCACTCTCCAGCGGCGGTCGTCATAAAAGGGTTTATTTACAGCGAGTTATGATATTTTTCTACACCAGTCACAATTTTGTCATTGTGCCGTGTGGCGGGCTACAGCTCGTTAAGATTATCCAGCACTTTTGACAGCGTCAGGTTCATTTTCTCCACCTGGCTGGCGCTGATTCCCTTAAAACCTTTGTCGAAAATCTTGCCCACCAGCGGCATCGCTTCCGCCACTTTCTGCTGGCCGGTTTCTGTCAGCATCACCACCGTCACCCGGGCGTCGTGGACACTGTTGGCGGTCGTGACCAGCCCATCGTCGCGCAGGCGACCAACGATTTTGGTTACCGTCGGCATTTTCGCCAGCGCGTATTCGGAGATTTGCGAAATACTCGCTTCGCCGTACTGGTGAGTGATCATCAGCACGCGAAAACGGGAGACATCCAGGCCAATCTTTTTCAGGGCGACCTCTACAGTTTGGGTGTAACGCGCATAAACGTTAACAATCCAGTAGAACGGAAACTCTTCACGATGAAAGACGGCGTCTTCCGATACTTTTTTTATATGACCCATGCGTTTCCTTACCCCAAAAAACTTCAGATTTTATGATTATACGCTTTGTCTTTCCGCCCGTCCTGACCCCTTTTTGTTGCGAACCACAATGTCGCGTCAATGAAAGCGATGTAGATCTCATTATGATTCGCAAATGCCACACGCATAACAATTACGTATCATTTTAACCACGGAAAATTGACATCCTGGGCGGCTATTTTCTATACGTTAGCAGCCTGCACGGCACCCATACTAATAAACACAATGTGGAGCTTTTCATGAACGATAGCCCTTCTCTGGGACACAAACGCGACGGGGAGCTTGCCACTCCGCCCCCGACGCAGCAGCCGCTGAACCCGCGTCAGCAGGCGGTTATCAACAAACTTTTCCGTCGCTTAATCGTGTTTTTATTCGTGCTGTTTGTCTTTTCCTACCTCGACCGTATTAACATCGGCTTTGCCGGCCTGACCATGGGCAAAGACCTGGGACTCACCAGCACCATGTTTGGTCTGGCGACGACCCTGTTTTACGTGATGTACGTGGTGTGCGGTATTCCCAGCAACGTCATGCTGACCATCGTTGGCGCCCGCCGCTGGATTGCCGTCCTGATGATTGTCTGGGGCATCGCCTCGACCGCAACCCTATTCGCCACCGGGCCAAACAGCCTGTATGCGCTGCGTATGCTGGTCGGAATCGCCGAAGCGGGCTTCCTGCCCGGCCTGCTTTACTACTTAACCTACTGGTTCCCGGCGCATTACCGCGCCCGCGCCAACGCCCTGTTTATGATTGCGATGCCGGTAACGATGGCGCTGGGGTCGCTGGCCTCCGGCTATATTCTCAACATGGACGGCATCTTAAATCTCAAAGGCTGGCAGTGGCTGTTCCTGCTGGAAGGTTTCCCATCGGTGCTGCTCGGTCTGGTGGTCTGGTTCTGGCTTGATGATAGCCCGTCGAAGGCGAAATGGCTGACTGACGACGATAAAGCCTGCCTCGAAGAGATGATGGAAGCCGACCGCCAGAGCGCGCTGCAAACGCAAAGCGCAATTCAGGCGGCGTCGGTGGGGCAAAAGAGCGTAATGCGCGAGCTGATGACGCCCACCATCATGCTCTACACGCTGGCCTACTTCTGCCTGACCAATACGCTCAGTGCGCTAAGCGTCTGGACGCCGTTGATTCTGCGTAGCTTTAACGCTGAAAGCAGTAACGTCACCATCGGCCTGCTTAGCGCTATTCCTCAGGTCTGTACCATTGTCGGGATGGTCTGGTGGAGCAAACGCTCTGACCGCCATAACGAGCGTAAGCTGCACACCCTGCTACCGTATCTGTTCGCTGCCGCAGGCTGGGTGCTGACCGCCACCAGCCCTTACCCACCGTTGCAGTTTACCGGCATTGTGATGGCGTCGATGGGGGCGTTTGCCGCTATGGTGATTTTCTGGACCACGCCGGACAGAGCGCTGTCGCTGCGCGCTCGCGCACTGGGTATTGCGGTGATTAACGGCACCGGGATGACCGGCGCGGCGCTGGGACCACTGCTGATGGGGCTGATGAAGGACGTGACCGGCAGCTTTAACGCGGGGATCTATATGGTCGCCGGGTTCCTGGTGCTGGGCGCGGTAATTATCGCATTTATTCCGATGAAGGCGACACAGCGGCTGTCTGATACGGTCGGTGCAGCCCCGGAGTCGGCGTAAACGCCTCGTCCTGGCTACCTGGTAGCATCACGTAGCCGGTCCGGGAGATGACAGAAAGATATCGTAAGGTAAAACAAAGAACGGCCCCTTGCGGGGCCGTTGAGAGACATTATTCGCGGCGAATCAGGCGGAAAACCACCAGCACAACGATGGCGCCGACGACGGCAACCAGGAAGCTGTGCAGGTTAAAACCGGTGACGCTGCCGCCGAGGCCAAACGTGGTCGCTAACCAGCCGCCCACAACCGCACCAACTATCCCCAGGATGCAGGTGAGGATGAATCCGCCCCCATCACGCCCCGGCATAATCAGTTTGGCAATAACACCGGCAATCAGACCAAAAATAATCCAGGTAATAATACCCATTTTTCCCACCTCTTCAGTTCCATTAAACAGCCATAAAAGCGCCGACATTCTGCGCCGCTAATACTTCAAGTATAGGTAATTGTTCTTAAAAAACCTGGCGAGGCGATGATATTTTATACGGATAAATACGAAAATTGACGTAAGCACTGTCTTAAGTGCTTTGGGCAGCCAAAAGCTGCGAAGATGTTAATTTTTTTCATTTGGGCGCTGAAGTTATATTTTCGTAAGCCGATAAAACATAAAGCCTCTGCCATTCAGGAGCCATTCCAGGTGAGTGAGCACAACACACAGTTTTTAAAGCAAAACCCATTAGCCGTTTTAAACGTGCTGCGCGATCTTCAGCAGGCTAACGCTGCGCTGCGCGTCAGCTGGTCGTCCCGCCAGTTTATTAGTCGTATTCTTGATGTCAGCCAGCAGCGTCTGGTTATCGATTTCGGCAGCCGTGAAGAGGACAACGTGGCGGCCCGCTCGGCCAAAAACATTACCATTGTTGCCGAAACCAACGGCGCGAAAATAGAGTTTACGGTACCGCAAATGCAGGTGGAGGATTATCAAAGCCTGCCCGCCTTTGTCATGCCTACCCCGCCGACGGTCTGGTTTATTCAGCGTCGCGAGTTTTTCCGCATTCCCGCGCCGCTGCACCCACCCTATTTCGGCAAGGCGACGCTGCCGGATAAAAGCACGCTGCGCTTCCGGCTGTACGATCTGTCGCTTGGCGGCATGGGCGCGCTGCTGGATGCACCGCCACCTGGCGGCCTGATTCCGGGAATGGAGCTCAAAGAGATCGAGCTGGATATGGCGCAGTGGGGACGTTTTCGTTTTGACGCGCAGCTGCTGGCAATCAGCGAACGCAAGGTGGTGGACAGTAAAAATGAAACTATCGTCACGCCGCGCTTAAGCTTCCGTTTTCTGCATATGAATCCGGTGCTTGAGCGCTCGCTCCAGCGCATTATCTTTTCGCTGGAGCGTGAAGCGCGCGAACGGGCGAATAACGTCCGCTAATTACATCGCATCCATCGCTTTCTGAACTTTCCAGATATAGCGCGGAGCCTGCGGTGCCGGGTGATTCTTCACCACATGGTCGAAGAATTCATCCTTATCCATATCATTAATTTCCGCAATCGCCTTTTTACGGTCCGATGAGAAGGTGCGCAGCAGCGCACCAGCACCGTTAGCATAGGATACCACCAGCGCGTACTGCATCACTTCCGGGTCGGTGATCCCGGCAAGCGAACCGTGTTCAAGAATGCTCAGATAAGCGGCACCCATCGAGATATTACGTTCCGGATTTTTCAGCTCGCTGGTTGACGGCTGCCCGCTCCAGCCCATATAGCGGTATACGTCCAGACCCGAGGTGGAGGCTTTCAGCTGCATCAGACCCACCGCGTTCGATTTACTGACAAGCGACGGGTTACCGCCGGACTCTACGGCGATAATCGCGGTTATCAGGCGTGGGCTTACGCCCCAGGCCGCACCGGCTTTTTCGCTGATAGGCATCCACTGCATTGCTCGTTTCACCGGCACTTCGGGATTCCAGGGCGGGTTACGGTAATCCGATTTAGAACTGCACCCTGCAAGTAATACAATTAAAAAAGCAAACCATCTCAATTTCACGCATCTATCCTTTTAGCTGAACTGTGCCGCCGTTAATGACAACCATGGGCTCAGGCGGCATGATACTCGTTTCACTATCAGCAAGGAAATGCCATGTCTCAGTTTCATCTCGTCGCCCCTTCCGGTTATTGCATCAATCAGTCCGCCGCGCAGTGCGGGGTTAAGCGATTAGAAGAGGCCGGACATCAGGTGGAAAATCAGCAGGTTATCGCTCGTCGCGATCGCCGTTTTGCCGGGGTTGAGGCCGAACGCCTGCACGATATTAACGCGCTGGCGACCCTTGAGGGCAAGAACCGCATCGTCATGCCGGTGCGCGGCGGTTATGGGGCAAGCCGCCTGCTGGACAGCATTGACTGGCCGGCGCTGGTTGCCCGTCAGCAGCAGGATCCGCTGCTGATCTGCGGCCACAGCGATTTCACCGCCATTCAGTTTGGCCTGCTGTCCGCCGGCAATGTCATCACCTTTAGCGGCCCGATGCTCGCAGGAAACTTTGGCGCAGAAACGCTGAACGACTTTACCGAGCAGCACTTCTGGACAGCGCTGCGCCAGCCGACCTACACCGTAGAATGGCAGGGAGAGGGCCCCGACTGCGAAACGGCGGGCACGCTATGGGGTGGCAATCTGGCGATGATCGCCTCGCTTATCGGCACGCCGTGGATGCCGGAGATTCGCGACGGTATTCTGGTGCTTGAGGATATTAACGAACACCCGTTCCGCGTTGAGCGTATGCTGTTACAGCTGCTGTACGCTGGGATCCTGCCACGTCAGCGCGCGATTGTGCTGGGCAGCTTTACCGGCGCTAACCCGAATGATTACGACGCCGGGTACTCGCTTGAATCAATGTATGACTATCTGCGCTCACGCCTGCCAATTCCTGTCATCAGCGGTCTCGACTTTGGTCACGAACAGCGGACGGTGACGCTGGCGCTCGGCGCACAGGCGCAGCTTTGTCACGCCGCGGGGCAATCCCGACTCACCATCAGCGGGCATCCGGTATTAGTTGAATAAAAAACAATAATCACCCTTTATTAATCCACTGTTCACGCCGCAATTATGGTAACGTTTTGTAACTAGCTTGTACGTTATCGGGGAGTGCGTGAACATTGGACGCCACGGCAGTCATTAGTCTCTTTATTTTGGGTTCAGTCTTAGTAACCTGCAGTATTCTCTTAAGCTCATTTTCTTCCCGTCTCGGTATCCCTATTCTGGTTATCTTCTTAGCCATTGGCATGCTGGCGGGCGTTGACGGCATCGGCGGCATCCCCTTCGATAACTACCCTTTCGCCTATATGGTCAGTAACCTGGCGCTGGCGGTGATCCTGCTTGATGGCGGGATGCGCACCCAGGCCAGCTCCTTTCGCGTCGCCTTAGGCCCGGCGCTGTCGCTGGCGACCATCGGGGTGCTGATCACCTCCGGGCTGACCGGGATGATGGCGGCGTGGCTGTTCAAACTCGATATCATGGAAGGGATGCTGATTGGCGCCATTGTTGGCTCAACCGATGCGGCGGCGGTGTTTTCACTGCTCGGCGGCAAGGGGCTGAACGAACGCGTAGGTTCAACCCTCGAAATTGAGTCCGGCAGTAACGACCCGATGGCGGTGTTTCTGACCATTACGCTTATTGAGATGATCCAGCAGCATGAAAGCGGGCTGAGCTGGATGTTTCTGGTGCACATTATTCAACAGTTCGGCCTGGGGATTCTGATTGGCGGCGCTGGCGGCTACCTGCTGCTGCAAATGATCAACCGTATTGCCCTGCCCGCCGGTCTCTATCCGCTGCTGGCGCTGAGCGGCGGGATCATGATTTTCGCCGTCACCACCTCGCTCGACGGCAGCGGTATCCTGGCGGTCTACCTGTGCGGCTTCCTGCTCGGTAACCGGCCAATTCGCAACCGCTTCGGCATTCTGCAAAACTTCGATGGCCTGGCGTGGCTGGCGCAAATCGCCATGTTCCTCGTGCTGGGGCTGCTGGTGACGCCGTCTGACCTGCTGCCGATCGCCATTCCGGCGCTGCTGCTCTCTATCTGGATGATTTTTATCGCCCGTCCGCTGTCGGTGTTTGCCGGGCTATTGCCATTCCGCGGCTTTAATCTGCGCGAGCGCACGTTTATCAGTTGGGTTGGCCTGCGCGGCGCGGTACCGATCATTCTGGCGGTCTTCCCAATGATGGCTGGGCTTGAGAACGCGCGTCTGTTCTTTAACGTCGCCTTCTTTGTGGTACTGGTCTCGTTGCTGCTGCAGGGCACCTCGCTCTCCTGGGCGGCGAAGAAAGCTAAAGTGGTGGTGCCGCCGGTTGGCTGGCCTATCTCGCGCGTCGGGCTGGATATTCACCCGGAAAATCCGTGGGAGCAGTTTGTCTATCAACTGAGCGCCGAGAAATGGTGCGTCGGCGCCGCGCTGCGCGACCTGCATATGCCGCCGGAAACGCGGATCGCCGCGCTGTTCCGCGATAACGTACTGCTGCATCCAACCGGCAGTACCCGCCTGCGGGAAAACGATATTCTGTGCGTGATTGGTCGCGAACGCGACCTGCCATCGCTCGGTAAAATGTTCAGTCAGTCACCGCCGGTCGCGCTGGATCAAAGCTTCTTCGGCGACTTTATCCTTGAAGCCGGAGCGAAGTTTGCCGACGTGGCCATGATTTATGGCCTCGACGGCGGTGAAGAGTTCCGCGATAACCAGCAGTCGCTGGGAGATATCGTTGAGCATCTGCTGGGGGCAGCACCGGTCGTGGGTGACCAGGTGGAGTTCGCCGGTATGGTGTGGACGGTAGCGGAGAAAGAGGAAAATCAGGTGCTGAAGGTCGGCGTTCGCGTGGCTGAGGAAGAAGCTGAGTAGTGTGTTGTTGCCGGATGGCGCTGCGCTTATCCGGCCTACAATCACGATGCCGAACCTGTAGGCCCGGTAAGCAAAGCGCCACCGGGCAATGCCAACAAAGTTACACCGTCACAACCGGCACGCGCGGCGCCAGAGCGCACATCAGCTCGTAACCGACGGTGCCCGCGCTGGCGGCCACTTCATCAATCTTGATCTCCTGCCCCCACAGCTCCACCGCCGTACCAATTCCCGCCTGCGGGCACGGCGTTAAATCCACTGCCAGCATATCCATCGAGATAGCCCCGACGGTGCCGGTTCGGATACCGTCCACCAGCACCGGGGTGCCATTGGCGGCGATGCGCGGATAGCCGTCGGCATAACCACAGGCCACAATCCCGATTCGCTGCTCCTCTTTGGCGCGGTAGCGGCCACCGTAACCGACGGCATCGCCCGGCTTCAGATTCTGAATACCGATAATCTGGCTGCTGAGGCTCATCACCGGCTTCAGCCCGGTGTTGGCAATGTCCTGCCACTGCCCGGACGGCGAAGCACCGTAGAGCACAATTCCCGGCCGCACCCAATCAAAGTGGGTCTCGGGGTGCCAGAGCGTTGCCGCCGAGTTGGCGAGCGAACGCGGGCACTCCAGCCCTTCAGCGGCCTGTTCGATACGCTGCATCGGCTCCGCTACGCCGTCGGTCAGTTCAGACTGGGCAAAGTGAGACATCAGCGTCATGGTGCTAACGTTGCTAATACCCCGTAGCTGCTGCCACACGGTATGGATGCGTTCCGGCGCAAAGCCGAGGCGGTTCATGCCGCTGTTCACCTTGAGATAGACATCAATCGGCGCGTGCAGACGCGCGTTCTGCAGCGCCTTAATCTGCCAGTTGCTGTGTACGCTGGTGGTCAGGCGGTACTTATCAAACAGCTCCAGCTCATCGGCGTGGAAAAAGCCTTCCAGCAGCAGAATCGGCCCTTTCCAGCCACGCTCGCGCAGGAGGATCGCTTCTTCAAGATTGAGCATTGCAAAGCCGTCAGTTTCCCGCAGCGCATTCCAGATGCGATCCAATCCGTGGCCGTAGGCGTTAGCTTTCACCACCGACCAGACGCGAGCGCCGCCCGCCGCCCGGCGGACAATGCTCAGATTCTGCTTCAGCGCCTGCAAATCAATCGTGGCGAGCACGGGACGTGACATGCGTTCTCCTTATTGGTGTGCGCCATGCAAATGCTGAGGATGTGCCGGGGTAAAGCCCGGCGAATAGCGTGCAACGCTAAGATCATCATAGGGGATAGCCGGCATTCGGCCAGACATTAAATCACTCAGCAACTGGCCGGAGCCGCAGGACATGGTCCAGCCCAGCGTGCCGTGACCGGTATTAAGCCACAGATTTTTGAACGCAGTTTTACCCACCACCGGCGTGCCGTCTGGAGTCATTGGACGCAGCCCGGTCCAGAAGGTGGCGTCTTCGATTTTGCCACCGCGCGGGAAGAGATCCCCCACCACCATCTCCAGCGTCTCACGGCGCGGCTGCAGCAGTTCGGTATTAAAACCGACGATCTCCGCCATGCCGCCGACGCGGATGCGGTTATCAAAGCGAGTAATGGCGATTTTGTAGGTTTCGTCGAGAATGGTCGACACCGGTGCACCGCTCTCCTCGACGATAGGGATGGTCAGCGAGTAACCCTTTAACGGGTAAACTGGAATATCCACCAGCCCTTTCAGCATCGCGGTTGAATAGGAGCCGAAGGCCATCACGTAGGCGTCAGCTTTTACCAGTTCGTCACCGCATTTCACGCCGACAATGCGATCGCCTTCCTGAATCAGGCTGTCGACCGGAGTATTAAAGCGGAACTGTACGCCAGCCTGTTCAGCCATTTTTGCCAGACGCTGGGTGAAGAGCTGACAGTCGCCGGTTTCATCATTTGGCAGACGCAGACCGCCGGTTAGTTTGTGGGCCACTTCCGCCAGCGCCGGTTCGACTTCCGCCAGGCGTGAAGCTTCCAGCAGCTGATACGGGACGCCCGCATCTTCCAGCACCGCGATATCGCGAGTGGCGTTTTCATACTGTTGTTCGGTACGGAAAAGCTGCAGCGTGCCGCCCTGTCGCCCTTCATAGGCGATACCGGTAGTTTCACGCAGCGTTTTCAGGCAGTCGCGGCTGTACTCGGCCAGGCGCACCATACGCCCTTTGTTTTCCATATAGTGGCGGGTGTCGCAGTTACGCAACATCTGCCACATCCACTTCAGCTGGAAGCCGGTGCCGTCCAGACGAATCGCTAGCGGCGCATGGCGCTGGAACATCCATTTAATCGCCTTCAGCGGCACGCCAGGTGCGGCCCACGGCGCTGCGTAGCCCGGTGAAATTTGCCCCGCGTTAGCCGCGCTGGTTTCCAGCGCCGGACCGGCTTCCCTGTCGATCACCGTAACCTGATGCCCCGCCTGACTTAAATACCAGGCGCTGGTTACGCCAACCACGCCACTTCCCAGTATGACAATGTGCATAGCCACTCCAGAATGAGTAAAAGAACAATCATCTAATTACAAATTGATAACCCAGATGAAAATATTATTCAACATATGCTTTTTTTATGGTGACTTACCTCACAGAGTGCCCACCACACGGGGTAGCGGAGAATTTGATATCTCCTGCTACCCTCTATTTTTTGTCAGCATATAATTCTGTGAAAATGAAAAATAATCGCTATCAAAATGAATAAATCATGAAGAAAAGAAATGGCGCTTGTTACAGAATTTCTGCGGTGTTCTATTCTTGAAGAGAGGCTCTCCAGACAGAGAGAGTCGCCAACAATGAGGGCGCGCTAATGGCTACGATTGACTCGATGAATAAGGACACCACTCGTCTGAGCGATGGACCCGATTGGACGTTTCCGCTGCTCGAAACCTACCTGGCGGAGATCGACCGGGTGGCGAAGCTGTACCGGTTAGACACCTACCCGCATCAGATTGAAGTGATCACCTCCGAGCAGATGATGGATGCGTACTCCAGCGTCGGGATGCCGATTAACTACACGCACTGGTCCTTTGGCAAAAAATTTATTGAGACCGAGCGCGGCTACAAGCACGGGCAGCAGGGGCTGGCCTACGAGATTGTCATCAACTCCAACCCGTGTATCGCCTACCTGATGGAAGAGAACACCGTCACCATGCAGGCGCTGGTGATGGCGCACGCCTGCTACGGCCACAACTCCTTCTTTAAAAACAACTATCTATTCCGTAGCTGGACCGATGCCAGCTCCATCGTCGACTACCTGCTGTTCGCCCGCAAATACATTGCCGACTGCGAAGAGCGCTATGGTGTGGACGAGGTAGAGCGCCTGCTCGACTCGTGTCACGCGCTGATGAACTACGGGGTGGATCGCTACAAACGGCCATCGAAAATCTCCATGCAGGAAGAGAAAGCGCGGCAGAAGAGCCGTGAAGAGTACCTGCAAAGCCAGGTGAATATGCTGTGGCGCACCCTGCCGAAACGCGATGAAGAGAAAGCCGTCGAGTCGGCGCACCGCTATCCGTCTGAGCCGCAGGAAAACCTGCTCTACTTTATGGAGAAGAACGCGCCGCTGCTGGAGTCGTGGCAGCGTGAGATCCTGCGCATTGTGCGCAAGGTCAGCCAGTATTTTTATCCGCAGAAGCAGACCCAGGTGATGAACGAAGGCTGGGCGACCTTCTGGCACTACACTATCCTCAACCATCTGTACGATGAGGGGAAAGTGACCGAGCGCTTTATGCTCGAGTTCCTGCACAGCCACACCAACGTGGTGTATCAGCCGCCGTATAACAGCCCGTGGTACAGCGGCATTAACCCGTATGCGCTGGGCTTCGCCATGTTCCAGGATATTAAACGTATCTGTCAGAACCCTACGGATGAAGATAAGTATTGGTTCCCGGACATCGCGGGCTCTGACTGGCTCACGACCCTGCACTTCGCGATGCGTGATTTTAAAGACGAGAGCTTTATCAGCCAGTTCCTGTCACCGAAGATCATGCGTGATTTCCGCCTGTTCACGGTGCTGGATGACGATCGTAATAACTATCTGGAGATTTCGGCGATTCATAATGAGGAGGGGTATCGGGAGATTCGTTCGCAGCTTTCATCCCAGTACAACCTCAGTAATCTGGAGCCGAATATTCAGGTGTGGAACGTGGATTTACGCGGCGACCGTTCGCTCACGCTGCGCTATGTGCCGCATAACCGTGCGCCGCTCGATAAAGGGCGTCGTGAGGTGCTTAAGCATGTGCATCGTTTGTGGGGGTTTGATGTGAATCTGGAGCAACAGAATGCGGACGGCAGCGTGGAGTTGCTGGATCGCTGCCCACCGCGGCCAAATGCACTATAACCTAATATTGTCGCCCGGACGAGGTGCGAAGCGCCGACTCCGGGGTTGCTTTCCCTTTCTATTGTAGGCCGGATAAGCGAAGCGCCATCCGGCCTACAGGGAGCACTTGCTAGCGGCTATGGATCGCCAAATCCCCTGGCAGCGTCTTCTGCATCCGATGCCAGATCTCACCGCTATCATGACCGTAACGACGCACCGTCTCATACACCTTATCGTGCGCGCCCTCTTCACACAGCTTCGCCAGCTCATGATAGAAGCCAAGCGCCAGGCTGCGCGCTTCCGGGCTGGAGAAGTAATGACGCCCCAGACGCGTGTAGAGACCTTTCATGCCGTTGAGAATCAGCCCATAGATAGGGTTCCCGGAAGCAAATGCCAGGCCACGGAACACGCCGTAGTCCAGTTCGGCAAAGGCATCGGCGTAATCTTCCACTTCGCGCGTTTTCGCGAGCACTTCCAGCGCTTTTTCAGGATGCTGACGGAAAGCGGTGCGGATGTAGATGGTCGCGATATTGGTACGCACGGACAGCAGATTATCAATCAGCTGCGGTACGCTATCGTGATCGAGACGCGCCAGCGTTTCCAGAATATTGAGGCCGGACGTTTCCCAGAAGTTATTCACCTTCGTCGGCTTACCGTGCTGGATAGTTAACCATCCATCACGCGCCAGACGCTGCAACACTTCACGTAAGGTCGTGCGGGTCACACCAATTAATTCCGAGAGTTCACGTTCAGCGGGAAGAATAGACCCAGGAGGGAAGCGATTATTCCAGATACTTTCAACAATATACTCTTCAGCGAAACCCGCCGGGCTTTGCGCCTTAATGACCATAGTAATAATTCCATTACACAGCGTTGCAATTAGACTCATCATACCAGAGGCGACATAGAGCAGATAGCATGGCCAACGAATTAAAAAGGGATCGCCGTTTCATTTTTCACATTTCTTTTTGCTCATAAAAACCCCGCCAGACAGGCTATGTCTGGCAGTGCTGTTGATTTAATGGTAAAAAATGACATCTTTTCAGGAGGAAGACGGTTGTCATGGAAATCTCTTACGGTCGTGCGCTGTGGCGTAACTTTCTTGGACAGTCACCCGACTGGTACAAGCTGCTGCTGATTATTTTCTTAATCATCAATCCGCTGGTTTTTTTAATTCATCCCTTTGTCGCCGGATGGCTATTGGTCGTGGAGTTTATCTTCACCCTGGCGATGGCGCTGAAGTGCTATCCGCTGATTCCCGGCGGGCTGCTGGCGATTGAGTCGGTGTTTATCGGCATGACTTCCGCCGACCACGTACGCGATGAGATAGCTGCCAACCTCGAAGTGCTGCTGCTGCTGATCTTTATGGTCGCCGGCATCTACTTTATGAAGCAGCTTCTGCTGTTTATCTTCACCCGTCTTCTGCTCACCATTCGCAGCAAACGGCTACTCTCACTGGCATTCTGCCTCGCTGCTGCCTTCCTGTCGGCGTTCCTCGATGCGCTAACGGTCGTTGCCGTCATTATCAGCGTCGCGGTGGGCTTTTACAGCATCTACCATCGGGTGGTGTCATCGCGTCCTGACGATGACGATCTGCTCGACGACAGCCATATCGACAAACACAACCGCGTAGTGCTGGAGCAGTTCCGCGCCTTCCTGCGCAGCCTGATGATGCACGCCGGTGTCGGAACCGCGCTCGGCGGCGTGATGACGATGGTCGGCGAACCACAGAACCTGATTATTGCTAAAGTCGCCGGCTGGCATTTCGGCGAGTTCTTCCTGCGCATGTCGCCGGTCACCGTACCGGTGTTTATCTGTGGCCTGCTGACCTGTTGGCTGCTCGAGAAGTGCAAAGTCTTTGGCTACGGCGCTGAATTGCCCGACCCGGTGCGTAAAATTCTGCACGATTTCGACGAGCGCAGCCGCCAACAGCGTACGCCACAGGAGCAAATGCGGCTGATTGTCCAGGGCATTATCGGCGTCTGGCTGGTGCTGGCGCTGGCGCTGCATCTGGCGGAGGTGGGGTTGATTGGTCTGTCGGTCATTATCTTCGCGACCTCATTTACCGGCATCACCGACGAACATGCCATTGGCAAAGCCTTTACCGAAGCGCTGCCGTTTACCGCCCTGCTTACGGTCTTTTTTGCCGTGGTGGCGGTGATTATCGACCAGCACCTTTTTGCGCCGATTATCGACTTCGTTCTGCAAGCGTCGCCGCACGCTCAACGTTCGCTGTTCTACATTTTTAACGGCATGCTGTCGTCTATCTCCGATAACGTGTTTGTCGGCACCGTTTATATCAACGAAGCGAAAGCCGCGCTGGATAACGGAGCTATCAGCCTGCCGCAGTTTGAACTGCTGGCGGTAGCCATTAACACCGGCACCAACCTGCCGTCGGTGGCGACGCCAAACGGCCAGGCGGCCTTCCTGTTCCTGCTCACCTCGGCGCTGGCGCCGCTGATTCGCCTCTCCTACGGGAGAATGGTATGGATGGCGCTGCCCTATACGGTAGTCCTGACGCTTATCGGCCTGCTGTGCGTCGAGTTTACGCTGCAGCCAGCGATAGACTGGATGATGAATCATGGGCTATTAGTTTTACCTAAATAACGTCTTAATAACGGTTCCTTTATTAACGCTCGACAACTTTTGTTCGGGCGTTGAATCGCTATTTACGAATAATTGCGTATCACCCGATGGCACAGCTATCGTTTTCGTTTACACTGCGCTTTCAAAGCACGTTCCAGGGAAATGTTTATGTTGCGATATTTAAACCAGAGCTCACGTGGCCGCAGTGCCTGGTTATTAATGGCGTTAACCGCTTTTGCGCTTGAGTTAGTGGCATTATGGTTCCAGCATGTGATGCTATTAAAGCCGTGCGTACTCTGTATTTACGAGCGCTGTGCGCTATTCGGGATTATGGGTGCAGGCTTAGTTGGCGCTATCGCGCCGAAGAGTCCGCTGCGCTATGTGGCCCTGCTTATCTGGCTGTACAGCGCCTTCCGCGGCCTGCAGTTAGCCTGGGAACACACCATGATTCAGCTGCACCCGTCGCCGTTTATGACCTGTGATTTTATGGCGCGCTTCCCAAGCTGGCTGCCGCTTGATAAGTGGCTGCCACAAGTGTTTGTCGCATCAGGTGATTGCTCTGTTCGTCAGTGGGAATTCTTATCGCTGGAGATGCCGCAGTGGCTGGTCGGCATTTTTGCTGCCTATCTGATTGTGGCGCTGCTGGTACTGATTGCCCAACCGTTCAAACCGAAAAGACGCGACCTGTTCGGCCGCTAATCACTACCTTACCAGCGGCCTTGCGCAGGCTGCTGGTAAGCTATCCTACCAACGACCATATCCCATACCCCACCGCAAAAAGCAGGCTCCAGCCGCTCAGATTGATAATCAACGCCAGCATTAACAGCTTTATTGGATTGCGCATACGCGTCCTTATACCGAATCGCTTTTAATCTCTATCGGCCCGGTATAAGAATTTCGTAGGGATTTAAGGTAGGAAATATAAAAATAGTGAATGGTTCCGCAAATTGCGGTTTATTTAGCCCAATCAGGCTTATTTAAGATATGGTCCTGCCAGTCATGTACTTCTGATTCTTTTACTGCAATATGGCGTACGGAAATACGCTCACCGTGCATCGCCGCTTTGGAACCGGTAATGAGCGGGTGCCACTGCGGCAGCGGTTGCCCTTCCGCCAGCAGGCGATAGGCGCAGGTATGCGGAAGCCATTCGAAGGTTGGCAGATTGTCGCGGGTCAGCTTGATGCAGTCCGGTTCGTACTCGAAGCGACGTTCGTAGTTACGGCACTGGCAGGTTTTGATGTTGAGCTGGCGACAGGCCACGTTGGTGAAGTAGATTTCATCGGTGTCGTCATCCATCAGCTTGTGCAGGCAGCACTGCCCACAGCCATCGCACAGCGACTCCCATTGTGCATCTGTCATTTCATCAAGGGTTTTGCTCTGCCAGAAAGGTAATTCGCTCATCAGGATGTCCACGTCAAAAATCGGGGTGCTTCTTATAACCAGTCTGGCACAGGGATGCAAGTTTTGCCGCCCGAATGGGGCGGCAAGGTGGGCTTACAGTACGCGCGTGGTCAGTGACAGGCCGTTAAACTGCACCTCAAGCTCATCACCCGCGTGCAGCGGGCCAACGCCTTCCGGCGTACCGGTCAGCACAACATCACCCGGTTTGAGAGTAAAGAAGCGGCTCATATAGGCAATCAGCGGCACGATCTTGTGGATCATGTCAGACGTACTGCCCTGCTGACGCACTTCGCCGTTGATGGTCAGGCCCAGCGAAATATTTTGCGGGTCGCCCTCAAAGGCAGATACGGGAATAAAGCCGGAGATCGGGCAGGAATTATCAAAGCCTTTGGCTTTTTCCCACGGCTGACCGGCCTTCTTCATCTTCCCCTGAATATCGCGCAGAGTGAGGTCCAGCGCCACGCCGTAGCCGGCAATCGCCTGCTGCACGTGGTCTTCGGTTGCCTGACGCAACGTGCTGCCAATCAGTACCGCCAGTTCGACTTCATGATGCACGGAGCCAAGGCCCTGCGGCAGAATCAGCGGCTGACGCAGGTCGCACAGCGCCGTTTCCGGTTTGATAAAGAGAACAGGTTCTTCCGGCGTTGCGCTGCCCATTTCCTGGATATGTTTTGCATAATTACTGCCAACACAGACAACTTTGCTTACCGGGTAATCCAGCAGAGCACCCTGCCAGTTATGATGCTGATACATGCTTTTCCCTTACTCGTTGTTCAACCATGGACGCATTTTGCCGGAAGCGAAGCGGTTACTCGCTCTTATTTTGCGACTCAGCCAAATGCTGCTTTAACAGATTTTCAGGCGGTGGCGGGATCTGTAAATAATAACCCTGCTCTTTTAGCGCCTGTTTTACTTTTTCCAGATCGGCATTGACGGTTTTCTTACGTCCATCAAGCGGCAACAGCATGGCTAACTGCGGCTGACCGAAGCCCTGCATCAGTTCCTGAGGCACACGGGAGAAATCGTCTTTTTTTTCGACATACAAATAGGTTTGATCACGTTTAGAACTACGATAAATCACACAAAACATACTTTATACTCGGAATTAGGACAGTGGTTACTTGCTTGAATATATATGTGACTATAACATGACTGATAGTCTTCGGAATATCACTGCGCGTGGCGCGGCGATAAATAGCAAATTGAGTAAGGCCAGGATGTCAAACACGCCAATCGAACTAAAAGGCAGCAGCTTCACCCTATCTGTGGTTCATTTGCATGATGCAAAGCCCGAGGTTATTCGTCAGGCGTTGGAAGACAAAGTCGCCCAGGCTCCGGCCTTTTTCCGTCATGCCCCGGTGGTCGTCAACGTCGGTAACCTTGAAGAATTCACCCAATGGCGTGCGATTCAGCAGGCCATTATGTCAGTGGGTTTACGCATTGTCGGCGTCAGCGGCTGTAAAAACCCGCAGTTTAAGGCGGCCATCGACCAATCCGGCCTTCCTTTACTGACTGAAGGTAAAGAAAAAGTTACCCGCCCGGCCCCCGTAGAACAGCCCAAACCCGTAGAACCCGAACCAATTGTTAGTCCGATCACAAAAACGCGAATGATTGATACGCCAGTACGTTCCGGTCAGCGCATTTATGCACCAAACTGTGATCTGATTGTGACAAGCCACGTTAGCGCGGGCGCGGAGCTGATTGCCGATGGGAATATTCACGTTTACGGCATGATGCGTGGACGCGTTCTCGCCGGTGCCGGCGGAGACCGGGAAGCACAAGTATTTTGTACCCACCTGGCGGCGGAGCTGGTCTCCATTGCCGGGGAATATTGGCTGAGCGATCAGATCCCAGCCGAATTTTATGGCAAAGCGGCGCGTCTGCGTTTAGACAACAGCGCTTTGACTATTCAACCGTTAAATTAATCCCTTTTTAACAAGGAATTTCTATGGCACGCATTATTGTTGTGACTTCAGGTAAAGGGGGCGTGGGTAAGACCACCTCCAGCGCGGCCATCGCAACTGGTTTGGCGCAGAAGGGAAAGAAAACGGTCGTTATCGATTTTGATATCGGTCTGCGTAACCTTGACCTGATCATGGGCTGCGAACGTCGTGTAGTATATGATTTTGTTAACGTTATTCAGGGCGACGCCACGCTGAACCAGGCGTTAATCAAAGATAAGCGTACCGAGAATCTCTTTATCCTGCCTGCGTCCCAGACCCGTGATAAAGATGCGCTGACCCGCGAAGGCGTCGAGAAAGTACTCGACGAACTGAAGAAGATGGAATTCGACTTCGTGGTCTGCGACTCCCCTGCCGGCATCGAAACCGGCGCGCTGATGGCGCTCTATTTCGCTGATGAAGCGATCATCACCACCAACCCGGAAGTGTCGTCCGTTCGTGACTCCGACCGTATTCTGGGCATTCTGGCGTCGAAATCCCGTCGCGCCGAAAATGGTGAAGAACCGATTAAAGAACACCTGCTGCTGACGCGCTATAACCCAGGCCGCGTTAACAAAGGCGATATGCTGAGCATGGAAGATGTGCTGGAGATCCTGCGCATTAAACTGGTCGGTGTGATTCCAGAAGATCAGTCAGTGCTGCGCGCCTCTAACCAGGGCGAGCCGGTGATTCTGGATACCGTGTCTGACGCAGGCAAAGCCTACGCCGACACCGTCGATCGTCTGTTGGGAGAAGAACGTCCTTTCCGCTTCATTGAAGAAGAGAAGAAAGGTTTCCTCAAACGCCTGTTCGGAGGATAAATCATGGCATTACTCGACTTTTTTCTCTCACGGAAAAAGAATACCGCCAACATTGCTAAAGAACGCCTGCAGATCATTGTCGCGGAACGCCGCCGCAGTGACGCAGAACCGCACTATCTGCCGCAGTTAAGGAAGGATATTCTGGAAGTGATTTGCAGGTACGTGCAGATTGACCCAGAAATGGTCACGGTGCAGTTAGAGCAAAAAGACGGGGATATTTCGATTCTGGAACTCAACGTCACGCTGCCGGAAGCAGAAGAGTCAAAATCCTGACTTTCGGTGGTGTAAAAAAAAGGCGCTAGTGATAGCGCTTTTTTTGTGCCCGCCATTTGAGGCTTCCATGGCGACAAACAGGGTAGGCCTGATAAGCGCAGCGCCATCAGGCAGCCCCGGCGCACCATTGCCGGATAGCGGCGTTGCCTTATCCGGCCTACATGTTCGGATACTCGTGGCTTAACGCGGGTACGCCGCCAGCAGTTTGTCCAGCGCACCCGAGAGCAGCTCACCGCGCCAGCCGGAGATCATCTCAGGTGCCGTGGTGCGCGGTTTCAGCTGCCAGTGCCAGTTCAGCAACTGGTTAATCTGACGACGGGATGCCAGCATTTCAGGACTGACGTCATTCGCCTGCCCCACTTCCTGCACCAGCGCCTTAATCTCTTTAAACGCTTTGCGGTAGCCCGGCATATCCATTAGGTTCAACAGCGGTTCCGGCAATGCGTCATCCGGCAGCGCCTGCGCTTTTTCCACAAGGCTAATCAGCGTTTTGCCGTGGAAGCGAATTTCACTACCGGAAAGCCCCAGACTGTCCAGTTCACCGAGGCTGCCCGGCATATAGCGCGCCACGCTCCACAGATGCTCTTCACGCACCACAAAGTTGACTGCCAGATCACGCTCACGCGCTTTACGCAAACGCCAGTCCGCCAGCAGCTGCAGGCACGCCAGCTGGCGCGTACGCAGCTGCCAGGCGTTGGTGATATCGCGCCAGGCGTCGGCTGGGTCGGTCACTTCCTGACGGCGCTGCTGCATCAGCTGACACTCATTGAGCGCCCACTCCAGTCGCCCGGCCTGTTCGGTTTCCGCCATCAGCTTGTGGGCGATAGGCAGCAGATACCAGACGTCCGCCGCGGCATAGTCACACTGACGTGAGGTCAGCGGGCGAGCCAGCCAGTCGGTGCGGGATTCACTCTTATCAAGCTCAACGCCGGAATACTCCGCCACCATTGGTGCGAAGCCCCAGGACATCGGGCGACCGCAGAACGCCGCCAGCACCTGGGTATCAATAAGCGGCTGCGGCATTGAACCGAAGGTGTTCATGAACACTTCCAGATCTTCGCTACCTGCGTGCAGGAACTTGGTGATGTTGCGATCTTGCAGAATCGCCTGCAGCGGCGACCAGTCGGTAATATTCAGAGGATCAATCAGCGCCGTACGCTCGCCGTCGAAAAGCTGAATCAGCCCCAGCTGCGGGTAATAGGTGCGGGTGCGGACAAACTCGGTGTCCAGCGCCACGGCGGTGGTCTGACGAACCGCATCGCACAGGGTGCTGAGTTCATCGTTGGTGGTGATCATCTGATAGTTCAAATCGTACTCTCTTAGATAGCGCCAAAAAAAACGCCAGCAGAGCTGGCGTTTGGCATCATGACTCGTGACTTATCCCTTATTGTCCACTTTGGCACGGGCTTCGTCACGTAATTCTCGTCTTAAAATTTTACCGACGTTTGACTTCGGCAATTCCTTACGGAATTCAACCAGTTTCGGCACTTTATAGCCGGTAAGCTGGCGGCGACAGAAGGTAATCAACGCCTCTTCGGTGAGGCTGTCATCCTTCTTGACCACGAAAATCTTCACCGCTTCGCCGCTGTTGCCGGACGGTACGCCGACGGCGGCGACTTCCAGCACGCCGGTGTGCTGCATCACCACGTCTTCAATTTCATTCGGATAAACGTTGAAGCCGGAGACCAGAATCATATCTTTTTTACGGTCGACGATGCGCAGGAAGCCCTCTTCGTCCATCACCGCAATATCGCCGGTGTGCAGCCAGCCGTCTTTGATGATTTCGTCGGTAGCGTCAGGACGCTGCCAGTAGCCTTCCATGACCTGCGGGCCTTTCACACACAGTTCACCTGGCTGGCCAGCGGGCACTTCGTTATCGTCGTCATCCACCAGCTTCACATCGGTAGACGGCACCGGCAGGCCAATGCTGCCGCTGTGGTAGTCGATATCGTGCGGGTTCACGCTCACCAGCGGCGCACATTCGGTCAGGCCGTAACCTTCCAGTAGATACTGCCCGGTCAGCTTCACCCAGCGTTCTGCCACCGCGTGGTTCACCGGCATCCCACCGCCTGCGGAGAGATGCAGGGTTGAGAAGTCCAGCTGCTGGAACTCTTTATTGTTCAGCAGCGCGTTAAACAGGGTATTCACCCCGGTCATGGCGGTGAACGGGTATTTCGCGAGCTCCTTCACCAGTCCCGGAATATCACGCGGGTTGGTGATGAGAATATTTTTACCGCCCAGCTCGATAAACAGCAGACAGTTCATGGTCAGCGCGAAAATGTGGTACAGCGGCAGCGCGGTAATAACCACTTCTTTGCCTTCGTGCAGCAGCGGCCCATAGGTCGCTTTCACCTGCTCGAGGTTCGCCAGCATGTTGCGGTGAGTCAGCATCGCCCCTTTCGCCACGCCGGTAGTACCACCGGTGTACTGCAGGAAGGCGATATCGTCGGCCTTCACTTCCGGCTTCACGTACTGCAGGCGGTAGCCGTTATGCAGCGCGCTGCGGAACGAAATGGCATCTGGCAGGTGATATTTAGGCACCAGCCGTTTGATGTATTTGACCACGAAGTTAACCAGCGTGCCTTTCGCCGTGGAGAGCTGGTCGCCCATGCGGGTCAGGATCACATGTTTAACCGAAGTTTTGTCGACCACTTTTTCCAGGGTATGGGCAAAGTTGGAGACGATAACAATCGCCTGCGCGCCACTGTCGTTCAGCTGATGTTCCAGCTCGCGCGGGGTGTACAACGGGTTAACGTTCACCACGATCATCCCGGCACGCAGAATACCAAACAGGGCGACCGGGTATTGCAGCAGGTTAGGCATCATCAGCGCGACGCGGTCGCCCTGCTTGAGACCCAGCCCGTGCTGGAGATAAGCGGCAAAGGCGCGGCTGCGCTCTTCGAGCTTACGGAAGGTCATGACTTCGCCCATGTTGACGAAGCCAGGCTGGTCGGCAAAGCGCGTTGCCGAGTGTTCGAACAGTTCCACCAGGGATTGATAACGGTCAGGATTGATCTCTGCCGGGACGTCAGCAGGATAACGGTTGAGCCAAACCTTTTTCAAAGCATCACCTCTAAAATACGTATTCGTCGTCATCGCAACCCCAAATGATAAACTTTCATTAACATTATATTAACTCAGCGTACCAGTTTAAGAATTAATCAGAATTAAGGTTGCGAAGCGCGTCACTCTTTATTTTTTTTATATCCATTACAACGAAGAAACAGCGGGCTAGCCGCTGTTTCTTTTTTGTCTGCTTTACATCAGATCTTATTCAGTTACGACGTTCCGGACTTCAGCGGGGCCGCTGTTATACCATCCCCAACCGCCGTAACCGTAATTCCAGGGGCGCGGACCAAACATCCACGGATCAATAGGCTGCGGCGGCATAACTACCTGCTGAGCCACATGCCAGCGTTTGTAACCCGTCACCTTCATCTGCAGGAAGTTATATTTGGTGGTGCCGACTTTGCCTTCTACCGCGCCAACAATTGGCCCCACCACCGTGACGAGCTGACCACGGAAGTCAACCGGATCGAGGAAGCCGTTCACCTCGGCATAGATGCGCCCGCGCGAGGCTTCACCCAGAATCGGGCGCGCACCGCTGTCCAGAGGGACGGTAGCGATTTCCAGACGGGTATTACCCTGCTGGTTTTCGATGCCAACGACGGTCCCGCCAAAGCGAGCCTCCTGCCCTACGTACAGCTGCGGTGCCGCCATGACCCGTACCAGATCCTGTTGCGGCGTTGGGCTACTACCCTGAATGGCATCCGGCACGCTGACGCAGCCACTTAACGCGAAGGCGATAAGCCCAACGGCGGCTCCACGAATGAGAAAACTTTTACCTGCCATGATGCTGCTCCTGATTTTTACGATCTCTATCTACTGAGATTCATTCACGGCCAGGAAGTTTCTTCCACGCAACATTGTTACGCAAATAAACCGGTTCCGCTTTATCCACGGCGACGGTTTTGCCCTGCTCAAGCATGGCACAGGCGATCGGCAGCATGTCTTCAGCTTCCGGTAACGTCACGTTGCCATCGACCAGCGTGGCGGTCGCGCCCTGCGCCATATCAGGCCACGCGGCCCAACCGGTGCCCACCGTCGCCCATTCACCGCTTAACTCCGCCAGACGCTGTTGTACCGCTTCCGGCTTCAGCACCGCTTCGCTCTCTTCACCGTGCCAGATACCGTTTTCATCACGCTGGTATTCGGCCCAGTAAACTTCACCCATACGGGCGTCGATAGCCGCCAGCACGCGGGTCGCACCCTGCTTACGCCAGGCGCCCTGCGCCATGGTAACGAGGGTCGATACGCCGATCATCGGCAGTTCCGCGCCCAGCGCCAGCCCTTGTGCAATACCAATGCCGATACGCACGCCGGTGAAGCTGCCCGGCCCACGGCCGAACGCCAGCGCATCGAGGTCGGTCAGGCTTACGCCGCCTTGAGTGAGGATATCCTGCACGATAGGCAGGATACGTTGGGTGTGTTCCCGAGGACAAAGCTCGAAGTGGGCACAGGTGTTGCCATCATTCCACAGAGCAGCCGAGCAGGCTTCCGTGGCGGTATCGATAGCCAGAATTCGCATGGTTAGTCGCGCTCTCGATCAACAAAATGGCGCGCATCTTATCACACTTTGCTCTGTATTACCGCGTCGATGACAGCGCCAGGAAACGCGTCGCCCGTCGAATATCACGGGTGCGCGGCGCCGGCGGCAGGCTGGCGAGGAAGGTGGCGCCGTAGGGACGCATCACCAGGCGGTTGTCGCAAATCACCAGCACTCCGCGATCGTCAACGTCACGAATCAGTCGCCCAACGCCCTGCTTGAGGGTAATCACCGCATCCGGTAGCTGTACCTCTTCAAACGGGTCGCCGCCGCGCAGACGGCAATCTTCCATACGCGCTTTCAGCAACGGGTCGTCCGGCGAGGTGAACGGCAGTTTGTCGATGATCACCAGCGACAGCGCATCGCCGCGCACGTCAACCCCTTCCCAGAAGCTGCTGGTCGCCACCAACAGAGCGTTACCGGCGCTAACAAACTGCTGAAGCAGCTGGCCTTTGCTGGTCTCCCCCTGCAACAACACCGGTAGCGTCATGGTGGCGCGGAACTGTTCAGCGAGGTCGCGCATCATGGCGTGTGAGGTGCAGAGCATAAAACAGCGCCCGTCGTTGGCCTCAATAAGCGGTTTCAGCATCGCCGCCAGGTGGCGCGCGGCCCCCGGCTGATTCGGCAACGGCAGGTTGCGCGGCACGCACAGCAGCGCCTGAGTGGCATAGTCAAACGGGCTTGGCAGCAGCAGCGATTCTGCCGCTTCAATGCCGAGGCGTTCGGTAAAGTGGTGTAGGTCGTCGTTGACCGACAGCGTCGCAGAGGTAAAGATCCAGCTGCCCGGTTTGGCCGCCATCACCTCTTTGAATTTGTCCGCCACGGTGAGCGGCGTCAGCGCTAGCGTAAAGTGGCGCGAGTTGCATTCATACCAGTAGCTGTAGCCGGGCTTGTTGATCTCTTTGAGGCGCTTTAAGCGAGCGCGATACAGGGTCGCGCGTTCGAAAGCGGCATCGAGCAAGGCAGAGCGGCCAAGCGACAGCTTTGCCACGTCGTAGCACAGTTCAAGGGCATCATCGAGCAGCAGCAGCGAGCGCTGCACGGCGGTTTCTGCCAGCAGTTCACGCAGGTTGCCACGGTAGCCAGGGTCGCCCACCTGCAGGCGGAAATCCTGGGTGGCCTGCGCCAGACGGTCGGCACACTTTTGCAGTTGCTGGGTATCTTTCAGTTCGGTGCGATAGGCAATCACCACGTCTTTGGCGAGATCCAGCAGTTGGCGGCTGGAGAGCGACTGACCAAAGTACTGGCTGGCGATATCCGGCAGCTGATGGGCTTCATCGAAGATCATCACGTCGGCCTCGGGGATAAGCTCGCCAAAGCCGCTCTCTTTCACCACCATGTCGGCAAGGAACAGGTGATGGTTGACCACCACCACGTCGGCATCCATCGCCTTTTTACGCGCCTTCACCACAAAGCAGTCCTGATACTGCGGGCAGTCGCTGCCCAGACAGTTATCGTTGGTGCTGGTGACCAGCGGCCAGGCCTGGGAATCTTCCGCCACGCTAACACAGGTGCTGATGTCGCCATCCACAGTCTGGTTAGCCCAGCTGCGCAGCAAAATAACGTCGCTGAGGGTTTGCACCGGCAGGTCGCCGCCCGCCATCGCCTGCTGCTCTAGACGTTCGAGGCAAAGATAGTTTGAGCGCCCTTTCAGCAGCGCCAGCTTGCCGGTAAACGTGAGTGCGGTGGCGACGGTCGGCAGGTCACGGCTGTAGAGCTGATCCTGCAATGCCTTCGAGCCGGTAGAGATAATGGCTTTTTTACCTGAACGTAGCGCAGGAGCCAGATAGGCGTAGGTTTTCCCGGTCCCGGTCCCCGCTTCTACCACCAGCGGCTGGCCGTTATCAATCGCCTTCGCGACGGCGTGCGCCATCTGACGCTGCGGTTCACGCGGTTTAAAGCCGGTTATCGCCTGCGCTAGCTGGCCATCTTCTGCAAAATCGTCCGTCACGTTACCCCCTGGAAAAATTCCCAGTGATTATACACTAAATAATTCGAGTTGCAGGAAGGCGGCAAGAGAGTGAATCCCCAGGAGCGTACATAAGTACGTGACTGGGGTGAATGAACGCAGCCAACGCACATGCAGCTTGAAGTATGACGTGTATATGTCAGGCGAACCCCGCTTATGCCAGCCGAAGTCGTGACGCGGCGTCAACAATGTGGCAGTCTTAGCGCGTTTACGTGATGTTAAAAGGAAAATGAAATGACAATTGTACGTATTGATGCCGAAGCCCGTTGGTCTGATGTCGTTATTCATAACAATACGCTGTACTACACTGGCGTACCGGCAAACCTGGACGCCGATGCGTTTGAGCAGACAGCAAATACGCTGGCGCAGATTGATGCGGTGCTGGAAAAACAGGGCAGCAATAAGTCGCGTATTCTCGACGCCACCATTTTCCTGCCGGACGGTGACGATTTCGCCGCCATGAACAAAGCGTGGGATGCGTGGGTAGTCGCCGGTCACGCGCCGGTACGCTGCACCGTGCAGGCGAAGCTGATGAACCCGAAATATAAGGTTGAGATTAAGATTATCGCCGCGGTGTAAATCGGTATACCGTGCCTCCCGGGGTCGGCGAGACACGGTATCGGTAGGCCGGATAAGGCGGCACGCCGCCATCCGGCAACGTGCGCCTAATGCCTGATGGCGCTGTGCTTATCAGGCCTACAATCCCGGGCACCACATCAGCTGCTCTTTCAACTGCAGCGTCTCCTGCGGCAAGCACTTCAGCACGTCACGATAGCTCGGTGACTGCTTCGGATACCCACGCTGCGTCTGCAGCAGCACCCGCAGCGCGCTATCCCAGACAATGCCCTGCAAATCGCTATACGGCCACAGATCCGGTTCGCGGATAAACGGCACCAGGTAATCAATCCCCTGCTTCACTCCTCGTCCGTCGCGAATGTGGTTCCAGCGATCAAACTCGACGTGTTCAGCGTAACGATTGAGCAGCAAATGCGCCTCAAGATTGAACAGCGAATAGTGGAACGGAATGGTACGCTCCAGCTCCATCGTCTGCTTGCCGTCCTGATCAATCTGCGCCGCCATGCGCTGGGTGATCCCCTGCTCAATAATCCGCGCCACCAGCCCTTTATCGCCGTAAAACAGCGCATTGACTGCGCGCTGGGCGTCGTACCAGGTGCCGTGGTTATTGTGCCAGACGTATTCGGAGTGGCCGATATCGCTGTAGTACATCCAGTGGTTAAAATCGCGGAACCACTGGTGCAGGCCGATGATATCGTCGGTATCCAGCACGCTGGCGGCGTTAATCAGCCCGATAGTATCGACCACCATCCACAGCAGGCGAGTGTCAATAAGCCCGGTTCCGCGCCCGGAAACCACGCCGGGGATTGCCTGGCCGTAGTTCAGATGCGGGTTCATGCGCGTGTCGCCGTCGAGGAACCAGCAGCGGATCTGCACCGCTGCCGCCTGCGCGTACTGGCGCTGGCCGGTGAAGTACCACGCCAGCCCCAGGGTCAGGCAGCGCTCGCACATGCGGATAATGCGCGAGGTATCGGTATCGTTATTTTCGCACTGCGGGTTGATATGCCCGTCGCGGCGAATGTAGGGCAGCCCGTTGGGCCGCCGTGGGTTTGGCCACCAGTAGGTGCCCAGACTGTAGTAATCATGCGCGTCGCCGCTCGCCGGGCGCAGCTTTTTATGCACCACGCTTTCCGGCGGTTCGCGCTTAAGCATATCCGCCTCAGCCACCAGCTTGCTCAGGGCCAGCTGCAGCGGCGAGAACGGCTGTTTCAGGCCCGCGCGGGCATTTTCCAGACAGGTTTCATCAAGGGTGTACAGCTTCATCGCCACCTTATTGACCCTCCAGGCACGCTATGCGCAGACCGCTTTGCGCATCGAACAGATGCACGCCGGAGAGTTTCGGCTGCAGCCAGATAGTGTCACCCTCTTTCACCGCCAGACGTTGCTTAAACACCGAGGTAAACGCCCCACCGCCGGTATCGCAGAACAGCTGCATATCCGAACCGGTGTTCTCCACCGCCGTGACCTTCGCCGCCAGCGCATCGTCGCGGGCTTCGTGCACCACGTTGACCTGTTCCGGGCGAATGGCGTACACCACCTGCTGGCCGTCGGTCACCTGTAAACCTACCGGCAGCGCCAGCAGCGATCCATCTTTCAGGCGCAGGCTGGTGCTATTCCCGCTGAGCACCACTTCCCCCTTCAACTGGTTAATTTCCGGCGAGCCGATAAACCCGGCAACGAACAGGTTGGCCGGCTGGTCGTACAGCTCCAGCGGCGTGCCCGCTTGCTCAATACGCCCATCACGCAGTACCACGATCATCTGTCCCATGGTCATCGCTTCAATCTGATCGTGGGTGACGTACACCGACGTGGTTTTCAGGCGACGGTGCAGCTCGCGAATTTCACCGCGCACCTGAGTACGCAGCTTGGCGTCGAGGTTCGACAGCGGTTCATCGAACAGGAACACCTGCGGCTTACGTACGATGGCGCGCCCCATCGCCACACGCTGACGCTGGCCGCCGGAGAGATCTTTTGGCAGACGCTCCAGCAGCGGTTCCAGCCCCAGTAGCGCCGCGGCTTCGTCCACCTTTTGGTTAATTTCACTCTTCGGCAGACGCGCCATCTTCAGCGCAAAGCCCATGTTTTCACGCACGGTCATCTGCGGATAGAGCGCATAGCTCTGGAACACCATCGCGATATCGCGCAGCTTCGGTTCAACCTCGGTGACATCACGTTCGTTGATATGCACTTCCCCAGCGGAAATCTCCTCCAGCCCGGCAATCATCCGCAGCAGCGTCGATTTTCCGCAGCCGCTCGGCCCTACCAGCACGCAGAACTCGCCGTCAGGGATAGTCAGCGACACATCTTTAATGACGTGAGCATCACCGTATGATTTGCGCACGCTATTTAATACAACAGATCCCATCGGTAACCCCTTATCCTTTGACCGCGCCGGACATGATCCCGCGGTTGAAATGTTTTTGCAGACCCAGATAGACGATGATGCTTGGCAGCATCGCCAGTAGCGTAATGGCGATAAAAATGTTCGGCGTGATGCTTTCATCGGTACGCAGCGTGCCGAGGATCACTGGAATAGTGTTCAGGCTGTCCTGGTTCACTACAATCAGCGGCAGCAGGTACTGGTCCCAAATCATAATGAAGCCGAAGGTCACTACCGTACCCAGCGCCGGCTTCACCAGCGGCAGAATAACGTGGAAGAAGATCTGCCACTCATTCGCGCCGTCGATACGCGCCGCTTCTTCCAGCTCTTTCGGAATAGCCGACATAAACTCGGTCAGCACGAAGATGGAGAACGCCCAGCCCACCACCGGCAAAATCATCCCGAGGTAGCTGTTGTACAGCGACGCATCGATAAACGGCAGCCGCCAGTTGATTATCATGTACAGCGGAATGGCGATAACTTCTTCCGGCAGCATCATGGTGGATAAAATCACCAGGCTGACCAGCGCGACGCCGCGAAACTTCTTACGAGCCAGGGCATAGGCCGCCAGCGCGCTGACCGACACCTGCAGGATGGTGCCGAAGAACACCACCAGAATGGAGTTCAGCAGATACTGCCAGACGCCGATATCCATCCACGCGAAGATGAAGTTTTCAAACGAGAACTGATTCGGCCATGCCAGCAGCTCGCCTGGTTTGACCGGCGCACCGCTAAAGGCGGTAGCCACAATGCCCCAGAACGGCCCGACGAAGACAATCAGCAGCAGCGCGTAGATGCACCAGCGCCCAACGGTATCCCAACGTTTACTCAACATCACGGCTCCTTAGTAACGTGCGATACGTTTTTTCAGCGTCAAATGACAAATGGTTAAGATAACGGTGAAGGTGAACAGCAGGAACGACACCGCCGAGGCGTAGCCATAGTCAAACTGTTCAAAGCCCAGCTTATAGATATGCGTCATGACCATTTCTGTAGCATTAGATGGCCCACCGCCAGTGGTGGCATACACCTCGGCAAACACGCGGAAGCCACGGATAAAGGAGAGCATCAGCACCACTGACAGCGCCGGGATCATCCCAGGCAGCGTCACGTAGCGCAGACGGTTCCACCAGTTCGCGCCGTCGACGTTCGAGGCGTCGTACAGGTCACGGCTGATGCCCGCCAGACCGGCGATAAAAATCACCATGTTGTAGGGCACCGCTTTCCAGATATGCAGCAGCATGATGACCCCCAGCGCCTGATCGGAGCTGGCAAGGAACCCCTGATCCGCCACGCCAAACCAGCTGAGAATGTGGTTCACCACGCCGTTCGGCGTTGGGTTGAACAGAATGCGCCACATCTCGGCGACGATCGCAGCACTGGTTACCGCCGGTAAGAAAATAGCGGTACGAATAAAGCGCAGATGGCGCGCCGGGCCTTCCAGCAACATGGCGAGGAAGAACGCCAGGATAGCGGCGGCGAACATCGTCACCACCACGTACAGCAGCGTATTCACCACCGCCGCGTGCAGCTCTACGTCAGCAAAGGCGCGGGTAAAGTTATCGAACCCGACCCACT
This sequence comes from Kluyvera sp. CHPC 1.251, assembly GCF_036759945.1. NCBI lineage: Bacteria > Pseudomonadati > Pseudomonadota > Gammaproteobacteria > Enterobacterales > Enterobacteriaceae > Kluyvera > Kluyvera sp. CHPC 1.251. The sequence continues at coordinate 618,801 of NZ_JAPKIC010000001.1, read as the reverse complement.
CGTCCGGCTGATTAAAGTTGACCTTGTAAAAGCTCATCACCAGCCCCTGAATCATCGGGATGAACTTAAACCAGCTAAAAATAATCAGCGCGGGTGCCAGGAACAGCCACGGAATCAGCGCCCGCTTGCGTTTTGCCGTCAGCCAGCCGGTCGCGTCAGGCGAAGCGGCTTGCTTTAGCGGCGCGGACTTCGTCTCATGCAGCGTCATTACTTACTCCCTCTCACTTAGCCAGCACGTTTTGTTTTTCCAGCTCGGCGTTCACCTTCACGTCGATGGACTTCAGCTCAGCGCTGATATTGCTATTACAATCGGCGAAAATACGGTTGAAGCCGTCGGCTGCCACCTGACGCACCGGCGTCCAGTTTGGAATTTGCGGCACGTAGCGGCCCTGCTCGTTATACAGTCTGGCGAAGGTTTCCCAGCGCGCGTCCTGGTAAACCGCTTTGACATCGACGTTTTTGTTCACCGGCAGACGCACCACTGGAATATGCTGGCTGCCTTTACCCATGCCGATCTCCTGGCCTTCTTGTGAAATCATAAATTCGATAAATTTCTGCGCCGCCTCTTTCTGCTTGCTGCTCTTCATCATAAAGACGGTGGTCCCTTCGGCGAGGGTGGCCTCCCCTTTCGGCCCAACCACCGGCACGACGTCGAAGTTGTCTTTGCCTGGGTCTTTATCAAACAGCGCAATGTGGTAAGGGCCGCTGAAGAACATGCCGCTCTGACCGGAACGGAACGATGGGATAACGTCGGCGGTGGTGGCGTTAATCGCCCCCGGCTGGGTCACTTTTTCGCACATCATGGTGCGCATAAAGGTCATCGCCTGAGCCACTTCAGGGGTATCGAGCGAGGCGCTGAATTTACCACCGTTCTCTTTGACGAAATCACCGCCCGCCTGCCAGATAAAGCTGCTCATAAACCAGCTTGCGTAGCCGCGGGTGGTAGAGGCAGGCACGATAAAGCCGTAGGTGTCGTTTTTACCGTTGCCGTCCGGGTCCTGAGTGGTGAAAGCTTTGGCTAATTTCTGGATATCATCCCAGCTTTTCGGCTGCGGCAGGCCCAGCTTCTCGCGCCAGTCTTTGCGCACAAACAGCGCGAAGGTTTGCGCTGAGGTTGGCACGCCGTAGTATTTGCCGTCGATATAGCGGGTACTGTTCCAGGCTGTCTGGTATAGCTGGTCGCCACCGCTGATGGCTTTCGGGTCAATTTCGTCGGCAATGCCAAGCTGAATAAACTGACCGAGTGAAGCGGCATCGTTGAAGATCAAATCCGGTAAGGCATTACCCGCCGTGGCGCGCGCCAGCCGCTGTTCGAAGTCGGTGGTGGCATTGAAGTACTCAATCTTAATACCAGTCTTCTCTTCGAACTTCTCGGCTTCTTGCTTGTAGATATTTTTGGAGTCGTTGCTCGCACGGATCCAGACGTTCAGGGTGGTGGCGGCGTAGCTTTGCCCGATACCCAGTCCTAGAGCGGAAAGCAGTAATAATGAACGTAATTTATTCGCAGACATGATTGCATATCCTTTATTGTGTAGGGCACAAAGATAATTAAATTCTCACAAAATGCATTTCCGTGATCTGGATTAACATTTTGCGGTGAATACAACATGCGTAAAAAATTATTTCCGAACATTAAATAGAAATATATTTTCCAATACAACCACACAAAAAAGAAATCGTATTTCAGAAACAGAAAAGTTGAACGAGATCACACATGGAAGTGACACAAAAAGTGACATAAATTTTTTATTATTTAAATTCAACGCATTAACATTTTATTTATTTTTTTGATAAACTCAACAAAATAAGAAAAACGGCTAAAAATGTGAACCAGGCTACAATAAAAGCGTCATTTTTTATTCAACTCGATAACCATGATGAGCATCACAAAAAAAATCACTTTGTCTTTTACACTGCACGCCAACCTATTTACGAAAGCATTATTTTTTAATTAAATCGCCTGCTTTTAGTGTTGTTAAAATACGCTAAAGGCAAAATTCTCTTGTTATCTTTTCTCTATTTGCAGAAGGGTTATCACTATGAGTTCAATACATCGCCGTGGAATATTAGGCATTGCGCTACTCTGCTCTGGGTTCAGCGCTTCATTGTATGCGGCAGAGCCTTATACGCTTGATGGCAAAGATCTGGCGTTCAGCCGTGAACAGATTGCGGCCAAAGACCCGCTGTTTTTACAGGCGGAAAACGCACTGCTAAAAAAAGCGGACGCTGCGCTGAAACACCCGCTCTATTCGGTGATGGATAAAACGCTGGTTGCCGCCAGCGGCAATAAACACGATTACTACAGCTTCCCGCCTTATTGGTGGCCGAACCCGGAGACCAAAGACGGTCTGCCGTACATCCGCAAAGATGGTCAAACCAACCCGGACGCCAACAGCGATGCCACCGATAAAAATCGTCTGGTGAAAATGAGCAACGACGTCTCCACGCTGGCGCTGGCATGGTACTTCTCGCATGACGACCGCTACGCACAGAAAGCGGCCGAACAACTCAAAAGCTGGTTCCTGGCCCCGGAAACCCGCATGACGCCAAATCTGCAGCACGCTCAGGCCATTCCAGGGATCAACACCGGCCGCGGCATCGGCATTATCGACAGCCGCGCGCTGGTTGACGTGGTGGATGCCATTGCCCTGCTGCAAGCATCCGGTAAGTTGAGCGATGCCGACGTGACCGAGCTGAAAAAGTGGTTTGGCGATTTCTATCACTGGATGACCACCAGCCAGAATGGCTTTGAAGAAGAGAACTGGCACAACAACCACGGCACCTACTTCGATATGCAAGCGGCGACCTTTGCGCTGTTCAGCGGCAAGCCGGAAGAGGCCAAAAAGCGCCTGTATGTCACCCAACTTCGCCGTATTGCCGGGCAGTTTGACGTTGAAGGCCGCCAGATGGCTGAACTGGAGCGCACTCGCCCGTGGCACTACAGCAACTTTAACCTCGACGCCTACAGCCGCCTGGGTCGTCTGGGTGAAAAAGCCGGAGTCGATATCTGGAACTTTACCCTCGACGATCACAGCCTGCGCAAGGGCTATCAGTACATCGCCGGATTTGTCGACAGCGACACGCCGTGGCCATGGAAAGACCTCGACAAAAAGGATGACAAGAAGGCGCTGCGCAACATCGCCACTGCTGCCCATGCCTGGCCTGACGACGCACTGTTCCGCGAGAAAGCGCGCTGGCTGCGGGCGAAATATCCCGACGATATCACCACGCTCATTGCACCGCTTACCGCGTCTTCAGAGGTCAGGGAAAACCAAAAATGAGACAATTTTCTGGGCTATGGCCGGAGATCGCCGCGCGTGCTGTCGGCGAGCAGGGCCTGATTGAACAGCTCGTGAAGGATGCACAACCGATGCTTGACGCCGCTGTGTGCATCCCGCAAACCGGGATCGCCAGCTGGAATCTCTACTATTTCTGCCCACACCATGGGGTGCGGCTGACCTGGCAGCCAGACTCACCTCACCACCACGCTTGCCCGGTGGACGGTGAGGTATTCAGCGGTGAACCGTGGGACGGTGCCTGGTGGCGAGAAATGAACGGCCGTAACGCCAGCGCCTGCCAGCAGTTGGGCCTGCTCTGGCGGCTGACCGGCAACGCCGCGTACCGCGATAAAGTGCGTACGCTGCTGATGGGCTATGCGGATGTCTACCCTGACTACGCGGTGCACGGCGATATTCCGCACAATGGTCCCGGCAAGATGAACGCCCAGACCCTGTGCGAAGCCAACTGCATTCTTGATATGGCGCTGGGTTATGACTTTATTGCCGAGAGCCTGACGGCGGGCGAGCGTCAGCATATCAGCGACAACCTGCTGCGCTGCGCGGCGACCTTTTTATGCGAACACCGCAGTCCGCAGATCCACAACCACGAGGTTAAAATCAGCGCCGCGCTGGGGGTGCTCGGTTTTGTACTGGAGGACGACAGCCTGCTGGAGTTCGCCGTCAACGCGCCTTACGGACTGCGCTGGCAGCTTGAACATGGTCTGCTGGCGGAAGGGATGTGGTTTGAGGGTTCCATCCATTATCACTATTACGCGCTACAGGGGTTCTTTGCCTTCGAGAAGATGGCGCACGGTACCCGCTGGAGCCTGATTGATGGCCCATGGTACCCACAGATGCTGCGCTTTCCGCTTGAGCTGCTGCTGCCGGATGGCACCTTTCCCCGGCTCAACGATTGTCTCGCCGGGCAGGAGAAGTTGCATCATCGGGATCTGTACGAATTTGCCTGGTTTATCTGGCGCGATCCGCTCTACGCTGCGGTGCTGCAGTTTACCGCCGGTGAGCCTGACGAGCGCGAAACGCTGCTCTGGCGTCATCAGTCGCTGCCGGAAACTCACCTGGATTTGATCCCGCAACGGTCGCTGTACGCGCCCGGTGCCGGGATCACACTGTGGCGACGCCCGCAACAACAGCAGGCGGTGCTGATTAAACACAGTCCGTGGGGCGGCGAGCACGATCATTACGACCGCCAGAGCCTGATGCTGTGGCAGCGCGATGGCTGGCTGCTGCCGGACCTCGGCACTACCGGTTACGGGGCCAGGATGCACTATGACTATTACAAAAACAGCGCCACCCACAATACGCTGACGGTCAATCAGACCAACCAGCCCCCCGCCAACTCCGACGTGCTCGGCTGGCATATGGGCGAGGAGTACCTGTGGCTGGATACTGAAACCGATTGGGGAAAACCACCACCGCAGTTGAACAGCCACACCCGCGTGGAGTGGGACGTTGAGGCCTGGCGCGACGTGCGTTTTCGCCGCCGTCTGCTGTGGCTGGATGACGTGCTGATCGACCTGTCGACGGTGGAAAACCCGCACCGCCAGCAGCTTGACTGGACGCTACATCTGGCGGCCGATGCGCTGGACCAGAGCGGCAAGCCACAGCCCTTCTCGCTCAGCGGCCCGCTGCGCGAAATGCGCAACGCGACCGTCACGCCGCTGCACGGCTGTCAGCCGCGCCACTTCACGCATCAGGGCGACACTTTTGCCCTGTGGCTATCGGGCGACGGTGAACTGTGGCAAGGGCTGGCGCCCGATAACCCGGCCATCAGCGATTTGAGCTATCTGGTGTTGCGCAACCATCTTCCGCAGGCGCGTTTCGTCTGTCTGTGGGATTTGGCGAAGCAGTCACCGTTGACGGAGGTGAGCGTGCATCATACCGCTATCGGTACGCAACTGAGCTTCTGGCGTGGGGAGCGGGTAGCGCATGTGACGCTGTATGACGATCCCGCGCTGCGGCCTGAGTTCGTGGGGTGAGCCTGATAGTCATCATGTAGGCCGGATAAGCGAAGCGCCATCCGGCCTACCAATCCCCCAGAACTCAGCGTTTTTCCACGGTAATCATGGTAACGAAAGGATGGTACTGCCAGGGGACACTGCTCCCCTGCTGGTACATCTTTGAAATGGTGCCGTCGAGATAGAGCATCTGCCGCACGTTGAGGCGTGATTTCGCATAGCAGGCGAAATCATAGAAGTTGGTTTCCCGCTCGCTCAGCATAAACACGACTTTGCCTTGCGCGGTGATCCCTACGCCGTTGCGCAGCTTGCGCGAACTTGCCGACGGCTTCAGCCGCCAGTTAATCACCCCGTTTTCAATCAGCATCGGGCCGGACTGCACCGCGTAGTCCATGCCTTTGGTCGATTTCAGCCTGTCGAGGCTAACTATCCCCGCGCGATCGCCGCGAAGGTAAAAAACACCGCCGGGTTTGATAAAGAAGTTCCCACCGCCGGATGCGCGATTCACCGCCACCCTTTGCTGACCGTTTTCAATATACAGCCCAAGGGGAGCGTAGGCTTTATCGTAGATGCCGCCATTCATCGCCATGCGTACGCGCCCGTCGCCGTTGATCTCGGACAGCAGCGCGCGCAGCGAACCGTACTCTTTACCGTTGGCTTTTTGCCAGTACATGGCGATGCGTTGATGTTGGGGATCGGCGGTATAGCTTTGTAGCGTCAGGCTGGGGTCGGTGAGCCGACATGCATTTTCCGCTGCTGCCGTTAAGGGCGCTGCCATCAGCGTCAGCAGCAGCGGTATTGAACGGATGAACATGACGTTATTCGTCTTCGTCTTCATCCTCAAAGCGAGCGACAATACGTTCGCCGGTGTGGGTAGCACGCAGCTCTTCAGCCACCAGCGCGATCGCCTGACCGCTTGCCATCCCCTGCGACATCAGTTCCTGAATACGCTCGACGGCTTTCTGCTGCTGTTCATGGCTTAATGAAGGTAATCCTGCAAACATCATTGACTCCTGCTACATTGTGGGCGCTTATTATTTCATGCTGCCCGAACATTCGCCAGAGGCAGTGCAACAAGGCTGGACAGAGAAACAATGTTACCCCCTTCAATGACGACGCTTCCCTGGCGACAGGATGCCGCAGAACACTACTTTGCCCCGTTAAACGCCTCGCCATGGGCGATGATGCTACACTCCGGCTACGCAGACCATCCGCACAGCCGCTACGATATCGTGGTCGCCGACCCTCGCCAGACGCTGGTGACACGCGGCGACGTCACTACCGTGAGTCATGACGGCACTGCCGTAGTCTCCCATGACGATCCCTTAGCGCTGTTACAGCAGGCGATTGATCGGCTGAACATCAACGACAAGCCGCTGGCCGATTTACCCTTTACCGGCGGCGCCGTTGGGCTCTTTGGTTATGATTTAGGCCGCCGCTTCGAGACGCTTCCCGAGCAGGCGCAGCAAGATATCAGCATCCCGGACATGGCGGTGGGCATTTATGACTGGGCACTGATCGTTGACCATCAGCGTCAGGTCGTTACCCTGCTGTGCCACGGCGATATTGACGCCCGCCTGCGCTGGCTGCGGGAACAAACCAGCCCGGCAACGTCGTCATTCGCCCTGACCTCTGGCTGGCAGTCCAATATGAACCGCGCGCAGTATGGCGAAAAATTCCGCCAGGTGCAGGCCTACCTGCAAAGCGGTGACTGCTACCAGGTTAACCTCGCCCAGCGCTTTCAGGCGTGCTACGAGGGCGATGAATGGGCGGCATTTGTGCGGCTGAACCACGCCAACCGGGCGCCGTTCAGCGCGTTTCTACGATTTGAAGACAGCGCCATTCTGAGCCTCTCTCCAGAGCGTTTTATCCAGCTCGAGCAGGGGCAGATTCAGACCCGCCCGATTAAAGGCACCCTGCCGCGCCTCGATTCCCCGCAGGCGGATGCCGAACAGGCACAGCGGCTAGCGAATTCACCGAAGGATCGTGCAGAAAATCTTATGATTGTCGACCTGATGCGCAACGACATTGGTCGCGTCGCGGTGCCGGGCAGCGTACGGGTGCCGGAGCTGTTTGTCGTTGAGCCGTTTCCGGCGGTGCATCATCTGGTCAGCACCATCACCGCACAGTTGCCGCCAACGCTACACGCGACCGATTTGCTGCGCGCAGCGTTTCCCGGCGGCTCCATTACCGGCGCACCGAAGGTGCGGGCGATGGAGATTATCGATGAGCTGGAGCCCCATCGCCGCAACGCGTGGTGCGGCAGCATCGGCTATCTCAGCGCCTGCGGCAATATGGACACCAGCATTACCATTCGTACTGTCACGGCGACAGACGGCACGCTTTACTGCTCGGCGGGCGGTGGCCTGGTGGCCGACAGCGACGAAGATGCGGAATATCAGGAAACATTTGATAAAGTGAATAGAATCCTACAACAACTGGAGTCCTGACCATGCAAGAGCGCGCGCTGAACCTGGATGACTTTCTCTCCCGCTTTCAGCTGCTTCGTCCGCAGGCGACGCGTACGGCGTTAAACGCCCGACAGGCCGCGGTATTGATTCCCATCGTGCGCCGTCCTGAACCTGGGCTGCTGCTGACGCAGCGTTCCGCGCGCTTGCGCAAACATCCCGGTCAGGTCGCCTTTCCCGGCGGCGCGGTAGACAGCAGCGACGCATCGCTGATTGCCGCGGCGCTGCGTGAGGCGCAGGAAGAGGTCGCCATTCCTCCGGAGTGTGTGGATATTATCGGTGTTCTGCCGCCGGTCGACAGCGTGACCGGCTTTCAGGTCACGCCGGTGCTCGGCGTTATCCCACCGGATCTGCACTATCACGCCAGTGAAGATGAGGTGGCATCGGTGTTTGAAATGCCGCTTGCCGAAGCCCTGCGTCTGGGGCGTTATCACCCGCTAGATATTCATCGCCGCGGCAACGCGCATCGCGTCTGGCTCTCCTGGTATCAGCACTATTTTGTCTGGGGCATGACCGCCGGTATTATTCGTGAGCTGGCGCTACAGGTCGGCCTGAAACCCTGACTATACTTACCTTGATAACCAGGGGTTCAGCATTAGTAAAATCAACGCTACGCATTAATTAAATTCATGTGAATAGTTAAGCTGGATTTCAGGTTCCCTCATACACTATGCGCAGTTATTACATCGTTGCCGCAACAACGTGGCAACCCTGTCAGGAGTGTTAAAGTGATTAGTATATTCGACATGTTTAAGGTGGGGATTGGTCCCTCATCTTCCCATACTGTAGGGCCGATGAAGGCTGGCAAACAGTTCGTCGATGACCTGGTCGAAAAGGGACTGATTGATGACGTGACGCGCGTTGCCGTTGACGTCTACGGTTCACTGTCCCTCACCGGTAAGGGCCACCATACCGATATCGCGATTATTATGGGTCTGGCGGGTAACCAGCCGGATACCGTCGATATTGATGCCATCCCGGCATTTATTCGTGACGTGGAAGCACGCGGCCGTCTGCTGCTGGCGCTTGGCCGCGTCGAAGTCGATTTCCCAGCCGAAAGCGGCATGCGTTTCCACAACGGTAATCTGCCGCTGCACGAAAACGGCATGCAGATAACCGCCTGGGCAGGCGAAACGCAACTCTACAGTAAAACCTACTACTCTATCGGCGGCGGCTTTATCGTCGACGAAGAGCATTTTGGCAAAGCGGACAGCGGCGAAGTACAGGTCCCTTACCCGTTCGCTTCAGCCACCGAAATGCTCAACTACTGCAAAGAGACCGGCCTGTCGCTTTCAGGCATGGTGATGCAGAACGAGCTGGCGCTGCACAGCAAGAAAGAGATTGAAGAGTACTTCGAGAACGTCTGGCAGACTATGCGCGCCTGTATTGACCGCGGCATGAACACCGAAGGCGTGCTGCCGGGGCCGCTGCGCGTACCGCGTCGTGCTTCCGCACTGCGTCGTATGCTGGTTTCCAGCGACAAGCTCTCCAGCGATCCGATGAACGTTATTGACTGGGTGAACATGTTTGCGCTGGCGGTGAACGAAGAGAACGCCGCCGGTGGTCGCGTGGTTACCGCACCAACGAACGGCGCCTGCGGTATCGTTCCAGCGGTACTGGCCTATTACGATCACTTTATCGAGTCCGTCAGCCCGGATATCTACATTCGCTACTTCCTGGCCTCCGGCGCCATTGGTGCGCTGTACAAGATGAATGCCTCTATCTCCGGTGCCGAAGTGGGCTGCCAGGGTGAAGTGGGCGTAGCTTGCTCAATGGCGGCGGCCGGTCTGGCTGAACTGCTGGGTGCCAGCCCGGAACAGGTATGCGTCGCGGCGGAAATCGGTATGGAACATAACCTCGGTCTGACCTGCGACCCGGTTGCCGGTCAGGTTCAGGTGCCGTGCATCGAGCGTAACGCCATTGCGTCGGTCAAGGCGATTAACGCCGCACGTATGGCGATGCGTCGTACCAGCGAGCCGCGCGTTTCCCTCGATAAGGTCATTGAGACCATGTACGAAACCGGTAAAGACATGAACGCCAAATATCGCGAAACCTCGCGCGGCGGTCTGGCCATCAAGGTTCAGTGCGACTAATACGCCTAATCACCCACCCCTAATTCAGGTGGGTGATTTAACTCCACTATTTTCTCGACCTGCTTCACTTGCTCTGTCGTCACTGCTATTTTCATTACCACTCTATGCGCGCCGAGCAGCGGAAATGCAATCAGCACAATGGATTATCAGAAAGTATCTACGCAAGCGAATCGCCGTCTGTGCGATCGTCGCGGTGTGTGCTTTTGCGCTGACCTTAGGGATACGATTTATTTCGCAGCGCAGCATAAATCAGAAACAGATAAATACCCTCACCGCCCACTCGGTCGATCGTCTCGATAGAATCCTCCAGCCGCTGAAAACCCAACGTACCGCCATGCTTGCCCTGGTCGGTCAGCCCTGTGAAGCCATTCATCTGCCGTTGCGCAAGCTGGCGGTGATGCTGCAAACCGTGCGCTCTATTGCGTTGGTGAAAGGGGGGAAACTCTACTGCTCCAGCGCACTCGGTTCGCGCAACATCGCGGTCAACACGCTGCAACCGCAGCTGCCCAATACCGCGCCGCTGCTACTGCTGGGCACCGATCATTCGCTGCTGGTCGGTACCCCGATTCTGGTTCAGTGGTTTCCCGCATCGGCTGACGGTAAAGACGGCGTGATGGTCTCCATTAACATCGATTTACTCAGCAATATTATTCTCGAACCCACCCCGCCGCTCATCACCCATATCAGCCTGAACGTTGGTGAACGCCACTATCAGCACAATATTGGCATTACCGGGGAGATGGATGATGACGGTAACCGCGTTTTCATCCGTTCGTCGACGGACTTTCCGTTTAGCGTTGCGGCGCTCAGCCCCGGTCCTGCTCATCTCGCACTGAATAATCTGGTCACCGATTTGCCGCTAGCCGCCATCATGAGCATTCTGTTTACGTGGATTGCCTGGCTTGCCACCGCCGGGCGGCTCAGCTTTTCACGCGAAATTAATATGGGCATCGCCGGCAAGGAGTTTGCCCTTTACTGCCAACCACAGATGGACGCGCGGACGCAGCGCTGCATCGGCGCAGAGATCCTACTGCGCTGGAACAACCCACGCGTAGGCTGGGTTGCGCCAGATGTGTTTATTCCGATTGCTGAAACACAGAACCTGATTATTCCGCTGACCCGCTACGTCATCGGTGAAACGGCGCAGCGGCTGCATCTGTTTCCTCAGGAACGTGATTTCCAGATTGGCATCAACGTCGCCGCCCCGCACTTTAAAAACGGCCAGCTGCTGAAAGATTTAAAGCAACTCTGGTTCAGCCGCAAGCCGCTACAGCAGCTTACGGTCGAACTGACCGAGCGCGACGCGCTGAACGATGTGAACTATCAACTGCGCAGCGAGCTTGGTAACCATCAAATTAAGCTGGCGATAGATGATTTTGGCACCGGCAACAGCTCGCTCTCCTGGCTTGAGATGCTACATCCGGACGTGCTGAAAATCGACAAGGCCTTTACCGGCGCAATTGGCACCGATGCCGTGAACTCCACGGTGACGGATATTATTATTGCGCTGGGACAGCGGCTGAACGTTGAGCTGGTCGCGGAGGGAGTTGAGACGCAGGAAGAGGCGCTCTATTTGCAGCAGCACGGCGTGCATTTTTTGCAGGGATATCTTTATGCTCAGCCGATGCCGCTGGAGGAGTTTCCGCAGTGGCTGAAGAAGCATAAAAATTGAATTCGCAGATATCGTCGTCCGGTCGAAAGAAGTGACCCCGGGAGTTCCCCGGAGTCGGCGCTTGTGCGCCTCGTCCGGGCTACGGGATCAACCATCACTGTAGCCCGGCCAAGCGGAGCGCCGCCGGGGTTAGTCAGTTATCTTATTCGTCTTCGTCGTGCGGTGAAGCCAGCTTCACCACGCGAATCTGATCGACGCGATAGTTATTGGCCGCAGTAATCGTGATGTGCAGCGACGGCAGTTCAATCACGTCACCAACGTGTGGGATCTGCCCATTAACAGCAATCACCAGACCGGCCACGGTGGCGATATCATCATCCACCAGATTATCCAGGCCCAGCGTATGCTGGAACGCATGCAGGTCCGTCGTCCCCTTCACTAACCAACCGTCACCATCGGCGACGATTTCCGGGGTTTCATCGGCATCCGGGAACTCACCGGCAATCGCTTCCAGCACGTCCAGCGGCGTCACCAGACCCTGCACCACACCAAACTCGTTGGTGACGATAACGAAGCTACCGCGCGCCCGACGCAGCACGCCCAACAGGTTGATCGGGTCGAGCGTATCCGGCACGATAATCGCCGGGTTGGCGGAGGCTATCGCCAGCACGTCTTCACCGGCTTCCAGCGCCACCAGCAGCTCTTTAGCACGCACGATACCAACGATTTCATCCAGCTCGCCCCGACACACCGGGAACAGGCTGTGCGGTGACGACAGCAACTGCTGGCGGATCTCTTCCGTACTCAGGTCCGCATCCACCCAACTGATTTCCCCACGCGGGGTCATAATACTGCGCAGGGAACGTGAGGCCAGTGTCAGGACGCCGTTGATCATATAGCGTTCTTCTTCCACGAACGCCCCTTCCGGCACCGGCATAGCCGACTGATGGCCTTCGTCGTGCGCCGCGTTCACCTGCTTGCGGTTACCCATCAGGCGCAGAATCGCATCCGCCGTGCGCGCACGCAGCGGCAGCGTCGACTGGTGGCGAATAAAGTTACGACGGGCAATCTGGTTGAACAGTTCGATAATTATCGAGAAGCCAATCGCCGCGTACAGATAACCTTTCGGAATGTGGAAACCAAAGCCTTCTGCAACCAGGCTCAGGCCGATCATCAGCAGGAAGCTCAAACACAGTACCACCACCGTTGGATGCTGATTGACGAAGTTCGTCAGCGGCTTCGAGGCCAGCAGCATCACACCCATGGCAATCACTACCGCCGCCATCATGACCGGCAGATGGTTCACCATCCCGACCGCCGTGATCACCGCATCCAGCGAGAAGACGGCATCCAGCACAACAATTTGCGCCACCACCACCCAGAAGCTGGAATAACCTTTACCGTGCCCGGAATCGTGCTGGCGGTTTTCCAGCCGTTCGTGCAGCTCGGTCGTCGCTTTAAACAACAGGAATAGACCCCCGACCAGCATAATCAGGTCTCGTCCGGAGAAGGTTTGCCCCCACACGCTGAACAGCGGCGCGGTCAGCGTTACCATCCACGAGATCACGGAAAGCAGTCCCAGACGCATAACCAGCGCCAGCGACAGGCCGATCAGTCGCGCTTTATCTCGTTGTTTTGGTGGTAGTTTATCGGCAAGGATAGCGATAAACACCAGGTTATCAATACCGAGAACGATTTCCAGAACGACAAGCGTCAATAATCCGGCCCAGATTGACGGGTCCATTAGCAATTCCATAAACCACTCCAACGAGAGACGAGACGAGTCATCGCTATGTCATGTTTAAGCGAGACGATACCAGACGATAGAAAAGCGTGGCGCAAAAGGCCGGGAGATGCGTCGCAAAAGCGAACGAGTGCGAAAAGGCGTCGGTGACGATCCATACTACGGGCTGATGCCCTATACTCCTGTGTGATTAAACGAAGCATTAACATAGCAAAAACAAATGACATTTTGGCAGAGATTTACGAGTCTTTGCAAAATGTAAGGTAATTTTTTGCACCACAAAATAATTGCGGTCCTTTAACTAAATTACGGATCTTCATCACATTAATTATTCTTTCACTGTCTAAAATAATTCTCGGTAGTTATTTATTTTTTTGTCTCTAACCCTTGTCTGAATCGATTCGGTTACCGTTTCGACTCAAGAGAATGTATCAGCCCTACTGATACACACGATAATAAAGGAGGTAGCAAGTGACGATTGCTATTGTAATAGGCACACATGGTTGGGCAGCAGAACAACTGCTGAAAACGGCAGAAATGCTGTTGGGCGAGCAGGACAATGTTGGCTGGATCGACTTCGTGCCTGGCGAGAATGCAGACACGTTAATCGAAAAATACAACGCGCAGCTGGCGAAGCTTGATACCAGTAAAGGCGTGTTGTTCCTTGTTGACACCTGGGGCGGTAGCCCATTCAACGCGGCAAGCCGCATTGTTGTCGATAAAGAAAACTATGAAGTGATCGCGGGCGTCAACGTACCGATGCTGGTCGAAACCTTCATGGCGCGTGACGATAACCCAAGCTTTGATGAGCTGGTGGCGCTGGCGGTGGAAACCGGTAGCGAAGGCGTGAAAGCGCTGAAAGCCAAACCCGTCGAAAAAGCGGCTCCGGTTGCTGCTCCTGCTGCACCGAAAGCTGCCGCTCCGGCAAAACCAATGGGCCCGAACGACTACATGACCATCGGTCTGGCGCGTATCGATGACCGTCTGATTCACGGCCAGGTTGCGACCCGTTGGACCAAAGAGACCAACGTCACCCGCATCATTGTGGTCAGCGATGAAGTTGCTGCCGATACCGTGCGTAAAACCCTGCTGACTCAGGTTGCTCCTCCAGGCGTAACGGCACACGTTGTCGATGTCGCCAAAATGATCCGCGTTTACAACAACCCGAAATATGCGGGCGATCGTGTGATGCTGCTGTTCACTAACCCAACCGACGTTGAACGTATCGTCGAAGGCGGCGTGAAACTGACCAGCGTAAACATTGGTGGCATGGCATTCCGTCAGGGCAAAACCCAGGTCAACAACGCAATTTCCGTTGATGAAAAAGATATCGAAGCCTTCAAGAAACTGAACGCACGCGGTATTGAGCTGGAAGCCCGTAAGGTCTCCACCGATCAGAAACTGAAAATGATGGATCTGATTGCCAAAGCGGATAAATAACCGCTTGGGCAACGTTTTTTAGCCTTCACACTTAAGTCTGTATAAGCAATAGGAGAAGTACAATGGAGATTACCACTCTTCAGATTGTGCTGGTGTTCATCGTCGCATGTATCGCGGGTATGGAGTCGGTACTTGATGAATTTCAGTTCCACCGTCCATTGGTGGCCTGTACGCTGATCGGTGCCGTTCTCGGGGACATGAAAACCGGTATTATCATCGGTGGTACCCTTGAAATGATCGCGCTGGGCTGGATGAACATCGGTGCAGCAGTAGCACCGGATGCCGCACTGGCCTCAATTATTTCTACCGTTCTGGTTATTGCCGGTCACCAAAGCATTGGTGCAGGTATCGCTCTGGCGATTCCTCTGGCAGCAGCAGGCCAGGTTCTGACCATCATCGTTCGTACTATCACCGTTGCTTTCCAGCACGCGGCGGATAAAGCGGCTGAAAACGGCAACCTGACGGCCATCTCGTGGCTGCACGTCTCTTCCCTGTTCCTGCAGGCAATGCGTATCGCTATCCCAGCGGTTATCGTTGCGGTATCCGTAGGCACCAGCGAAGTTCAGGGTCTGTTGAACGCCCTGCCAGAAGTGGTCACCAGCGGTCTGAACATCGCCGGTGGTATGATTGTGGTAGTAGGTTATGCGATGGTCATCAACATGATGCGCGCAGGCTACCTGATGCCGTTCTTCTATCTCGGCTTCGTTACCGCGGCGTTTACTAACTTCAACCTGGTTGCTCTGGGTGTGATTGGTGCAGTTATGGCCATCCTCTACATTCAGCTGAGCCCGAAATATAACCGCGTAGCCGGTGCGCCAGTTCAGGCAGCTGGTAATAACGATCTTGATAACGAACTGGACTAACAGGTGAGCGAAATGGTTGATATGACTAAAACTACCACCACCGAGAAAAAACTCACACCGGGTGATATTCGTGGCGTGTTCATTCGTTCTAACCTGTTCCAGGGTTCATGGAACTTCGAACGTATGCAGGCGCTGGGCTTCTGCTTCTCTATGGTTCCAGCGATTCGTCGCCTGTACCCGGAGAATAACGATGCGCGTAAACAAGCAATTAAGCGTCACCTGGAATTCTTTAACACCCACCCATACGTAGCGGCACCGGTACTCGGCGTAACGCTGGCGATGGAAGAGCAGCGTGCAAACGGCGCTGAGATCGACGATGGTGCCATCAACGGCATCAAAGTAGGTCTGATGGGGCCGCTGGCAGGCGTGGGCGACCCAATCTTCTGGGGTACCGTACGTCCGGTATTCGCGGCACTGGGTGCCGGTATCGCGATGAGCGGCAGCCTGCTTGGGCCACTGCTGTTCTTCATCCTCTTCAACGCAGTACGTCTGCTGACCCGTTACTACGGCGTCGCTTACGGCTACCAGAAAGGGATCGATATCGTTAAGGATATGGGCGGCGGCTTCCTGCAGAAACTGACTGAGGGGGCGTCTATCCTCGGCCTGTTTGTCATGGGGGCATTGGTTAACAAGTGGACGCACGTGAACATCCCGTTGGTGGTTTCGACCATCACCGGTCAGGATGGCCAGACTCGTGTGACCACCGTGCAGACAATCCTCGACCAGCTGATGCCGGGCCTGGTACCTCTGCTGCTGACCTTCGCCTGTATGTGGCTGCTGCGTAAGAAAGTTAACGCCCTGTGGATCATCATTGGCTTCTTCGTCATTGGTATCGCAGGTTACGCTGTCGGCCTGCTGGGTCTGTAATATTAGTAGTATGCCGGGGGCCCCTGCCCCCGGTTTTTTTTTATCTGGAGGCTGAATGACATTAACGGATTTGGTACTGGTTCTCTTTATCGTGGCAATGCTGGCATTTGCCATCTACGACCAGTTCATCATGCCCCGCCGTCATGGCACCACCCTGCTATCCGTCCCGCTCTTGCGCCCCGGCCGCGTTGATAGCGTTATCTTCGTCGTGCTGATCGTTATCCTGGTGTACAACAATGTGACCAGCCACGGCGCATTAATTACCACATGGTTATTATGTGCACTCGCGCTGACCGGTTTTTATCTATTCTGGATCCGCAGTCCGAAAATTATCTTTAAATCGGAAGGTTTCTTCTTCGCAAATGCCTGGATTAAATACAGCCGAATTCAAAAAATGAATTTATCGGAAGATGGTGTACTGGTGATGCAATTAGAACAGCGTCGTCTTCTTGTCCGCGTTAAGAATATTGATGACCTGGAGAAGATCTACAAACTTCTTGTTAATTCTCAATGATTTAAAATATAGCCATCGCTATATCTGTGCTATTTTCAGGCAGTTAAGTTATAGCGTTGGCTATGTTTATTCCGCACATACCCTTCATATTTGTTAACCTTCTGATTACGCAATAAATCTAAATGAAAATCGTTATCATTAAACGATTAAATAAGCAAGTCATAGAGTTGTTTTATATTCTAAAAATATGTTAAGGTTGCGCCCGTCGTTGGGGAGTAGCTAATTTCCATCAAATGGAAATGTACGTGTCAACATACTCGTTGAAAAACGTGGTGCGTACGGATTACATCGTAATCAAGCGAGACCATAGACGCATTACTGCTGATTACTGGGGGCAGGAATGTGTCGTATGGAAACTTCCCGGTCTGGACCTTCGCATGAACTTAACCGCCACTATCCTTCTCGCCCTTGGTATGTCAATGGATGCCTTCGCTGCATCGATTGGTAAAGGCGCGACGCTGCACAAACCGAAATTCTCCGAAGCCCTGCGTACTGGCCTGATTTTTGGCGTTATTGAGATGCTTACCCCGCTTATCGGCTGGGGTCTTGGTATGCTGGCAAGCCAGTTCGTCATGGAGTGGAGCCACTGGGTAGCCTTCGTCCTGCTGGTGTTCCTCGGTGGGCGTATGGTACTGGAAGGGATCCGCGGTACGGATGATGATGAAGCAGCAGAAACGCCGCGTCGTCACGGCTTCTGGCTGCTGGTCACCACCGCAATTGCCACCAGCCTGGATGCGATGGCCGTGGGCGTTGGCCTGGCCTTCCTGCAGGTTAATATTCTCGCCACCGCATTTGCCATCGGCTGCGCCACTTTTGTAATGTCCACTCTTGGCATGATGGTCGGTCGCTTTATCGGCCCGCTGCTCGGCAAACGGGCTGAAATTCTGGGCGGGATCGTGCTTATCGCTATTGGCGCACAAATCCTCTACGCCCACTATATGGGTTAATCGGCATCTCTTTGCCAGGCGTGAATCGCGAAATCCGTCTGGCAAGCAAACTGCGCCTGCTGCGCTAACGTCTCCCATACCTCCGGCTTCGCCCGCCACGCAAACGGCGTCATCTGCAATAACGTCACCGCTTCCTGACCGGTCAACTGCATCGGATAGGCTAACGCATCGTGGCTTTGCAGGCTAAACCCGTCCAGCACTTCGGAATGCGGCGCATGCAGCTGCACTTCGCTATAGATAAGCCCTTTCAGCTCAACCAGATGACGCGGCCCCGGCGTAACGGTTATCACCCAACCGCCCGGTTTCACCACGCGTTTCAACTCTTGCGGATTACACGGTGCGTAGATCCGCACGACGGCGTCCATGCTGGCATCAGCAAACGGCAAACGCTGGCTGGAGGCAACGCAGAAATCCACCTGCGAATAGCGCTTTGCGCCGTAGCGAATGGCGGTTTTCGACACGTCCAGCCCCCATGTTGCCTTCGCCTCGGCGGCAAAAGCGTGGGTGTAGTACCCTTCCCCACAGCCAATATCTAACAGATGTTCAGGCGTAATGGCATGTAGCTTCGCACTCACGGCGTCGCGCAGCGGCTGATAATGTCCGGCATCGAGAAACGCGCGCCGCGCCTGCATCATCTCTGCGCTATCACCCGGGTCACGAGATCGTTTGTGCTGTACCGGCAGGAGATTGACGTAGCCCTCTTTCGCCCGATCAAACTGGTGACGCTGTGGGCAAAGATAACTATTGCCGCTGCGCGTTAACGGCGCGTGGCAAAGCGGACAACTGTAGGACATAGCAACTCCGGCTCTATTTCAAAGGGCGAAAGTGTACCGCTATTCGAGCGAGGGAGAAAGGCGAAGCGGCGGTTAAAAGCAGCAGGCATAGAAATGATAAAGCCCCGCATAAGCGAGGCTTTATGTCTGATAATGTTACGCTGACGCGCTGCAAGATCAGTGATTGTCGAATCAGATAGCGGTTACGTTAACAGCCGCTGGGCCTTTCTGGCCGTCCTGAATTTCGAACTCAACGTTCTGGCCTTCAGCCAGAGTTTTGAAGCCGTTACCCTGGATTGCAGAGAAATGTACGAATACATCTTTGCTGCCGTCAGCAGGAGTAATGAAGCCAAAACCTTTAGACTCGTTGAACCACTTAACTTGACCTTTAATCTTTGCCATTTGCAAAATTCCTTAGAGTGTTTTCTGCGCCCGCAGGCGTTTTCATAGATAAAACTGAGACATGACTGCATGAGGCACTAATATAAGGTTCGGCAGAGAAGCGGTATTCAACGTCAACGTGTTTACTCAGAACTTCTTTACTGATAATGCCATACATAAACAGAACTGTACCTCGTTTAACCCAAAACGTGTTATCACATACAACGATAATAATGGCAAGCCATTTTTAAAGGTGTCTCGATCGGCCGCACAAATCCTAACAAATCCTTCCGCACGGGGTGAATTTTTCCCCAACAAAACGTTTCGTTGAATGAATGTTAGCAGATCTAAAATGTGACCTAGCTTACGGTAACGTAAGACATTTTTAACATAGACCAACATTTTTTCGGCGTCCAGAATATCCTTATCGCCGCAAAAAATTTTTATATCGTTAGATTATTTTCGCTATAACATTTTCGCATGCCGTTCGGCTAACCGGTTATAAGTACTTCACATGAGTACGGTTATCCAGCAAGGCCCTGGCGATTAACATCCTGGACTATATTGCACCAAAATAATGAAACTTTCGTGACATTGCTTCATCACAACGCAATAAAAACGTTTCGCTATTGCTCTCTGGATTATGCTTTGCCAAATGGGCGATTAATTGTCCAGTTCGTACAATGTTAATACGAACAATAATATTAAGGTGCGATAAATAGAACTTAGGAATGATTTATGAATAACAATAACATAACGTTATAGATTATACCGATACGTGAGCGCGAATATCGCCACGCAACGCGTCAGTTGCGCAAAGTGAATATCTTGTCGCGTAACGCAGATCAATTAGGCTTTCAGGGAATATGAGCACCAGAA
The DNA here is from genome assembly GCF_036759945.1 of Kluyvera sp. CHPC 1.251. Classification (NCBI taxonomy): domain Bacteria; kingdom Pseudomonadati; phylum Pseudomonadota; class Gammaproteobacteria; order Enterobacterales; family Enterobacteriaceae; genus Kluyvera; species Kluyvera sp. CHPC 1.251. The sequence continues at coordinate 598,966 of NZ_JAPKIC010000001.1, read as the reverse complement.
AAGTGCATCGTGCGGTGTCCGGCAGCCCAGAACAGGCTGCCCGGCGTTAGCATACAAAGAGGTTATCGTTCCGCCACCAGACGGATAAAATCCTCTTTGTCTTCTTCTTTAACGTCTTCTGCTTTTGCTTTTGGTGCCTCTTCTTCCTTCGCGTCTGGCTCATTGGCCTCGCATAAACGACGTAGCAGCGCATTCTGGCGCTTTTGCAGGTCGAGCAGCGATTCAAGGAGTTCGATTTGCTCGTTAGCACGGGAACTGGCGCGATTCACAAAGAACCACAACACCAGACCAACTAACAGCAGCAAGAAGGAAAATGCCAGAGATACCAGATTTAATGCCCCAGAACTTACAAGATCACTCATTTTACCACCTCAAAAAGAACGATCCATTCTACCACTCACATTACGGAAGGAAATCGCTGCCGGCAAAAATGTTTTACCAGGGTATATACCTGTTAATGCTGCATATGCCGCTGAAAAACTGAACGTCCTGATCGCACATTACGTTGATCATCTGGGTCCAGAGCAGCAGGCAGGCGGCAATCACGAGTATCAGTAATACCCACCGAAACTTTTTCACTCAACTCTCCGCATGAATTCTTATTCAGATGTAGCGAGGTTAGCATGCTAACCTTAAACCGCGGCTAACTGTAACGGCATCTCACGCTTTTAGGAATCATAGACTTGTGTCAATCCGTTATCGCAGTAACGTAGTATTCATGAAAGATATAATAGAAGAGGAATTTTTATGCGCCTGTTTATCAGAACTATCGTTTTTCTGGTTATCGTCGCGATCGGGGTGCTTCTGAGCGGGTACGGCGTACTGGCCGGGAGTCAAAAGACGGCTGGCGGCCTGGGCTTGCAGTGTAAGTATCTGACCGCACAGGGCTATAGCACCGCATTTTATCTTCACAGCGACAACGGCGTGGTGGGGCGTTCCAGCTGCCCACTGCTGCGTAAGAGCACGAGCGTGGTGGATAACGGTTAAAAATGGATAAAAAAAAGCCCGGTTCAACACCGGGCTTTTTTATTGCTGACTCAGAACGGGTAGTCGTTATAACCCATCTGTTCTGAAATCTTACGCGCTGCAGTATGCAGCATCTCAACATACTCATGCAGGCGCTCTTCAGAGAAGCGCAGCGTTGGGAAAGAGATACTCAAACCGGCGATAACCACGCCAAAGCGGTCGAATACCGGTACACCGATACAGCGCAAACCTTCTTCCTGTTCTTCGTTATCTTCGCCCCAGCCCTGCTTACGGACCTGCTCGAGAACGGTAATCAGCTCATCAGTGTTGGCAATTGTACGCTCGGTGCTGCACTTATACTCAACGCCTTCGAGGATCTGACGAACTTCTGCAGGGTCGCGCCAGGCCAGCAGTACTTTCCCGATCGCGGTGCTGTACAGTGGGTTACGACGGCCCACACGGGAGTACATGCGCAGGTTGTACATCGAGTCGATTTTGTGGATGTAAACAATGCTGTCTTCATCCAGCGCACCCAGGTGAATGGTCTCTTTCGTCAAGCGAGAGAGCTCACGCATCTGGATATCCGCGCTGCGGATCAAATCAACGTTTTGCAGGGCACGAGCACCCAGCTCAAACAGCTTCAGCGTGAGTGAATACTTTTCGGATTCCCCTTCCTGGGCAACATATCCCAATGACTTCATGGTTTGCAAAAAGCGATAAACGGTGCTTTTCGACATCATGACGCGTTGCGACAGTTCAGTAATACCAATTTCGCGTTCTTCGCCAAGTGCCTGCAGGATACCAAATACCTTGAGTACCGAAGAGACAGAATCTGGTTGTTTGTCCAAATCCGTTGCTGACATTTATCACCTCATCGCAACTGTTTTATAAAAATTAGAACCGGTTTTTATTATAATTTCGCAAAGCGTCTGTAGCAATGAAACTTCTGTGACCTGGTTACAAATCTGCGACATTAGGTCGAATAATCAATGCTAGAATCATTTCCTGGTTAATAATTCACACAAAAACAAGTTTCTAACATGACACGAAACCTGATCGATGGCCTGCCGACGCCCCAACGCTACGGCGCCATTTTGACTATTGTTATCGGTATTACGATGGCCGTTCTTGACGGCGCGATTGCCAACGTTGCGCTGCCAACCATCGCTACCGACCTGAACGCTTCCCCGGCGGCTTCCATCTGGATAGTCAATGCCTACCAGATTGCCATTGTTATCTCCCTGCTCTCCCTCTCCTTCCTCGGCGATATGATTGGCTACCACCGCATTTATAAAGCCGGTCTGGTGGTCTTTACCCTCGCCTCGCTGTTCTGTGCCTTCTCAAACTCGCTCGAGATGCTGACGCTGGCGCGTATTCTACAGGGGTTTGGGGGCGCAGCGCTGATGAGCGTCAACACGGCGCTGATCCGCCTGATTTACCCGCAGCGTCAACTGGGACGTGGGATGGGTATCAACTCCTTTGTGGTTGCCGTGTCGTCAGCTGCCGGGCCAACGATCGCCGCGGCTATTTTGTCGCTGGCTTCCTGGCAGTGGCTGTTCTTTATTAACGTGCCGCTGGGGATTATTGCCTGGCTGCTGGCCGTGCGCTTCCTGCCGTCGAACGGCACCCGCAGCCAGTCACAGCGTTTCGACCTGCCAAGCGCGGTGATGAACGCCCTGACCTTCGGTCTGCTTATCACCGCACTGAGCAGTTTCGCTCAGGGGCAGTCTACCGAAGTGGTGCTGCTGGAAATCGTTGGGCTGCTGGTGATTGGTTTCTTCTTCGTGCGTCGCCAACTGCAGTTACCGGTGCCGCTGCTGCCGGTCGATCTGCTGCGTATTCCGCTATTCTCACTCTCTATCTGCACGTCTATTTGCTCTTTCTGCGCGCAGATGCTGGCAATGGTATCGCTGCCGTTCTTCCTGCAGTCAGTGGTCGGCCGTACCGAAGTAGAGACCGGCTTACTGCTGACGCCGTGGCCGCTGGCGACGATGGTGATGGCCCCATTGGCGGGGTATCTGATCGAACGCGTTCACGCAGGCCTGCTGGGAGCGCTGGGCATGGCGATTATGGCCTGCGGCCTGTTTGGGCTGGCGCTGCTGCCATCGTCACCTAGCGATATCGATATTATCTGGCGTATGCTGCTGTGCGGTGCAGGCTTCGGGTTGTTCCAGTCACCCAACAACCACACCATTATTGCCTCTGCGCCGCGAAATCGCAGCGGCGGTGCCAGCGGAATGCTCGGTACGGCACGCCTGCTGGGGCAAAGTACCGGTGCTGCGCTGGTCGCGCTGATGTTTAACGCCTTCGGCAATGGCGGTACCCACGTGTCGCTGCTGCTGGCCGGTACGCTGGCGGTTGTCGCCACGCTGTTCAGCGGGCTGCGCGTCACCCAGCCACGCGCGCAAAGCTAAAAGCCGGTATTGTCATATCGCCATCGCCCGGTGTTAAGAATCGTATCTTTGCCGGGCGGTTTTGGCGCAAGAGCCCCTCACTTTACGTGCGTTTAAATCACGCTGGCCAATCGCCGAATGGCCTCTTGCAGGACCGCCGGGGAATGATTGGCAAAGCCAAGCAAAATACCTTCTCGGGCCATTGGGCGCTGGCAATAGCGTTCAAAGGATTGAATCCCCACACCCAGTTGGCTGGCTTTCATTTCCACCTCCTTCCCCGTGAGTCCGTCGGCTAACCAACACACCATATGGATCCCTGAGTCGGATGGATGCACCACCATTTTCCCCGGCAAATATGTGGCTATCGCCGCCGCTAATGCGCTCTTACGTTCGTAGCACGCCTTACGCACCCGGCGGACATGGCTGGCGTAATGACCTTCGGTAATAAAACGCGCCAGTACGGCCTGCTCCAGATAGCCGGTACAGAGATCGGAGAAATACTTGGTCATCATAAACTGCTCACGTAGATCCGGCGGTACGACCAAAAACCCCAGCCGAAATTCCGGATACATCATTTTGGAAAACGTTCCGGAATAGATAACCCGATGATATTTATCCAGCCCCTGCAACGCCTGCAATGAGCGAGCGGCATAGCGAAACTCACTGTTATAGTCATCTTCAAAGATCCACGCCTGCCTGGATTCAGCCCACTCCAGCAGCGCTAACCGTCGGGAGAGGCTGAGCGTCCCGCTCAATGGAAACTGGTGCGACGGAGCGGTGTAGACCAGTTTGGCGTTGGGGAAATGCTGCATCCCATCATGAATATCCATCCCCTGATCGTCGACCCTGACCGGCCTGACAATCGCCCCTGTCGAGGTGAAGGCGCCTCGGGCGCCATCATAACCGGGATCGTCTACCCACACTTCGCTACCTTTAGGCAGCAACGCCCGGGCGGTGACATTCAGCGCCTGTTGGATGCCATTGACGATGATTATCTGGCTTTCATCGCAGTTAACGCCGCGAGTGGTCTGAATATAATGATTAATCGCGCGACGCAGAGGCTGATAACCACAGGCGTTCGTATGCATACCAAGCTCACGCCGGGACTGCCGCCAGACCCGCCCGAGCAGTCGCCCCCATAAATCATGAGGGAAAAGGTCGGTACACCCTACCCCCACAGCAAATAAGCGATTCATCCCATCACTTTTCTGCCCTTCAGACCAGAGGGGGCGCAGCGCCGCAATATCAGGATTGAGCGAACCGGCTGCCGATACGGGCGGTGTAGATGCCAGCACCGGATAATGTCCATCAATGGTTTTGTCCGGAATGCTGTCAGTGACAAACGTTCCCGCGCCTTTACGCGCAATCAGATAGCCCTCATCCAGCAAACGTTCAAAGCCTGCGATAACTGAGTTGCGCGAAATCGCCATCATTTCAGCTAGCGCTCGACTTGACGGTATTTTCGAGCCCGCCGCTAAACGCCCTTCCAGAATGGCATGGCGGAGCACCTCGTAGACCTGATCTTTAATAATGCCGCCAGGTAGCAGCAGATCCTGGAACAAAGGGGCAACCGGCTTTTTCATTTCAATGTACCGCAACAAAAGTGGATCCCATAAAGATACATAAAGTGGAACTTCATAGGAACCATAACGTCTTCTAACATAGCGTTACCGCATGAAGGTACAGCTGTTTTTTGAAAAATAAGGAAGATTCATGAACGATAAAAAGGCAGGTAGTCATTTGGCAAAGATCATCATCAGGCCAGCAACGGAGCGCGACTATGCGCAGTGGCTACCGTTGTGGGAACAGTATCAAACGTTTTATCGCGTCGATATCCCTGACGCGGTGACTCAACAGACATGGCGTCGTTTTTTAGATTCTGACGAACCGATGGTTTGCGCCATCGCCGAATGTGACGGCAAAGCTGTGGGCCTTGTACATTACTTGTTCCACCGCTCAACCTGGGCCACAGAAGATTATTGCTATCTTGAGGATTTGTTCGTGAACCCGGATGTACGGGGCCAGCAGATTGGCAGACAGCTGATTGAATACGTGCAGCAACAGGCACGTGAGCAACGAGCCTCCCGTCTGTACTGGCACACACATGAGACTAACCTACGCGGGCAACGTCTTTATGACTGGGTGGCGAAAAAAAGCGGCATGATTGAATATCAAATGTCGGTGAATTAACACCGCTTGCGGTGCAACGTCACGATGAGAAGACGGTACTAAATCACGGCATCCCTGATGGGTTCAGGGATGCCGTTTAGTGTTATTAACGTAAACCCGTTACTTCATGTATTCGCCGCTACGCAGCGCTTCAATACGCTTATCCAGCGGTGGGTGCGTCATGAACATTTCGCTCAGCGACTTCGATTTACCGTTGATGCAGAACGCCATCATGCTGCTGGCTTCCTGCGGCTCATAGCTGGTTTTCAGACGCTGCAGCGCGGCAATCATCTTCTCGCGACCGACCAGCTTCGCGGAGCCCGCATCAGCGTGGAACTCACGATAGCGCGAGAACCACATGGTGATAATGCTCGCCAGAATACCAAACACCAGCTCCAGCACCGTGGCCACCGCGAAGTAAATCAACGGGTTGCCGTTGCTGCTCTCTTCGCCATCGTCGCGGTTGCCGCCGAGGAAACCGGCCGCAATCTGTGCGATAACGCGAGAGATAAAGATAACGAAGGTGTTCACGATGCCCTGGATCAGGGTCATGGTGACCATGTCGCCGTTTGCGATGTGGCTGATTTCATGGGCGATAACGGCTTCCGCTTCGTCACGGCTCATGTTCTGCAGCAGACCGGTGCTCACGGCTACCAGCGACGCATCACGACGCGCACCGGTAGCAAAGGCGTTCATATCCGGCGCGTGGTACAGCGCCACCTGCGGCATAGCAATACCAACCTGCTGCGCCTGACGCGCAACGGTGTCTACCAGCCAGCGTTCCTGTTCGGTACGCGGCTGTTCAATCACTTCACCACCAACTGATTTCAGGGCCATCCATTTCGACATCATCAATGACACAATGGAACCGCCGAAACCAAATAGCAGCGCCATAATCAGCAGACCGGTCATGCTGCTCGACTGAATTCCTGTCAGGCTTAGCACCAGCCCAAACACAACCATTACCGCCAGGTTGGTCATCAGGAAGAGCGCGATTCGCATCATAATTTACTTTTAACCTCTTTTTAACAAAACGCACTATGCGATTACCCATATCGTAGGGGCAATACGCGAATTTTCAACGATTACGTTAGGCTAAGTCACGAGAAAGACACAACTTTACATTTTGTAGCATCGTGATTTACGAGAAGATACGAGAGATAAAAAAAACAGGCACAATGACTTGTGCCTGTTGGGGGATTACTTGGTTGCTGCCGGCTGTTCTGCCGGCGCGGCCTTCTCAAGCCTTGCCAGATCGATGGCGATATCCACCGTCTCGTCAAGGTATGGATCCGGCTCTTTGTAGTCCTTCGGCAGGTCTTCCAGTTTCTTCAGCGGCGGCTTACCTTCACGCTTGTAGCGATCGTTAATCCGCGCCAGACGCGTTGCATCGTCCTCTTCGTTCTCTTTCTCACGCTGGGCGTAGTTCAGAGAAACGATACTGCGCTTATCCTTCAGTGCATTGAAGTGAGCAATATCTTTGGCGATGTACTGGAACTCTGGATCTTTCGCAATGCGGTCGCTATGCAGCTTCAGCAGTTCCGGCTCGAACGTTTTCATGTCGCCAGACTTCACATAGGTGGCAGCATTAATGCTGTCCCACGGCAGTGCGTTGTCTTCAAACTTCTCACCGGTTTCGGTCTCTTCCGTGCCGGTTGGCATCATGATGTCCGGGGTTACCCCTTTACGCTGGGTACTGCCGCCGTTGATACGGTAGAACTTCTGAATGGTGTACTGGACAGAGCCCAGCGCCGGCCATTCAGGACGCAGCATCTGATCGTAGATACGGTTCAGCGAACGGTACTGCTGGACGGTGCCTTTACCGAAGGTCGGCTCACCAACGATCAGCGCACGGCCGTAGTCCTGCATCGCGGCGGCAAAGATTTCCGACGCCGAGGCACTGAAACGGTCTACCAGCACCACCAGCGGGCCTTTATAATAGACGACGCCATCGGTATCGCTATCTTCTCGCACCTTGCCGTTGTTATCACGCACCTGCACGACCGGGCCAGACGGAATGAACAGACCGGAGAGCGAAACCGCCTCGGTCAGTGCACCGCCACCGTTACTGCGCAGATCGATAATCACGCTGCTGACGTTCTGTTTTTCCAGCTTCTGCAGCTGAACCTTCACGTCCTCAGTGAGGCCAACGTAGAAGCCTGGGATATCCAGCACGCCGACTTTATCTTTACCGGTGCCTTTAACCGACATTTTCACCGCGCGGTCTTCAAGACGAATACGCTCACGGGTCAGGGTCACGATACGGGTTTTAGAGCCTTTGCCTGCCGGAAGCACTTCCAGACGGACTTTGCTACCTTTCGGCCCTTTGATCAGCGCCACGACGTCATCAAGACGCCAACCGATCACATCCACCATGCCTTTACCGGTCTGGCCCACGCCGACGATACGATCGCCTACGCTAATCGCCTTGCTCTTCGCCGCTGGGCCGCCTGCCACCATGGAGTTAATCACGGTGTAGTCGTCGTCCATCTGCAGCACCGCGCCAATACCTTCCAGAGACAGACTCATTTCGGTATTAAACTGCTCAGTGTTACGCGGAGAGAGGTAGTTAGTGTGCGGGTCGATTTCACGGGCGAATGAGGTCATTGCCAGCGAGAACACATCTTCGCTGTTGGTCTGCGCCAGGCGACGAATCGCAAACTTGTAGCGACGCGACAGCGTATCGTGAATCTCTTTGTCGTCTTTGCCCGCCAGCTTCAGGCTCAGTTGGTCAAATTTGACCTTACCGTCCCAAAGCGCATTAAGCTCGGCTTCGTCCTTCGGCCACGGCGCTTTGCTGCGATCGAGGTTAAAGGTGTCGGTACCGGTGAAGTTCATCGGACGCTCAAGTACCTTCAGCGCATATTCATAGCGCTCAAAGCGGCGTTTTTGCGCCAGGTTGTAGAGGTCATAGAAGACATCAAGCTTGCCAGAACGCAGTTCATCGCCAATCTGCCCTTTCTTCGCGGAGAATTGCTCCACGTCGCTGGCCAGCAGCACGTTGTGGCTATAGTCCAACAGGTTCAGATAGCGGGTGAAGATTTTGGCCGAAAAGGCCTCGTCAAGATCGAACTGGCGGTAGTGGGAACGGGTAAAGCGCGATGTCACGCGCTCGCTCACCGTTGCGTGCTGCGTCTCTTCCTTCAGAACCGGAAGCTGATCAACACGGGTAATATCTTCCACCGCTAAGACCTGGCCTGTTATCACTAACAGACCAGCAAGCGCGGAGAGCCTAAAGAATTTGTTCATGCCTGGCCAGGCCTCCGTTTCAGAACACCAGGTGTTCTGCGCGTACAATCATTGACATACCAGAAGTAAGCTGCACACGAACGCCATCTTTGGTGATTTCCAGGATTGTGGCATCCATGGCGTTATTGCCCGCTTTAACTTTCAGGGATTGACCGACCGTCAGCGCAGACAGATCGGATACGGGGGTAAATTTCTCTTCGCGTACTTCACGAACAGGTTTAGCCGCCGGTTTTGCTGCCGCAGGACGTGGTTTACGCTCTGCGCCTTCTTTACGACGTACTGGAGGACGCGGTTTACGCTCACGACGTGGCGCATCACCTTGTTCGCCCGCAGCAGCAGCCGCTTCGCGTTTCTTCGCCTGCTGTTCAGCGCGCTGCGCCTGAACGCGAGCTTTCGCTTCTTCGAGCTGCTGACGCGCATGCGCCACGTGCTGCTCATCCAGTTCGCCGCAAGGGTTGCCGTCGAGATCGACGCGCACTGCACCCGCTTTGATACCATAGAGGTAGCGCCAGCTGGAAGTATAAAGACGTAATGCGGAGCGCAGTTGCGTTTTGCTGAGGTTCATTTCCCCTTCAACGCGCGCTACGAGATCCTGAAAAATACCGACTTTCAGGGGGCGGGCCTCGCCTTCCGCGCTAAAGCACTGCGGGAAACGTTCGGCCAAAAATGCGATAACTTCTTTACTGCTGTTCAACTTAGGTTGATTTTCCATGAAATTTCCTGATTACAACGGACGTAGCCAACAAGCCGCAGGCATGAACAGGCGACATTATAATGACGCATTTCGTAAATGCTACGTTATCCGTTGATTATCCTTCGACGGGGGCAAAGAATTTTTGATAATCGGTCGCTTCGAGCACTTTTTGCAGGTGGACGACCAGTTCACGTAAGCCCGCCTCATCTTCTTCGCTAAAACGAGAGAAGACGGTGCTATCGATGTCCAGCACGCCAATAACCTGACCGTTCACCTCAAGAGGCAGTACGATTTCGGCGTTGCTGGCAGCATCGCAGGCGATATGACCATCAAAGGCATGGACATCTTCAATGCGTTGAACGCGATTTTCCGCCACAGCAGTACCGCAAACACCGCGACCTACCGGAATACGTACGCAGGCAATTTTGCCCTGGAACGGCCCGAGAACCAGCGTATTGCCTTCCAGCAGATAAAATCCTGCCCAGTTCACATCAGAAAGACGCTCGTACAGCAGCGCACTGGTATTGGAGATTACGGCTAAGAAACTCGTTTCACCTGCCATCAATGCCTGAAAATCGCGGTTAAGATCCGCGTAAAATTCTGTTTTGCTCATTATCTAATCACTATTGTTTACGGTGTTACTGATGCGTTATCCAGCTTGTAGCCTTATAAAATACGCATTAAGTGCGTTCGGGCTCAAGATGAATCGATACTTAGGTTAAGATAGAGTTATACATTCATTTCTCAATGTAATAAATGGCACTGAAAACATCACGCATAACGCCGTCGAAAAAAATACATATTCACAAGATTGATGCACCGTTGCCGTGGGCACATTACCAACGTTGCCCACAGTGCGATATGCTTTTTCGGTTACCGGTCGTAAAATCATCGCAAAGTGCCTATTGTCCACGCTGTAACGCCAAAGTGCGCGACGGGCGGGACTGGTCGTTGACCCGCCTGGGCGCGATGGCCATCACTATGCTGCTACTCATGCCCTTCGCATGGAGCGAACCGCTGCTGCGCCTGCATCTGCTGGGCGTACGTATCGATGCCAACCTGCTGTCCGGGATCTGGCAGATGACCGATCAGGGCCACCCCATCACGGCGGCGATGGTCTTTTTCTGCACCGTCGGCGCGCCTTCAGTGCTGGTCGTCTCCATTGTCTATCTGTGGCTCGGTAACATTCTGGGCATGAACCTGCGCCCCGTCCTGCTGATGCTCGATAAGCTTAAAGAGTGGGTGATGCTGGATATCTACCTGGTCGGGATCGCTGTCGCGTCAATCAAAGTCCAGGACTACGCCTTCCTGCAGCCTGGAATCGGCCTGCTGGCGTTTATCTCCCTGGTGGTCCTCAGCATCCTGACCCTGATTCACCTGAACATCGAGCAACTGTGGGAGCGCTTTTATCCCCAGCGCCCCGCCACACGCCCGGACGCCAGCCTGCGCGTCTGCCTTGAATGCCACTACACCGGCTTTGCCGATACGCGTGGGCGCTGCCGTCGTTGCCACACACCGCTGCGCTACCGTCGGCGGCAGAGCTTGCAAAAAAGCTGGGCTGCGCTGATCAGTTCGATTGTCTTTCTCATCCCGGCTAACCTGCTGCCGATCTCCGTTATCTACGTCAACGGCGGGCGACAGACGGACACCATCCTGTCCGGGATCATGTCGCTTGCCAACAGCAACGTGGCGGTGGCGGCGGTGGTGTTTATCGCCAGTATTCTGGTGCCGTTTACCAAAATTATCGTGATGCTGACGCTACTGACCAGCATTCACTTTAAATGCGAACAGGGGCTGCGTACGCGCATACTGCTGCTGCGCTTTGTCACCTGGATTGGCCGCTGGTCAATGCTCGATCTGTTTGTGATTTCGTTAACCATGTCGCTCATCAATCGTGATCAGCTTCTCGCCTTCACGATGGGCCCCGCTGCGTTTTATTTCGGCGCTGCGGTAATATTAACTATTCTTGCTGTTGAATGGCTGGACAGCCGCATACTTTGGGACGCACATGAGTCAGGAAACGCCCGCTTCACAGACTGAGGCGCGAATTAAAACCAAACGCCGTATCTCCCCGTTCTGGCTGCTGCCGGTCATCGCGCTGATGATTGCCGGCTGGCTTATCTGGAACAGCTATGAGGATCGCGGTACCACCATCACCATCGACTTCATGTCGGCGGACGGTATTGTGCCTGGCCGAACCCCAGTTCGCTTCCAGGGCGTCGAGGTCGGTACGGTTCAGGATATCCGCCTCGCCCAGGACCGCAGTAAGATCGAAGTGCGCGCCAGCATTAAAGCCGATATGGAAGATGCGCTGCGCGACGAAACCCAGTTCTGGCTGGTGACCCCGAAGGCGTCCCTTGCCGGAGTCTCCGGTCTTGATGCGCTGGTTGGCGGTAACTATATCGGCATGATGCCGGGTAAAGGCGAAGCCCGCGATCACTTCACCGCGCTGGATACGCAGCCCAAATATCGGCTGAACAACGGTGAGCTGATGATCCATCTGCACGCCCCGGATTTAGGCTCGCTCAACAGCGGGTCGCTGGTTTACTTCCGCAAAATTCCAGTCGGCCGCGTCTATGACTACGCCATTAACCCGAACAATCAGGGCGTCACTATTGATGTGCTGATCGAGCGTCGCTTCACCAATCTGGTGAAAAAAGGCAGCCGCTTCTGGAACGTCTCGGGCATTAAGGCGGATGTAGGACTCAGTGGCGCGAAGGTGCAGCTTGAGAGCCTTGCAGCGCTGGTCAACGGCGCGATCGCCTTCGACTCCCCGCCCGATTCGCAGGCCGCTGCACAGAACGATGAATACGGCCTCTATGAAGATCTTGCTCACAGCCAGCGCGGCGTGCTGGTGCAGCTTCAACTGCCAAGCGGCGATGGTCTGAAGGCCGGTTCGACGCCGATGCTTTATCAGGGGCTGGAAGTGGGCCAGTTGACCAAACTGACGCTCAACCCGGATAGCTCAGTCACCGGTGAAATGACCGTTGACCCTAGCGTTGTCTCGCTGCTGCGAGATAAAACGCGCATTGAACTGCACCAACCGAAGCTGTCGCTGGAAAACACTAACCTGAGCTCGCTGCTCACCGGCAGCACCTTTGAGCTGGTACCGGGCGACGGCGAACCGAAAGATCGCTTTACCGTGCTGGCGGCAGACAAAACGCTGCTGCAACAGCCGGGCGTCATGACGCTCACGTTGACCGCGCCGGAAAGCTACGGCATTGATGCCGGGCAGCCCATCATGCTACATGGGGTGAAAATCGGCCAGGTCATGGAACGCTCGTTGACGGCAAAAGGCATTAGCTTTGCTATCGCCATTGACCCGCAGTACCGCGACCTGATCCACGGCGACAGTAAGTTTGTGGTCAACAGCAAAATGGACGTCAAGGTGGGCATCGACGGCGTTGAGTTCTTAGGCGCCAGCGCCAACGAATGGCTTAGCGGCGGGATTCGTATCCTGCCGGGTGAAAAAGGGCCGATGAAGTCGAGCTACCCACTGTTCTCTAACCTCGAGAAAGCGCAGGAGAACAACCTCAGCGACTACCCGACCACCACCCTGATGCTGACGGCGGAGACGCTGCCGGATATTCAGACCGGCTCTATCGTACTGTATCGTAAATTTGAAGTCGGTGAGGTCACCTCGGTGCAGCCCCGCGCCAACGCGTTCGATATTGCGGTACACATTAAACCGGAATACCGCTCGCTGCTGACCCCGAATAGCGTCTTCTGGGCTGAAGGCGGCGCGAAAGTGCAGCTCAACGGCAGCGGCCTGACGGTGCAGGCCTCCCCACTCTCCCGCGCGCTGAAAGGGGCGATCAGCTTTGACAATCTCGATGCTGCCGGCGCAGGCAGCCGTAAAGGCGATAAACGCCTGCTTTACGCTTCTGAGACCGCCGCGCGCGCCATTGGCGGGCAAATCACTCTGCACGCCTTTGATGCCGACAAGCTCTCGACCGGTATGCCAATTCGCTACCTCGGCATTGATATCGGTCAGGTGCAGAACCTGGAGCTGAACGCTTCACGCAACGAAGTACAGGCCAGCGCCGTGCTCTATCCTGAATACGTCTCGACCTTTGCGCGACGCGGCACCCGTTTCTCGGTGATCACTCCGCAAATCTCGGCGGCGGGCGTGGAGCATCTGGATACTCTGCTGCAGCCGTACGTTAACGTCGAGCCAGGCCACGGCGAAATGCGCCGTGATTTTGAGCTACAGGAAGCGACGATCTCCGACTCCCGCTACCTCAACGGCCTGAACATCGTGGTGGAAGCACCGGAAGCCGGTTCGCTAAGCATCGGAACACCAATATTGTTCCGTGGGCTTGAGGTGGGCACCGTCACCGGTCTACGTCTGGGCAGCCTTTCCGACCGCGTGATGATTGAGATGCGCATCGGCCAGCGCTACCAGCATCTGGTGCGCAACAACTCGGTGTTCTGGCTGGCCTCCGGCTATAGCCTCGATTTTGGTCTGGTGGGCGGAGTGGTCAAGACCGGTACCTTCAACCAGTTCATTCGTGGCGGTATCGCCTTTGCGACTCCGCCTGGCATCCCGCTGGCGCCGAAAGCGCAGGAAGGGAAACACTTCCTGCTGCTGGAGTCTGAACCGAAAGAGTGGCGCGAATGGGGCACCGCCCTGCCGCGTTAAAACCCTCTGCGCCGGTGCCCGTCACCGGCGCATTTTTATGATAAACTGCGCGCTCTTTATCTCCTTGTGGTATTCGCCAGTGGCTCAAAACTCAGTCTATTTCCCCGATGAATTCCTTGCGCAGATGCGCGAGGCCATGCCGAAAAATCTCTCTTTTGATGCATTTCTTGATGCCTGCCAGCGCCCGCTGCGTCGCAGCATTCGCGTCAACACGCTCAAAATTTCCGTGGATGATTTTCTGGCGCTGGTTGCGCCGTACGGCTGGCAGCTAACCCCGGTTCCCTGGTGCGCCGAAGGTTTCTGGATTGAACGTGAAAATGCCGACGAGATCCCACTGGGCAGCGCCGCCGAGCATTTAAGTGGCCTGTTTTATATTCAGGAAGCCAGCTCCATGCTGCCCGTCGCCGCGCTGTTTGCCGACGGCGCAGAACCCACGCGCGTAATGGATGTCGCCGCCGCGCCTGGCTCGAAAACCACGCAGATCGCCGCCCGAATGGAAAACCATGGCATGCTGCTGGCGAACGAATTTTCCGCCAGCCGCGTCAAGGTGCTGCATGCCAACATCAGCCGCTGCGGAATCGCGAATACCGCCCTGACCCACTTTGACGGTCGCGTATTTGGCGCGGCGCTGCCAGAGTGCTTCGACGCCATCCTGCTTGATGCTCCGTGCTCCGGCGAAGGCGTGGTACGTAAGGACCCGGACGCGCTAAAAAACTGGTCACTCGCCAGCAATCAGGAGATCGCCAGCACCCAGCGTGAACTTATCGACAGCGCGTTTCATGCCCTGCGCCCCGGCGGTACGCTGGTCTACTCCACCTGCACGCTCAACCGCGATGAAAATGAGTCGGTGGTCAACTGGCTGCTTGAGCGTTATCCGGAAGCGGTGGAAGTGCTGCCGCTGGGCGACCTTTTCCCAACCGCCGAGCAGGCGCTGACCCCGGAAGGCTATCTGCACGTCTTCCCACAAATTTACGACTGCGAAGGTTTCTTCGTCGCTCGACTGCATAAAACAGCGGCGATCGACCCGCTGCCCGCACCGGGCTACAAGGTCGGAAAATTCCCGTTTGCACCAATGAAAACCCGCGAGTCAACGGCGGTATCCGAGGCCGCTAAGCGCGTAGGAATCGAGTGGGATGCGTCGCTAACGCTCTGGCAGCGCGACAAAGAGATCTGGCTGTTCCCGGCAGAAATCGAGCCGTTGCTGGGTAAAGTTCGCTTCTCCCGCATCGGCATTAAGCTTGCTGAAACCCACAATAAAGGCTTCCGTTGGCAGCATGAAGCGGTTATCGCGCTGGCAAACACGGAGAAACTGGGGCATGAGTTAACGGCAGAGGAAGCGCAGGAGTGGTATCGCGGGCGCGACGTCTACCCGGAAAATGCCCCAGCGCAGGATGACGTGATTGTCACGTTCCAGGGCTTTCCGCTCGGGCTGGCAAAGCGTATTGGCTCTCGCCTGAAAAACAGCTATCCGCGAGAACTGGTGCGCGATGGGAAACTTTTTATCAACAGGTCGGAGTAGCGCACAAAAAAAGCGCATTTTTTAATTGGCGAAATGCTCTGCGTTGGCTAGGATGAAAAGGTACGGCCACTGGTCGTACCACACCGGCCAGCAGATTAACGGAGAGCATTATGAGCAAAACCAGCGTACGCATCGGCGCATTCGAGATTGATGATGCCGTGCTGCACGCCGAACAACACGGCGAGCGAACGTTAAGCATCCCTTGTAAGTCAGATCCCGATTTGTGCATGCAGTTGGATGCCTGGGATGCCGATATCAGCATCCCAGCCCTTCTTGATGGCGAACATTCAGTTCTCTATCGCAAACATTACGATCAACCGTCCGATGCCTGGGTTATGCGGCTTGTCTAACCCAAAAGGAACCCGCCTATAGGCGGGTTATTTATTTTATTTGGCGTGTGGCACCGCTTTGTAGAGCGACGCTTCTCCCCGCGGTCGAGTTTTGAACCGACGATGCACCCACAGATACTGCTCCGGCGCACGTAAAATCTCGCGTTCGATAATTTTGTTCATGTAGCTCGCCGCCGACACTTCATCCCCACAAGGATAATCGGTCATCGCTTCACTAATGTGCAGCGTGTAGCCCTTCACATTCGGTTTACGCACCATGGTCACGGTCAGCATCGCGGCCCCAGAGAGGCGTGACAGCACGTTGGTACCGTTGGTGGTGGCCGCTTCGCTCACCGAGAAGAACGGGGCAAATACGCTCCCTTTCGGGCCATAATCCTGGTCCGGCGCAAACCACACCGCTTCACCTGCTTTCAGCGCCTGAACCAGGCCGCGCAGGTTACGACGATCGATCATCGCTTTGTTCGAGCGCAGACGGCCGGTGGTTTGTACCCACTCCATCAGCGGGTCGTTGTGCGGACGATAGGTTGCCATCATTGGACGGCACAGACCCATCGCACGGCCGCCTAATTCCAGAGACATAAAGTGCACACCAACCACCATCACCCCACGCTGCTCTTTCAGCGCGTGCATCAGGTTGGCATAACCTTCGACATCAAACCATTTGCGCACACGCGCATCGCTCCAGAACCAGGCCATACCGGTTTCGATAAGCCCCATGCCCAGAGACATAAAGTTTTGTTCAATCAGTTTTTCGCGCTCGGCGGCATCCATATGTGGAAAGCAAAGCTCAATATTGCGCGTAGCAATCTGTTCACGGCGTTTTAAAAAACGGCGCGACGCTTTACCAACGGAGGTGCCGAGCAGATGAAGAAGCGGATAAGGGAGTTGGACCACCAGCCATAACAGAGCAAGCGCAAACCACTTCAGCCCATTACGAGGGTGAAGTAAACGAACATCAAAATTCTGGAACATCATTTCTTCCGGATAACGTGGAGCACAGCACAAGGTAACGCATAAGGAAAAAACGAGTCCGTTCATCTGTCTTTAAGCGGTACGTATGAGTGTTTGACAGTACTGCATTCGACAAATTCACTGCCCGGACGTTTATTTACAAAACGGCAGAAAACAGAGGTGTGATGCGGCGTGGCAGGCTGTGGCTTAACTCGCCGCAAGCATGCGCTTTTTCTTCAAAAAAAAATAGCGATTTTTATTCACGAGTTGAAATAAATATTCGAATAATGAGCGTAAATATAATTAGCGAGATAGCAATTATGACAAACGAAATGATTATCCAGCGATTTTCCGATGTTCTATTAGCGGCCTCACATTTCCACGGAAATTTTTTTTTGCTAAATGACACAAAAATGCTTGGATGCCGCCGAGAATCTGTTTACATTGGATTAACAAGCACGCAAGCAGCAAAGTGTGTTTATCCTGTGGAAGGGAAACTGCAGATAAAAAGAGACCGAAAACGATTCCTGTTTTCGGTCCAGGGAAATGGCTCTTGGGAGAGAGCCGTGCGCTAAAAGTTGGCATTAATGCAGGCTAAGTCGCCTTGCTTTATAAGAATAGATGACCGTGACAGGTTTTCCAGTCCACAACGGCAGTGAGCTGAAAAATTTCGTTCAATAAACGGCATAACATAAAAAAACCGCAGCCCTTTCTGCAAAAGGCTTGCGGTTTTTTATTGATTTCTAAACAGATATTTTGCGAATTAGCAGAGTTTCTGTGCTCGTTCGATAAACGGCGCCAGGCTCATTTTTACGCCGGGCTGTTTCGGATCGTCAACCTGGATGATACTCAGCGGCTGCGCCTGCGTTTTGCCCGCCTTCACCTGCTGCTCGGCAACATCATTCAACGGATACTGCACCAGCGTACTCGGGTTAATCACGTACAGCGCGTTATCAGGACGGCAGGTCAGCATCACCTCTTCGCGGTTAAACGCCCACTTATCTTTGCCCACCTCAAAGCGGCTCACGGTAATGATCTGCGCCGACAGCGCGGATCCCGACGCCGTTAATAACAACAAAGAGAGAATAATCTTTTTCATAATTCGCCAGTTCAATTAAAAAGGTTCCCAGGTCGCAAACAGGCTTACGCACGCCAGCACCAGCGCTCCCAGGATAATTTCTGCCTGCGTGGTCCGCAGGAAAATACGCGACACCCGTTCAGGAGCCGTCGGCATGCGCGGCACCAGCAGGTAACGATTCGCAAGCGCCACCAGCACCATCAGCGCGACAAAACCACACTTCACCCACAGCGCTACTCCGTAAAACGTGCTGGTGGTGAATCCGCCCTGAATCAGCCATGCGTTGACGACTCCGCTGGCGATGGCCCCCGCTACCGCCAGATGCCCATAGCGCGAAAAACGCATCATGGTGGCAATTGCCGGTTGACGCCAGCGCCCTTTTGCCAGCCGTAGGCAGTAGAGGAACGGAATTAACCCGCCCACCCATGCGCCCGCACACAGCAGATGGATCGCATGATTGACGCGCTGAAAAACACCCAGTGCCCCATCGTTCATGGCTGCATGACCGATGCCCGCCAGCAGGATAAACTGAGCCACGCAGAGAAGCAAAAGTCGCCGCATCATCTGTCGCGGCTGAACCCAGGCCACGCCCAGTGCCACCCACGCAAGCACTATCTGCCATAGCCAGACGCTGCCGAAATGCGTCTGCACCACCGCCTGCCAGATCTCCGGCCGCCAGGTATCAGACCAACCATCGCCCATCAACCCGCCCTGCACCACCAGCATCAGCATCGCCGAGAGCACACTCAGCATCAGCGAACCGCGCAGCAGTCTGGAAAAACGTTGTACCAGAAGACGTCGAAGTTCTGTTGGTGCCCACCATCCGGCGTAAAGCGTACAGCCAAAGGCAACCATCAGCGCGGCGAAGTGGGCAAAGCGCAGCCCAACGTAGAGAGCCGTCAGCATGGTTACTTGACGCTAAACTGGTACTGACCTTTGGTCTTATGGCCGTCGACGGAAACCACGTGCCATTCGACGGTATAGAGCCCGTCACCCAGTGTTTCGTTCAGCGGAATAACCAGCTGCGTGTTGTCCTTTTCGTTGCGCACCGCTTTACCGACCGGGATAATCCGCTTTTCGGGGCCGGTTAGCGTCACGCCGCTGAATCCCGGCTCAATCCCTTCGGAGAAGTTAAGCGTTAAGGTTTGCGGCGCCGGACTGACTTCCGAATTGGCCGCGGGGGTTTGCTGCTGCAGATGAGCGTGCGCAAAGACTGGTGAAGCACTCAGCGATCCGAGTAAAAACAGCGTGGCACCCAGCGTGCGAGGAGCGGTGAATTTCATTTCCATCATTCCCTTTTGTTATCGATATATGACAAAGAATAACGCTGTATAATGTTCACGTCGAGATGAGCACCCTCTGGACTTGCCATTTTGCGATACTCTTAGTAACTTTTGCGCGTTATCCCAAGGAGAAAATCATGCATACCAATCTGGCAACTCTACCTCAGGACGAGATGGACAAAGTAAATGTCGATCTGGCCGCCGCAGGCGTGGCGTTTAAAGAGCGCTACAATATGCCGGTCGTCGCCGAAGTGGTGGAACGCGAGCAGCCAGCGCACCTGCGTGACTGGTTCCGCGAACGGTTAATTACGCACCGCTTAGCCTCGGTAAACCTTTCTCGCCTGCCGTACGAGCCAAAAGCCAAATAAAGCTTACGCTAAGTGACAGTTCCTTACGTCCATCCTGATACTATCGTCTGGAATAAAAGCCCAATGACAACGTGTTGAAGGATGCAACTATGCTGACATGGACTATTGCTGCAGCGCAATATGCTCCCCGCAGAGGGGATGTCGCTGAGAACATTACCCACCATCTGCGGTTTATCGATGCCGCCGCCGAGCAGGCCTGTAAGGTATTAATCTTCCCGGAGCTTTCTCTGACCGGTCCCGATGACGAGCAAACTTTGCCCGCACCGCCGAACGATACCCAGCTACAGCCCTTAAGCGAGGCCGCCCAGCGGCATCAGATGACCATTATCGCCGGGCTGCCGATGGAAAACGACGGTAAGCGTATCAAAGGCATCGTTATCTTCGCCCCGCACGCCACCGGCCCTATCAAACAGCATCAGGGCCAGGGAACCTGCCTGGCCCCTGAGTCCGATCAAATCAGCGTCTTTGAGCTGCACCATGAAGGTTGCGAGCTTTCACCGCAGGCCTCCTTGCTGGCCACGGTCAGCTCGATGGCAGAACCTCAACAACAGAGAACCAGCCAGCGACTGCAGCGCTTCGCTCACAAGTACGCCATTGCCGTGCTGAAATCAAACTATGCCAATGGCACCTTCTCTGGCGGCAGCGCGTTATGGGATGAAAACGGCCAGCTTATCGTGCGTGCTGATGGCGGTGAACTGCTGCTGACGGGCAGAAAGAGCGACCAGGGTTGGCAAGGCGAGATCATTCCATTACGCTAAACGTTTTAGGCCGGAGTTTGCCATGCTGCGCGTAATCGATACAGAAACCTGTGACCTGCAAGGGGGCATCGTGGAGATCGCCTCCGTTGATGTTATTGACGGCAAAATCGTCAACCCAATGAGTCATCTGGTGCGTCCGGACCGCCCTATCAGCCCGCAAGCGATGGCTATTCACCGGATCACCGAAGAGATGGTGGCAGACAAACCCTGGATTGAGGAAGTGGTGCCGTTTTATCAGGGTAGCCCCTGGTACGTTGCCCACAATGCCAGCTTCGACCGCCGCGTGCTGCCAGAAATGGACGGCGAGTGGATCTGCACCATGAAGATGGCCCGCCGCCTGTGGCCTGGTATCAAATACAGCAATATGGCGCTGTACAAGTCGCGCAAGCTAAGCGTGGCAACGCCCCCGGGTCTTCATCATCACCGCGCGCTTTACGACTGTTATATCACCGCCTCGTTGCTGATTGACATTATGCAGGTATCAGGCTGGACGCCGGATCAGATGGTAGACGTCACCGGCCGACCGGCGCTGCTGCGTACTTTTACCTTCGGTAAATACCGCGGGCAGGAAGTGGCTGAAGTAGCAAAAAACGATCCGGGCTACCTGCGTTGGCTGTTTAACAACCTCGACCGCATGAGCCCGGAACTGCGCGTGACTCTCAAGCACTACCTGGAGTAGTAGCTAGCGCTCGGACTGCCCCGGCAAGGTCCCCTGCGCCAGGGCAATCAGGAAGGCAAACTCCAGCGCCACCCCCTCATAGCTTTTATAGCGACCAGACTTCCCACCGTGGCCGGAGTCCATCTCGGTGCACAGTAGCAGCAGGTTATCGTCTACCTTCAGCTCACGCAGCTTGGCCACCCATTTTGCGGGTTCCCAGTATTGCACCTGTGAATCATGCAGCCCGGAGGTCACCAGCAGGTGCGGATAAACCTGTGCCTTGACGTTGTCATAAGGGCTATAGGACTTCATATAGCGATAGTAGGTTTCATCCTGCGGATTACCCCACTCCTCAAACTCGCCGGTGGTCAGTGGAATCGACTCATCGAGCATCGTAGTTACCACATCGACGAACGGCACCTGCGCAACCACGCCGTGGAACCGTTCAGGACGCTCGTTAATCACGGTTCCCATCAACAGGCCTCCCGCGCTGCCGCCCATCCCATAACAGAGCGCCGGGTCACCATAGCCTTTCGCCAGCAGCGCATCGCAGGCATCCAGGTAATCATTGAAGGTGTTTTTCTTCTTGAGAAATTTCCCCTCTTCATACCAGAGCTGCCCTAATTCCCCGCCGCCGCGGATATGGGCGATGGCAAAGACAAAGCCCCGGTCGAGCAGGCTTAAGCGGCTGCTGCTAAAATCGGCGTCCATACTGGCCCCGTAGGAGCCGTAGCCGTAGACCAGCAGCGGATTTTTACCACGACGGAAATGCTCATGACGATAGACCAGCGACACGGGCACCTCGACGCCATCACGTGCGGTAATCCAGATACGTTCACTGCGGTAACGACTGGCGTCAAACCCTTTCACCTCTTGCTGTTTCAGCACGCGGCGCTCGCCGCTGTCCATATCCAGCTCAAACAACGTGTCCGGTGTGGTCATCGATGAATAGCCGTAGCGCAGGCAGGCGGTTTCGGGTTCCGGGTTATAGGCAATCCAGGTCACATAGGCCGGATCGTCAAAGGCAATTGCCGTTTCCTGTTGGCTATGGCGATGGATCTGCCGCAGGCTGGTTAAGCCACGCTGACGTTCTTCCACCACCAGCCAGTCGCGAAACAGCGTAAAGTCTTCAAGCATCACCGCATCGCGTGGCGCGATCAGGGTTTGCCACTCGGCCTCTTCCCAGGATTCACTGCGGTACAGGCCGAAGTTTTTACCCTCGCGGTTAGAACGCAGGTAGAACTGGTTTTGGTAGTGGTCGAGGCTGTACTCGTGATCTTTACGGCGTGGTACATAGACGCGCGGCTTAGCGTTGGCCTGGTCGGCATCCAGCAGCAACATTTCACTGGTGGTAGTGCTGGACAAGGCAATCACCACGTACTGGCGTGAAGAGGTCTTATGCAGGCTGACGTAAAACGTCTCGTCCTGCTCCTCATAGATAAGCTCATCCTGTTCCGTAGATGCCCCAACCTGATGTCGCCACACCTGCCACGGCAGCAGCGTCGTTGGATGCTGACGCACGTAGTAAAGCACGCGCGAATCGTTGGCCCACACCACGCCCGGTGAAACATCGTCAATCACTTCCGGCAGCCAGGTTTCGTTCTCCAGATGGCGAATGCGCAGACTGTACTGGCGACGGGAAAGGAAATCCTCGGTTACCGCCAACAGGTTATTGTCCGGCGCGACGTTCAGCCCGCCCAGAGTATAGAACTCGCTGTGCGCCGCCCGTTTGTTTTCATCAATCAGCAATGACCACTCATCACTGTTTAATGCCTGGCGCTGGTAAATCGCATATTCACGGCCCGGCTCAAACACCTGGCGATAGCGATAGCCGTTTTTGATATAGGGCGCTGAAACCTCACGTGGAGGGATCCTGTCGACAATCTCTTTAAGCACGCGATCCTGCAGGCTGCGCTGGGAGGACATCACTTCACGCCCGTAGGTGTTCTCCTGCTGCAGGTAATCAAGCACCGCTGGTTTAGAGCGCGTGTCATCGCGAAGCCAGTAATAATTATCGACGCGCGTATCACCATGCAAAGTCATGGTGTGGGGTATCCGTTTCGCTTTAGGTGGCATCTCGTTATTCTTCTTGTCGTGTTAATTCATTATTAAGCCTGGCAAAAGTCGCGCTCATTGCCAACTTAACCTATCCCCTCATCCTACGTTTCATCCGCCTTTTGTGCCACTCGCAAGACAGACGCAAACGTTTTCGTTTATAATGCGCCAAACTTTGGATAGACGGTGGAATGGGTAATGACGTTATTAGGAACAGCTCTGCGTCCCGCTGCGACGCGCGTAATGCTTCTGGGTTCAGGTGAGTTAGGTAAAGAAGTGGCGATCGAATGCCAGCGCTTAGGCATTGAAGTGATCGCGGTCGATCGTTACGCCGATGCGCCGGCCATGCACGTTGCGCACCGCGCTTACGTTATCAACATGCTCGACGGCAACGTCCTGAAAGCGCTGGTTGCGCAGGAAAAGCCTGACTTTATCGTGCCAGAAATTGAAGCGATTGCCACGGACACGCTGATTGAGCTTGAGCAGGCAGGCCAGAAAGTGGTGCCGTGCGCCCGGGCAACCAAACTGACGATGAACCGCGAAGGTATTCGCCGTCTGGCGGCAGATACCCTCAAGCTTCCCACCTCGGCCTACCACTTTGCCGACAGCGAAGCACAGTTCCGCGAGGCAGTCACCGATATCGGCCTGCCGTGCATCGTGAAGCCGGTGATGAGTTCATCCGGCAAGGGACAGACCTTTATTCGCCGTGAAGATCAGCTGGCGCAGGCCTGGCAGTATGCGCAGGAAGGCGGCCGCGCCGGTGCGGGTCGGGTGATTGTTGAAGGGGTGGTTAATTTTGATTTCGAAATCACCCTGCTGACCGTCAATGCTGTCGACGGCGTGCACTTCTGTGCTCCAGTGGGTCACCGTCAGGAAGATGGCGACTACCGCGAGTCCTGGCAGCCGCAGCAGATGAGCGAACTGGCGCTGGCGCGTGCACAGGAGATCGCCCGCGAGGTGGTGCTCGCACTGGGCGGCTATGGTCTTTTCGGCGTAGAACTGTTTGTGTGTGGTGATGACGTGGTATTCAGCGAAGTTTCCCCTCGCCCGCACGATACCGGAATGGTGACGCTGATTTCGCAGGACGTCTCCGAGTTTGCTCTGCACGTTCGCGCTTTCCTGGGGCTGCCGATTGGCGCCATTCGTCAGTACGGCCCGTCCGCTTCTGCGGTACTGTTGCCCACGCTGACCAGCCGCAACGTCACCTTTGATAACGTGCAGAATGCGCTAAGCGCCGGGGTACAGCTGCGTCTGTTCGGTAAACCGGATATTACGGGTTCTCGCCGTATGGGCGTAGCGCTGGCAACGGCGGACAGCGTTGAAGAGGCCGTCGAGCGCGCCAAAATTGCCGCCGCGGCAGTGGTGATTCAGGGATAAGAAAAAAGGCGGGCTGCTTGCGCATACCCGCCCTTCTTTTGCTCACCCGGCCATCAGGCTGGGTGCAGCAAACACCTTACAGCTTCGCGCCTTCAACCGCTTCGCGAGCCAGCTTGGTGATGCGATCGTAGTCGCCTGATTCCAGCGCGTCAGCTGGCACCAGCCAGGAACCGCCGATGCACAGTACGCTTTTCAGCGCCAGGTAGTCACGGTAGTTAGCTGGAGAGATACCGCCGGTTGGGCAGAAACGAATCTGAGAGAATGGACCCGCGATCGCCTGCAGCGCTTTCACGCCGCCGTTCGCTTCAGCCGGGAAGAATTTGAACTCTTTCAGGCCGTGTTCCATACCCAGCATCAGTTCAGACACGGAGCAGATACCAGGGATCAGCGGAATGGTACCCGCAGTCGCTGCTTTCAGCAGGCTATCGGTCAGGCCTGGGCTGATAGCAAACTGCGCGCCAGCTTCGGTCACTTCTTTCAGCTGCTGAGCGTTGGTCACGGTACCCGCGCCCACGATAGCGTCCGGCACTTCTTTGGCAATGGCGCGGATAGCGTCCATCGCACAAGCGGTACGCAGCGTCACTTCCAGAACACGTACGCCACCCGCAACCAGCGCTTTCGCCATCGGTACTGCGTGCTCAAGCTTGTTAACCACGATTACCGGTACTACCGGGCCGGTGGTCAGGATTGCTTCAGCAGTTGTTTTCCAGTTTTTCATCAGAAATTTTCTCTCGCCAGATCTACAAAACGTGTCATCTTAAAAGGTAATACAGGTTGCGCCCTGCTCTGCGCCGGACAGTTTTTCCCGTAGTGCGCTAAACAGTTCACGGCCTGTCCCCACGCGCGAAGCGCTCAGATCGGGAATATGCGGTTGGCGTGCGGCCAGTTCAGCTTCATCAACCAGCAGCGTCAGCTCGCCAGTCTGGCCATTGACGCGAATCATGTCGCCATCGCGCACTTTCGCCAGCAGGCCACCGTCATAAGCTTCAGGGGTTACGTGGATCGCTGACGGCACTTTACCGGATGCACCGGACAGTCGTCCATCAGTAACTAACGCAATTTTGAAACAGCGGTCCAATAATACACCAAGTGGCGGCATAAGTTTATGTAATTCTGGCATGCCGTTCGCTTTTGGCCCTTGATGGCGCACAACAACCACGCAATCTTTATCCAGTAAGCCTGCTTCGAACGCTGGCAGCACATCGTGCTGGCTCTCGAATACCACGGCTGGCGCTTCAATAATCTGGTTTTCAACCGGTACCGCCGATGTTTTCATCACCGCACGACCCAGGTTGCCGCTCAGTACTTTGGTACCGCCGTGTTTTGAGAACGGTTTGTCGAAAGTGGCGATGATGTTGTCATCCAGCGACGCGGTTGCACCTTCACGCCAGTCAAGCTTGCCGTCGTTCAGCCACGGTTCCATGGTGTAGTGCGAGAGACCAAAACCGGCCACCGTGTTAACGTCTTCGTGCAGCAGGCCGCCTTTCAGCAGTTCACGTACCAGTACCGGTACGCCACCTGCCGCCTGGAAGTGGTTGATATCGGCCGGGCCGTTCGGGTAGAGACGCGCCATCAGCGGCACGACTTCAGAGAGATCGGAGAAATCATCCCAGTTGATGATGATGCCCGCCGCACGCGCCATCGCCACCAGGTGCATGGTGTGGTTGGTTGAACCACCGGTTGCCAGCAGCGCCACGATGCCGTTGACCACCACTTTTTCGTCGATCATTTTGCCGAGCGGCATCCACTCGTTACCGTTACCGGTCATACGCGTTACCTGACGCGCTGCGGCAGCGGTCAGTTCAGCACGCAGCGGTGCGTCAGGGTGAACGAATGAGGAACCCGGCAGCTGCATGCCCATAAATTCGATCACCATTTGGTTGGTGTTGGCAGTGCCATAGAAGGTGCAGGTGCCCGGCGCGTGATAGGACGCGGCTTCAGACTCCAGCAGCGCGTTACGATCCACTTTACCTTCTGCATACAGCTGACGAATACGTACTTTTTCTTTGTTCGGCAGGCCGCTCGCCATCGGGCCTGATGGGATAAAGACAGACGGCAGATGACCAAAGGAGAGCGCCGCCATGGCAAGCCCTGGGACGATTTTGTCGCACACGCCGAGGTATAGCGCGCCGTCAAACATATTATGGGACAGGCCAACAGCGGCGGACATTGCAATCACTTCGCGGCTCAGCAGAGAAAGCTCCATACCGTCCTGCCCTTGCGTCACACCGTCACACATGGCCGGTACGCCGCCCGCGACCTGACCGACCGCATTCACGCTGTGCAGCGCTTTGCGGATCAGCTCCGGGTAGTGTTCATAAGGCTGATGGGCAGAAAGCATGTCGTTATAGGAGGTAATGATCGCGATATTGTTACGCAGCATGCTCTTCAGCGATGCTTTATCGTCCGGTTGGCAGGCAGCGAAACCGTGTGCCAGGTTACCGCAGGCAAGTTCAGAACGGTGAACCGTTTCAGTTTTTGCCTGATTGATACGCGCCAGGTAGGCTTCGCGGGTTTCACGCGAGCGTTCAATAATACGATTTGTTACGCGTAACATTACAGAGTTCATAAAGGCTCCTTAAAATTTTTCTGTCCAGGCCGCTATCTTACACGGTTAAATCATTGGTCTGATTTATCGAGAAAGCCCGTATAGCGCAGCTCAGAGGCAAAGGTCTGCCCGTAGTGTAATAAAAAAAGCCCCGGTGGTGAATCCACCCGGGGCTTAAATGCGTAAAAATAGCACTACATGCTGTGTTAGATCATGTTACCGGTAAAATAACCCTTCCGGATTATCGCGGCCGGTTATTCGAACTCATTCCAGGAGCGGCCATCACGGGTGATCATCGCAACCGAAGCTACCGGTCCCCAGGTGCCAGCCTGGTACGGTTTTGGCGCGTCTTTATCGCTCGCCCATGCTTCCGTGATGGAGTCGACCCACTTCCACGCTTCTTCCACTTCGTCACGACGCACAAACAGCGCCTGAATACCACGCATGGTTTCCAGCAGCAGACGTTCGTAGGCGTCCGCCAGGTGAGTCTGATTGAAGGTCTCGGAGTAGCTCAGATCCAGCTTGGTCACCTGCAGGTTATGCTTGTGCTCCAGGCCTGGAACTTTGTTAAGGATCTGGATATCCACGCCTTCATCCGGCTGCAGACGGATAGTCAGTTTGTTCTGCGGCAGCTCAGGCCAGGTTTCCTTGAACAGGTTCAGCTCAGGGTTTTTGAAGTAGACGACCACTTCAGAGCATTTAGTCGGCAGACGTTTACCGGTACGCAGGTAGAACGGCACACCCGCCCAACGCCAGTTATCAATATCCACACGAATAGAAACGAAGGTTTCGGTGCTGCTGGATTTGTTTGCACCCTCTTCTTCCAGATAGCCCGGGACTTTCTGCCCCTGCGCAAACCCTGCGGTATACTGGCCACGCACGGTTTTATCGCGAACGTTGCTGCGGTCAATGCGGCGCAGCGACTTCAGCACTTTCACTTTCTCATCACGAATGCTGTCAGCGGTCAGATCGGACGGCGGTGCCATCGCAATCATGCACAGAATTTGCAGCAGGTGGTTTTGGATCATGTCGCGCATTTGACCAGCCTGATCGAAATAGCCCCAACGGCCTTCAATCCCGACTTCCTCAGCCACGGTAATTTCCACATGATCGATAGTGCGGTTGTCCCAGTTGTTCACGAACAGGGAGTTGGCAAAGCGCAGCGCCAGTAAGTTCAGCACCGTTTCTTTACCCAGATAGTGGTCGATACGGTAAACCTGGCACTCTTCAAAGTATTCACCCACCTGGTCGTTGATCTCACGAGATGTCTCCAGTGAGGTACCCAGCGGTTTTTCCATCACGACGCGCGCAGGCTTGGCATTCAGCTTCGCTTCACCCAGGCCGCGGCAGATGGCGCCAAAGGTGCTAGGCGGCATGGCGAAGTAGTTAATGGTGATGCGATTTTTTTGATCGAGCATCTCACCCAGACGCGAAAATGCTGGCGCATCGTTAACATCAAGGTTGCAAAAATCAAGACGCGCGCTGAGGGTATCCCACAAACTTTCGTCAATCTTCTCTTTCATGAAGGTTTCGAGCGCTTCGCGGACAACTTTGGTGTATGCCGCTTTATCCCAGTCGGCACGGCCTACGCCGATAATCCGGGTGTCCGGGTTAATCTGGCCGGCTTTTTCCAGCTGATACAGGGAAGGCAGCAATTTTCGGCGGGCCAAGTCGCCCTTCGCGCCGAAAATGACCAGATCGCATGCCTGGGCCGTTTGCGTTACCGCCATGTCATTCTCCTCAGTTAAAGATCCCGGTTTACCACCCAAAGGCGCTGCCAGGTTATATACCCGCTAGCTATCAGGTTTTCCTGAAAAATAGCGAATATCGTTGTAATTTTCTTACGGTGCACTGTACTGTGTTTACGAAATTGCCGAAACCCTTTAACGCGCGTCACCGCGTCCGATCGCACAAATCGGAACCATCAAGGCCTGAGTTTTAGGCAATCCGCCAGTATTGTTCGTTCTTTCGCCCGAGCGGCGTCTGTTAAAATACGACGCTGATCATGTAATGAAAAAAAACAACATTTTTTGCCGTTTCTCTCCACTTTTCGCCAGGCTTCAGGCGTATATTCTTGCTAAAACGCCTGCAGATTTCACCCATTAATGGAATCGTTTCAATCTATGAGCAACTTGTCACGATGAACATGCTGGAAAGAATCCAGACCCAACTGGAAAACCTTAGCAAATCCGAGCGAAAAGTGGCGGAAGTTATTCTTGCCGCTCCTGAACAGGCAATCCACTCAAGCATTGCCGCGCTCGCCCTTGAGGCCGAGGTCAGCGAACCTACCGTTAACCGCTTCTGTCGCAGTATGGAGACCCGTGGATTCCCCGACTTCAAGCTCCATCTTGCCCAAAGTCTGGCCAACGGTACACCGTATGTTAATCGTAATGTTGATGAAGATGACAGCGTTGAGGCGTATACGGCCAAAATTTTCGAGTCCGCCATGGCAAGCCTGGCGCACGTGCGCCAGTCGCTGGATATGTCGGCGGTTAACCGCGCGGTGGATCTGCTGACCCAGGCCAAGAAAATTGCCTTCTTCGGCTTAGGCTCTTCCGCCGCCGTGGCGCACGACGCCATGAACAAGTTTTTTCGCTTTAACGTCCCGGTCATCTATTCTGATGACATCGTACTGCAACGTATGAGCTGTATGAATTGCAGCGACGATGACGTTGTTGTGCTGATTTCCCATACCGGTAGAACTAAAAGCCTGGTTGAGGTTGCCCAGGTGGCGAGGGAAAATGATGCTATGGTTATCGCCATCACCTCCGCCGGCACACCGCTGGCCCGAGAAGCGACCCTTGCCATCACGCTGGACGTTCCCGAAGATACCGACATTTATATGCCAATGGTCTCCCGACTCGCGCAGCTTACCGTGATCGATGTCCTGGCAACCGGTTTTACCCTGCGTCGAGGAGCAAAATTCCGGGATAACTTGAAGCGAGTCAAAGAAGCGTTAAAGGAATCGCGGTTTGATAAAGAGCTATCCGCACACAGCGATAATCATTAAAAGCGATAATAACGGTGTAATCTATTAAAACATTCGGTAACGCTTGCTACCGAATCCTGTTCACGCAACACCTGAGTTGTATTAGTCAACGGAGTATTACATGTCCAGAAGGCTTCGCAGAACCAAGATCGTCACCACGTTAGGCCCAGCAACCGACCGCGATAACAACCTCGAGAAGGTAATTTCCGCCGGTGCTAACGTCGTACGCATGAACTTCTCTCACGGAACACCAGAAGATCATCAGCTACGCGCTGACAAAGTACGCGAAATCGCAGCAAAACTGGGCCGCCATGTAGCTATTCTTGGCGATCTGCAAGGACCAAAAATTCGCGTTTCCACCTTCAAAGAAGGTAAAGTTTTCCTCAATATCGGCGACAAATTCCTGCTCGATGCCAACCTCGGTAAAGGCGAAGGCGACAAAGAGAAAGTGGGTATCGACTATAAAGGTCTGCCTGCCGACGTCGTGCCGGGCGACATCCTGCTGCTGGATGATGGCCGCGTACAGCTGAAAGTACTGGAAATCCAGGGCATGAAGGTGTTCACCGAAGTCACCGTCGGTGGCCCGCTGTCCAATAATAAAGGCATCAACAAGTTAGGCGGTGGCCTCTCGGCTGAAGCCCTGACCGATAAAGACAAAGCGGATATTCATACCGCCGCTAAAATCGGCGTTGATTACCTGGCCGTCTCCTTCCCGCGCTGTGGTGAAGACCTGAACTACGCTCGCCGCCTGGCGCGTGAAGCGGGCTGCGATGCGAAAATCGTCGCCAAAGTAGAACGTGCGGAAGCAGTATGCAGCCAGGACGCGATGGACGACATCATTCTGGCCTCCGACGTGGTAATGGTTGCCCGTGGCGACCTGGGCGTTGAAATCGGCGACCCTGAGCTGGTCGGTATCCAGAAAGCGCTGATTCGTCGCGCGCGTCAGTTGAACCGTTCCGTGATTACCGCGACCCAGATGATGGAGTCGATGATCACCAACCCAATGCCTACCCGTGCGGAAGTCATGGACGTAGCAAACGCCGTGCTGGACGGTACCGATGCGGTGATGCTGTCTGCGGAAACCGCTGCGGGCCAGTACCCTTCTGAAACCGTGGCGGCCATGGCGCGCGTTTGTCTTGGCGCTGAGAAGATCCCAAGCATCAACGTCTCTAAACACCGTCTGGACGTGCAGTTCGACAACGTGGAAGAAGCGATTGCCATGTCGGCAATGTATGCGGCTAACCACCTGAAAGGCGTGACCGCCATCATCACCATGACCGAGTCTGGCCGTACCGCGCTGATGACCTCCCGTATCACTTCCGGACTGCCTATCTTCGCGATGTCTCGTCACGAGCGTACGCTGAACCTGACGGCGCTGTACCGTGGCGTCACCCCGGTATTCTTCGATAGTGAATGCGACGGCGTTGCAGCGGCACACGATGCGGTGAACCTGCTGCGCGACAAAGGTTACCTGATGTCCGGCGACCTGGTTATCGTGACTCAGGGCGACGTGATGAGCACCGTGGGCTCAACCAACACCACGCGTATCCTGACCGTCGAGTAAGTGATTCTCGATATAAAAAAACCGGACAATGTCCGGTTTTTTTTTTGCCGTCGTAGCCCGGCGTCGTTTCATTCGGCCGGGCTACGGGACTATTTCTTTTTCTTTGGGTAGAGCTCTTTGCGCTGATACGGCTCGGTTTCACCCGGCTTACGCGTTTTCAGCAGCTTCAGGATCCACGTGTACTGCTCGGTATGTGGCCCAACGAAAATCTCCACCTCTTCGTTCATGCGGCGCGCGATGGTGTTGTCGTCAGCTTCCAGCAGGTCATCCATCGGTGGCCGCACCAGAATGGTCAGGCGATGTGTTTTGCCATCATAAACCGGGAACAGCGGCACCACGCGCGCACGGCACACCTTCATCAGGCGGCCAATCGCTGGCAACGTCGCTTTATAGGTGGCAAAGAAGTCCACGAATTCGCTGTGCTCCGGGCCATGATCCTGATCCGGCAGATAGTAGCCCCAGTAGCCCTGACGGACCGACTGAATAAACGGTTTGATACCGTCGTTACGAGCGTGGAGACGGCCACCAAAGCGACGACGAACGGTGTTCCAGACGTAGTCAAAGACCTTGTTGCCCTGGTTATGGAACATCGCCGCCATTTTCTGCCCCTGGGACGCCATCACCATCGCCGGGATATCAACGCCCCAGCCGTGCGGCACCAGGAAGATGACGTTTTCGCCGTTGGCTCGCATCTCATCGATAATCTCCTGCCCCTGCCAGTCGAGACGCGGCAGAATTTTTTCCGACCCTTTCAGCGCCAGTTCAGCCATCATGACCATCGCCTGCGGCGCGGTGGCAAACATCTCATCAATAATGGCTTCGCGCTCGGCTTCGCTTTTTTCCGGGAAGCAGTACAGCAGATTGATCTGCGCGCGACGGCGCGCGCTGCGGCCAAATTTCCCCGCCAGGCGACCGAGTTTACCCAGAATAGGGTCGCGGATTTTTGCCGGCACGTAAGCAACTCCCGCAAACGCCAGCACGCCTAACCAGGCACCCCAGTACTGGGGGTGGCGGAAAGATTTCTCAAACTCGGGAATGTATTCACTGTTATTTTTTTTCGTTTCCATGCCTATTCCAGGGTCGAATCATCGGGTCATGTGGATAATCAGATAGTGTAGCGAGGCCAGGTGCTTCGCACAAAAGAAAAAGCCGGTGCTGTATAGGCACCGGCTCTGAACGGATACTTCTTAGGCGAAATTAGTCGAAACGCAGCTGCGGCAGAACGTCTTTCACCTGCGCCAGGTAATCGGTACGATCCGAACCGGTCAGCCCTTCGGTACGCGGCAGTTTCGCCGTCAGCGGGTTCACCGCTTGCTGGTTAATCCACACTTCATAGTGCAGGTGCGGGCCAGTAGAGCGACCGGTATTACCGGAAAGCGCAATACGGTCACCGCGTTTCACCTTCTGACCTGGTTTCACCAACAGCTTACGCAAGTGCATGTAGCGAGTGGTGTAGGTGCGACCATGACGTACGGCAACATAGTAACCCGCCGCACCGCTGCGCTTCGCCACCACCACTTCACCGTCACCGACGGCCAGCACTGGCGTACCCTGCGGCATCGCAAAGTCCACGCCACGGTGCGGCGCTACGCGACCGGTTACCGGGTTCAAACGGCGTGGGTTAAAGTTCGACGACACGCGGAACTGACGTGCAGTAGGGAAGCGCAGGAAGCCCTTCGCCAACCCTGTACCGTTACGGTCGTAGAACTTACCGTCCTCAGCGCGGATTGCGTAGTAGTCTTTGCCATCGGAGCGTAAACGCACGCCCAGCAGTTGGCTCTGTTCGCGCTTGCCGTTGAGCATTTCGCGCGACATCAGCACTGAGAACTCGTCGCCTTTTTTCAGCTTACGGAAGTCCATCTGCCACTGCATCGATTTAATCACCGCGCTCACTTCCGCACTGGTTAAACCGGCGTTGACGGCGCTGGTCACGAAGCTTCCGCCGACGGTGCCTTTGACCAGGCTATTAACCCAATCACCCTTCTGCAACTCGCTGCTCATTTTGAAGCCGTTAGCAACGCGGTCGTAGGTACGGGTTTCGCGGCGCGACATCTCCCAGGTCAAACGCTGTAAATCACCGTCGTCGTTCAGCGTCCAGGAGAGCTGCTGCCCCACTTTCATGTTTTTCAGGTCTTTATCAACCGAGGCAAGCTGGCTGATGTTCCCCATATCGATGCCGTACTGATTCAGAATGCTGCTCAGGGTATCGCCCGTGGATACCACATATTCATGCACGCCCGTTTCGTTGTCGGCTTTATCGTCCAGCTCATCCTGAGGGATGGCTTCGTCTTCCTGTGCAGACTGGTCAATCGGTTCGCTAGCCTCTGGCAGAAGCGAGCGAATCTCTTTTTTCTCCAGCTCAATCGTTCGGACGACGGGGGATGAAGAGGTTGGATGGTAAACGTAAGGCCGCCAGACAGCGACGGCCAGTGTTAAAACGGTAAGTGACCCCAGCATAACGCGGTGGGGCCGCGGCAAATTGTTAAATGCCAGAGCGACAGAGCGGGCTATCTGCTGCACGTATTCACTTCCTTACTTATCTCCTTTCAGGCAGCTCGCATACTGGGTCGCCAGTTGAGTAAGAAACGCCGGATAGCTCTCTTTGCTCAGCTGTATATTCGTGCCAAGAGGATCGAGCGTTCCCATGCGAACGCTGGTTCCCCGCGCAACAGATTCAACGACAGCGGGCCTGAATTGTGGCTCAGCAAAAACGCAGGTCGCTTTTTGCTCAACCAACTGTGTTCTTATTTGATGTAAACGCTGCGCACCGGGTTGAATTTCGGGGTTGACGGTGAAGTGCCCAAGCGGCGTCAAACCGTAGTGTTTTTCGTAATAGCCATAGGCATCATGAAAAACGAAATACCCCTTTCCTTTCACCGGTGCCAGCTCGCTCGCCACCTGCTTATCGGTTGCGGCCAGATTGGCCTCAAAATCCTTCAGGTTGGCATCGAGCCGGGCTCGACTCTGGGGCATAAGTTCCACTAATTTGTCATGGATTGCAACCGCCGACAGCCGCGCTATCTCTGGGGAGAGCCACAGATGCATGTTGTACTCGCCATGATGGTGATGCACGTCACCTTTTTCGCCGTGAGCATGGTCATGATCGTCTCCATCACCACCATCATGGTCGTCGTCGTCGGCCCCTTTCATGAGTAACGGTTTCACCCCGTCAAGCTGGGCGATAGTGACTTTTTTGTTGTCGGGAATGCTTTGCGATGACTTGTCCATAAATGCTTCCATCTCTGGACCAATCCATACGACTAAGTCCGCGTTCTGTAAGCGTTTTGCATCAGATGGGCGCAGTGAATAATCATGTTCAGACGCACCGTCAGGCAGTAAAACCTGCGTCTCTGTTACACCGTCTGCAATGGCTGAAGCAATAAAGCCTAGCGGCTTGAGTGATGCCACGACGGCAGCATCAGCATGCTGTGCTGTCGTTCCCCAAAGTGCAGCGGATAAAGCTGCGAAAAGAAGCGTATTTTTCTGTAACATAATGCGTCTATTAATCGAAATGGATAAGTGATGTGTGATATTATAACATTCACTATCTTGTGCAACCCCTAATTGCTATGACGAATCTTGTATCACTGGAAAATGTCTCCGTCACTTTCGGCCAACGCCGGGTGCTCTCCGACATCTCATTGAATCTCAAGCCAGGCCGCATTCTGACGCTGCTTGGTCCGAACGGCGCGGGCAAATCAACGCTGGTACGCGTGGTGCTCGGCCTCGTAGCACCTAGCGATGGCGTTGTCATTCGCGATAAACATTTGCGCATCGGCTATGTGCCGCAAAAGTTACACCTCGACGCCACCTTGCCGCTAACCGTCAAGCGTTTTTTACGCCTGCATCCGGCAACGCGAAAAGAAGATATCCTTCCGGCGCTCAAACGCGTACAGGCAGGGCATCTACAGGATGCCCCCATGCAGAAGCTTTCAGGTGGGGAAACCCAGCGCGTGCTGCTGGCACGTGCGCTACTGAATAAGCCACAGCTGCTAGTGCTGGATGAACCGACTCAGGGCGTGGACGTTAACGGTCAGGTTGCCCTTTACGATCTGATTAACCAGCTGCGCCAGGAGCTCGACTGCGCGGTGCTGATGGTGTCGCACGACCTGCATCTGGTGATGGCGAAGACCGACGACGTGCTGTGTCTGAATCATCATATTTGCTGCTCGGGCACGCCGGACGTGGTGTCGATGCACCCTGAGTTTATCTCGATGTTCGGCCCGCGCGGCGCAGAACAGCTGGGGATTTACCGCCATCAGCATAATCATCGCCATGATTTACAGGGCCGTATTGTTTTA
Organism: Kluyvera sp. CHPC 1.251; assembly: GCF_036759945.1. Taxonomy (NCBI): domain Bacteria; kingdom Pseudomonadati; phylum Pseudomonadota; class Gammaproteobacteria; order Enterobacterales; family Enterobacteriaceae; genus Kluyvera; species Kluyvera sp. CHPC 1.251. The sequence continues at coordinate 563,054 of NZ_JAPKIC010000001.1, read as the reverse complement.
CGTCGGGGAAATGGGCAGTCATGATTGAAATTTTACTTCCCGGCTGGCTTGCCGGAATGATGCTGGCGTGTGCTGCCGGCCCGCTGGGCTCGTTTGTGGTCTGGCGACGAATGTCCTACTTTGGCGATACGCTGGCTCATGCCTCATTGCTTGGCGTCGCCTTTGGCCTGTTACTGAACGTGAACCCGTTCTATGCGGTTATTGCCGTGACGCTGGTGTTGGCTGGCGGTCTGGTGTGGCTGGAGAAACGCCCTCACCTCGCCGTGGATACCCTGCTAGGCATCATGGCGCACAGCGCATTGTCGCTAGGTCTGGTGGTGGTCAGCCTGATGTCGAATATTCGCGTCGATCTGATGGCCTATCTGTTCGGCGACCTGCTGGCCGTTACGCCGCAGGATCTTATCTCTATCGCGCTGGGCGTTGTGGTGGTGCTGGCGATTCTGTTCTGGCAGTGGCGCAATTTACTGTCGATGACCATCAGCCCGGACCTGGCGTTTGTCGACGGCGTGAAGCTACAGCGGGTGAAACTGCTGCTGATGCTGGTTACCGCGCTGACCATTGGCGTAGCGATGAAGTTTGTCGGTGCGCTGATTATCACGTCACTGCTGATTATCCCTGCGGCTACGGCGCGTCGTTTCGCCCGTACCCCGGAGCAGATGGCGGGAGTCGCCGTTGGCGTGGGAATGATTGCCGTCACCGGCGGGTTAACCTTCTCGGCGTTCTATGACACCCCGGCTGGGCCATCCGTGGTGCTGTGTGCGGCGCTGCTGTTTATTCTGAGTATGTCGAAGAAAGCGGCGGTCTGATTTCCCCGGTGGCGCTGCGCTTACCGGGCCTACAGAATCGTGTAGGCCCGGTAAGCGCAGCGCCATCAGGTACTAAGGCATTTCCGGTGGCGTAATACCAAAGTGGTTCCACGCACGGCTCGTCGCCATACGCCCACGAGGAGTACGCTGTAAGAACCCCTGCTGAATCAGGTACGGCTCCAGTACGTCTTCAATGGTTTCCCGCTCTTCCCCGATTGCCGCCGCCAGGTTATCCAACCCAACCGGCCCACCGAAGAATTTGTCGATCACTGCCAGCAGCAGCTTACGGTCCATATAGTCAAAGCCTTCTGCATCAACGTTAAGCATATCCAGCGCCTGCGCGGCGATATCCGCCGAAATGGTGCCGTCATGCTTCACTTCTGCGAAGTCACGTACGCGACGCAGCAGTCGGTTGGCAATACGCGGAGTACCGCGCGCGCGACGGGCTACTTCCAGCGCGCCATCATCGCTCATTTCCAGCCCCATAAAGCGCGCGCTGCGCCCCACGATATGCTGCAAATCAGGCACCTGATAAAACTCGAGGCGCTGCACAATACCGAAGCGATCACGCAATGGCGAGGTCAGCGAGCCTGCACGCGTAGTGGCGCCAATCAGGGTAAACGGCGGCAGGTCAATTTTAATCGACCGCGCGGCCGGGCCTTCCCCAATCATGATATCGAGCTGGTAATCTTCCATTGCCGGATAGAGCACCTCTTCCACCACCGGCGAAAGACGATGAATTTCATCGATAAACAGCACGTCATGGGGTTCAAGGTTGGTCAGCATTGCCGCCAGATCGCCCGCTTTTTCCAGCACAGGACCGGACGTGGTACGCAGGTTTACGCCCATTTCATTGGCAACAATATTCGCCAGCGTGGTTTTCCCCAACCCCGGTGGGCCGAAGATTAGCAGGTGGTCAAGCGCGTCGCCGCGCAGCTTCGCCGCCTGGATAAAGATCTCCATCTGCGAGCGAACATGCGGCTGACCGATATACTCGGCCAGTAACTTAGGGCGGATGGCGCGATCCGCCACCTCTTCCGCCATGCTACTGCCTGACGAAATCAGGCGGTCTGCTTCAATCATCCTCTACCTCATAGCGCCGCGCGGAGCGCTTCGCGGATCAATGTTTCACTGCTGGCATCCGAACGGGCAACCTTGCTCACCATTCGGCTGGCTTCCTGAGGTTTATAGCCCAGCGCCACCAGCGCAGCAACTGCTTCCTGCTCCGCGTCGTCGGCGCTTGGGCCTGCTGGAGAGGTGAGTACCAGATCCGCAGCAGGCGTAAAGAGATCGCCATGCAGGCCTTTAAAGCGGTCTTTCATTTCGACAATCAGGCGCTCAGCCGTTTTCTTGCCGATGCCCGGCAGCTTAACCAGCGCGCCAAGCTCTTCGCGCTCGACCGCGTTGACGAACTGCTGCGCCGACATCCCTGAGAGGATTGCCAGCGCCAGCTTCGGCCCAACGCCGTTGGTCTTAATCAGCTCTTTAAACAGCGTCCGTTCCTGCTTGTTATTGAATCCGTAAAGCAGCTGTGCGTCTTCACGTACGACGAAGTGGGTGAAGACAATGGCTTCCTGCCCGGCTTCCGGCAGCTCGTAAAAACAGGTCATCGGCATATGCACTTCATAGCCTACGCCGCCCGTCTCCAGAAGGACCAGCGGGGGTTGTTTTTCGAGAATGATGCCTCTGAGTCTGCCTATCACGTGACGCTCCTGCGTTAAGGGCTAAAAGAGTAATGTACTATCATAAAAAAAGGCTGGATATTTATCCAGCCTGATTTGTGATTATCGTAATCGCCCACGCGCTAAGTTCAGCCGGGTGTCGCTCATTTGCATGGCGTTCTGGCTGACGTGGCAGTGGGTAATGGCGATAGCCAGCGCATCGGCGGCATCGGCCTGAGGGTTGGCGGGAAGCTTTAACAACGTGCGCACCATATGCTGAACCTGGCTTTTTTCCGCACTACCGATACCCACGACGGTCTGTTTGACCTGACGGGCAGCGTACTCAAAGACCGGGAGATCCTGATTGGTAGCAGCAACGATGGCCACTCCGCGCGCCTGCCCCAGCTTAAGCGCCGAGTCGGCGTTTTTCGCCATAAAGACCTGCTCGATAGCGAAATAATCCGGCTGGAACTGGGTGATAATCTCCGTCACGCCGGCATAAATCAGCTTCAGACGCGACGGAAGATCGTCAACCTTGGTGCGGATACATCCGCTGCCAAGGTAGGTCAGCTGTCGGCCAACCTGGCGAATGACACCATAACCGGTGATGCGCGACCCCGGGTCAATGCCGAGAATAATTGACATCACGCACCTCCTGTTAGGTTACGGTACAGCCACCTCATTCTAAGGTCGCTGCGACCTCGTCAGAGATTTCGCCGTTGTGGTAGACTTCCTGAACGTCGTCACAGTCTTCCAGCATGTCGATGAGACGCATCAGTTTTGGTGCGGTTTCCGCATCCATGTCCGCTTTGGTGGACGGGATCATCGACACTTCTGCCGCGTCAGCCTTCAGGCCAGCCGCTTCCAGCGCATCACGTACTTTACCCATCTCTTCCCACGCGGTGTAGACGTCAATCGCGCCGTCGTCGAAGGTCACAACGTCTTCCGCACCAGCTTCCAGCGCGGCTTCCATAATGGTGTCTTCGTCACCCTGCTCAAAGGAAATAATCCCTTTTTTGCTGAACAGATAAGAAACGGAGCCGTCGGTACCCAGGTTACCACCGGTTTTGCTGAATGCGTGACGCACTTCAGCAACGGTGCGGTTACGGTTGTCGGACAGACATTCAATCATTACCGCGGTGCCGCCAGGACCGTAGCCTTCATAGATGATGGTTTCCATGTTGGAATCTTCATCACCGCCCACACCGCGCGCGATAGCACGGTTCAGCGTGTCACGCGTCATGTTGTTGGCCAGGGCTTTATCTACCGCAGCACGCAGACGCGGGTTCGCATCTGGATCGCCGCCGCCCAGTTTGGCCGCCGTCACCAGTTCACGAATGATCTTGGTGAAGATTTTGCCGCGCTTAGCATCCTGCGCCGCTTTACGATGTCTGGTGTTGGCCCATTTACTATGACCTGCCATAAAAATATCTCCAAAAAACTATGCCCTTTCAGGCAGCGTTAATGACAAATTCTTCAATCGCCTGCCGGTTACTCCACGACTTGGTGAGTGCCGCCGCGGCGGGCGCATCGAGCCACTGGTAGGTCAGGTGCTCGGTGAATACAACGTCCCGCTCGTGGGGCAGCGCAAGACAGAACCAGGATTCTGTATTGCGCACAACGCCCGGCGCATAGCGATGGCGTAAATGTTGAAAAATTTCAAACTCCACCGTGCGTTGACAGTCTTTCAAGGTCAGTTGCTCAGACACAACATCAATAGTGACCTCTTCCTTTACTTCACGCATGGCGGCTTGCGACGCGGTTTCCCCCTCTTCCACGCTGCCGGTTACCGACTGCCAGAAATCAGGGTCATCGCGTCGCTGCAGCATCAGCACCCGTTTGCTGTCCTGGGCATAAATCACCACCAGAATAGAGACGGGGCGCTTGAATGGCATGTTACTTGTTCTCCGCAGACTCTTTTGGCTCTTTCGCCACAACCTGAATACCCAGTTCGCCCAGAGAAGCTGGATTCGCGAAGCTTGGCGCTTCGGTCATCAGACACGCTGCTGCGGTGGTTTTCGGGAAGGCGATAACGTCACGGATGTTATCGGTGCCGGTCAGCAGCATGGTCAGACGGTCAAGACCGAAGGCCAGGCCCGCGTGTGGCGGCGTACCGTATTTCAGCGCGTCCAGCAGGAAGCCAAACTTCTCGCGCTGCTCTTGTTCATTGATGCCGAGGATGCCGAACACGGTCTGCTGCATGTCGCCACGGTGAATACGCACGGAACCGCCGCCCACTTCGTAGCCGTTGATAACCATGTCGTAGGCGTTCGCTACCGCGTCTTCCGGAGCCGCTTTCAGCTCTTCGGCGGTCATGTCTTTCGGCGAGGTGAACGGGTGGTGCATTGCGGTCAGGCCGCCTTCACCATCTTCTTCAAACATTGGGAAGTCGATCACCCACAGCGGCGCCCACATGTTTTCGTCAGTCAGGTTCAGATCTTTACCCAGCTTCAGACGCAGTGCGCCCAGCGCATCGGCAACCACTTTCTTGTTGTCGGCACCGAAGAAGATCATGTCGCCGTCCTGCGCGCCGGTGCGCTCAAGGATAGCTTCAACGATCTCTGGGGTCAGGAATTTCGCCACTGGGCTGTTGATGCCTTCCATGCCTTTCGCACGTTCGGTCACTTTGATATAAGCCAGGCCTTTCGCGCCATAGATCTTCACAAAGTTGCCGTACTCATCAATCAGCTTACGGGTCAGTGCAGCACCGCCCGGTACGCGCAGTGCCGCCACGCGGCCTTTCGGATCGTTGGCCGGTCCGGAGAATACCGCAAACTCAACGGACTTCAGCAGGTCAGCAACATCGACCAGCTCCATTGGGTTACGCAGGTCCGGTTTGTCGGAACCATAACGGCGCTCGGCTTCAGCGAAGGTCATGATCGGGAAGTCGCCCAGATCCACACCTTTGATTTCCAGCCACAGCTGACGCACCAGCGCTTCCATCACTTCGCGCACCTGCGGTGCGGTCATGAAGGACGTTTCGACGTCGATCTGGGTGAATTCTGGCTGACGGTCAGCGCGCAGGTCTTCGTCGCGGAAGCATTTAACGATCTGATAGTAGCGGTCGAAGCCGGACATCATCAGCAGCTGTTTGAACAGCTGAGGAGACTGTGGCAGCGCGTAGAACTTACCTTTATGTACGCGAGACGGTACCAGGTAGTCGCGCGCGCCTTCCGGGGTCGCTTTGGTCAGCATCGGGGTTTCGATATCGAGGAAACCGTGATCGTCCATAAAGCGACGTACGAAGCTGGTGATTTTAGCGCGGGTTTTCAGGCGCTGAGCCATTTCCGGACGACGCAGGTCGAGGTAGCGGTACTTCAGACGCGCTTCTTCGGTGTTGACGTGGTTGGAGTCCAGCGGCAGTGATTCTGAACGGTTGATGATGGTCAGATCGGAGGCCAGAACTTCGATAGCACCGGTTGCCATATCCGCGTTGATGTTCTTCTCGTCACGCGCACGAACGGTACCGGTTACCTGAATGCAGAACTCATTACGCAGTTCAGAGGCTAACTTCAAGGCATCCGCACGGTCCGGATCGAAGAACACCTGTACGATGCCTTCACGGTCGCGCATGTCGATAAAAATGAGGCTACCGAGATCACGACGGCGGTTGACCCAACCACACAGAGTCACCTGCTGCCCAACGTGGGACTGTCGAAGCTGTCCGCAATATTCTGTACGCATGAGATATCCCTTAACTTAGCCGTCGGCGGATTGTCGCCTGCCATGCAGGCGTTACTGTCGCAGCTTTAGCTGAATGTCACTACTGGATGAAAAAAGGGGGCTATTATACTGGAAATTCTCGCTCGCGATAAGCCCGGAGCAGCTTATACGACTGTTTGCTGAACGCTTATTGCCTACGCTCACAAAAATTAACAATAATTATCCGTTCAATCACCAGCCGTCGATTGTAAGGTATGCCCCCGACAGCCCGTTTACAGAGGAACCACCATGCTGAATTTAGACGCAAAAAAAACCGCCCTTGTGGTGATTGACCTGCAGGAAGGCATTCTGCCGTTTGCCGGCGGCCCGCATACCGCCACCGACGTTGTCGCCCGTGCCGCCCGTCTCGCCGACAAGTGCCGCGCGGCATCCGCACCCGTCGTGTTGGTTCGCGTAGGTTGGTCAGCAGATTTTGCCGACGCCCTGAAGCAGCCGGTGGATGCGCCCGCACCAGCTAAAGCGCTGCCGGAAAACTGGTGGACCTACCCGGCTGAACTGGGCAAACAGGACAGCGATATTGAAGTCACCAAACGCCAGTGGGGCGCGTTTTACGGCACTGACCTTGAAGTGCAGCTGCGTCGTCGCGGTATCGACACCATTATCCTGTGCGGTATCTCCACCAATATCGGCGTGGAATCTACCGCCCGTAACGCGTGGGAACTGGGCTTTAACCTGGTTATCGCCGAAGACGCCTGCAGCGCGTTCAATAACGATCAGCACCAGAGCAGCCTCTCCTATATCTTCCCGCGCATTGCGCGCGTGCGCAGCACCGATGAGATCCTCGCGGCGCTATGATTTATCTTGGGCTTCCCCAATGGTCGCACCCGAAATGGGTGCGCCTTGGTATCACCAGCCTTGAAGAGTATGCCCGCCACTTTAACTGCGTGGAGGGCAACACCACGCTGTACGCCCTGCCGAAGGCCGACATTGTCGACCGCTGGCTGGCGCAGACCGATGATAATTTTCGATTCTGTTTTAAATTCCCAGCCACCATTTCGCACCAGGCCGCGCTTCGTCATTGCGACGATCTGACCCTTGAGTTTTTCCAGCGGATGTCGCCGCTTGATGGGCGAATTGGGCAATACTGGCTTCAGCTTCCGGCCACCTTTGGCCCTCGTGACCTACCCGCGCTGTGGGCTTTCCTCGACGGGTTACCGAAAATGTTTCACTATGGCGTTGAAGTCCGTCACCCGCAGTTTTTTGATAAGAGCGACAGCGAGCGGCTGCTTAACCGCGGTCTGCATGAACGCGGCGTGAATCGTGTGATCCTCGACAGCCGACCGGTACATGCCGCTATACCGCACAGTGAAGCGGTACGAGAAGCCCAGCGCAAAAAGCCAAAAGTGCCGGTGCATGCGGTGGTGACCGCTGAACAGCCCATGGTGAGATTTATCGGCAGCGATGATATGGCGCAGAACCAGGCCATGTTTGCGCCGTGGCTGGAGAAACTGGCGCAGTGGCAGCATTCCACCACGCCATATCTGTTTTTGCATACCCCGGATATCGCCCAGGCACCAGAGCTGGTGCATTCTCTGTGGGATGCGCTGCATTCCGCCCTTCCTGAACTGGGTTCCGCGCCGTCGATTCCACAACAATCTTCTCTTTTTTGACATTCATACCTATGATAATGAGTAGCCTCTACCAACATAAAGGGAGTTTGTATGGTTAGCGCGCTGTACGCCGTACTCGCGGCGTTGTTGCTGATAAAATTTTCCTTCGACGTCGTGCGCCTGCGCCGGCTTTACCGCGTTGCCTACGGCGATGGTGGCTTTAGCGAGCTGCAAAGCGCCATTCGCATTCATGGCAATGCGGTGGAATACATTCCGATTGGCGTCGCCCTGCTGCTGTTTATGGAAATGAACGGCGCGGAAACCTGGATGGTGCACCTCTGCGGCCTGATGCTGCTCGCCGGGCGGTTGATGCACTACTACGGTTTTCACCATCGACTGTTCCGCTGGCGACGTTCAGGCATGATCGCCACCTATCTTTCGCTGTTGCTAATGGTGCTGGTGAACCTGTGGTATATGCCGTGGGAGTTGGTTTTCTCGCTGCGTTAGCGCACAATACGCCGTTTTTATTTTTCCGGATTTAACCTTATGTCTGACCGCGATACGCTTTTTTCTGCACCGATTGCCCGCCTCGGCGACTGGACCTTCGATGAACGGGTAGCTGAAGTTTTCCCGGATATGATCCAGCGCTCCGTGCCTGGCTACTCGAATATCATCTCAATGATTGGCATGCTGGCCGAGCGCTTTGTACAGCCGGGCACCCAGGTTTACGACCTTGGCTGTTCATTGGGTGCCGCCACCCTTTCCATTCGCCGTAACATTGCCCACGACGACTGTCGTATTATCGCCGTTGATAATTCTCCGGCGATGATTGAACGCTGCCGTCGCCATATCGACGCCTACAAAGCGCCGACCCCGGTGGATGTTATTGAGGGCGATATTCGCGATATCGAGATTCATAACGCCTCTATGGTGGTGCTGAACTTTACGGTCCAGTTCCTTGAGCCCGCAGAGCGCCAGGCATTACTCAACAAAATTTACCAGGGGCTGAACCCCGGCGGTGCGCTGGTGCTGTCAGAGAAGTTCAGTTTCGAAGACGCGACCGTCGGCGAGCTGTTGTTCAACATGCACCACGACTTTAAGCGTGCCAACGGCTACAGCGAACTGGAAATCAGCCAGAAGCGCAGCATGCTGGAAAACGTGATGTTGACCGACTCGGTTGAAGTCCACAAAGCTCGCCTGAGTCAGGCCGGTTTTGAGCATAGCGAGCTGTGGTTCCAGTGCTTTAACTTTGGCTCTTTGGTGGCACTGAAAGCGGGAACCCCGGCATGATCGAGTTTGGCAATTTTTATCAGCAAATCGCAAAAAGCCCGCTGTCCCATTGGCTGGAAACGCTGCCCGCGCAGATTGGCGCCTGGCAGCGCGATCAGCATGGTCTGTTTAAGCAGTGGTCCAACGCCGTTGAATTTCTGCCGGAAATTCAGCCGTGGAAGCTCGACCTGCTGCACAGCGTTACCGCTGAAAGTGAAACGCCGCTAAGCGAAGGTCAGATCAAACGCATCGATACGCTGTTACGTAACCTGATGCCGTGGCGTAAAGGGCCGTTTTCTCTGTACGGCGTGAACATCGATACCGAATGGCGCTCCGACTGGAAATGGGAGCGCGTGTTGCCGCACCTGTCGGATCTGAGCGGACGTACCATTCTCGACGTAGGCTGCGGTAGTGGTTATCACCTGTGGCGCATGATTGGTGCAGGCGCACACATGGCGGTGGGTATCGACCCTACCCATCTGTTCCTGTGCCAGTTTGAAGCAGTGCGTAAGTTGCTGGGTAACGATCAGCGCGCGCACCTGTTGCCGCTGGGCATTGAGCAGCTTCCGGCGCTGAAGGCATTTGATACCGTTTTCTCTATGGGCGTGCTGTACCACCGCCGTTCACCGCTTGAGCATATCTGGCAGTTAAAAGATCAGTTGGTCAGCGATGGCGAGCTGGTGCTGGAAACGCTAGTGGTTGAAGGCGATGAGAACACGGTGCTGGTACCTGGAGACCGCTATGCGCAGATGCGTAACGTCTACTTTATTCCGTCGGCGCTGGCGCTGAAAAACTGGATGGAGAAGTGCGGTTTCGTTGACGTGCGCATTGCCGATATGAGCGTCACCTCAACCGACGAACAGCGTCGCACCGAATGGATGGTTACCGAGTCGCTGGCCGATTTCCTCGATCCAAACGATCCGACCAAAACGATTGAAGGCTATCCGGCACCGCTGCGCGCGGTGTTGATTGCGCGTAAACCGTAACGGTTGTGCCCTTCCCGGCGGCGAGCGAGGAAAGCCAACGCAGTGGCAGGGCGAAATATAACGGCGAAAAAAAGGCCCCTGTTTAATGGGCAGGGGCCTGGTACAAGCAAGCATCATATTGGGCGAATATGACACGCGGTAAAAACTTTTAGCTACACGTGGCGCTCAATGATTTCCCTCATTGCTGCTACCGCCGCGCCATCGACGGTATAGCGAGAATACTCATCAGCTTCAGGATCCGTTGACATTGATAGTCCGGAGTTGCGGTAACGCATTTCGGAGGGCACCCATTGCCCGGCTGAACTGTGCACTTCTTTGACACCGGCTTCGAGGAAAAGAGAAAGGTTGCTCGCTCTTACACCTGCACCTGCCATAATGGTTGGAGTATCCCCCCTGCCAATAAGTTCCCGAATTAATAAAATACCTTTTTCCGCCGATGGCTGCTGCCCGGAGGTGAGAACCCTGGCAATGCCCAATTCCGCAAGTTGTTCAATAGCCTGCTGCGGATTTGCGCACATATCAAAGGCGCGATGGAATGTTACCGCCAGCGGGCCTGCTGCCACCATAATCTGGCGCATGCGGGGAATATCCACCTGCCCGTCAGGATTCAGCACGCCAATCACAAAACCGGGATAGCCCAGCGAGCGAATCTGACGCACATCTTCCAGCATGGTGGCGAACTCACCGTCGGTATAACAGAAATCACCGCCTCGGGGCCGGATAATCGGGTGGACGGGAATTGTCACCCGATGACGCGTGGCTTTCAGCACACCGTATGAAGGTGTCAGTCCGCCCTCAAGCGGCGCCGCACACAGTTCAATGCGATCCGCCCCATTCTGCTGCGCGATAACCGCGCATTCCGTGCTGTAACAGCAGATTTCCAGCAATGCCATATTTCTCTCCGTTTGATTCAGCGAAAGATCATGCCACCGTTCCCGTCTGCAGACCCGGCGTTAGTTCACATTGTTACACTGGCTGCTCACTGGCAACAATTTCTTCAATCGTCCACGGGTGAAATTTCACCGTCACCTTACCGTCGGTGACCGCCATCGTCGGGTTCGGTAGACGTTCACGCTCGCCTTTCGGGGAGCTGGTTTTGACTGAAATACCCGGCTGGCTCAGCCCGTCATCAGACAGCAGCGCCAGCGCGCGGGCGTTCAGCTCTTCCGGCTCGCCCGGCAGAACGATTTCGATATGTTCCCAGCCTTCATGCGGGTAGCGTTTCTCACCCGGCCACGGCAGCTCAACCACCGTAAACTGCCAGTGTTCCACGCAAACCGGCTCCTCAAGCTTAAACAGACAAATCGGTCGACCGTTGATGATATTTTCCGACAGCAGCGTACCGCACTGCTCGAAACCGCGACGCCAGCGTTCGGCAGTAGCGTTCTGGTGGCAGCGCAGCGAGATATGGTCGGCGTTGAGCGGCGCAATATCGAGCCCCAGCCGTTGGGAAAGCGCCGCCAGTGCGTCGGTGAAGCGCGGAAGATCCGCAGCGATATCCTGCAGTTCCGCGATAGTCTGCCAGTTTGCCATTTCAGCCCTACTCTTATTCCATGAAAAGGCTAATCTACCCTGTTGTGGGCCGCGAACCAACCGTTCGGCGTGATGAGCGATTAATCCCTGCTCAGGCAACGTTTTTTCACTATGGCAGAGGGCGGCCCGATGCTGACGGCATCAGGCAAATGCAGTATACTCCCGCCTTAATTTATCCACACCCGGCGCTGGGCCGTGCAGGTTGCAGCGTCTAAAACGTAAGGTATTCCGGTGAATATTCAGGCTCTTCTCTCAGAAAAAGTCAGTCAGGCCATGATTGCGGCAGGCGCGCCTGCCGATTGCGAACCACAGGTTCGCCAGTCAGCAAAAGTACAGTTCGGCGACTATCAGGCTAACGGCATGATGGCAGTGGCCAAAAAACTGGGCATGGCACCACGACAACTGGCAGAGCAGGTACTGTCTCATCTCGATCTGAACGGCATTGCCAATAAAGTCGAGATCGCCGGGCCAGGCTTTATCAATATTTTCCTCGACCCAGCCTTCCTGGCCGAGCACGTTAGTCAGGCGCTGAAAAGCGATCGTCTGGGCATCGCCCAGCCAGAAAAACAGACTATCGTGGTGGATTACTCCGCGCCAAACGTGGCAAAAGAGATGCACGTCGGCCACCTGCGCTCCACCATCATTGGTGACGCTGCCGTCCGTACGCTGGAGCTGATGGGCCATAAAGTGATCCGCGCGAACCACGTTGGCGACTGGGGCACCCAGTTCGGTATGCTGATTGCGTATCTGGAAAAGCAGCAGCAGGAAAACGCCGGTGAGATGGCGCTGGCCGACCTCGAGGGTTTCTACCGCGAAGCAAAAAAACACTACGACGAAGACGAAGCCTTCGCCGAGCGCGCGCGTAGCTACGTCGTGAAGCTGCAGGGCGGCGACGAATACTTCCGTAAAATGTGGCGCCAGCTGGTCGATATCACCATGACCCAGAACCAGCTGACCTACGATCGCCTCAACGTCACCCTGACCCGCGATGACGTGATGGGTGAAAGCCTGTACAACCCAATGCTGCCGGGTATCGTCGCGGACCTGAAAGCCAAAGGTCTGGCGGTGGAGAGCGAAGGCGCGACCGTGGTGTTCCTGGACGAGTTCAAGAACAAAGAAGGTGAGCCTATGGGCGTCATCATCCAGAAAAAGGATGGCGGCTACCTGTACACCACTACCGATATCGCCTGTGCGAAATATCGTTACGAAACCCTGCATGCCGACCGCGTGCTCTACTACATCGACTCCCGTCAGCACCAGCACCTGATGCAGGCGTGGACCATCGTTCGTAAAGCGGGTTACGTGCCGGATTCCGTACCGCTGGAGCACCACATGTTCGGCATGATGCTGGGTAAAGACGGCAAGCCGTTCAAAACCCGTGCTGGCGGTACCGTGAAGCTGGCGGATCTGCTGGACGAAGCGCTGGAACGCGCACGTCGCCTGGTGGCAGAGAAGAATCCGGATATGCCAGCAGATGAGCTGGAAAAACTGGCTAACGTCGTCGGTATCGGCGCGGTGAAATATGCGGATCTCTCCAAAAACCGTACCACCGACTACGTATTCGACTGGGACAACATGCTGGCCTTCGAAGGCAACACTGCGCCGTATATGCAATACGCTTATACCCGCGTGCTGTCCGTGTTCCGTAAAGCGGAGCTGGAAGAGAGCGCTATCATCAATGCCGCAGTGACCATCACTGAAGACCGTGAAGCACAGCTGGCGGCGCGTCTGCTGCAGTTTGAAGAGACGCTGAACGTCGTCGCTCGCGACGGTACGCCGCACGTAATGTGTGCTTACCTGTACGATCTGGCAGGTCTGTTCTCCGGCTTCTACGAGCACTGCCCTATCCTCTCCGCCGAGAACGAAAGCGTGCGTAACAGCCGCCTGAAGCTGGCGCTGTTGACGGCGAAAACCCTGAAGCTGGGTCTGGATACCCTGGGTATCGAAACCGTAGAACGTATGTAATTACTTCGAGTGATGTGAAAAGCCCGCGCATGTCGCGGGCTTTTTTATATCGTGCGTTTCCCGGCGGCGCTCCGCCTGGCCGAGCTATAGGCTAAATCCCCGCAATTTGTTACAAAACACAAGGAATGACACATTTCCCTATAGGGATGGTACATTTTTTGTCTGTCATGCCGGTACCCGCTCCGTATCATTAGGCGGCTTAAACACTGGGTACCGTAATGACTTTTAGAGACTATGAAGCGGAGCGAAAGCTCTTCATGCGCCGCGCGATCGTGGCCTTTGGCTTGGTGGTGGTCTGCTTTGGCATACTGATTTTCAATCTCTACCATCTACAGATTGACGAACACAGCTACTACGCCACACGTTCAGATGCCAACGACATCAAGATGCTGCCGGTCGCACCGACCCGCGGCATTATCTATGACCGTAACGGCATTCCGCTGGTGAAAAACGTCACCTGGTACGATATTTCCGTTACCCCTTATAAAATCGACGATATGAACGCGCTGCTGCGCGAACTGACGCCCATCGTTGACCTGACGCCCGACGACATCGACCAGTTTCATAAAGCGCTCAAGTCCAGCAGCCGCTACCGCCCCGTAGTATTAAAAAACGCCCTCTCCGATGTTGAAATCGCCCGTTTTTCCGTGAATCAGTTCCGCTTTAGCGGCGTGACGATCGACAGCTATGAAGACCGTCAGTATCCGTACGGTGCCGAGCTGGCGCACGTGCTGGGCTACGTGTCGAAAATCAACGATAGCGATCTTAAAACGCTGGATAAAGAAGGCATTGCGGAAAACTACGCCGCCGACCATAACATTGGCAAACAGGGTATTGAGCGCTACTACGAAAACGAACTGCACGGCAAAACCGGCTACCAGGAAGTGGAAGTCGATAACCACGGACGTATCGTTCGTCTGTTAAAGGACGTGCCGCCGGTGGCGGGCAAAGATATTCACCTGACGTTGGATCTGCACCTGCAGGAGTACATTGAAAGCCTGCTGGTTGGCCAGCGCGCCGCGGTGCTGGTAGAAGACCCACACGATGGTTCAGTGCTGGCAATGGTCTCAAACCCCAGCTATGACCCGAACCCGTTTGTGAAAGGGATAAGCTACAAAGATTACAACTCGCTGCTGCAGGATAAGAACCTGCCGCTGATTAACCGCGTCACCCAGGGGCTCTACCCGCCCGCTTCCACGGTGAAGCCCTATATGGCGATGTCGGCGCTGCTCGACGGCGTGATCACTCCGCAAACCAGCTTCTTCGGCGCGCCAACCTGGACGCTGCCGGGGACCCAGCGCCATTATCGCGACTGGAAAAAAACCGGCCACGGTATGCTGGACGTCACCAAAGCGATTGAAGAGTCCGCTGACACCTTCTTCTATCAGGTAGCGTATATGATGGGTATCGACCGCATCAATAATATGCTCAGCCAGTTCGGCTACGGCAAGCCAACCGGGATCGATCTGGACGAAGAGTACACCGGCCTGCTGCCGAGCCGTAGCTGGAAAGAGAAGGTGCACAAGAAAGCCTGGTATCAGGGTGATACGATTTCCGTCGGCATCGGCCAGGGTTACTGGATTGCCACCCCGATTCAGATGGTGAAAGCGATGGTGGCCCTGCTCAACAACGGACGGGTGATCCCGCCGCACCTGCTGAAGGATGAAGAGTCAGGCAAGACGGTTATTCCGTATCAGCAGCCAGCCAATGAACCGCAGATTGCCAGCTCAGCCTCACCATACTGGAATCTGGTGCGCCAGGCGATGTTCGGTATGGCCAACGCGCCAAACGGCACCGGCTATAAGTTTTTCCATACTGCGCCTTACGGTATTGCGGCGAAAAGCGGCACCTCACAGGTGTTCAGCCTGAAAGAGAACCAAACCTATAACGCGAAAATGATCCCAACGCGCCTGCGCGACCATATCTTCTATACCGCCTTTGCACCGTATAAAAATCCGAAGGTTGCGGTTGCGCTGGTGCTGGAAAACGGGGGAAGTGATGGTGTGGTCGCGGCACCGGTGATGCGCCAGATCCTCGACCATCTGTTTGTCCCCCAGGACGACGCGCAGCTGCCGTCGCCCCAGGGGTAAGTTGACGTGAGCGTCGGGTGCATTAGCGCCCGGCGGATACAGCCTCGATAACAACCGGAGATTCGTCTTTTTTGAACAGCGGGCTATTGCCCCAGCACTCTTCGTAGCGATGGCCAACCAGGTCTTCCACCACTGCGCGCACTTCCGGAGTAATATCTTCCAGCTTGCCGCCCGCTTTAATACGCGCCACTTCCTGTAGCACCACTTTGTGGGTTTCACGGTCCAGCTTCATCTGCTTACTGAAGACGATAGCCAACAGCGCCAACAGCGCCACGCCGCCGCAGAACACCACCGCAATTGCATTCACCGCGCTTTCGGGCTGCACGTGCGCTTTAGACTGGAAGCCGTAGTAGCTAAGGATGGCTCCCATCACGAAGACGATAATCGAGCGCAGGATTTTGCCGGAGAAGGTCATCGCGCCAGCATAAATCCCCTCGCGGCGGCGACCGGTATAGACTTCATCCACGTCGGCCAGGAAGGTATAGACCGTCCATGGAATGTAGTACACACCACCGGTGCCCAGGCCGAAAATAATCGTGATCCCGAACATCAGAATGGTCGCCAGATGCACTGGCAGATGGAAGAACCACAGTGAGGTGTAGAGGAATACGGCGAAAATCACAATGCAAAGCGCAATAATGTACGGCTTGCTGAAGCCTTTTTTCACGCACAGGCCGATAAACAGCGCGGTGGAAATCAGCTGCAGGATGGAGTTCAGACTGTTCAGCCCCGCCACCATCGCTGGGTCATGCTGCAGTACAAAGATAACGAAGTAGGTAAAGATTGACGCGAACAGCCACTCGGCGCCAAAGCCGCACAGGTACATACCAAGGTGCTTACGGAATACCCGCAGGTAGAAGGTGGAGCGCATATCTTTCGCCAGCGACAGCAGCGTATGCAGCAGGGTCGATTTGACCTGAGCTTCCGGCTCCTCTTCGCGCGGACGCTCCCAGCTGTTGTACCACAGACAGGCTACCGCCGCGATGAGGATCGCACCGTAGGTCAGGCCGGTCAGGAAGAACGGCGTAGCGGAATCTTTACCGTAGATCAGGATAAACTGCCCTGGAATAAATGCGGCAAGGAAGTTGGCCAGCTTGCCAAAAATCGCCTTATAACCGGTCAGCTTCGAGCGCAGCGCAAAATCGTCGGTCATCTCGGTAGCCAGCGTTTCGTATGGCACCATCACCGAGGTGTAGATAATCTCGAACATGACGTAGGTGGCGAGGTAGTACCAGAAGCTCAGCCCTTCTACCCACAGCAGTGGGTAGAACATCATCAGTGGAATACCGATAAGCAGGAAGAAACGGCGACGGCCAAAGCGTTTGCCCAGCGCGGTTTTACCAAAATTATCGGTGAGATAACCCATCAGCGGGTTACTGATCGCGTCAATGACGCTCGCAACGGAGAAAATGAACGCCGCCTCAATCAGCGTCAGACCACAGAATGTGGTATAGAAGTACAGAAGCCACGCGCCGCTGATCGCCAGCGCGCCGCTCCCCAAAAGGTTTCCGCCTCCGTATGCCAGTTGATGGCGCAGATTGACAGGTCTTCCCTGCAGCCCGTGGGGGGCTGAAGCCGCATTTCTTGCCATAAAATTAAACCTCGTGTTTTATTATTTTGAAACACTGTTTTTATATTATTGTAAAGGTAGAAGGAATGTGAGCTATATCACCATTGTCATTGCGGCTATTAGCCATACGCCAGGAATGTGATCTGGTTAAAATTTTTTTATAACCAAAAGTAAAAATAACAACTTTTTTTGATAATAAAGGCAATAAAAAACCCGGCCATCTGCATAGCCGGGTTTTTGAAGCGCTAAGGCTTAGAAGAACTTACGCAGATATTCCGTCAGGCACAGAATCGCCATCGCCTGGCCGTACGGCATGGAGGTCAGCGGAATTTCACGGTAGAAATCGAGGTTGGAACCCATCCCGGTACCGAAAGAGGTTTGCAGCAACTCCCCTTCCGGCGAAACGTGCTTCACGATGCCCTTAATGGCTTTCTCCGCAACGTCGGCATACTCCTGACCAACATAGCGTTTACGCACCGCTTTCAGAATACCGTAGGCAAAACCAGCGGTCGCCGACGCTTCCAGATAAGAGTTTGAGTCGTCCAGCAGCGTATGCCACAGGCCGCTGTCATCCTGGCATTTTGCCAGCGCCGCGATCTGCGCATTCAGCACCTGTACCAGATAACGACGCACCGCGTTGTTCTCCGGCAGATCCACCAGCTCAAGGAAGTCAGGAATCACGATAGTCAGCCAGCTATTGCCGCGCGCCCAGCGCGCATTGGCAAAGTTGTGGTGCCCTTCGTAGTTCCAGCCGTGGAACCACAGCCCGGTTTCCCGGTCCATCAGGTTCTGCACGTGCAGCAGGAACTGATATACCGCCTCTTCCACGTACTCCGGGCGATTCAGCAGCTTGCCGATTTTCGCCAGCGGCAGCACGGTCATCATCAGGGTGTCATCCCACATCTGCTGATGGTTCTCTTCCGCCAGCGTGATGTGCTGCATACCGCCGTGGTCGGTGCGCGGCATCTCGTTCATCGCCCACTCGGCCCAGGTTTCCAGCCACGGCAGATACGCTGGGTTGCGCGTCTCTTCATAGCGGTAGGCCAGCGTCAGGAACGGGGCCATGGTGTTGACGTTTTTGGTGGTCGCGCCTTCGGCAAAGCGGTCGGCGAACCAGCTATCAATAATGTCGCGCATCGCCACGTCGCCGGTCTGCTGGTAGTACTGATAGATACCGTACAGACCCACGCCGTGCGTCCACTCCCAACCTGCCCAGCCTTTGGTATCAATCACGCGACCATCGTCCAGGCGCAGCAGAAATTGACCAGTCTCATCCTTGATATTCACCAGATTGTTCGTCACCGTCTGAATCAAGGCTTTCAGCTCTTCCCGGGAGATAAAACGCTCCGGTTGACGTAATAATGGGCTATGTTTGACGGGCCAAACTTTCATATCTTTAACCTCTGTTGTAAGTCGAATTCAATGTTGCAGCCTGCTTCAGAGAAGGTGCGGCAGGCTTATTACGATTCAGATAACCAATATTGTTATTGCCCCACAGGGATTCGTACGGCATACCCGCCAGCATTTCGACGGTTTCACGCGCCTGGGCTGTGACGGTTTCGGGTACCACGTGGCCGGAATCACGCATTTTTGCGGTTTCTTCACGCAGTACGCCGTGGGTTTTCAGGTTCAGCTTGAAGCGCAGTGAGACCAGGAAGCCCAGCGCCAGCACGATGATGGTCCCCATGCTGAGGATCAGCAGAATGGTGTGACTCACTTCAGGCGGCTGGGTTTTCTGCCCGGAGACAAAGCCGGAAAGCTGCATGATGATCCCCACCAGCATCACAGCACCCGCCTGAGACGCTTTACGGGTCAGGGTCATGATGCCCGCGAAGATACCTTCACGGCGCTGACCGGTGATCACTTCATCCACGTCAGCAATATAGGTGTAGGTGTTCCACGGCACGTAGTTGATGCCGCCGCGGCCCAGGCCAGCAACCGCTGAAATCAGCAGCAGCAGCGAGTAGATATCGCTCAGCCCCGCGTAGTACAGCGCCGCATAGGAGAACGAGCCAATACCGAACAGCACGACCACCATGCGGTAAGACGGTGCCGGTCCAAAGCGAATGCACAGCGGGATCATGGCGATAACGGCGATGAACTGGAAGATAGCCATGGTGCCCAGCAGGTTAGAGGCCACTGAGGCTTCCTGCATCAGCACAAACACCACATAGTAGGTAAAGACGGCGTTAAACACGTCCTGAGCGATATAGCCGCCGAGGTACATTCCCAGATGCTGACGGAAAATCTTAATGCGCAGCGTTGAAGAAAGTTCGATGAACAGACGGCTCATGCTCTGGCCGAAGGTCAGATGTTTCTTCTCGGCTTCAGCCTGTAGCGCCGCTGCCGTCCACTCTTCACGTGGGCGTTCCCAGGTGAAGAACCAGACAAAGGTCAGCATCAACGCGCACAGCACGGAGAACACCAGGCTGGCGTAGAAGAAGGAGACCGCGTTGTCTTTACCAAAGTGAGTCAGCAGGATGCCAGGCAGGAAGGAGGCCAGAATTGCCGACATCTGCGCCATACCGATACGCGCACCGGAGAATTTGGTCTTCTGTTTGAAATCGTCGGTCATTTCCGGCACCAGCGTTTCGTACGGCACCAGAATCATGGTGTAAACCACGTCAAAGATCAGGTAGGTCACCAGGTAGTACCAGAAGCCCATGTCCCCTATCCACATAAAGGAGTAGCTGAACACGCAGGGAATACCGAGCAGGATAAAGAATTTACGACGACCGAAGCGTTTGCCGAACCAGGTCGAACCGAAGTTATCGGTTAAGAAGCCCATCAGCGGGCTGACAACCGCGTCCAGAACCCTGGCGGTTGCAAAAATAAAGGTCGCTTCGATGGGAGAGAGCCCACAGAAGGTGGTGTAGAAGTAGAGGAGCCATGCGGCGGTCAGCGCGGTGGTGCCTGCGCCGAGAAAATCGCCCGAACCGTAGGCGAAGTAATTCACCAATCCTATTTTTCGCGTTCTATTCATTGCCGTCAATCCTGTGCCTTTTATTATTGGAACTCCTTCGGCGCGCTAGAGCTTCACCAAAAGGAGTACTGACACGGCTACAGTAAAAGTATGCGTAGAGGGATACCTTCCTATTTCTGCCAGCACGACGGCTGGATTGGCAAAAATGCAAAGAGTCGTGGCATATGTGTCACTGATTTATAAAACAACGTTTCTTTACGATCAAAAGGAAGGACCAGAAATGCGACATCGCCACCAGATTAGCGTGGCGATTGGTGAATTGTGCGGCAGTTATCGGTAGTTAACGATAATTTGTACGCTTTGTACCTTCAATGCTGGAATTAATCGCCCACCGCCGGGAATTTCCCAGATGAAACGAAAAGGCTCAGATGCCGACACCTGGCTAAACGCCATGGTGGTGCCGCTCTGGGCATCGAGTTCAGTACAGCGGGTCAGTGAGCACAACCGGGTACGCAGTCCAGCAGGCGTTGGGCCGTTAAGCTCGTAGCGCCAGGCCACCAACGTGGTGGCCCCCTGGACGGGCGACGTCGCGGCAAGCGGCGCCGACGAAGCGGCAACGCCACGATAGTTCAGCGTAATGCCCATATGGCTCGCCTGCCAGGCCCCCTCACCCGCCGCCTGCGCCAGCACCGGCAGGCAGAGTAACAGCAGCAGCCTACGCATTACTTACCTCCAATGGTCGCGGTCATGCGGATATTGCGGTTATCTGACAGCTCCATATTCGACAGCACCACCAGCTGCGGCAGGCTGCGGCGCAGGAAGCGCGACAGCAGCGGACGCAGCGCATGGTTCACCAGCAGCACCGGCGGCGCGCCGAGCATCTCCTGACGTGCCAGCGCCTCCTGAGTTTGCGCCAACAGACGGTCCGCCAGCCCCGGCTCCAGCCCGCCGCCGCCCTGCAGCGCCTGCAGCAACAGACGCTCAAGCGGCGTATCCAGACCAATCACCTGCACTTCATCATTACCCGGGAACCAGCGTTGGGTAATCGCCCGGCCCAGCGCCACGCGTACTACCGAGGTCAGCTCGCCCGGATCGGTCTGAATCGGCGCGTGTTCCGCCAGCGTTTCCAGAATGGTACGCATATCGCGGATCGGCACCTTTTCGTCGAGCAGATTTTGCAGCACTTTATGCAGCGTGGTCAGCGTCACCACGCCCGGCACCAGATCTTCGGTCAGCTTCGGCATCTCCTGCGAGACGCGATCCAGCAATTGCTGCGCTTCCTGACGGCCAAACAGTTCGGACGAATGGAGACTAATCAGATGGTTAAGATGGGTCGCTACCACCGTACTGGCTTCCACCACCGTGAAGCCCTGAATTTGCGCCTGCTCTTTCAGCGCGCTTTCGATCCAGATAGCCGCCAGACCAAAGGCCGGGTCGGTGGTGACTTCACCCGGCAGCGTCCCCGCCGCCGTGCCTGGGTTAATCGCCAGCCAGCGACCCGGATAGGCTTCGCCGCTGCCAATCTCAACCCCTTTAAGCAGAATACGGTAGCGAGCAGGCGCGAGATCCATATTGTCGCGGATGTGCACCACCGGCGGCAAAAAGCCCATTTCCTGCGCAAATTTCTTACGGATACTGCGGATACGCCCCAACAGCTCGCCGTCCTGCTGGAAATCCACCATCGGAATCAGCCGGTAGCCCACTTCCATACCGAGGGTATCTTCAAGCTGTACGTCGCTCCAGGTGGCCTCAACGGCCTGAGTGCTGGCTTCCTGAGGTTTCGCCGCCTGCGGCTGTTCCGGCGCTTTCATTTCGCGACCGCGGATCCACCAGGCCAGCCCTAACAGTGCAGCGGTGAACAGTAAGAACACCAGGTTCGGCATGCCCGGCACCAGACCAAGCAGCCCCAGCACCCCGGCGCTCAACAGCATGACGCGTGGGTTGCTGAACAGCTGGCCGACCATCTGCTCGCCCACGTCCTGCTCGGTACTGACGCGTGTGACGATAACGCCCGCCGCGGTCGAGATAACCAGCGCGGGGATCTGTGCAACCAGACCATCACCGATGGTCAGCAGGGTATAAGACTCCGCCGCTTTACCGAGATCCAGCCCGTGTTGCAGTACACCGACCAACAGACCACCGATAACGTTGATGACCATGATCAGAATACCGGCGATGGCATCACCGCGTACGAACTTACTCGCACCGTCCATCGAACCGTAGAAGTCTGCTTCCTGAGTCACTTCAGAGCGGCGTTTTTTCGCCTCTTCTTCACCGATGATCCCGGCGTTGAGGTCGGCATCAATCGCCATCTGCTTGCCCGGCATCCCGTCCAGTACGAAGCGCGCGCCCACTTCCGCGATACGCCCGGCACCCTTGGTGATAACCATAAAGTTGATGATAACGAGGATGATAAACACCACGATACCGATGGCGAAGTTACCGCCCACCAGGAAGTGGCCGAAGGCTTCTACCACCTTCCCCGCCGCCGCCGCACCGGTATGCCCGTCCATCAGGATAATACGGGTGGAGGCGACGTTCAGCGCCAGACGCAGTAAGGTGGTAAACAGCAGGATGGTCGGGAACGCGGCAAACTCCAGGGTACGCTGGGTGAACATCGCCACCAGCAGCACCATAATCGACAGCGCAATGTTGAAGGTAAAGAGCAGGTCGAGGACGAAGGCCGGCAGCGGCAGCACCATCATCGACAGGATCAGCAGGATCAGCACCGGCCCGGCAAGCACCTGCCACTGGGTGGATTTCAGGTTGCTGGGGAGGCGCAGCATTGCGACAAGATTAGCCATCAGAGTCCTTCTCGTTCAAAAAATCCAGTGCCTCTGGCACCGGTAAGTTATCCGGTTTTTTCGGCGGCTGACCGCCCGCGAGCCGCCAGCGTTTAAGCTGCCAGACCCAGGCCAGCACTTCCGCCACCGCCGCGTATAGCTGGCCGGGGATCTGCTGACCGATATCCGCATGACGGTAGAGCGCACGCGCCAGCGGCGGGGCTTCCAGCATCGGGATACGATTCTCTTCGCCGATTTCGCGAATGCGCAGCGCCACTAGCCCCGCGCCTTTGGCAACCACTTTTGGCGCGCTCATTTTGTTTTCGTCGTACTGTAGCGCCACCGAGTAGTGAGTTGGGTTATTGACGATAACGTCGGCTTTCGGGACATCCGCCATCATGCGTCGTCTCGCTGCCGCGCGCTGCATCTGGCGAATACGCCCTTTCACGTGCGGGTCGCCTTCGCTTTGTTTAAATTCGTCGCGGATATCCTGACGCGACATACGCAGCTTTTTCAGATGACTGTGGATCTGCCAGAAGACGTCGAACCCCACCATCGGGATAATCCCCAACGCCACCAGCAGCGCGCAGAGCCCAACCATATTGAGGGCATTGCCCATCGCCGACAGTGGCGATTCGCTCACCAGTCGCATCATCTGCGGCCAGTGCATCCACATAAAGAAACCTGCCACGGTACCCATCAGCACCGCTTTCATAATGGCTTTCGCCAGTTCCGCCGCCGTCTGGGCGGAGAACATGCGTTTAATCCCCGGCAGCGGGTTGAGCTTGTCGAGTTTGAGGGCGAGGGATTTGGTACTGAAGACCAGGCCACCGAGCATCATCGGGGCCACTAACGCCACCGTCACCACGCCGACAATCAACGGCAGCAGCGCCAGCATGGCCTCTTTGAGCAGCATGATTATCTGCCCGAGAATCAAATTGGGATCGTTAACGATGCTGTGGTCAAAACGCAGGCCACCGGAGAGCAAGTTCGCCAGTCGACGCGCAAGGGACTCCCCGCCCAGCCAGAGCACACAAACGCCCACCAGCAACATCAGCACGGATGTCAGCTCGCGGGATCGTGGGATTTGCCCCTCTTCTCGCGCTTTTTCAAGTCGCTGGGGTGTGGGGTCTTCTGTTTTGTCGTCGTCGCTTTCTTCTGCCACGGCTTCACTCTCGCAATTACGGTCGCGAGTATTATCTCGATGCCGCGCGTTGCCAATAGGGCGAATAACGGAATGAAAGTGAAGGAATTCGAGCGTTTATTCGTTTTGTCGGCCGGATAAGCACAGCGCCATCCGGCCGAACCCGTGCAGAGCGCCGGATGGTGGCGTAAACGCCTTATCCGGCCGACATGATTAGCGCAGGAAGATAACCCGGTAGCGTCCTGAACCCACTTCGGCGCAATAGCCCGCCGATGATGGCGCAAAGTCGAGGCCATCCGTCTCCAGCAGCGTATGCGCCCGATCCAGCACCAGCGTCGAACGCGTATTCGCCGGGATCTCAATCTCGAGGGTTATCGTCTGACTTTCCTGCGCCGCCTCCTGCGTCCAGTGCACGCTGATATCGCCATATACCGAGTCGTAGCGCGCGTTCAGCCACTGGAGGTTACCGCCTGGGATCGGATGTATCACCGAACGCTTAAAGCCCGGCGCCTCTTCTTCGGTGTTGATCCCCGCCGCTGCCCGGTACAGCCATTCGCCGATGGCGCCGTAGGCATAGTGATTAAACGAGTTCATGTCCGGGCTCCACATGGTGCCGTCCGGCTTCACGCCGTCCCAGTGCTCCCAGATCGTCGTCGCCCCAGCCTTTACCTGATACAGCCAGGAAGGGAAATCTTCCTTCAACAGCAGCTGCCACGCCGCATCGGCCTGGCCGTTCTCACTGAGCGCATGACAGAAATAGGGCGTGCCGACGAACCCGGTGACCAGATGCCCATCCTGCTCCTCCAGCAGCGTCAGCAGGGTTTGCACCGTGCGTTCGCGATAGGCCTCTGGCACCAGCTGGAAGTAGAGCGCCAGAATATGCGCGGTTTGCGTTCTCGCCGCCAGTCTGCCGTTTGGGGTAAAGAATTCACGATGGAAGCTGTCGACGATCGACGCATGCAGCGCCGTGTAACGTTCAGCATCGTCCACATGGCCAAGCACTTTCGCCGACTTCGCCAGCAGTTGCGTCGACAGCGCGTAGTAGGCCATGCAGGTCAGTTCGTTTGGCGTCGCACCAAAATAGCTACCCTCGCGGGCATCCAGCGCCACCCAGTCGCCAAACTGCAGCTTCCACGACCACATATTGTCGACCGCGTTGGCCCGCATAAACTCCACCCAGGCCTTCATACTCTGGTACTGTCGCGCCAGCGTCTGGGTATCGCCATACATCAGATACAGCGTCCATGGGTTGATCACCGCCGCATCGGCCCACGCGGCGGAGGAGTGGGTACGCCCGTGCGACAGGAAACGGTCGTTATCACATTTCCCGGTCAGAATGTCGGGGATTACGTGCGGTACGCCGCCTTCCGGCGTCTGGTCATGTGCAAGATCCACCAGCCACTTAGCGAAGAAGGTGTGCGTCTGCATCAGATAGCTGGCGGTACGGCAGAAAATCTGCGCGTCACCGGTCCAGCCAAGGCGTTCATCGCGCTGCGGGCAGTCGGTGGGAATATCAACGAAGTTCCCCTTGAGTCCCCAGAGGATATTGTGATGAAGCTGATTCAGTTCGGCGTTAGAAGTTTCAATATGGCCGGTCGGGACCATCGCCGAGTGCAACACTACGGCGGTAAAATCATCCAGCGTCGGCGTCCCCGGCCAGCGTTCAATCATTACGTAGCGGAAGCCCTGGAAGGTAAAGTGCGGGTGGTAGCGCTCTTCGCCGTCGCCGCGCAGCGTGTAGTCGATGCGCTGTTTGGCGGTGCGCAGGTTATCCAGATAGACGTTACCCCCCGCGTCCAGCACCTCAAAGTGACGTAGCGAAACGTTGTCACCCGCTGCGCCGCGCACGCAAAACTCGACCCAGCCGCTAAGGTTCTGCCCAAAATCGAGCACCGTCTCGCCTTTCGGCGTGGTGAACAGTGCACGCGGCGTCAGGCGTTCAATCTCTTGCACCGGGCAGGCCGTTTGCGGCTGCAGCACCGCACGGTCGGCCGTCAGCAGGTTCACCGCTCGCCAGCCCTGCGCCACAAAGCCGGGTTCGCTCCAGCCGCGCTGTTCCAGCCGGGCATCGTAGATTTCACCGTCATAGATTTCCGAGAACAGAATCGCCGAGTCGCTGCCCTGCCAGCCCCCATCGCTGGCAATGACCTGCTGGCTACCGTCGCGCAGCGTGACCACCAGATGGCAGATAAAGCCGGTCTGCTCACCGTAGTAGTTACGGTAGCGGTTAAAGCTCATATCCCCTTTGTACCAGCCCGCCCCCACCATCGCTCCGATGGCATTCGTGCCTTCTCGTAGCCGTTCGGTCACGTCCCAGGTCTGGTACAGCAGGTGGTGATGGTAGCTGGTCCAGCCCGGTGCCAGCTCATCGCAGCCGACCTTTTCCCCGTTAAGCCACAGCTGATAAAGCCCCAGCGCGCTGGCATGGACCACCGCCGAAACGATATCGGCGCCCTGCGGCAGGGTGAAATCCTGGCGCAGCAACGTGCCTTTCGACTCGGCTTTATCCTGCGGCGTCTCCGCTGAGATAAATTCGCCCTGCCACGCCTCAGCAGGCAGGCCGGTGATAAACGAAGCCTTTGGGCTCCAGTCGCTGCTCTGGCCGTGATTGTCGGTGATGCGAACCCGCACGTAGTAGCGGGTGGAGTGCGCGCAGGTAAACGCAGGCAGCTCAACGTTATTCGAGCGGTCATCATGGATGTCGCCGCTATCATAGCAAGGGTCATCAAAGCTAGCCGATGCTGCCAACTGCAGCCGCCAACTCCGCTGCACGACATTGCGTAAGCTGCTGCTGATGGTCCAGCCGAATATCGGGAGCGTTTCACAGCCCGCCAGTGAGCGTTCATAGTTAAGCGTAACTTTTTCTACTGCCAACATAGTTATTCCCTCAATAACGTCGTGTTCAGGCTTTCACCCGCATCGTGTCATGTGACGCAGTCCGCGCATCCGCCGCCGCGACCATTTCCGTTTCTGCATTAAATTCATTGCGCTGCTTGCCGTGGAAGCACAGCCAGCCTATGGCCATGCCGACGACTACGATCGCCGTCAGCAGGCAATAGAGCACCATTGGCCCCGCGCTCAGCAGCACCGGTGTGACAAAAGCCAGAAGGCCGCAGGTCAAGCGGGCCACGCCGACGATTACCCCCTGAGCAGTGGCGCGCAGCATGGTCGGGAATGACTCCTGGGCCCACACTTTCATGATCCCCTCAAAGGCAAAGCCGGTACCGATATTGGTAAACAGCAGGCAGCAGAACCATGAAAGCGGCGAGAAATTCAGCAGTACCGGCACAAAGTAGCCGCCAGACATCATCACTGCTCCAAAGATGAAAAAGGGAATGCGCTTTGAGGTATCAACAATGCGCATAAACAGCAGCCCCGAGGCGACGCTAACCGGCAGGATCAGCAGCCCCCAGAGCGAGTTGGTGCTAACCGAGATCCCCACCACGTTGACGGCGACAAAGGTGCCAAACTGTCCGCCAGTATTGGCCGCCAGATTGGTGAAGGTGTAAAAGGCGCATAGGGAGAGAAACGGCCAGAGGTATTTGCTGTCCAGTAGGTCACGCCAGCCGTTTTTCTGTGCGCGGACGGTCGCCACGCCGCGGCGCTGCTCGTCACGCGCGGCAAGCCATAGCGGTGATTCAGGTATCGACCAGCGCAGAATCAGCAGCACTGCCGCGACTAACCCAACGTGCATATACATAATCTGCGCGCCAATCCGCCCCCAGTCGCCCACGACCGCGGAGATCCCCATCGTCGCGCCAATTCCCACAAGCCACAGCAAGTTAGACATACCGATGATTTTGCCGCGGTTTTCATCGGTTGCCGCTTCGGAGATGGTCGCCAGCGATACCGGCAAATCCGCGCCGGTGGCCAGTCCCACCAGCAGCGTGCCGACAACCAGGAAGTGGAAGCTCAGCCCAAACGCCAGCGCCAGGGTGCCGATGACGATCATCGCCATGGTGATAATAAAGACGTTACGTCGCCCAATACGGTCGCCAAGCCGACCACCGCAGAATGCCCCTGCGGCAATGCAGAGGGTTAACAAGCCGGATAAAATACCAATTTCCAGAGCGGTAATACCGATAGTTTTTTGATAAATAACCAGCGCAGTACCATTAGAGACAATGGCGGCAGAATCAATATACGATGCCATTCCAGACACCACCCCAATATACCAGGGGCCGGGTGTACTATTTTTTGCCATAACGTATCCCTTCATGTTAATAGGTGAAAGAAGATGGGCGCAGAACCCCCTCTCACCGTGATTGTTGAGATAAAATTACTGTCGTTTTTTTATTAGCCGAAAATCAGATCTGCGTTAACACCCGTGAATGCAGCTCTCGTTCATGAGTGGGTGAATAATTAAAATAGCGTTTGTACGATTCGGTCAATCTAATGGCATTCATAAAGCCGCAGCGAGCGGCTATTTCACTGACCGTTTTATCGGTCGTGCGTAGCAGTTCCTGGGCTTTGAGAACCCGAAATAGCATCTGAAATTTCACCGGCGTGTAGCCAGTAATGCGTTTGATAAAGCGAAACATCGTACGCCGCGCGACGCCGTTATCATCGCTAAGCGCACTCCAGTCTAGCTGCCGTAGGCTGTTGGATTTCAACGTTTTGATAAGGCTTACGCGCCCTTTCTCCTCGACGCTAAGCGGCTGCTGCTGCCGACCACATAGGCACAGCGTGTTGATCACATTGAGAAATGCCGACTCACACTGTGAAAAATAGAGCGCATCGTAGTCGTGCTCGTTCCTCGCGATGATCTGCTCGCTCCAGCCTTCGATATTTGCTAGTTCGCTTGACGTTAGCGTGCGGTCCTTGCGTGACTGCAACTGCGTTTTCACACACTGCAGCAGAGCGTCGATATTCTGTAAGAAATGAAAATTGTGATTCCTGCGAATTAATATATTAATCACCGAAAGGTGATTCGTGGAAACATAGCTGTGAGTATCATTCTTTGTAACGAGAAAGAAATCACCCTTACAAATAAAGTGGACAATATCATTGACAATATGAAACCCGCTACCATCACGGACAATAACTAACTCATCAAATTCATGCCCATGTACGCCTTCCATTAACTGGTTATTCATTGTAAACAGGCAAAAAGCATGTTGTTCCGAGTGAAAGAAATCACTGTCACGTAATATCCGCATGAGCACTCCCGATTTTATTTTGGCAATAACATTCCGACCTTAATGAATAGCAAGGATTGAAAAATAAATATTGTTGCAGGTCTCATTGATAACTATTTAAGCGCAATAATTATGACAAGTCTATATAACGGGGTGGCACTCAGGCGTAAGCCAACGTGATGTTGGTTTCATTTTCGGGAAATGCAGAGGGGTTTACCCCGGCGTCGGCGTAACCGCCTCGGCCGGGCTACGTTTTGAAGGTAGCCCGGCCGAGCATCGCGACGCCGGGGGTGACTTTAGAAGCCGAGACTGTCCAGCAGATCGTCGACCTGATCCTGGCTGGCCACCACGCCCGCTTTGGAGGTATCAACCTGCGGGCCATTGAGCAGGCTGTCGTTTTCACGTTTCGGGCGAGCGCCCTGCTCAGGAATGTTCTCCAGCAGCACCATCAGCAGCTGACGTTCAATCTCCTGAATTACGTCCATCATACGCTTGATAACCTGACCAGTAAGGTCCTGGAAATCCTGCGCCATCATGATTTCAAGCAGCTGTGCGTTGGTAAAGCTGGTGTGCCCCGGCACGTCACCCAGGTACTGGCGGGTATCGGTCACCAGCTCGCGGGCATCGGCAAGCTCAATCGGGTTCTCAAACCAGGCGTCCCAGCGCTTAGTCAGCGCTTTTGCACCCTTCTCCATTTCGTCCTGATGCGGCTGCGAAGCCTCCACGCTGTTAAGCGCGCGTTCCGCCGCCTGTGCGGTCATCTGCACCACGTAGTCGAGACGATCCCGGGCATCGGGTATCGCCTCCGCCGCTTCCGCAATCGCCTGGTCCAGCCCCAGCTCGCGCAAGCTATCGCGCAGCATACGGGTCAGATTGCCAATGCGGCTAATAATATCCGCGGCGGAATGTTCATCGCCGGGCTTGATGGAAGATTGCATCATGTTCGTCACCTCACATGCCCAGTTTCTCGAAGATTTTGTTCAACTTCTCTTCCAGGGTCGCGGCGGTAAACGGCTTCACCACGTATCCGCTGGCCCCAGCCTGTGCGGCGGCAATAATGTTCTCTTTCTTCGCTTCCGCCGTTACCATCAGCACCGGCATCGACGCCATGGCGCCGTTAGCGCGAATAGTTTTCAGCAGCTCGAGGCCGTCCATGTTTGGCATGTTCCAGTCAGAGATAACAAAGCCAAAACCGCCGGTCTGCAGTTTATTCATCGCATCTACGCCGTCTTCTGCTTCTTCAACGTTGTTAAATCCCAGCTCTTTTAACAGGTTGCGCACGATGCGACGCATGGTGGAAAAGTCATCCACAACCAAAAACTTAAGCTCTTTATCCGCCATAAAATAATTCTCCTGATCAAATACGTATTGCCTGTCCGGCACTGATTTTTGCCAGCATCTGCTGGCTTACCTGGCTAAGATCGACCACTTCGCTGACGCCACCGGTATTGATGGCCTCACGCGGCATGCCGAACACCACACAACTGGCTTCATTCTGCGCGATGGTCCAGGCTCCCGCCTGATACATCGCGTGCATCCCGGCCGCACCGTCGTTGCCCATACCGGTGAGGATCACCCCCACGGCATTGCGCCCCGCGTGCTTCGCAACCGAATGAAACAGCACATCAACCGACGGGCGATGGCGATTAACCGGCGGCCCGTCGTGAATTTTGATTTGATAGTTGGCCCCGCTGCGCGCGAGCTCCATATGTTTGTCACCCGGCGCAATATAGGCGTGGCCCGGCAGCACGCGCTCGCCGTCTTCCGCCTCTTTCACCGTTATCTGGCACAGCTTGTTGAGCCGCTCGGCAAACGAACGGGTAAAGCCCGGCGGCATATGCTGGGTTATCAGCAGCGCGGGGCTGGAGAGCGGCAGCGGCTGAAGCACGTGGCGAATCGCCTCGGTACCGCCGGTCGACGCACCAATGGCAATCAGTTTCTCGGAGCTGAGCAGCGGACCGGCTTTGAGCGCCACCGGTGCGGGCATAGGCTTATGGGCGCTGATGCGTGCGCGCGAGGCGGCACGCACTTTCTCGGCGATGGTTTCGCTGTAGGCCAGCATCCCTTCACGAATCCCGAGCTGCGGTTTGGTGACAAAGTCCACCGCCCCCAGCTCCAGCGCCCGCAACGTGACTTCCGAACCTTTTCCGGTCAGTGATGACACCATCACCACCGGCATCGGGCGCAGGCGCATCAGCTTTTCAAGAAAGTCGAGGCCGTCCATACGCGGCATTTCGACGTCCAGCGTTAGTACGTCAGGATTAAATTTTTTTATCAGGTCGCGAGCTACCAGCGGATCCGGCGCAGTGGCAACCATCTCCATGTCATCATGCTCGTTGATAATTTCCGTCATGATCTGCCGCATCAGCGCCGAATCATCTACGGAGAGGACCCTTATTTTTTTCATGTTCTTCCCTTACTTAACGCATAGACCGTTTGTCCGCGCAGGCTGAACTCACGTGCCAGGTGGCTGAAGTTTTCGGAATGTCCGGCAAACAGCAGGCCGTCCGGCTTCAGCAGCGGCACAAAGCGTTTGAGGATCTCCTGCTGCGTGGTTTTATCGAAGTAGATCATCACGTTGCGACAGAAGATCGCATCAAACGGCCCCGGCACCTGGTAGTGGGCATTCAGCAAGTTCAGCGTGGAAAAATCCACGTAGTTCGCCAGTTCGGCACGCACGCGCACCAGGCCTGAATGCGGCCCGGTTCCACGCATGAAATAGCGCTGAAGCTGCTGCTGGGAGAGCGTTTTCAGCTCGTCCATGCGGTAAATTCCGCTCTGCGCCTTTTCCAGTACTTCAGTATCGATGTCGCTGGCATAGACCTTCCAGCGCCCCGGCGCGGTACCCAGCGTATCAGCGAGGGTAATCGCGATGGAGTAAGGTTCTTCCCCCGTTGAAGCCGCCGCGCTCCACACCCGGTATTCACCCTGCCGACGCGCGGCGTGTTCCGCCAGCGTCGGGAAATGGTGCGCCTCACGGAAAAACGCCGTCAGGTTGGTGGTCAACGAGTTAATAAACGCCTGCCACTCCGGACTGTCGCCGTTGGCCTCCAGTAGACTAAGGTAGTGACCAAAGTCGTCGAGGTTCAGCGTACGTAAACGCCGCACCAGGCGGTTGTAAACCATGTCACGCTTGTGATCGGCCAGCACGATACCGGCGCGCTGGTAGATCAGTTGACAGATCCGACGGAATTGACCATCGGTAAGCGTCAGGCGCTGTGTCAGTTGACTCAATAATTGCGATTGCCCATTTGGCAGAGATACAGTCATAGCGCCTTCTTACATCACATCATTCAGGAAACTGCGGGTACCGCGGTCAGCTCTACGCTTTCGCGCGGGGCCGCCGCTTTCACTTCTTCCAGGGCAAATACCGAAACCACGTTGGTTAAGCGATCGGCCTGGTCGGCAAGCTGCTGCGTCGCCGCTGCGCCCTCTTCAACCAACGAGGCGTTCTGCTGGGTGACCTGATCCATCTGCGTCACCGCCTGCGCAACCTGCTCAATGCCGCGACGCTGTTCGTCAGAGGCGGAGGCAATTTCACCCATAATGTCGTTCACGCGGGTGACCGACTGCACAATCTCGGTCATGGTATTGGCGGAGGTTTCCACCAGCGCGGACCCTTCCTGTACGCGGGCCACCGACTCTTCAATCAGCCCTTTGATCTCTTTCGCCGCCTGCGCGCTGCGGCTGGCCAGGTTTCGGACTTCCCCCGCGACCACGGCAAACCCACGCCCCTGTTCGCCCGCACGCGCGGCTTCCACCGCGGCGTTCAGCGCCAGAATATTGGTCTGGAAAGCAATGCCGTCAATCACGCTGATAATATCGCTGATCTTGCGTGAACTGGTGGCGATGTTGTGCATCGTACGGGCCACATGAGAAGCCTGCTCGCCGCCGCGTTTTGCCGTATCTGCCGCGCCGTGCGCCAGATGGGAAGCCTGACGGGCGTTATCGGCGTTCTGGCTAACGGTGGCGGTCAGTTGCTCCATGCTGGCGGCAGTTTGCGCCAGGGAAGCGGCCTGCTGTTCAGTACGTGAAGAGAGATCGTTGTTGCCTGCGGCAATTTCCGAAATCCCGGTATGCATCGCATAACTGCCTTCCCGCACCTGTCCGACGGTGTCGCGCAGCGATTGCTGCATCGTTTTCAGACCAGCAAAAATGGCGCTGATTTCATTTTTACCGTAGACAGAAATCGGCCGCGCCAGATTGCCGTGGGCGATATTGTCAAAGTGACGGCTGATGATATCCATTGGCTTGACCACCATATGGCGAACCCACCACAGCGCGCCGACAGTGATCAATACCGAAATGATCACCATACCAATAAAGGTAATGGTCGAACGCTGGTAGTCGCTCTGACTTTCGCGTTCAGCGGAAGCCACGTAGTTCTCGATATTTTTGCGCCAGCTTTCGTAGTCGTTATCAAACTGGTCCTGCGATTTTTGTACCGGTGCCGCCACAAACTCTGCCAGTTGGTTGTTCTCAAGCCAGGCCGTCTGATGAGCTAACATTTCATGCCAGGCGGTGAAGGTTTTCGCCGTCTGCGCCTGCAGTTCTTTGTCGTGTTCGCCCATCAACGGCAGCGCCATAAACCCCTGAAACAGCGCGTCGGCCTGTGACAAATTCTGCTTCACATCATCGACAATGCTGCGCACTTCATCCGGCGGGTAGCTCAGCGCGGTCAGCGTACCGGCCTTGTTGAGCATGGTGCTGGCCTGCAGCATCGCGGCGCGAGACTCGGTCAAGGTGTTCAGCTGCTGGCTGCTCTGGTCTATCTGATTAATATTGCTTTGCCCATCGCGAAAAGCCCAAAAAGAGAGTCCGTTACTGCCAATCTGCAAAATGCCGCAGAGAATCAAAATCAGAAACAACGTGGTAGAGATTCGAATACGATAAAGCATCACCACACTCCTAAAGGCGGCAAAGACCGCGGATAAAATTAAAAGGTTTCCCAGTTACTGTCGGCAGCCCGTTCACCACTCGACGCGAGGCGTTTCGCCGCTATCGGGGCCGGGGCAGTTTTTGTCGCATGCTGTGCGGACGCGACGTTAAGGCGGAAAGCCGCAACGGCCTGATTCAGACGTTCGGCCTGGTCTTCCAGCGCGGCGGCGGCCGTTGCCGACTCTTCCACCAGCGCGGCGTTTTGTTGGGTGACGCTGTCCATTTCTGCGACGGCAATCGCCACCTGGTCGATCCCACGGCTCTGTTCATCGGAGGCCGAGGCGATTTCGCCCATAATGTCAGTCACGCGGGTGACCGCATTGACGATATCGGTCATGGTTTCCCCCGCGCTTTCTACCAGCACAGAACCGGTATCGACCCGTGAGACGGAATCTTCAATTAATGCTTTGATCTCTTTTGCCGCCTGCGCGCTGCGGCTTGCCAGATTGCGCACCTCGCCGGCCACCACCGCAAAGCCACGCCCCTGCTCACCGGCGCGCGCCGCTTCAACGGCAGCGTTCAGCGCCAGAATATTGGTCTGGAAAGCAATACCGTCGATAACGCCGGTAATATCGGAGATTTTCTGCGAACTGGCAGCGATTTCATGCATGGTATTCACCACGCCGTTCACTACGTTGCCGCCGCGCTGGGCGGTTTCAGAGGCGCTTTGTGCCAGATGTGATGCCTGACGGGCGTTTTCAGCATTCTGCTTCACGGTTGCCGTCAGCTGTTCCATGCTGGCCGCCGTCTCTTCGAGCGACGCCGACTGTTGTTCGGTGCGCGCCGAGAGATCGTTATTCCCCGCCGCAATTTCGCTGGTGCCGTGGTAAATCGCTTCAGCGCCCGAACGAACGTGAGTGACGGTATCGATCAGCGAAGCCTGCATGTGATTCACGGTGTCGGCCAGTTCAGTGATTTCGTTACGCCCACGAAGTGAAAGCGTTGGGGTCAGGTCACCCGCCGCAATATGGCGGATATGGCCCATCACCGATGCCAGCGGTTTCAGCAGAATGGCGCGAATACCAAACCAGGCACCGACCATCACAACGACCAGCACCACCGCCAGCACCAGCAACTGCCAGCGGGCTATCTGATAGTCGCTGCTACTGGTGGTAAAGGCGTTCTGATAGAGCGCTTCACTTTGACTGGCATATTGGGTCATCGCCTCGCCCAGCGCGTTCTGCATGCCCTGGGTCGGTTGGGCAAAATAGGCATCCATATTGCCCGCTTCAAGGAAGCCGACCAGTTCCTGTAGCGCGGCATAATAATGTTGATATGTTTTCGCCACCTGCTGACTGGCATCGCTCATTGCCGGCAGCGCAGGGGTTTCGCTAAACCGCGCAAAGTGGCCGGCAGCCTGCTCCAGCGTGGCACGGGCATTTTTCAGCAGTTCAGTTTTGGCGCTGCTCTGCTGATTGGCCGCATCCATCATCATCCTCGCCGAGGAGCGGCTGAGGTTGATACGCGTTTGCAGTAAAAGATCCCACGATTTCGTGAGCTCGGTTTGTTGGGTTCGAAGCGTATTAGATAGCGCAAAGCTTTGTTGGTTTTGATGCAACGAGGAGAACAGAAAGCCCCCGGAGACTAACTGCAAAAGTGCGAAGACGACCAGCACCAACATCAGCAGAGTGACAACGCGGATACGGTTTAACATACAGCACCTTCTCTATGACTTGTTACGGCTGTTATCGGCATCCCAAAAAGAAACTTTATGCGGCGGGCGGGTAAAAATCGCGGGGGCAAAACGGGGCTGATGCGAGTCACTGAATAACAACGCTTTTTATAAGATATAAAAAAAAGTTGTAAATCCCCTCATTTTCATACAATTTATGTGGTGAATGATTAATGACATTACATAACTAAAAAAGCATTTTTCATCGCACGACATTTTTGTAATCTGACGGGGTAATTTTTCGTGGCAAACGCAAATAAACTCACGGTTTTTATCGTGATTTTCATGCTGGCAGGCATTCTGACCGGCGCAATGATCCATTCCTATGCATCCGCAACAACGATTCAAGTCTGGTCCAGCAACATCACTCTGCTTACCGATATATTCCTGCGACTAATCAAAATGGTTATCGCACCGCTGGTCTTTAGCACCCTGACGGTCGGGATCATGAAGCTTGGCGAAACCTCCACTATCGGCCGCGTGGGCGGTAAAGCGATGGTCTGGTTTATCAGCTCTTCGGTGCTGTCTATTCTGGTGGGTCTGTTTATCGTTACCCTGCAGCATCCGGGCAGCGGCCTGAATTTGGCCGTGCCAAAAGACGCGGTGGAAACCGGTCTGGCGGTGGGCGGTATGAGCCTGAAAGGCTTCCTTTCCCATACCATTCCGACCAGCATCGTCGGCGCCATGGCGGATAACGAAATTCTGCAGATTGTCGTCTTCTCAATGTTCTTCGGTATCGGCGGCGCGTCGCTGGGTCAGAAGTTCAACGCCCCGCTGGTTGCCGCACTGGACGTGGTTTCCCATATCATGCTGAAAGTGACCGGCTACGTAATGTACGTTGCGCCTCTGGCCATCTTCGCCGCTATCTCTTCGGTAATCGCTACTGAAGGTCTGGGCATTCTGCTTAACTATGCATCGTTTATCGGCGGCTACTATGTGGCGATTCTGCTGACCTGCTGCGTGCTGGTCGCGCTCGGCTATATGGTGCTGAAGAAAGAGGTTTTCCGTCTGCTGAGCATGCTGAAAGATCCGGTACTGGTAGCGTTCACCACCAGCAGCTCCGAAGCGGCCTACCCGAAAACCCTGGAACAGCTGACCAAATTCGGCTGCTCACGCAACATCGTATCGTTCGTTCTGCCAATTGGTTATTCGTTTAACCTGGTCGGTTCGATGGTGTACTGCTCCTTCGCCTCAATGTTTATCGCCCAGGCGTACAACATCCACCTGAGCTTCTCTGAGATTGCCGTGTTGATGCTGACGCTGATGCTGGCTTCTAAAGGTATCGCCGGCGTACCGCGCTCCGCGCTGGTGGTGCTGGCGGCGACCATTCCTAGCTTTAATATTCCGGTGGCGGGCATCCTGCTGCTGATGGGGATTGACCACTTCCTCGATATGGGACGTTCGGCTATTAACGTACTGGGTAACGGCGTAGCGACGGCGATGCTGTCGCAGAACGAAGGCCAGTTCGAGGAAGTTGAGCCAGAGGTTGTGCAGCAGAATATGTAAGGGTTGAGCCTTTCCCGGCGGCGCTTCGCTTGGCCGGGCTACCCTCGAATGTAGCCCGGGCGAACGCAGTGACCCCGGGTTCTGCAGCCAAACAAAAGCCAGACCCCAGGGTCTGGCTAAATCCATCAAAAAACCTTTCACCGTCGCCCCGAAGTCAACTCCCCTCCCCTGACGACCGAAAAGCAATACTCAAGCGCAATGAAAAAAACAGCCCGCCTCACTGGCCAGAGACGGGATAAAACGCGGTTTAGATAAAGATACGCAGACCCACGGCAGCAAGGTGATCGGAAACGTTATACGACTCGTCGGTATTGCCGCTGGCTTTCTCATAGCCGTACTCGATATAAGTCACGGCGTTTTTGCCTAACCAGTAATCCGTACCCAGCGTAGTGGACTGGAAGTGCTGACCGTCCATCGCATCACCGCCTTCGGTCCAGTCAAAGTTGGCGTACACGCTCCACTCAGGGGTAATTTTGAACTGAGAGGCGTATTCCAGGCCGAGAATGGTTTCCTGATCGTTGGTGGCGTTGCTGGTACCGCTGGTCGCCGCGCTGACGTCATCCACTTTGTTGATG
Organism: Kluyvera sp. CHPC 1.251; assembly: GCF_036759945.1. Classification (NCBI taxonomy): domain Bacteria; kingdom Pseudomonadati; phylum Pseudomonadota; class Gammaproteobacteria; order Enterobacterales; family Enterobacteriaceae; genus Kluyvera; species Kluyvera sp. CHPC 1.251. Next base: position 525,222 of record NZ_JAPKIC010000001.1, on the reverse strand, counting down.
TAGTAGGTGACCTGCGCGCCGTTATACCAGGTAAAACCGTCAAGGTTAGCAGTGTATTTAGCATTCATCCCCATTGAGTAGGTATTACCGTCGTAGGATGGGCCGGTAACGGTAGTGACCGGAACGCTGCCGCCCGTCGGGTTACCGTTGCCATCGTAATAAGGCATGTCGCTCGTTGAAGTACCCTGATTCACCGTATAGTTGTTGTACGCCGCGGCGCCGGAAATAGAGAAGCCGTTATCGAAACGATACTGCGCCGCCAGCGCGCCGCCGCCGTGGACGGTTGCCGAGCCGTCATGATAGGCATCGTGCATATCCGGGCCGTCACCATAACCGCTGCCGAAACCAATTTTATCAACGTCGTCGTTACCCTGGCCCATCACGCCCACGGTAAACGCTTTGGTGTTGTAATAATAAATGGCCGCCGAGTTAACGATATCAGTCGACATCCCGGCAGTGTCGTGTTTTGCCTTACCGCCGTAGGCGTAAGTAGTATCAATCCCCAAGCCCCAGTCGGTTGGCGCATATTGTTTACCGAAGGTCACCACGCCGTATTCTTCATTGCCGAGGCCCGCATAGGCTTGGCGGGTATAAACATCGTTGCCCTGATCGTCAGTGGCGGAATCCAGGCCATGCATCCCGGTTTCGTAATACCCGACGGCATAATAGCCTTTGTCGTTAATTTTCTGCCTCAACGCCACGCCAAGACGTGAGTCGTTGTTCTGGATATTATGTTCTACGCTATGCGCGGAGTCGTCTTTGGCATACAGACGAACGGAACCCATAATAGAAATCGCCGTGTCATCACCCTGATATACCATTTCACCTTTGGTCTGCGTTGCCGTATAGGCCGGCGAAGCGAAGTCGCCGCTGGCAGCCAGCGCATAGATTGGCGTCCCTACCGCTGCGGTAATGGCCAGAGCGATAATAGAGGGTTTAATCATTACAGTTTTTACGCGCATAGAAATCCCTTAATCAATATTTAAGATTATGTTTTTGCCACTTTTGAATTTAATAACGGAAAAGAAAGTTTTCTCTCCACGCACAAAATATTAATTGCAGCGAGATTCTATTTTCCACGCAAAATAATAAAAAATAAGATGACGATCACTAAGAATTATTTTCTTTCGACCAATCACATTATGTCTATAATTTTACAAATTAATGAATTAGTAATTCAATCGATTAAGATTTTACTGCAAACATTGATATAAACATGTCAGAATATAAACATGAAACCATTCATTTATATTTAGTGAACATTTAAAAATAACAGAAGATACAAAAAGCGCCGTAATTTTTAACATAAAAATATCATGGCAGGCTAATTTATCGTCATTTTAGATTATTAGCTATCAACCACTGGGAAATTTGAGATAAAGCCACCGCGAAGAATAACACATTAAATATATACGATGGTTATTGGTTTAAATATATCATTCACAATTTAAATGCTTATATTTAATGACTAACCAATATGGTGATAAAAATAAAGCGTGGTTGATCGAGAAATGAGTGTCAGGTATGTATTAAGCGCACAGTTTTTAAATATTCGTGTCGCTCATTTAAAATATTGCGATGCTTCACATTTAAAACAGGGTTCATCGTGTATTGGCGATGAACCCTGTTGCTCTCTATCAAGCCGCGTGGCTTGCGGCACTGTCCAGCAGCGCCATCTCTTCGCTGTTGAGCAGCTTCTCAATGTTCACCAGAATCAGCATACGGTCACCCAGTGCGCCCAGACCGGTCAGGTACTCCGTTGAGAGGGTGACAGCAAACTCCGGCGCCGGACGAATCTGTTCCGCCGCCAGCGACAGCACATCGGAAACGCCATCAACCACAATCCCCACCACTCGCTGACCAAGGTTCAGGACGATCACCACCGTGTTGTCGTTGTACTCCACGTCTTCCTGGCTGAACTTCACGCGCAGGTCAACAATCGGCACAATCACGCCGCGCAGGTTGGTCACGCCTTTTATAAAGGCCGGGGTGTTGGCGATGCGCGTCACCTGATCGTAACCGCGGATCTCCTGCACCTTCAGAATATCGATGCCGTACTCTTCATTGCCCAGCGTAAATACCAGGAATTCTTGCCCAGTCGGTTCACCCGCCAGCTTTGTTACATTCGTCATACCGGTCATGTTGTTCCCTTATTTCTGCGTATCAGGCGGCGGTGCTCGCCAGACGTTTTTCACGGTTGAGCCCCTGCAGTGCAGAGACATCGACAATCAGCGCGACGCTGCCGTCGCCAAGAATGGTAGCCGCCGAGATCCCCGGCACTTTGCGATAGTTGCTTTCGAGGTTCTTCACCACCACCTGGTGCTGGCCAATCAGTTGATCCACCAGCAGCGCGTAGCGACGCCCGGCGCTTTGCAGAATAACGACAATCCCCTGCGTGGCTTCGGTTTTGGCGCCCTGCACGTCGAAGGCTTTCCACAGCTCGACCAGCGGGAGATATTCGCCGCGTACTTCCAGCACCCGTTCACCACCTGCCAGAGGATGCAGATCTTCTTCACGCGGCTGCAGCGACTCCATCACCGCGTTAAGCGGCAGAATAAAGACCTCTTCGCTGACCTTAACCGACATGCCGTCAAGGATGGCCAGCGTCAGCGGCAGCAGAATGCGGATAGTCGTCCCGGTGCCCTGCTTCGACTGGATCTCAACGTGACCGCCCATCTCCTGGATGTTACGTTTCACCACGTCCATGCCCACGCCGCGCCCGGAGACATCGGTCACCTGCTCAGCGGTGGAGAAGCCCGGCGCAAAGATCAGCATGCCAACCTCTTCATCGGTCATGCTTTCATTTACCGCCATTCCTTGCGACATCGCTTTCGCCAGAATGCGCTCGCGGTTCAACCCCGCGCCGTCATCGGTCACTTCGATGCAGATATTACCGCCCTGATGTTCAGCGGAGAGAATCAAGTTACCCACCGCCGATTTACCCGCCGCCAGGCGCGTTTCCGGCAGTTCGATGCCGTGGTCAAGGCTGTTGCGCACGAGGTGCGTTAACGGGTCGATAATGCGTTCAATCAGGCTTTTATCCAGTTCGGTCGAGCTGCCCATCAGCGTCAATTCGACCTGCTTGCCAAGCTTGCCCGCAAGATCGCGAACCAGACGTGGGAAGCGGCTGAAAACGTACTCCATCGGCATCATACGAATCGACATTACCGATTCCTGGAGGTCGCGCGCGTTGCGCTGCAGCTGGCCCATGCTGGTAATCAGATCACCGTGCGATACCGGATCAAGCGCGTTGGAGCGCTGTGCCAGCATCGACTGGGTGATAACCAATTCACCCACCAGGTTAATCAACTGATCGACTTTCTCGACCGCCACGCGAATACTGGTGGACTCGCTGCTGCGGGTCGCCGGTTTTTCTCGCTCAGCGCGCGGTGCGGCAGGGCTTGCAACGGCAACGGGTGTTGCAATCGCAACTTCAATAGGGGCTTGCGGTGCTTCATCCACCTCTTCAGCTACCTCTGCAACTGCAGCTGGTGCGGCAGAGAAGTCGATCTGATCGGCTTCAATGACAAAGCACAGCACGGCGACGAGATCGTCCTCATCCACGCTATCGTCAATCACCGCGCTCAGGCTGTCGGCGGTTTTACTGACCTGGCTTAGGGTCGCCAGATTGCTCAGCTCCTCTTCCAGCATATCCGGCTCGCCCGCCTTCAGGCGTGAGAGCGTGATCTGCTTTTTACCGGCCGTTGCGCTGGCATCGGCAGGCGTCACTGATTCTGCCTGCTGAGGAGCGTTATCCACCACGCTTAAGCGGGCGCTACCCGCCACCGGAGGGACGCTTTCACCTTTTGCTTCCAGCGCCAACTGACGCAGCGCATTGCAGATATATTCGAAGCTGGCAGCGTCCGGTTCGGTGGAGCTTTTATAGGCGTCGAGCTGTTCCTGCATAATATCTTTGGTTTCCAAAAACAGGTTGATAATATCGGTGCTGAGCTGCATTTCACCGCGACGAGCGTCGTCCAGCAGGTTCTCCATCAGGTGCGTCGTTTCCTGCAGCACGGTGAAGCCAAAGGTTCCCGCCCCGCCCTTAATCGAGTGCGCGGCGCGGAAAATAGCATTCAGCTGTTCAGCATCAGGGTCGTCCACCACCAGGTTCAGCAGATGCTGTTCCATATCGGCCAGTAGTTCGTCGGCCTCATCAAAAAATGTCTGATAAAAATCGCTGATATCCATGCTCACGCTATCACCTCGAGTCGGGTTGGGGCGGCGTAGTACCTGCCGCGTCTGAAGCGGTATTCGGCGACTGTAATACGCTTAAAGGTTCATTCTGGCTCTCGGCATTCTCATGGAGAATGGCCTGCTCAGCCTGGTTATTCAGCACCAGCAGGCTGATGCGACGGTTGATCGCATCATTGCCGCCGTGCTCTGACAAGCGCATCGAGTTAGACATCCCGATAACGCGCAATACTTTGCCGTCGTCCAGCCCACCGGCGACCAGTTCGCGACGCGAGGCGTTGGCACGGTCCGCCGACAGCTCCCAGTTGCTGTAACCCCGTTCACCGGAGGCATACGGGTAATCATCCGTATGGCCGGAGAGGCTGACTTTGTTAGGAATTTCATTCAGCACCGGGGCGATAGCGCGCAGAATATCGCGCATGTACGGCTCTACTTCGGCACTGCCGGTTTTAAACATCGGGCGGTTCTGGCTGTCGATAATCTGAATACGCAGCCCTTCCTGCACCAGATCGATTTTCAGATGCGGACGCAGCGCGCGCAGTTTCGGTTCGGCCTCAATCAACTGGTCCAGCTCGCCGCGAATACGCTTGAGACGGTTGGTCTCCATCCGTTTTTTCAGATCATCAATATTGGGCTGTTTCTGCACCTCGCCCTGCTGCTGAGTGACGTCATCGCCACCGCCAGGGATCGGGCTATCGCTGTTCGCCATGCGCGGCCCGCCGGTAATCGCCGTCGCCAGCGGGGTACGGAAATATTCAGCAATCTGAATAAGCTCCTTCGGGCTGGAAATGGAGATAAGCCACATCACCAGAAAGAAGGCCATCATGGCGGTCATAAAATCCGCATAGGCAATTTTCCACGAACCGTGGGCGCTGCCGTGCGACTTATGCTTGCGCCGCTTTACGACGACGATAGGATGCGATTGGTTTTTCATGCGTCCTCGGTGGTGGTCTGCTGCTGGCCTGCCGGGTTACGCACCGCACGGACGTGTTCTTCCAGTTCGATGAACGATGGACGTTCGCTGGTGTAAAGGGTTTTGCGGCCAAACTCGACGGCAATCGGCGGCGCATAGCCGTTGAGGTTCGACAGCAGCGTGATTTTGACGCATTGCATCATTTTAGTCGTTTCCGCGCTCTTTTGGCGCAGCACGCTGGCCAGCGGAGAAACAAAGCCGTAGGCCAGCAGAATGCCGAGGAACGTCCCCACCATCGCATGGGCAATCAGCGCACCCAACTCCGCCGCCGGGCGGTCCGCTGAACCTAATGCGTGAACCACCCCCATAACCGCCGCCACGATACCGAATGCCGGCAGTGAGTCGCCAACCAACGCCAGGCTGTTCGCCGGGACTTCGCATTCGCTTTCATGGGTTTCAATCTCTTCATCCATCAGCGCTTCAATTTCGAAGGTGTTCATATTGCCGCTGATGATCAGACGCAGATAATCGACGATAAATTCCAGCATCACCTTATCAGCCAGAATGCGCGGATAGCTGGCAAAAATTTCGCTCTCTTTTGGGTTTTCAATATCGCGCTCAAGGGAGAACATCCCCTGCTGACGCGACTTCGCCATCAGCCGGTAGAGCAGCGCCAGAAGATCCATATACATCGTTTTGGTGTATTTCGAGCGACGAAACAGCAGCGGCAGCGCCTTAAGCGTGCCTTTGATGGCCTTGCCGTTGTTGCCGACAATAAACGCGCCGACCCCCGCCCCGCCGATAATTATCAGCTCAGCCGGTTGATACAGTGCCCCAAGGTGTCCGCCGGTCATCATATAGCCGCCGAAAACTGTCCCCAAAACAACCAGGTAACCTATTAAGATAAGCACGTTATCATCCTTCCACCGTTGACCATGAGTGGAGACAGACGAGCAATTTCACTCACCGACGGGTAAAAAAAAGCAGCGGCCCTTAGGACCGCTGCTGGAGTATGTTTTCTACACCGTGTGAGGTTAAACAGCTTGCTCTATCTGTTCATCCAGCAGTTGTGGATTACTATCGGCAAGATTGTCAGAAAGTTTACGTCTTTTTACTGCGCGAGATGGTGGCTGGCAAAGGCTGCAAACAAAGCTGCCCGCTGGCTGGTGCGCATGAGTAATAAAATTGCCGCCGCAGGAGTGACAGCTGGAGAGTTCAAGCATTCCGCTTTCAACAAAACGGACTAACGTCCACGCGCGGGTTAGTGCCAGAAGCGGGCCATTATCCTGCTGTGGGCATTGTTCGAGGTACAAGCGGTAGGCTTTGATCACGGCATCCACGCCGGAGCACTGTCCGCTTTTGAGTAAAAACTGCCAGGCATTGCAGAACATGGAAGAGTGAATATTCTGTTCCCATGTCATAAACCAGTCCGTGGAAAACGGCAGCATTCCTTTTGGAGGCGGGCTGCCGCGCAGTTCTTTGTACAGTTTAATCAGACGACCACGGCTGAGCTGGGTTTCACTTTCCAGCATCTGCAAACGCGCGCCCAGCGTTATCAACTCCATAGCAAGTTGGATATCGCGGGCTTCCTGAACAATGCTTTTTTCGCTCATCTTCAGGCCCTTTTCTTACGTGCAGGTTCGCCTGATTGGCTGGCTTCATTCAGCAGTCTGGTGGAAAGCAGAATGCCGGTATGGATCTGCTGCAGGTCGTCAACGCGTGATTCTTGCGTAAGGCGGGTGATGGTTTGAGCATCATCAAAACGGAACTGGCAAACTAACTGGTTGGTCTCCGCAATTTTCACCATCTGCGGTAGAGTCAGTTCACCCAGAACTTTTGCCATGGCCTCGTTAATACCAAGACGGAACATAGCAGAAGCCTTATCCTGACCAATCAAACGCTGTGCAAGAAGCAAGTAAGACAAATTGATGTCATAGATGTGCTTTAGCAACTCGGATGTATGCATTTTCCCCATCCCGAATAACCAATTAGTACTTTTATGCGGTCAAACCGCATACCCCGTGATGTCGTCGGGCAAGGCCCGATAAAAATGAATCGGTCGAAATGCATAGCCGATCAGGCAAATCTTTCTGCAGGATTGTCGGTCTGGGCGTTAACCTCGGCCCGACAAATCTAAACATTTCTTACAATTTACTAAGATTTTTCCTAATTCGACGCAACTTTACTCGCCAGATGTGACACATACAATGTTACTTCACTGTTAATTTGAAATTTATGTGATCCACTTCACAAAATCAAACCCCATTTTTAGGAGTAATCCATCAGTCGCGATTGTGCTTTGCGCATTATTTAAGCAAAAATTTCGCTATTTTATTCCTGCCTAACGGATATTCATTCACCAAAACAATTTAACATCCAGCCAGGGGGAAGGACTTTACGTGAGCCAGATGCGAAAAAATTATCACAGATCATACTTTCATTTAATAAATAAAATTCATTTTAAATTCAACAAATTGAAACAGTGATTCATTCGCAGCAAATTCATTCGCTTGTTATTTACTTTTCATTAACATCATTTCAGCAAAAATTAAATATTTAAGATCGCTATCGGTTACATAATATATTCAGCGCGGCTTATGCAATCTGCGCATAATTCCACCAATAATTCGCATAAAACTTGCTTATGTATTAGGTTAAGTTATAGACAGCAATATTCCGTCCGCCTCTTGCAGCGGCACGGTAAAAAGAGTAAGAGATGGAAGGTTAAGCGTGCGTATTCTTCGAGCAAGGAGGTCTGATGTCGTACTCGCATCTTTTGGTGGCCGTTGCGCCTACCCCAGAGAGTCATGAGCTGCTAAGGAAAGCCGTAGCTATCGCCAGGCCCGCTAACGCGCGGATTAGCCTGATGACGCTGTCTACCGACCCGGAAATGTATAACCAGCTTGCAGCGCCGATGATGGAGAATTTACGCGAGCTGATGCAGGAGGAGACGCGATCGTTTCTGCAAAGCCTCACTGATGCAGCGGACTACCCCATCTGGAAAACACATATTGCTTCCGGCGAACTGTGCGACCATGTCAAAGCGTTCTGCAAGAACCATCAGGTAGACCTGGTTATTTGCGGTAACCATAACCAAAGCTTCTTTTCGCGTGCGACCTGCTCGGCGAAAGCCATTGCGGGAAATAGCGGCGTGGATGTGCTGTTAGTGACACTGTAACAATATGCAAAACCCGGCGTCGCTGCGCTCGGCCGGGCTACCAAAATGCCTATCTGTAGCCCGGCCGAGCAACGCGACGCCGGGACAAACACCAAACTATCAGACGGTACGCTTCGCCTTCTGTTTGTAGCGGTCAAAAATCACCGCCGCCAGCAGAATCAACCCACGCACCACATACTGCGAGAACGGCGAAATGTTCAGCAGGTTCATCGCGTTCTCCACCGTCCCCAGAATCAGGATCCCGGCGACCACGTACGAGATCTTACCAATGCCCCCTTTCAGCGACACCCCGCCAAGTACGCACGCCGAGATAACAATAAGCTCATAGCCGATTGAGGTCATCGGCTGGCCGCTGGTCATGCGCGACGCCAGAATAATTCCCGCCGCCGCAGATACCACGCCGGAGAGCACAAAGATAATAATCTTGGTGCGCACCACCGGAACCCCGGCCAGACGCGCCGCCTCTTCGTTGCCGCCAATCGCCAGCGTGTTGCGACCAAAGGTGGTTTTGTTGAGCAGCAGGCCAAATATAATCAGGCAGCCGACGGTTAACCAGATGGGTGCCGGCAGACCTAACCAGTTGGCATAACCGAGGGCAAAGAAACGCTCGTCTTCAATCCCGACCGCTTTACCGTCTGAGATAATGTAGGCCAGGCCGCGCACAATCTGCATGGTGGCAAGGGTGGTAATCAGCGCGTTGATTTTTAGTTTTGCAATCACAAAACCGTTGACCAGACCGCTAAGTGCCCCCAACAGCAGACCGGCAAAGACGCCAATCCACAGGCTCTCGGTGAGGTTAATCACCACCGCCGTGGTTACCCCCGCGCAGGCAATCACTGAGGCAACCGACAGGTCAAAGTCGCCGGAGGCCAGGCAGAACAGCATCCCGCAGGCCACCATCCCCGACATCGAAATCGCCAGCCCCAGCCCTTTCATGTTGATAAATGAGGCAAAGTTAGGCACAAAAATAGCGCAGCAGATAAACAACACGGCAAAAACCACCAGCATGCCGTACTGATCCCAGATACGACCAAAGCTCAGCGACGTACGGCGCGCGCCCGGTGTAGTAACAGATGACATCGTAACCTCCTTCCTCAGGCAACCGCCTGACCGACTTTAGGCATCGCCATGCTTAACGCCTGTTGTTCATTAGCGCTGTTGTGCAGCAGCTCCCCGGATATTTCCCCTTCCCGCATCACCAGGATGCGGTCGGCCACGCCCAATACTTCCGGCAGATCGCTGGAGGCAAAGAGCACCGCCACGCCGGAGGCTGCCAGCGCGTAAATCACGTTATAAATTTCATGCTTAGCCCCCACGTCGATACCCCGCGTCGGCTCATCGAGCAGAATGACCTTCATATCCTCGGATAACCAACGACCCAGGATCGCCTTCTGCTGATTGCCTCCGGAGAGGTTCATAATCAGCTGCTGGGCACCGGGCGTTTTGATATTGAGCGATTGAATATGGTGGTCGGCGTTGGTCGCTTCCCAGCCGTTGTTGATAACGCAACCGGCGTGGATGTGTTTACGCCGGGCGCTGATGTTAATGTTATCGCGCACCGAATGAACGGGAATAATCCCCTCGGCTTTACGGTCTTCTGGGCACAGCATCATCCCGGCGCGAATCGCCTGCGCGGGCTTATCAATCGTCACCGGTTGACCATCGATGTAAATCTGCCCGCTGCTCAAGCGGGTGCCGCCGAAGATCCCCTTCATCAGTTCACTTCGCCCTGCCCCCACCAGCCCGAATAGACCGACGATTTCACCGCTGCGTACCGCCAGCGATATTGGCGTACGCACGCCCGGCGCTTTAACCTGCTCAAGACGCAAGCGCTCTTCGCCGTATTCACGCGGCTGCCAGCCATAGATATCGCCGATTTCGCGCCCGACCATCGCCTGCACCAATCGGTCGTGGCTTACCGTCTGCATATCATCAAACGTGCAAACATAGCGGCCATCTTTAAACACGGTTATCGCATCGCTAAGCGCAAAGATCTCCTCCATGCGGTGGGAGACATAGACGATCACCCGCCCCTCTTTGCGCAGCTCGCGGATCACCCGAAACAGGTTGTCGATCTCACGCGCCGAGAGCGAACTGGTGGGTTCATCAAAGGCGATAACCTTGGCGTTACGCGCCAGTGCCTTAGCAATCTCCACCATCTGCCACTGGCCGATAGAGAGATATTTCAACGGGGTATCAGGGTCAATATCCAGTCCCAGATGCTCCAGCTGCAGACGCGCTTCATAGTTTAAAAGTGAGCGATTAACGAAGCCGCCTCGGCTCGGCAATTGCCCAAGGTAGATATTTTCCGCCACGGTCATTTCCGGGACGAGATGCAGTTCCTGGTAAATAATGGCGATACCGGCGTTCAGCGCCGCGGTGGTATCGGCAAAAGAAATCTCTTCTCCACGCAGCAGCAAAGACCCGGAGGTCGGCGCGTAGTTGCCGCTGAGAATTTTCAGCAGCGTCGATTTTCCGGCACCGTTTTCCCCCATCAGCGCATGCACCTGGCCGCTATAGCAATCGAAGCTAATATCGGACAGCGCTTTAACGCCGGGGAAGGTCTTGCTGATACCGCGGAAAGAGAGATAAGGGGTCGACTGTTGCATCGCAACCTCCACAATGACACGACTCGTCTCCCTCCGCCGTTGCGAAGGGAGAGCTATCAGGACTCAGAGGCCTTTTTTCGCCAGCTCTTCTTTGAAGTTATCGCGAGTAATCAGCACCACGTCGGTCACCGCGGTAAATTTCGGTGGTTCCGCGCCTTTCTGTACCCAGTTGTAGAGCAGCTCACTGGTCTTATAGCCGTGGATATCCGGGCTTGGCAGCAGCGATCCGAAGAAGCCGGTCGCCTGCGCTTTTGACAGCTCGTTCACCGCATCGACGCCGTTAATACCGATACCAATAACGTTCGCCGCTTTAAAGCCCTGGCCTTCCGTCGCACGGACGCCGCCCAGTACGGTGTTGTCGTTCATCCCGATAATCAGCCACTGTTTCACTTCTGGATGCTGTACCAGCAGGGAGTTACCGGCATCGAAAGCGCCAGGGATATCGTTAGATTTCGTTGGCACCTGATAGATCTGTTTTTCCGGGAAGCCTGCCGCTTTCAGGGCATCCATTGAGCCGGTGGTACGACGTCGAGCCGTATCCAGTTCGTTGGCGGTAATCGCCATCACGCCGGTGGTTTTGACATCCCAACCGCGCTTTTGCATCTCTTTATAGAGTTCCTGCCCCTGACGAGCGCCGATTTCACTGGCGGCCATCATCACCAGCGGCACGTCTTCCATCGGTTTACCTTTGGCATTGACGAACTGGTCATCGACGGTGATGACCTTCATGTCATAACCGCGCGCCTTCGCCACGATGGCTGGCCCCAATTTTGGGTCCGGCGTACAGATAACGAAGCCTTTCGCGCCGCTGGCCGCCAGGCTGTCGATCGCATTCAGCGTTTTCTCGCCGTCCGGCACGGCAATTTTAATCACGTCAAAGCCGAGGTCTTTACCGGCCTTATCGGCAAATTTCCATTCCGTCTGGAACCAGGGTTCTTCCGGTTGCTTCACTAAAAAACCAAGTTTGAGATTTTCGGCCATAGCCGATTGTGACATAACCGCTGCCAGACCAATGGCCGCCAGCGCTTTGGTAAATTTGTGCATGGTTAACTCCAGCCTTAATGTTCTTTTATGTAGGGAAAATCAAATAGGTGATTTAAATTAGACATAAAACAATGTATTAGCCGTTTTATTAACAGCGTTAACGTTGTTGAAACATTAATAGCCAGGAATTGGCTTTGCAGAAGAGAGCGGCATCACACGGCAGAATTACAGTAAAGTGATGCATATATTCAGCAAATAAGTACATATAAGACGCGTGAATTGTCAGACAATTCACGCGGGGGAATAGCAGATATCTCTATATCAGCAGCGGGAAAATCCCTTTGGGAGGAATTCGCGCAGTATTACCAACGGTAATAGATATGATCGGCGTGGTCGCGTACCGGCGCTTCGTCACCGAGCAGGCGAGCAGAAACGGTAAAGGCGAAATCAAAGACGTGACCGAAGCCTTTGCCGCTGATCAGGTTGCCATCTTCCACCACCGGCGCGTCAACGTATTCGCCATTTTTCACGTCCTGCCATAAATCACCGGAGCAGACGTAACGACGCCCTTTCAGCAGATCGTTACCTGCTAATACACGTGCTGCCGCAGAGCAGATTGGGCAGATCAGTTTGCCGGCCGCATCATGAGCGGCGACAAATTTAATGACGTCTTTATTCGCCGCCAGATTCACACTCCCCTGTGGGCCGCCCGGAAGAACCACCGCGTCATACAGCGTATCAAGGCGTTCTGCCAGCGTCGCGTCAGCGACCATCGGAATATCGTGATAGCTCACGACCGCGCGAGATTCGGCGCACGATACCAGTTCAACACCGATGTGCAGACGGCGCAGAATATCGATAGTGACAATCGCTTCCCCTTCTTCAAAGCCCGGGGCCAGCAGTACAGCAACCTGTTTCATTTTAACTCCTGTCATTTCAAACCAACGAGTCTTCCCTGAAGCGACGAAACGGGAAGGACTTTACCTAGTTTTTATTACCGAGAACATAATCCTCTAGCCTGCTAATACCAAAAATGATCTAAAACAAATTGAACATCATTCTGATATTTAATACAGCCGTCTGAAAATACGCGATTTAGTTAGCATTTATTATTCGTAAAATGCCATTCATAGTAAATAATACGTATTTCATTCGTTATTACCGAATGCAGCAATAAAAACAAGATCACGATCACATTTTTAAGTGCACACACTGCAATAACAATCTCTTATGTTAACAAAGCCTTACACAGAATATACATATTCGTTATATTCACTATTAATCATAGCGTTACGAGAATACCTTCTTTCCTTGTTAGTTATTCACAATATAGGTTGTAACGAAACGTAAAAAGCAGTTCGTGAGACTTTTCTTATATCCATACTAAGAGTATTCTTTTATTCGACCGGGCGATATTATATCCCCAGGTCGGACGCAAGGACTACAGGTAATATGTAGTCACACTCAAACGCGGAAATAGCGCATGGTTGGCAGCTATTACGCACTATGCGATGTCACGCGTGTCGTTCCTACCAGTAATAAGGATATTTGTATGGCAGTTCCAGGAATGGTTCAAAAGCTTAATGCACAGATGAATCTTGAATTTTCTGCATCTAATCATTATTTGCGTTTGAGCGAGTGGTGCTCAGAACATCGGCTGAATGGAACCGCGACGTTTCTACGTTCACGGGCACAGTCCAGCGTAACGCAGATGATGCGGATGTTCGATTATATGAAGAAATCTGGCGCTTATCCGGTGGTTAAGGCTTTTGAAACTTGCGAAGATAAATGTGCCACCCTCGAAGATCTTTTCCTTAAAACTCTCGAAGACCACCACCAGCGTGCGTCTACGTTGTCAGAATTAACTGAACAAGCGAAAGTGCTTCATGACGATAGCACCCTGAGTTTCCTGAACGCACTGGAAGAAGAGCAGGAACAGGATGGTATCTTGCTGAAGACGATTCTGGATGAAGTTCGCAGCGCGCGTAAAGCAGGCCTGTGTATTCAGCAAACCGATCAGCATCTGCTGAATATCGTTTCTCAACAACACCATTAATTGAATTCATAAGGGCGGGATCGCCGCCCTTATTTCAGGCGTATTCAGGGCGCTCTGCCCTGATACCTCACCGCGTATTAGTGCGTTGCGTCCTGCGGCGTAAACTTCAGCTCAATCAGCGCAATCGCTTTCTGAATTGCACGCATCGTCACCGGGTCGGCCCCTGCCGGATGGGTGGTAAAATCGATGGTTTTCAGCTGGCTCGCCATTTTTTCACGGACTTCAACCGGGGCGATAACGTCAATAACGTCGAGGATCTGTTTGATAACGAGCTGGCAGGCCACGACATCGGATACCAGTTCATCATTCGGGGTCAGGTTCTGAGACATTTTTTGCTCCTATTTTGCGGAGCGTAATAGTAACCTACTTTCGCAGAAGATAAAAAAACCTGCCGTGGCAGGTTTTTTTTATCAGAACATAGCGCCTGGCGGTACGTCTTTGAAAGTTTTGCAGTAGTTCTCAAACATGCTTTTGAGGATTTTACGCATGCGCTGTTTCATGTTGATGCTCCGGTTTGTTATGCAGGTGTTATTGTCTTTACGCACATAATATGACCACCATCACAAAAATCAACCGTTTTGAGAGTTGAGTCACGCTATTTTTATCGATTGCGTTAAATTTATAAAAAATTTGTTATAAAAATCTACCACTTACCAAATCTACAAAAGCTATAAATTTTAAAAATTATTTTGATAGGGTAAAACAACAATGAGTGAGCCTCTCCAGGCCCAGGCGAGCCGCGGGGTATCCCCTGCTGCGCTGCTTGTGGCCGGTGCATTCTTTATGGAGTTCCTGGATGGCACGGTGATTGCCACCGCCCTTCCTGATATGGCGAAAACTTTTGGCGTAGAAGCCGTTGACCTGAACATCGGCATCAGCGCCTACCTGATCACCCTCGCCGTGCTTATCCCTGCCAGCGGCTGGATTGCCGATCGCTTCGGTGCTCGAACGATCTTCAGTCTGGCGTTGGCGATCTTCACCGTCTCCTCCGTCTTCTGCGGTCTGGCGACCAGCGCCCATAGTTTTGTGGCAATGCGCATTTTGCAAGGCGTCGGCGGCGCGCTCATGGTGCCGGTCGGGCGACTTGCGGTCCTGCGCACCACGCCTAAGCATCTGCTGATTACCGCCATCGCCACCCTGACCTGGCCCGCACTCATCGCGCCGATCATCGGGCCACCGCTGGGCGGGTTTATCACCAAGGTCGCCGACTGGCGCTGGATCTTCTTTATTAACGTGCCGCTCGGCATCATCGCAATTCTGCTGGCGCTGCGTATCATCCCCAACATTCGCGATGACGAACGTCGGCCTTTCGATCTGCCGGGCTTTGTGGCGACCTCAGTCTCGATGGTGAGCCTGGTGTATGCCATGGAGCTGCTGGGAGCGGAAAAAATGCAGGGCGGATTAATCATCGCGCTGCTGGTTATTGGTGCCGCCACCTTCTATTACGCCCTGCGCCATTTCCGCCGCAGCCCGTCACCGATGATCCGCATGGATGCGCTGCAGGTGCCCACGTTCCGGGTGACCATGTACGGCGGCTCGCTGTTCCGCGCCTCCATCAGCGCCGTGCCGTTCCTGCTGCCGCTGCTGTTCCAGGTCGGCTTTGGTATGGATCCCTTCCATTCCGGCCTGCTGGTGCTGGCGGTGTTCGTCGGTAACCTGACGATTAAGCCGGCCACCACGCCGCTTATCCGTAAGCTGGGCTTCCGTCGCCTGCTGCTACTCAACGGCGCGCTGAACGTGATTGCGCTGGTCGCCTGCGCCTTTTTAACCCCGCAAACGCCGGTGTGGGTCATTATGCTGGTGCTGTATCTCGGCGGCGTCTTCCGTTCGATTCAGTTCACCGGCGTCAGCACCCTGGCCTTTGCCGATGTGCCGTCCGCCCAGATGAGCTACGCCAATACGCTGTTCAGTACGGCTAGCCAACTGGCTATCGGCCTTGGCATCACGCTTGGGGCCATCGGCATACGGTTAGGAGAGAAGATTAGCGCCGTGCTCAGCCTTAGCGACGTGCCGGGTATCAGCTTCCGGCTGGCGTTCATCTTTATCGCGCTTATCTGTCTGGTGGGAATGATTGATACGCTGCACTTAACGCGGGATGCGGGCAGCGCGGTGTCGAAGAAAGTGAAGCAATAAGTGACACAAACAAAAAACCCACGCCATGGCGTGGGTTTTTATTTAACCGCTGAGCGTCAGGCTTATGCCAGCATCTCGCGAACAAAGGCTTCAATCTCTTTGTTCTGGCAGTTTTCAAAGAAGCATTCCTGGAAACGCTGACCGGAAACGGCGGTTTTCACCAGCGCAGGGTCGATAGCGCGCAGGGTGTCCAGATAGTTTTCTTTCACTACCGCAGCTTTAACCTGGTTCAGGATACCGGCGTTACGCACCTGTGGCTCTTTACGCTCTGGTGGGTAACCTTCGCCGTTACGGCCGGTGAACGCTTTTTCGAACATGTAGCGGACGTTCAGCTCTGCGCCCCAGCCGTAGCCTTTAGCGAAAGCCAGAGACAGCGCGTTACCGTTGTTGATCTGAGCAAACAGGAAGGCATCTGCTGGATCCAGGCAGTAACCGCAGACCACTCCTGGGTGAATGTTCAGAGACATCATCGCGCCCTGGCCGGTACCGCAGCCGGTCACCACGAAATCTACCGCTTTGGAGTTCAGCAGGATGCTGGCCATAATACCCAGGTGGATATAGGTCAGGTGATGATCGTTCTCATCGCTCATACCCACGTTATAGACCGGGAAGCCTTTTTCATCGGCAACGGCTTTTAACTCATGATGAATAGTCGCGTTTTTGCTGGCCTGGCTATTTTCCATCATCAGTGCAATTTTCATTCTTTCCTCTCCTGAAAGCTAAGCGGCTTACCCGCAGTCGTTCGATTAGTCTATTCACCTTACTACCAGGCAAACACACTTTCAAATTTTATGAAAAGTTGTTTTGATTTTTACCGATGAGGTCACATTTTTGTCCAGGTGCCGCAGATAAAACCTTACATAAACCATTACTTATTTACTATCACCTGGCCGAATGGTCGACTACACTGGGTTAATGGGCAGAAAGCCCCTGCTGTTTGTCAGCGTTTCAATGGATGAAATCGTCACTACAAAGGAACTGATTTGTGACACAGGACTGCCGAGGACTTCGACACGCGCTGGGTCTCCTTGTTCTACTGACCCTGCTGCTAATTTGCCTGCCCCATGCCCTTGCGGCTCCGCCGCAAAAGACCCGGGCTGCGGCCCCTATCCCCGTATGGATACTCGATGCCGATAGTTTCGAGTTCTGGCGCGACGCGCGCGGGCAATTTCAGGGCTTCTACCCGGAACTACTGCACGCCATTAATGCGCGTTACGGCTATAACCTGACGCTGCGTCCCATCGATGGCACCACCTTTGAGCAACGCTTTAACCACCATGACTATGGCCTCTATGCCAGCGTGTTGCAAACCAAAGACCATCTGAAAAACACGATTCTATCGACCCGCCTGCTTGAAAACTCGATCGTCGCCGCCAGCATCACTCGCCAGGCCAAATCCATCACTGACATCAATAATACACGGGTCATTTTTCGCCGTAGCGACCCTACACAGGCGCTGGTGAGAGAAACCTATCCGGCATTGCAGTTCCAACAGATTATTGAAGTCGACAGCAGTAAAGAGGCCCTGCAGATCCTGCGCAGCGGCGGTGCGGATTTCTATATTAATGAAGATCGTGAAATCGGTAGTCCACAGTTTTACTTTACCCTATCCCGCCCATTTGACTCGCTGCGCATTACCGCCTCATTTGGCATCAGCCCGGAGCTGATTTCGCTGCGCGACAACATCAACCAGTTAATCAACGAATGGCTGCAAAGCGGAAAACTGCAGGCGCTGGAGGAACAAAGCCAGCTTGAGTACTTCCGTCATTTTCTCACCATCACGCCTGAAGAGCGCAGTTGGCTGCAGGAAAACCGGCTCACCCTGTGGCTGCCAAAGAATGAAAACTTCGCGCCCATCATCTGGAAAGACAACCAGGGTTATCACGGCAGCGCGATCAGTATGGTGAACGACTTACGCGACCTGCTGAACATCAACGTCGATGTACAATTTGTTGATAACTACATGATCAGGATGAAAAATGAAGACTGGCCTATCCACCTTGCCGATATTATTGATGTGCGCGACGGCGCGCAGATGGAGGGGTTAGTTGGCCCGCTGGTGAACTGGTACAACGCCTATTACAACAAGGCTGGCGCTCCCTTTATTCTTGATGAAGAGCAGGTTCGCCATCAGCGCGTGGGGGTGATTCGTGGCTCGTTTGCCGCCTACTATCTGCGTCAACGGTTCGGCACCGATGTCACCCTGATTGCCCGAGCGTCGATCGATGAACTGCTTGATGCCATTGATAGCAACCATATCGACTTTATCCTTGGCGACCTCAGTTCGCTGGAGCAGGCGCTGCGCGGTAGCGATCTGTTTCGTGGCGCGCTGAAGGTTGCCGGGCTAACCCATTCCAGCTACCAGATTGGTACCTGGGTCAATCTTACTCACCCGTTATACGCCCTGCTCACTCAGGTGCACCTGATCTCCAGCTATCGCCACCAACTCACGCCGCCGACCAACGTCGCGGCATCCACCTCGCTGAGCAAAAACGCATTACAGATTATCAGCGCCGGGTTGCTGGCCCTGCTGTTCTTTATTCTTAGCCTGATGCTGATGATGTGGCGGCATATGAATAAGAACCGGGCAATTAACCGCAGCATTGTTGAAGCGATGGAGAAAATTAACCACGTCCATGATGATGAGACCGGGTGCCATATTCGCCGGGTAGCAGCCTATTGCAGTCTGCTGGCAGGCGCGCTCAAGCTACCGCCGAAGCATATCCGCGATATAGAGACCTTCGCTTCCCTGCACGATATTGGCAAAATTGCCGTGCCTGAACATATTCTGCGAAAAAAAGGCAAATTGACCGACGATGAGTTTAAACAGATCCAACAGCACGCAATTAAAGGCTGGCGAATAGTCCAGGGGCTGGTGCTGGGATCGGTGGCAGAAAACCTGATTCACTATCACCACGAAAAATGGGACGGCACCGGCTATCCCGAAGGCTTAGCCGGAGAGGAGATTCCGCTGGAAGCTCGTATTCTGGCACTGGCCGACGTCTACGATGCCCTGCGGCAAAAGCGCGTTTATAAGCCGAGTTTTTCTCATGAAAGCGCCTACGAAATTATCGTCAGCAGCGCCGGCAGTCATTTTGACCCAACGCTGGTGTCTCTGTTCTGCGAATTGCACCCGCAGTTTAAGGCGATTTATGAGTCACAAGAGGATTAACCCCAGGTTATAGCGGCTATTCAAAGGATTGGGGGCAGGGACGACGGCTACAATGAGATCACGATTATTGCGCAGAGCGAATTGATGAAAAGCCTCATTCTTATTCCCGCCCTCCTGGCTCTGACGGCCTGTACCGTACCCCGTGCGGCGAGCGTAAGCCAGGTGGACGCCAACAGCGGCATCGTCCGTCTGACCTATGGGCAGGCAATGTTGCAGAATGCAAAAACCGATAACTATCTCGCCCAGTCCGAGGCGAATAAAGCCTGCCAGCAGATAGGATATGCCACCGCATTTTCCTACGGCCAGCCCATCACCACCTGTACGACCACCAGCGGTTCGCTGTGCCTGAACGAGCACATTACCTTGCAGTATCAGTGCCGTGGTATCGCCAACGTTCCCACCTCCGCCGCCTATTATTAAATGCGCGCCGGTGTATTCCGGCGTTAATATAACAATATAATAAACCGTTATATTTATGCCAATGCGTTTTATTCCCATTCGCATTATTAAATAAATGTTTTTATATTTACCTTTTGCAAATAAATTAATAACAATTTATAGTGCCGCTGTAATTAACTCGTAACGTATTTTTCCAGGAGCGAAAACATGCTTAAAGCGGCAATGATCGAGAAATTAAATGAACAGATGAATCTCGAACTCTATTCTTCTCTGCTGTACCAGCAGATGAGCGCCTGGTGTAGCTTCAATAGTTTTGAAGGGGCTGCTGCCTTTTTACGCCGCCACGCTCAGGAAGAGATGACCCATATGCAGCGCCTGTTTGATTACCTGACCGATACCGGTAGCCTGCCGCGCATTAACACCATTCAGACGCCGTTTGCCGAATATGCGTCACTGGACGAACTGTTCCGCGTGACCTACGAACATGAGCAGCTAATTACCAGTAAAATCAATGAACTGGCTCACGCCGCAATGACCAATCAGGACTATCCGACCTTTAATTTCCTGCAGTGGTATGTAGCTGAACAGCACGAAGAAGAGAAACTGTTTAAATCCGTTATCGATAAGCTGACGCTGGCGGGTAAAAGCGGTGAAGGCCTGTACTTTATTGATAAAGAGCTGGCCACGCTCGATACGCAAAATTAATGTTCGTGCAGCGGCGTATTTCACGCCGCTGCCGATTAATGGCGACAGATTTTACTTTCCGTCGTCGTAAAGCCAGATTCCTGCGGAATAAACTTCCCTTTCTTATGCAGAAACGCGACCAGTTCGGCAGCACTCATATTTTCCGCTGAACAGGTATGAAAACGCGCCTGCTCGCCAAAGCGTGCGTGAATGGCCGCTTCCAGACTTTCAATACTGTACTGCTCACCTGAATCAATCATCATATTCAGGACTTCATGACCGTGAATGGATTCCATTATTCCTCCTGTAAAAAATGCCACCATAAACTGCATTTACTTTGCATGTTTTGCGCTAGCGCAGCTTTTATCACGCCGCCTTAAATCGTAAATAATACTGTACACCCACTGTAATTCAGATTTGACGAACTTTCGGGTTTCACATACTCTGCGCGGCATCTTTGGTCGTTAATTTGTTCTGCAGTAGAGGAAAGCGTGAAGAACCGTACCCTGGGGAGTATTTTAATCGTAGCCGGCACCACGATCGGCGCAGGAATGTTGGCGATGCCGTTAGCATCGGCGGGCGTGGGTTTTGGCGTCACCGTCTTGCTGCTAGCAGGCCTATGGGCGCTGATGTGCTATACCGCCCTGCTGCTGCTCGAAGTCTACCAGCACGTACCTGCCGACACCGGTCTCGGGACGCTGGCACTACGCTACCTCGGCCGCTACGGCCAGTGGGCAACCGGTTTTAGCATGATGTTCCTGATGTATGCGCTAACTGCGGCCTACATCAGCGGCGCGGGCGAACTGTTGGCTTCCAGCCTGAGCCAGTGGTTCAGCATGGATATGCCGCCGTCACTTGGCGTGCTGCTGTTTACCGCTGTCGGCGGGCTGGTGATTTGTATTGGCACTTCGCTGGTCGATCTGTTTAACCGTTTCCTGTTCAGCGCCAAAATCATCTTTCTGATTGTCATGCTGATCTTGCTGCTGCCGCACATCCACAAAATCAACCTGCTGACGCTGCCGCTAGAGCAAGGTCTGGCGCTCTCGGCAATCCCGGTGATTTTCACCTCCTTCGGCTTCCACGGCAGCGTGCCGAGCATCGTCAGCTATATGAACGGCGATATTCGCAAACTGCGCGGCGTGTTTGTTATCGGCAGCGCTATCCCGCTGGTTGCCTATCTGTTCTGGCAGCTCGCCACGCTCGGCAGCATCGACTCGCCGGTGTTCAGCGCACTGATGGAACAGCACTCCGGGCTGAACGGCCTGCTGCTGGCAATCCGTGAAGTGGCGGCCTCGCCGCACGTCGAACTGGCAGTTCACCTGTTTGCCGACCTGGCGCTGGCAACCTCATTCCTCGGCGTAGCGTTAGGGCTGTTTGACTATCTGGCCGATCTGTTCCAGCGTAAAAACAGCGTACGTGGCCGTCTGCAAACCGGGGCCATCACCTTCCTGCCGCCGCTGGCCTTCGCGCTGTTTTACCCGCGCGGGTTCGTGATGGCGCTCGGCTATGCTGGCGTCGCGCTGGCGGTTCTGGCGCTGATTATTCCGTCACTGCTGACGATGCAAAGCCGTAAACACCACCCGGAAGGCGGCTATCGCGTAGCGGGCGGCAAACCGGTGCTGTGGCTGGTCTTTGCCTGTGGGATTGCGGTGATTTTGATTCAGGCGGGGATTGCGACGGGGCTATTACCGTCAGTAGGCTAATGTTTTCATTGCCCGGCCGAGCAAAGCGACGCCGGGAATGACCCGGAGTCGGCGTAAACGCCTCGTCCGGGCTACAACATTATTTTGCGCAGCACTGCTTATATTTCTTACCGCTGCCGCACGGGCAGGGGTCATTACGCCCAACCTTCTGCTCGTTTTTAATCGGTTGTTTGACCGGTGCTTCTTTCGGATTGTCCATCCAGTAGTCAAACAGCGCCAGCGCGGCCGGGCTGATGCTATCGATGCTGTCGAGATACTGCTCGGCGGTGAAGGCACCCAGCGCCGTCGTTTTCTCTTCATCACCGTGCAGCGCAATGCAGTCAAACGCCGCCTGCAGCTCTTCCGGCAGGCCGGACCAATCGGTCAACGCCGCGCCGCGCAGGTAGCCATAGCACCACTCTTCAACGATGGTCAGCTCCTGGCCTTCTTCTTCGCGGGTACCAAACAGCGGATCAAACTGATCCGGGTAGTCGTTCAGGCGGTCGGCGATGTCGCTCATATGCTGCAGCGTCAGGTTGACGAAACGGTCACGCTCGCGGTCGGTCGCCCAGTGTGGCACGTGGTCGGCCCCGCCCCATACGGCGAACATCCACTCGGCGGGTTCAATCTCCAGTGGAGACGACAGGATCGCCGTCAGCATGCCGTCTAGTTCAGACACATCAATAATTGACGCATCGGTGGCATACTTTGCAATTGTTTCGTCCAGCCATTCCAGTTCGCTTTCGGTTAACGGTCCCGTTTTCATACTCTTTCTCTATCGTTGTTGATGAGGCATATCAGTTAAGGCGCAATGATGCAGGAGTTTGACCTTGAACTCCAGCGTCATTGCCCTTTCCCCGGCGACATGGCGCTGCCGCCAAGCAGCATGCGCAGGCCAAGACCAATCATCACCACCCCGGTAAAGCGCTCCTGCCACTTGAGGAAACCCGGGTGTTTGCCTAACCATTCGCCAAAGCTGCCGGAAGCCATCGCGACGGTACCCAGTGAGAAGATCCCGGCAAGCTTCTGAATAACGCCAAAAATCAGCAACTGAAGCCAGATTGGCCCGACGGCTGGGTCAACAAACTGCGGCAGGAAGGCGAACATAAACAGCACCGATTTTGGGTTAGTCAGGCTATTGATGGCTCCCTCTTTCAGCGCCTGCTTGCCGGAAATGCGCACCGTACGCTTGAGCCGGGTATCGGTGCCAGAGGTGGCCAACATCTTGATGCCGAGCCAGATAAGATAGGCCGCGCCGACCCAGCGCAGAATATCCAGCGCCATCGGCCAGGCGTGCACCACCGTAACCAGCCCGAGAACCAGAAACGAAACCTGCACAACCCCGGCAATAAAGACGTTCCCCAGTACGCAGAGCAGCGCAATACGCCGCCCCTGACCGATGCCGCGCGCAATGGTCAGCATCATGTCAGGGCCGGGGGAGATTTCGAGCAGCGCCAGCGCGGCCAGGAAGGTTAAAAACGTTTCGAGCGTAGGCATGATTATCGTATACAGCAGCCAAAGATGCTCTGTTATAGCACGCTACGCCCCGCCCAGATACGCCTTACGCACCTCCTGATTACCGAGCAACTCTTCTCCGCTGCCGCTGAGGCGAATCTGACCGTTAACCATCACGTAGCCGCGGTCCGAAAGCTTTAGCGCATGGTGCGCGTTCTGCTCCACGAGAAAAATGGTCATGCCGTTGCGCGCCAGCTCACGCAGCGTCTGGAAGATTTGTTTGACCACGATCGGCGCGAGCCCGAGGCTCGGTTCATCCAGCAGCAACAGTTTCGGGCGGCTCATCAGCGCGCGAGCAATCGCCAGCATCTGCTGTTCACCGCCGGACATGGTCATTGCCCGCTGCTTGCGTCGTTCCTTCAGGCGCGGAAAGAGATCGAACATGGTTTGCAGATCTTCTGCCGCATACTGCGTACCCACCGGGATGGTGCCCATCAGCAGGTTCTCTTCGACGGTCATATCGGGGAAGATTCGTCGCCCTTCCGGCGCCTGGGCAATCCCGCCTGAGGCCACGTAGTGGGTCGATTTATGACTGATATCGTCACCGCAAAAAAGTATTTGCCCACTGCGAATGCGCGGCTGGCCGAAAATTGACATCAGCAGAGTGGATTTTCCCGCCCCGTTGGCGCCAATCAGCGAGACCGTTTCGCCTTTATTGACCTGCAGGGAGACCTGCTTAAGCGCCTGGATCACGCCGTAAAAAACATCGACCTCACGAAACTCCAGCATCGGCTCGCTCATAGGCTCACCTCGTCTTCGCTGGTTCCCAGATAGGCGGCAATCACCTTTTCATCGTTCTGAATTTGCTCCGCCTTTCCCTGCGCAATCACATCGCCGTGGTCGAGCACGATAATGTTGTCCGATATCTCCATCACCATCCCCATATCGTGTTCAATCAGCAGCACCGTGATCGCATGGTGCTCACGCAGGAAGCGGATAATCTTGCTTAGCGCCCGGGTTTCCACCGGGTTCAGGCCCGCCGCCGGCTCATCAAGACAGATCATCTCCGGCCCGGTGCACATGGCGCGGGCAATCTCGAGACGTCGCTGCTGGCCGTAGGACATCTCGCCCGCCAGCCGGTTAGCGCAGTCCACCAGATCCACCACCTCCAGCCAGTAGAAGGCGCGATCCAGTGCGTCGCTTTCGGCCCGGCGATAAGCTGGCGTATTGAGCACCCCGGCAATCAGGTTGCGGTTGACCTGCATATGCTGCGCCACCAGCAGGTTTTCAATCACCGACATTTCGCGGAACAGGCGGATATTCTGGAACGTTCGCGCCAGTCCGGCCCGGTTTACCAGGTGGGTGCCGCCAAACATTTTATAGAACAGCCGCTGGCCGAACTGCGCGGGATTTATCCAGTCGCCGGGCTGGAATTTCTGCCCGAGGATTTGAATCACGTTGGTGGTTTTATTACGGGTATTGAACAGAATGTTGCCACCGGAGGCTTTATAAAAGCCGGTCAGGCAGTTAAACACCGTGGTTTTTCCCGCACCGTTCGGGCCAATCAGCGCGGTAATTGACCCGCGCTTAACCTCAAGGTTGACGTCGTTCAGCGCCTTAATACCGCCAAAATGCATCATTAAATGCTCAACGCTCAGAATCACGTCCTGGCTCATGGCGCAACTCCTTTACGCACGGCAAAACCGCTGCGGTTAATACGAATCAGGCCACGCGGCCGCCAGATCATCATCACCACCATCAACACGCCAAACAGCAGCACGCGATATTCGGCAAAGCTACGCAGCAGCTCCGGAGTGACGGTGAGCACAAATGCCGCCAGCACCACGCCAATGGTCGAGCCCATGCCGCCCAGCACCACGATGGCAAGAATTAACGCCGACTCAAAGAAGGTGAACGAGGTCGGGTTGACGAACCCTTGATAGGTTGCGAAGAATACCCCGGCGATTCCCGCCGTGGAGGCACCAAGCGTAAACGCCGACAGCTTCACCAGCACGTGGTTAAGCCCCATAGAACGACAGGCAATTTCATCTTCCCGCAGCGCTTCCCAGGCGCGGCCAATCGGCATGCGGGTTAAACGATGCTTAATGTAAAGCACCAGCAGCACCACCAGAACCAGCACCGCATAGATAAAGATAAATTTCATATTGGGGTTGTAGGTGAGATGGAAAAACTCGTGGAACGGCACGCCCCCCTCTTTCGCCCGCCGACCAAACTCGAGGCCAAAGAAGGTTGGCGGCGGTGCCGATACGCCGTTCGGGCCGCCGGTAAAGCTCAGCCAGTTGTTGAGCACCAGGCGGATGATTTCGCCAAACCCCAGCGTCACGATCGCCAGATAGTCGCCGTGCATCCGCAGCACCGGGAAGCCGAGCAGTGCGCCGGCGGCAGCGGCCATCAGCGCCGCAATCGGCAGCATCGACCAGAAGCCTAGCCCCAGATACTGATACCCAAGCGCCAGCCCGTAGGCGCCAATGGCGTAGAAAGCGACATAACCGAGATCCAGCAGCCCCGCGAGCCCGACCACGATGTTCAGCCCCAGGCCAAGCAGCACGTAGATAAGCCCGAGGATCGCCACCGTCAGCACATATTTGGTCGCCACAAATGGGAAGCAGACCGCCAGCGCCAGAATCAGCGGGATAACCCAGCGCATGCTGCTTTTATAGTCCGGCGAGCGAACATAAACCCCGGCACTATCGCCTTCAAACCGCGCGCTGAAGCGCCTGCCGACAGCGGTCATCGACAGGGCGCTTAAGGCAAAACGCCCTATCATCACCGCCGCGACAATCCACACCAGCCGCTGGCCGTTAAAGTTGAAGCTATAGCCATCCAGCACGACGCCCACGATGGGGCCAAAGATAATCAGCGCCACCAGGCCTGCAAAAATCGTATCCAGCACGCAGCGCTTGAGAGAAAAACCGTCGTGTATAGCCGTTGAATGCGTCATGTTCGGCTCCTACACTTTGGCAACAATCGGGCGGCCAAGCAGCCCTTGTGGACGGAAAATCAGAATGACCACCAGCAAACCAAAGGAGAAGACGTCCTTATAGTCGGTGTTCACCAGCCCCGAGAACTGCGCTTCAGCAACCCCGAGCAGCAACCCGCCGAGCATCGCCCCCGGCAGCGAACCAATTCCCCCCAGCACCGCAGCGGTAAAGGCTTTAATGCCTATAATAAACCCAGCGTAGAAATCAAAGGTGCCGTAATTCATGGTGATAAGCACCCCCGCCAGCCCCGCCATCGCCGCGCCGATAACGAACACCAGCGAGATAATCCGGTCGGTATTAATGCCGAGGATCGATGCCATTTTGCGGTCCTGCTGTACGGCACGACACATGCGCCCAAGGCGGGTATGGCCGATTATCCAGGTCAGCAGCAGCATGCCCGCAAACGAGGCCAGCAGAATAAAGATTTTGGTGTAGGTTATCTGCACAAAGCCTTCGCCAATATGCAGACGCAGCACGCCGTCAAGCATCGTCGGCACGCCCTGTTGACGCGGCCCCTGGCTGATTTGCGCGTAGTTTTGCAGGATTAACGACATGCCGATGGCGGAAATCAGCGGCGCCAGGCGCGTGGAGTTACGCAGCGGTTTATAGGCGATGCGCTCAATCGTCCAGCCGTAAACTCCCGTCACCACGATGGTAAATACCAGCGTGCCGAGGATCAGCAGCGGAAAAGAGTGCAGGCCGAAATAAGAGAGCAGCGCCAGACCAATGGCGCAGAGATAGGCCGATATCATATACACTTCGCCGTGGGCGAAGTTAATCATACCGATAATGCCGTAGACCATGGTGTAACCAATGGCTATCAATCCGTAGACGGAACCTAGCGTCAATCCATTAACTAACTGTTGCAGGAAGAATGTCTCCATCATCGCTCGCTCGTGTTGTGTCATCTATTATTGAGCGCCGGTATCGACTCATACCGGCGCTGAGCGTGATTCCGTCTCGTTACTCGACTTCCTTGTACTTGCCCTGGTCATCCCACTGGTAGACCACGTAATCAGAGACCTTCAGGTCACCTTTACTATCCCAGGCTTTCTTGCCCATCACCGTCTCAACCGGATTTGCTTTCAGCCAGGCGCTGGCTTTCGCGGAGTCGGCGCCGCCGGTGGCTTTGAACGCCGCGGCAATCGCCTGAATAGAGGCGTAGGAGTAAAGGGTGTAGCCTTCTGGCTCAAACTTGTTGGCACGGAATTTCTCGATGACCGCCTTGCCGTCCGGGATCAGTCGAGGGTCTTTACCGAAGGTCATATAGATGCCCTTGGTGTACTGCGGCCCACCCGCGGCGGTGACCATCTCTTCATTGACGATACAGTCGCCAGAGAAGAATTTCGCCTGTACGCCCTGCTCACGCATCTGGCGCACCAGCGGGCCCGCTTCCGGGTGACAGCCGCCGAAGAAGACTACATCCGGTTTCTGCGCCCCAATCTTGGTCACCAGGGCGTTGAAGTCTTTCTCCCCACGAGACAGACCTTCGTACATCACGTCCTTGACGCCACGTTTTGCTAGCGCGGCGCGGGTGGCGTCCGCCAGCCCCTGCCCGTAGGTGTCTTTATCGTGGATGATCACCACGCGCTTGGCCTTCAGCTTGTCGATGATGAAATCGCTGGCGACGCCGCCCTGCTGGTCATCACGGCCGCACATACGGAACATGTCGTTCATCCCACGTTCGGTAATGAGTGGGTTGGTGGAGCCCGGGGTAATAGCGAGCACCCCAGCGTCGTTATAGACCTCTGAGGCAGGCATGGTGGAGGAGGAGCAGAAATGGCCGACCACGGCCTGGACTTTGTCCTGATCGACCAGTCGGTTGGCTACCGACACGGCCTGCTTAGGTTCGCAGGCGTCATCCCCCTGCACCAGCTTAATTTTCTCGCCGTTAATCCCACCGGCAGCGTTGATGTCCGCTGCCGCCTGGGTGGCGCCATGCCAGTATTGATCGCCATAGGTGGCGTTAGGGCCCGTGAATGGCCCCGCAACACCGATGACGATATCGGCCTGGGCGGAAAACGCCGTCACCAGACACCCTGCCAAAACAAGAGAAAGCGGACTTTTTATAAATTTCAGCGACATTATTATCTACCTTAGCAAAGAGGTTTATGCATAACGGTGTGAAGCCGAACGACTGGCGCGAGCACCAAACAACGACATCCTGACAATATCCTGCTGATAACGGCGAGGTTTCCTTACGCTTTTCAGGCCAAATCATTAAGCAAAATGGTTGCCAACTTTACGCACCCTTGCCTGGAATTTGACAATTTTGAGTATAGAGTGCGCGGGTCAAGCCTCTGCCTCGACGCGGTGAAATTACGGCGGGGATCACATCTCGTTAACAATAAAGTACATAAATAATGCAATAGTCACGCTTTGTGCATTTTTGTAGCAAATTGTTCGGCTTATGTTACCTGATGGTGCAAAGGGAGTGAGGCGATGCGCAGACGGCGTGCAGAGACAAACGGGGCATATTTTGCTTCCACTATGGCTAGTGGTAACATTTTATCTATACATACCTGTGCGAGAAAAATGATGACGATAATCGAGGCCGATAAACAGATCCTGTCCGTTTTTGACTTTGACGGTACCCTGACCCGGCACGACAGCTTTATTCCCTTCCTGAAGTTCGCCTTCGGTCGTCGCCGGTTTGCCCGTAAAATGCTGCGTCTCGTTATCCCTTCGGTGCAATGCTTTCGCCGCCGATTGACCCGCGATGAACTTAAGGAAGTGCTGATCACCACCTTCCTGGCAGGATGTGACGAAAAATGGGTACAGGACAAAGCGGAAGCCTACTGCCAGCGCACCTGGAAAAAATTGATGCGCCCGGCCGGACTCATGGCGGTGGCAGCAGAACGCGCATCCGGCGCCGAAGTGACGCTATGCTCCGCCTCGCCGATGATCGTCCTGCGGCCTTTTGCTGAGAAACTGGGGATTAAGCTGATAGGCACCGAGCTTGAGAGCAAAGACGGCGTGCTGACGGGGCGGATCGTCGGCCATAACTGCCGATGCATTCATAAAATCAATCGCCTTGAGGCGGTTTATGGCCCGCTCAGCCGCTATCATCTCCGCGCCTGGGGAGATACGCGCGGCGATTATGAGCTGCTGGCCACCGCCAGCGATGCGCACTGGCAGCATTTCCAGCCCGGCTGGTCGCGCAAGAAAAACCCGATTGCGCGCTTTCGCAACGAGTTTATGAAGGATTTGACCTGAGGGGTTCGCCTAAGCGTCGTGATTCGGCTTTCCGGGTACATGACTCTCCAGCATGATATAGGGCAATTAGCTTCGGCTGTGCCCTTCACGGTTAAGCAATACGTCAGGGAATAGCGAGCTTGCCACGCCGATCAAAAGATATTCCAGGAACGTTAATCGTGTTGGGCCAAACTCGGGCCAGATACCGACATCATTTTTATTCCACGCTTTGCACCAGAACCAGACATCCTGTTTTAGCTGCGGCCTTTCCGAGGGATATGAAACAAAGAGACGTTCAGCCCAGTGCTGATACTTTAAGGTCACGTATTTAGCATCGTGTCCCGGCAGCACAGAAGCGCTCAGGTCGCCAATATGGTACTGGTAGTTATCTCCCCATCGGGCAAATTTGTCTTTTACCCGGGCGATATCTTTTATATTGGCGGACACCGGATTACTGCGCCCTTTTGACTCTGCTTTACCGATATAGAGCGGCATCACATCGTCATTCTGGCGGGTAAACATCATATAAATAAGTCCGTCGAACTGCTCACGAGCGCTCGAAATATCATCGATGAGGATATTGGTCTCGGTGATAACCTTCTCTTCCATCGATAGGCTTCGCGAGAGAATACTCCTGGATGCGGTTTTGCCTATCTGACGAATGCGCACGACAGATTCGTGGTCCAATTCGAAGAGCGGCGCGCTATTTGCAATTATGTTCTGATCGCGGCAAAAAGCATCCCATAATGCTTTACGCTGCCCTACTGCATGCGGAACCATCATCTTTGCATCACCGTCGTGGGGTTATTATCAGACTATCGCTGGATGGTATCATTTTGCAGGTATTTTGGGTTGGGAGAATCAGAGGAATAAGCTGTTGAATGATTGCCCTCAAAGTGAGGTATCGTTTTCGGGCAATCGTTTCTGGCTGTGAAGCAATATTGTCGCAAGAATTAAGAAATATGAGCATTCAGGTGGTTATTAAATACGTACTGCCGCTACGCCCTGATGCGTTCATCTACCCACGCAGTCATGTCTTTCAGAAGTATCATCGCATCCTTTTTACTGTGCGTCTTACCCCAGAAACTCAACTCAAGAAGCTGCCCCTTGCTCGTGATTGAGACGTCGTAATCTTCTGGGCTGGCCGTTGGAATAAAACTCCCGTTGCTTAACGCGAGCCTCACTTCTTCTTTGAGCGCATTAATATCTGGGTAATTATCGGAGTGAATCCAACCGTTCACATAAAACTCAGCTTCGCCTTGCCCATTAGAAGAAGGACGATAAACCAGGGTCACACCGGTTTTCCCCTGCCCCCAGCATCCAGGCATAAGATGAATGGCTTTATAGTAGTCCCTCCAGTTATTTATACTGGTGGCGATATGCGCATCTGGCAGGACTTCTGATACCACGAGCTTTGCTTCTTCGGTCATAGCGCTCTCATACATCTCAAGCAATTGAACCGACTTAATTAATGAGCTGAAGTTCTCAGTAACGAACTCGACATTTTTATCTGATACGCTATCCATGCTAGTCTCGCTTAAATTTTTAAGATGATTTAAAAACTCTTGGTAGAAGACAGTCCACTTGCTGAGCGGATTGTTCATTAACTCACCGCCTAAACGCTGCAATGCGGTTGTTAACAGTTCTGAATAATTGACAAGTTGCCAACCCTCCGCACCTTTCGCGTAGTTGTTATCGGGCTTCAATATGCATCGATAAACGCGTTGGTTGTTATCACCATAGCTCTCAATAAGATTTACATAGCTTGGGAAAGGGTTATACGTATCAGCACGCACCTTATGCTCAATGCCGATAATGAATTCATCATGCTTTATCAGGATATCCAGATATTTTCCATCATCTGTTTGAGCCTCTCTCTGAACTTCCAGCGAAGTGAAATCAATATCATCAACATCAAGAGTCGTATCCAGGTTGCACAACAATGCTTTGAGCAACCATGGCGAAACCGTCTTCTGAGCCCCCATAAAAAGCGCCATTAAGTCTGACGTTGGATTTTCAAGATATCCGGAGCCGCCCAGTTCAAAAAAGTTGAGCTCAGATTCGCTATCAATTGAAATATTTTTAAGTCGTTCGATAAAATTGGCATCTAACTCTGTTATTGACATTTAACCATCCTTTT
Source organism: Kluyvera sp. CHPC 1.251 (assembly GCF_036759945.1). Taxonomy (NCBI): domain Bacteria; kingdom Pseudomonadati; phylum Pseudomonadota; class Gammaproteobacteria; order Enterobacterales; family Enterobacteriaceae; genus Kluyvera; species Kluyvera sp. CHPC 1.251. The sequence goes on along the minus strand of NZ_JAPKIC010000001.1, from coordinate 493,426 downwards.
CATACTAACACCTACTTTGTCCATCTCATCCCCACTGCAGAATAGCGCTGTTAGCGGCATCAACTCGAGCGTCAGCACCTCCATGCAATTGGCATGATCGATACTACTCGCAACGCCAAAGCCAGAACGCGTCAGACAAGACAAAATTAAAAACACTGGGGAGAATAAGCAGTAAAAATAAGGCGATAGATGAAAGAGAGTAGAAAGGACAAAAACAAAAAAACCACCCGTAGGTGGTTTCACGACACTGCTTATTGCTTTGATTATTCTTTTGTTTCCCATGGTAGCCGGAGTGGGACTTGAACCCACACAGCGCGAACGCCGAGGGATTTTAAATCCCTTGTGTCTACCGATTCCACCATCCGGCCAGGGAAAAAAGTGGAGGCGCGTTCCGGAGTCGAACCGGACTAGACGGATTTGCAATCCGCTACATAACCGCTTTGCTAACGCGCCCTTGATGCTTAAACACCCGCGATTGCCGATGCTTTTAATTTGGAGCGGGAAACGAGACTCGAACTCGCGACCCCGACCTTGGCAAGGTCGTGCTCTACCAACTGAGCTATTCCCGCATTATCAAGTTGATTTGCTAACCACTTGATTTTGCTATCGTCTGGCAATCAGTGCTGCCGTTCGATGCGTTGCATTCTACTTATCTGACGCGGTGAGTCAACGGTAATTTTCTCAACTTTGAATCGTTTGCTGAAAATTACGCCGAAACGATCACTCTTGAAGCAAATCACCGCGCGCCGCGTTCAAATATTGCAGCATTGACCACAGCGTCAGCACTGCCGCAACCATGAATAATGCGATCCCGGCCCACTCAACCCAGATATTTGGACGCCACAGCATCCAGACCAGCGCTGCCATCTGTGCGGTGGTTTTTACTTTACCAATCCAGGAGACCGCTACGCTGCTGCGTTTGCCCAGCTCCGCCATCCACTCGCGCAGCGCGGAGATGATAATTTCACGAGCAATCATGGTCGCTGCCGGCAGCGTCACCCACCAGGTGTGGTAGTGTTCGGCCACCAGCACCATCGCAATCGCTACCATCACTTTATCCGCCACCGGATCGAGGAAGGCACCGAAACGGGTACTTTGGTTCCAGCGACGCGCCAGGTAGCCATCAAACCAGTCGGTTACCGCTGCGATAAAGAAGATGAGCGCACACACAAAGGGAGCCCAGGTGAACGGCAGGTAGAACGCCAGCACGAAAAACGGGATCAGGACGACGCGGAACAACGTGAGCAATGTAGGAATATTATATTGCATGGCGAGGTAACTATCTGTTGTCAGTAAATATTAGCCCTATGTTGCTACAGAGCCCCTAATGTTTCAACGAGTAGAAGATCTTTTCTGCGAGTCCGACCGAGATTCCCGGCACTTTCGCAATATCTTCAATGCTTGCCTGCTGCAAACCTTGCAGCCCGCCCATGTACTTCAGCAGCATCTGACGGCGCTTTGGCCCCACGCCTTCGATGGTTTCCAGCGAACTGGTGCTTTTAACCTTAGCGCGTTTCTTACGGTGCCCGGAAATCGCATGATCGTGTGATTCGTCGCGAATATGCTGAATGACGTGCAGCGCCGGGGAATCCGGCGGCAGGCTGAAGCCCTCACCTTCCGGCTCAAAGAACAGCGTCTCAAGGCCCGCCTTACGGTCGCTGCCTTTGGCCACGCCCAGCAGCAGCGGGTGGTTTTTATCCCACGGCACGTTAAGCTCAGCAAATACCGCTTTTGCCTGTCCTAATTGCCCTTTCCCGCCGTCGATCAGAATAACGTCCGGAATTTTGCTGTCATCGATGGCTTTGCCATAACGACGACGCAACACCTGGTTCATCGCCGCGTAGTCATCGCCCGGCGTAATACCGGTAATGTTGTAGCGGCGATATTCGGCGCGCAGCGGGCCGTTGGCGTCAAATACCACGCACGAGGCAACGGTCTGCTCCCCCATGGTGTGGCTGATATCAAAACACTCCATGCGCTTGATAGCCGGTAACTTTAGCTCGGCGGAGAGCGCCTGCAGGCGTTGATGGACGGTCGACTGTTGAGAAAGTTTAGTCGACAGCGCCGTCACCGCATTGGTGCGTGCCAGTTTCAGATAGCGCGCACGGTCACCGCGCGGCTTGGTTTGCACCTGAATGCGACGCCCCGCCAGCTCGGATAGTGAATCGGCCAGCAGCGTTTTGTCTTTCAGCGTAAAGTCGAGCAGGATCTCGCCCGGCAGCGTTCGCATCTGGCTGCCCTGGAAATAGAACTGGCCGACGAAGGTTTCCACCACTTCGCCCAGTTCGGTATCGCTCGGGACTTTGGGGAAATAACTGCGGCTGCCCAGCACTTTCCCCTGGCGGATAAACAGCACGTGCACGCAGGCCATACCCGCTTCAAACGCCACGCCAATCACATCGAGGTCGTCGCCGTTGTTAGAAACAAACTGTTTCTCGGTGACGCGACGAACGGCCTGAATCTGATCGCGAATACGCGCGGCCTCTTCAAACGCCAGCGCCTGGCTCGCTTTCTCCATCCGCGCAATCAGCTGGGTCAGCACCTGGTCGTCCTTTCCAGCGAGAAAAAGCCGCACGTAGTCAACCTGTTGGGCGTACTCTTCTTCACTCACCAACCCTTTCACACACGGCCCCAGGCAGCGACCAATCTGGTACTGCAGGCACGGACGAGAGCGGTTACGGTAGACGCTGTTTTCACACTGACGAATCGGGAAGATCTTTTGCAGCAGCGCCAGCGTTTCCCGCACCGCATAGCCGTTAGGGAACGGCCCGAAGTACTCCCCTTTCGCGTGTTTTGCGCCGCGATGGGTCGCCAGACGCGGATGCGCGTCGCCGCTCAGGAAAATAAAGGGATAGGATTTGTCATCGCGCAGCAGAACGTTATAGCGAGGCTGATAAAGCTTGATGTAGTTATGCTCAAGCAGCAGCGCTTCCGTTTCGGTATGGGTAACGGTGACATCAATCTGCGCTATCTGCGCCACCAGGGCTTCCGTTTTGCGGGAAGCAACCTGAGCGCGGAAATAGCTGGATAGGCGTTTTTTGAGATCTTTGGCTTTGCCAACGTAAATGACCGTACCGCCGGCATCATACATACGATAAACGCCGGGCTGGCTGGTTACGGTTTTCAGAAAGGCTTTTGAATCAAAAACATCACTCACTGACTTGCTAACGACTCCGCATTGCACAGGCCATGGCGAATTGCCAGGTGCGTCAGTTCAACGTCACCGTGTATGTTCAATTTGCTAAACATACGATAGCGGTAGCTGTTGACCGTCTTAGGACTCAGATTCAACTGTTCTGAGATCTCATTCACCTTCTGACCTTTAGTGATCATCAGCATAATCTGCAATTCACGTTCAGACAAACTGGAGAACGGGGATTCGGTCTTTTCCGGCTCAATCTGGCTCAACGCCATTTGCTGGGCGATGTCTGAGGCAATATAACGCTGCCCTGAGAATACCGAGCGAATCGCGTTGACCACCTCTTGCGGGGCGGCACCTTTACTCAGATACCCCGCAGCTCCGGCCTGCATCACCTTCGCGGGAAGCGGGTTTTCCGTGTGTACGGTTAACATGATGACCTTGGTGTCGACGGCAGAGCGCGCAATCTTACGCGTGGCTTCCAGGCCACCGATGCCCGGCATATTCATGTCCATCAGCACAACATCGACCGGGTTGGCGCGGCACCATTTCACCGCATCTTCCCCGCAGTTGGCTTCGCCGGTCACTCTAATACCTTTTATATCTTCGAGAATGCGTCGTATCCCTGCGCGCACCAGTTCGTGGTCATCAACAAGAAGGACGTTGATCAAAGGAATAATCTCCAGAATAGGGATAACGCTACTACTTCTTAATTCACCCATACTACCGGGTTTTATATCAACTGTGAAAGTCTAAAAATGCCAGAGCACCGATTTCGATCTCGTTTTTGGAAATATTCGTGTACAGGCGCTGGAAAGACCTAAAAAACAATAAGATGCCCAGCACAAAAGTCAGTATGCAGACAACAATAATCTGAGTAAACAGGCACTTTGTCGTATATTTGATAAATAGCCCCTATAATATGTAACAACAATTAACGATGAAGGAACCATATTTAAACAATTCAGGGCTAACTGTCTGTCTTCTCACCGCTAAATAATAATGAATAACAGATCTGAGCTGCGCGCAAAAAACAGGCACTCCTTTTTTTCTCCCGGCTTGTGGTATACTGCGCCGCTTTCATAATCCGGATCGCGCATAATGCGCAGAAATTGTACGAGGCAATAAATGAGCACACCTGATTTTTCTACCGCTGAAAATAATCAAAATCTGGCCCAGGAACTTTCCTGTCTGAAGGCAATGCTGACGCTGATGCTGCAGGCAATGGGGCAGGCAGACGCGGGACGTGTGATTATTAAAATGGAAAAACAAATTGCGCAGTTAGAAGACGAAGCTCAGGCTGCCGTATTTTCCAGCACCGTTAAGCAAATTAAACAAGCTTATCGCCAGTAATCTTAAACCGGCTGAAGCATCGCTGCTTACAGCCGGTTTGCCGTCTGGCACGCAGAACGCACGAACGAGTCAGATCAATCCAATCGCCGCCGCATAGCAGGCAATCTGCGTTTTGTTAGGCGCATTAAATTTCTTCTGCATGTTCTTTTGATGGAAGTTTACGGTATTCTCGGAAATAGACAGAATCATCGAAATCTCCGCCGATGTTTTCCCCTCTGCCGTCCATTTCAGAATTTCTAATTCCCGCTTACTGAATTTCATTTCCCGCGGCATTACCATTTCGTCTTCGACGCGTAATAACGCCAGCAGGCTCATCTCCAGTAATATCTGCAACCGCAGCGCCATTTCGTCTTCCGCAAGCGGTTGACGCGCCACGCGCGTGCGCGATACCGACAGGAAACCGTGAGCATGGTTTGGCAGCATCAGACACTGGGTCGCCCCGGTATGCAGTCCGTGTTTGCGAGCGGCGAGCCACAGCTCCTGCGCATCGCTAAACAGTTCATCATTCCAGCGCAGGTGACCTAACGAGAAGTTATCCGGTTTCAGCACCGGATCGATAGCCATATAATTCGCGGACTTATAGTGACTCATCCAGGCGTCGGGATAAGTGGTATATACCGAGATGCGAGGCCGTGTGAAAGGCACCGGATGGCGTACGCACAATGCGAAGAAGTCATATTCCAGATATTCGGTTTGCTGCTGTAAGAGCGCATATATCTGATCGCTTGCTGAAGCCGCCTGGAAAATTTGCAGCATTTCCCGCCGCCAACTGAAAAAATCATCGTCTCTCATAACTACGAGAAACCCCCTGATCAATAATCATTTTTATGAATACAGAAACCTAACACATAAATCTTATTTATATGTATAAAATATCACGCTTCGGCAAAATAATCCTAATTTCCCCTATTTTTGCAACGAATGCCGCGTAATCACCGTCATCAGGCCATTTAGCTCTATTCATGGTGATATAAAGCCCACCTATTGATTAGGCATACTTAAGTAAAATTTTTCATTAAAAGCGCGTAAATAAACTTAGGGCATCATTTGCGATAAAAAATAAGTCGTACACGGACGCGCGCCGTTTATCTCCGGGCGCGTCCGCACCGCCATTACTGCATGAGGAATTTTTCCAGGAACTGCCGAGTACGCGCCTGCTGTGGGTTCGCAAATAGTGCCTTCGCATCCCCCTGTTCAACCACGCGCCCCTGATCCATAAAGATGGCCCGGTCGGCAACGTCGCGCGCAAAGCTCATTTCATGGGTGACAATAACCATTGTACGTTTCTCTTCAGCCAGCGCGCGGATGGTGTTGAGCACCTCCCCTACCAGCTCCGGATCTAACGCCGAGGTGGGTTCATCGAACAGGATCACGTCCGGGCGCATCGCCAGCGCACGGGCAATCGCGACGCGCTGCTGCTGGCCACCGGAGAGACGGCGCGGATAGCTCTCCTCTTTCCCTGAAAGCCCTACCTTGCCGAGCAGTTCCCGCGCTCTGGCGGTGGCTTCTGCTTTATCTTCGCCTTTGACAATCACCGGCCCTTCAATGATGTTCTCCAGCACCGTGCGGTGCGGAAACAGGTTGAAGTTCTGGAACACAAAGCCGACGTGCTGGCGTAGGCGGCGGATCAGCCCTTTCTGCTGGCTGAGCGGACGCGCGGTGTCGATGGTCATCTCACCGACCCGGATAGTGCCGCTTTCCGGCACTTCCAGCAGGTTAATGCTGCGCAGCAGCGTGGTTTTCCCCGAACCACTCGGCCCGATGATCGCCACCACTTCCCCCTCTTTTACTTCCAGGTCAATCCCGTGCAGCACCGTCTGTCCGTGGAATTTCTTCACCAGGTTTTTGACTTCAATTGCGCTCATTTCGGATCTCGCTCCTGGCGGTTAAGCTGGTTTTCAAAATAGTTTTGCAGCGCCGACAGCACCGTCGCCATCACCCAGTAAATCAGCGACGCGGCCAGATACATGGTGAACACTTCCAGCGTGCGGGAGGTGATAAGCTGCGCCTGACGGAACAGTTCCGGCACCTGAATGGTCGCTGCCAACGAGGTGTCCTTCACCAGGCTGATAAAACTGTTCGACAGCGGCGGCAGCGCCACCCGTGCCGCCTGCGGCAGAATCGCGCGGCGCATGGCTTGCCACGGCGTCATCCCGATACTGGCGGCAGCTTCCCATTGCCCTTTGTCGATTGACGAAATCGCCGCACGCAGCGTTTCCGCCGCGTAGGCCGCGGTATTGAGCGACAGGCCAATCATCGCCGATGGGATAGGGTCGAGCTCGATACCAAACTGCGGCAGCCCGTAGTAGATCATAAACAGCTGCGCAATCAGCGGCGTGCCGCGGAAAATAGAGATATAGCAGCGTGCCAGCCAGCGGATGGGACCAATGGGCGAGAGCCGCATCAGCGCGAGAATAAAGCCCAGAATCAGGCCGAAGAACATCCCGCCGATACTGAGCTGGAGCGTAAAGACCGCGCCTTTAAGCAGATACGGCGCGGAGTCAATAACCAGTTGAATACTTTCTTGCATGAGCGCGTTCTATTTAAATGTGAGGATGATAAGCAAAGAGCGCAGGCGCTCCGCCGGTATGGATAAACAGAATCGGCCCTTCGTCTTTAAAGCGTTTCTGGTTGATGCCATCAATCAGCCCAGCCATCGCTTTGCCGGTATAAACCGGGTCAAGCAGAATACCCTCGAGGCGTGCCAGTAGCTTCACCGCTTCCATGCCGTCATCATTAGGAATGCCGTAGGCTGGCGCAAAATAGTCGTCCCACAGCGTAATACCGGCGCTTGCCGTCAGCTCAAGGCTACGGGCCACCTCCTGCTGCAGTGTAACCACTTTCGGCAACTGGTCGGCGACTTTGCGCGAGACGGTCACGCCAATCAATTCCGCGTCAGGCATCACCTGCTCAAGGCCAACGGCCAGGCCCGCGTGGGTTCCCGCACTGCCGGAAGCCACCACCACGGATGAAATCGAAACCGCCCCTTCGCACTGCTGGGCAATTTCCAGTGCGCTTTCAACGTAGCCCAGCGCGCCCAGCGCATTGGAACCCCCCACCGGGATCACGTACGGACGAAAACCCTGCGCTTCAAGACGCGTGGCAAGCTCCGCGAGCTGCGCGTTCGGGTCGGTCAGCGCGTCGCACATCTCGACCTGGGTGTTAAACAGATCCAGCAGCAGACGGTTGCCGTTGCTGAGGTAGTTTTCCGCCGTCGTGCCCATCGGGTTTTCCAGCAGCGCCACGCAGTGCAGGCCAAGCTTGGCTGCCACTGCCGCCGTCTGGCGTACGTGGTTAGACTGAATCGCCCCGGCGGTTACCAGGGTATCGGCCCCTTCACGCAATGCATCGGCGGCGAGGAACTCCAGCTTGCGCAGCTTATTGCCGCCCATCGCCAGCGGAGTCACATCATCGCGTTTGATAAAGATATCGCGGCCAATGTAGTCAGAAAAACGCGGCAGATATTCCAGCGGCGTGGGTGCGCCAATCAATTCGAGGCGCGGAAAGCGGGTTAAATTTTGCAGTGACATAGCATCTCCTTGGTGTTGTTTTTATTATGCGCCTTAAATAAAAAAAGGCGCTCAATCAGCGCCTTTTTTAAAGCATGACGATTATTCTGTCACGTCTGCCCCGAACCATTTCTCAGACAGCGCTTTCAGGCTACCGTCTTTATGCATGGCGTCGATGGCACCATCAACCGCTTTCAGCAGGTCTTCATTGCCTTTACGCAGCGCCACGCCAGATTCCTGACGAGAGAACGCGTCACCCGCAACGGCCAGCGTATTGTTGGTTTTCTTCACCAGATCCAGCGCCGCCAGACGGTCAACCAGAATCGCGTTGATACGGCCTACGCGCAGATCCTGATATTTCGTCGGGTCATCGTCATAGGTGCGAATATCCACGCCCTGAACGTTTTTACGCAGCCACTCTTCGTAGTTGGTCCCCAGACCGACACCGACTTTTTTGCCTTTCAGGTCAGCGGCGGTTTTGATGGTGTCTTCGCTCCCCTTTTTCACCAGCGCCTGAATACCGGAGATGGTGTACGGGGTGGAGAAGTCATATTTCTTCTGACGCTCCGGCGAAATCGTGACCTGGTTAATCACCACGTCGATACGTTTAGAGTCCAGCGATGCCAGCATCCCATCCCACTTGGTCGGTTTGAGGTCAGCCTTCACGCCCAGGTGTTTGGCCAGCTCGTTGGCAAATTCCACTTCAAAACCGGTCAGCTTACCGTCATCGCCCTGGAAACTGAACGGAGGATAAGTGCCCTCCAGGCCAACGCGCAGCGTACCGCGCTCTTTAACCTGGTTTAATAAATTCTCTGCAGCAAACGCCTGCACGCTTGCACCAGCGACCAGCGCAACGGCCATAGCGCCCATCAGCGCCTGACGACCCAGAAACTTCAGCTTCATTATACCCCCGAAAAGCATCACTTTTTTTCGTAGTGTAAACCGTTCATCATCAATGACAAACACCCATGCGCTACATCTTATTCCAATTTAATATATATCAGAGGTTTCACAGTCTGCGAAATTTTGCTCGCTGTTTAGCGGTAAGTGACGCTGAAAACGCAGGTACTTACGCAGGGCAATACGATAATTGTTGGTGCTGGTATCCGGCAACCAGGCTTCAAGCTTCTCATCCGCGTGGCGATCATGCAGCAGCGCTCGCGGGACGTCATTATCGACGAAGTGGTTGCCCAGCCGACGCAGGCGTACGACGTACTCACGTACGGTGCCCGCGCTCATGTCGGTTTGTTCGAGGAGGTATTGTTTAAAGCCGATGATATTGAAGAACGCACTCTGCTCCTTGCAGTGCAGATCGCCGCAGAAGCGGCACAACGCGGACCAGGCGCTACGCTCCTGCTGCCACGCGCTGTCGTCCATTAGCGTATCCAGACGGGAGATGGCGATTTTATTCACGATCACCCCCTGACGCACTAAGGTGATGCGATCGAGCAGCTTATGACAGTGGGCGCAATGCGTTTCGCTGTGTTTAAAGTCTTTGAGATAGCGGCTTAATGGCCGTCTTTTTACCTGCATCATTATGATAACTCCGGGTTCTCATTACATAATGCGGCATTTTTGGCGCTAACGTGACGTTACTCCAACCTACGATTTACCCAGTTTAATGCGCAGACGCTTAATGGCCTGGCTGTGCAGTTGGCTGACGCGCGACTCCCCGACTTCCAGTACGGCGCCGATCTCTTTGAGGTTCAGCTCTTCCTGGTAATAGAGTGTTAACACCAACTTCTCGCGTTCCGGCAGGGCCTCGATGGCCTCCATCACGCGATGGCGAAGATCGCCTTCCAGTAGTTGATGTAGTGGGTTTTCGTGTTGATTCTCTTCCGTCACCAGCTCGATACTGTCGCCATACTCTTCTCGCCATTCATCATAGGAGAAAAGCTGGCTGTTATTGGTATCCAGCAGTACCTGACGGTATTCTTCAATCGCGATTCCCAGCCGCTGCGCGACTTCGGTTTCGGTCGCGTTTCGTCCCAGTTCCTGCTCCAGCTGTCCTAACGTCTGCGCAACTTCACGCGCGTTCCTCCGGACGCTACGCGGCACCCAATCACGGCTGCGTAATTCGTCCAGCATCGCCCCACGGATGCGTTGCACTGCGTAAGTCGTAAATGCCGTACCTTGCAGAGCGTCATAGCGTTCAACTGCGTTCAATAAGCCGATACCGCCCGCCTGGAGCAGATCGTCCAGTTCCACGCTCGCCGGCAAACGCACCTGAAGGCGCAATGCTTCGTGACGCACCAGCGGCACATAGCGTTGCCATAGCGAGTGTTTATCCATTACACCTTCAGCGGTATACATTGAATTCACGATAAACAGCCCTGCATTAATATGAGTTATCGGCACGATTATCCGTTTCTATAGCCGTTTTAATCGATGGAACAGTGGGAGAAATGTGGGGTTATTTGCGGAGTAAGTGAAATTTCAGCAACAAAAAACCCCGCCGAGGCGGGGTTGGTCAGGTTGAGAGCGATTAGCCCTGCAGCAGAGACAGAACCTGCTGTGGAACCTGGTTCGCTTTAGCCAGCACGGAGTTACCGGCCTGCTGAATGATTTGCGCTTTAGACATGTTGGACACTTCGGTCGCATAGTCGGCGTCCTGAATACGGGACTGCGCTTCAGACAGGTTGGTGGTGGTGTTGTTCAGGTTGGTTACCGCAGAATCCAGACGGTTCTGGATAGCACCCAGGGAAGAACGGAATTTATCGATGGAGCTGATAGCAGCGTCCAGGGCAGCCAGAGGATCTTTGGTTGCTGTACCTGCACTTGTGGTTTCTGTCGTTAATTTTCCATCTTTGCTTACATAAGCTTCGGCGCCAGCTACCGCTTCAAATTTACCTTTACCTGTACCTGAAACTACTTTTACCGCACCATTATCTGCATTAACAGAGTAAGTAGTGTCATAAGACGCTGTTGAAGTGAGTTCATTATTACCATCAACATATACAGCCTTAGCTCCCGTAGCAGCAACTGGCGTAGTACCGGAAGTCATACCATCAGCTGTTCCTTTACCGTTTGTAAAGGTTGCTGAACCGGTCATAACGCCTGATTTATAGTTTACTGTTGCTACAGTATCACCATTAGCTGCTGTTGCAGCAGCTTGGTTTGCGGATTGGAGTTGCGCCAGAATGACATCTTTGGAAACGGTCGCGGTGTAAGTTACGCCAGCAGCAGCGGTAACACCAGCAGGAATAGTAACGTCCGCAGCAGCTTTGAAATCATATGCTGTGTTATCCAGGGTAACGGTCGCAGTGCCGTTATTTCCCAGTGATTTACCATCACCAGCCAGGGTAAACAAGCTTTTAAGGCTAGCGGCAGCTGCACCACCAGAATTGTTTGTTGTCAGGTTACCATCAGTGGTCAGATAAGCTTGCTGACCACCAATTGTCAGATTACCAGTAGCATCAACATTGAAGTTAACTTCTCCAGAAGCCGCCTTATATGTACCTGTTTTTGTCTGGCCTGCCGCTGGAAGCAGAGTATCAGCTAAGCTACCTGCTGCAGCACTAGTGTTATTTGCAGTATTTTTATAACTAAAGTTACCTGCTGTCGCATCATACTTATAGCTGACCGTTGAGCTTGTACCACCAGCATAAGTCGCAATATCTACGGTATCACCATCACTCAGCTTACCTAATGCCTGAGATGCAGTGAGCGCAGCGTTGTTGGTGGTAACTGTATAAGTCCCATCATGGTTATCAACAGCTTTCTGAGCCGTCAAATCACTAATCGTTGCGGCTTTGTTAGCAATTGAGCCCGAGCCATTCACGTTAAAACCGTTCAGACCCAGAGTATCAGAGTCAATTTTTTTCAGGTCGATGGAGATAGTCTGGCCATCGTTCGCGCCAACCTGAATTTTCATAGTGCCGTCTTTTGCCAGCACGTTCACGCCGTTGAACTGGGTCTGGCCAGATACGCGGTCAATTTCAGACAGGCGGGATTTGATTTCGTCCTGGATAGAAGACAGGTCAGAATCGGAGTTAGTACCGGTGGTTGCCTGAACGGTCAGCTCACGTACACGCTGTAAGTTGTTGTTGATTTCAGACAGTGCGCCTTCAGTGGTCTGCGCCAGAGAGATACCGTCGTTAGCGTTACGAGCCGCCTGAGTCAGGCCTTTGATGTTGGAGGTGAAACGGTTAGCAATCGCCTGACCCGCTGCGTCATCCTTCGCGCTGTTGATACGCAAGCCAGAAGACAGACGCTCGATAGAACTGGACAGAGCAGACTGGTTCTTGTTGATGTTGTTCTGAGTGATCAGCGAGAGGCTGTTGGTATTAATGACTTGTGCCATGATTCGTTATCCTATATTTCAAGTCGTTGATTACGTATTGGGTTTTCACCCGTCGGCTCAATCGCCGTCAAAGGTGTTATCGTCTGCCGTAAAACAACCTTTAGAATTTTTTTTACCAATCCCGCTTTTTTTTAGCCGCCGAAATACTCTTTTCTCTGGCGCTTATTCGCGCCATTAAAAAAAAACAATTAAGCGTAAACTTTGACGCATTCAGGCCGATAACCCAGACATTCATTCTACGTGTCGACACATTTAAGGAATAAAAATGGCAAGCATTTCTTCATTGGGGATCGGATCGGGCCTGAAGCTGAGCGACATTCTGGATAGCCTGACCGCGGCTGAAAAAGCCACATTAACGCCTATTACCAAACAGCAAAGCTCCTATACTTCCAAACTCAGCGCCTACGGCACGTTGAAAAGCTCGCTGGAAGCGTTCCAGACCGCCAACACCGCGCTGTCTAAAGCTGACTTGTTTACTGCCACCACCACCGCAAGCTCTACTACCGCCTTTAGCGCCACCACTACCGGTAACGCCATTGCGGGTAAATACACCATTAGCGTTACGCAGCTGGCGCAGGCACAAACGTTGACCACCAGTACAACGCAGGCCGACAGCAAAAAAGCCATCGCCACCAGCGACAGCGTCCTGACCATTCAACAAGGCGGCGACAAAAAGCCGGTGACCATTGATATCAGCGCAGCAAACTCCTCATTAACCGGGATTCGCGACGCTATCAACAACGCCAAAGCGGGCGTCAGCGCCAGTATTATTAACGTCGGTGGCGCCTACCGTCTGTCAATCACGTCGAACGACACCGGTAAAGATAACGGCATGACGCTGAGCGTCAGCGGCGACAGCGCACTGCAAAGCTTTATGGGCTATAACGGCACCAATGGCGCTGCTGGCAATGGTATGACTGAGAGTGTGACTGCGCAAAACGCCGAGCTTAAGGTAAACAACGTTGCCATTGAAAACAGCAGCAATACCATTAGCGATGCGCTGGAAGATATTACGCTGAACCTCAATGATGTCACCACCGGCAACCAGACGCTGACCATCACCCAGGATACGACGAAAGCACAAAGCGCCATCAAAGACTGGGTAACGGCCTATAACGCCCTACAGGATACTTTCAGCAGCCTGACCAAATACACTGCAGTTGACCCTGGATCCGACAGCCAAAGCAGCAACAACGGTGCCCTAATTGGCGATACTACGCTGCGCACCATTCAGACCCAGCTAAAGAGCGCGCTGAGCAATACGCTGAGCACCTCTTCTTACAAAACGTTGGCCCAGATTGGTATCACCTCAGACCCAAGCACCGGTGAACTGAAGGTTGATGACGACAAACTCAGCGCCGCACTGAAAAAAGACTCCTCAGCCGTTGGCACCCTGATCGTCGGCGACGGCAAAAAAACCGGTATCACCACCACCATCGGCAGCAACCTGACCAGCTGGCTTTCCAGCACCGGGATCATCCAGGCCGCTAAAGATGGCGTCAGCAAAACGCTGAACAAGCTGACCAAAGACTATAACGCCGCCAGCGATCTGATCGATCAGAAAGTCGCGCGCTATAAAGATCAATTTACTCAACTGGACGTGCTGATGACCTCGTTAAATAACACCAGTAACTATTTAACGCAGCAGTTCGAATCTACCAGCAATTCCAAGTAATCATTCTTAACCAGGAGAGACATCATGTACGGGGCAAAAGGTACGCAGGCCTACGCACAGATTGGAGTAGAAAGCGCAGTGATGAGCGCCAGCCAGCAGCAGCTTGTCAGCATGCTGTTCGACGGCGCGCTCAGCGCGCTGATTCGCGCCCGCCTGTTTATGCAGGACGGTAATCTGCAGGGGAAAGGGCTTTCCCTGTCGAAGGCGATCAACATCATCGAAAATGGTCTGAAAATCGGCCTCGATGAAGAGAGCCGCGATGAGCTGACGCAGAATCTGTTAGCGCTCTACGCCTATATGGTGAGACGACTTCTGCAGGCCAACCTGCACAATGACACCGGCGCCGTTGAAGAGGTAGAAAACCTCATGCGCAATATCGCCGATGCCTGGAAGGAATCTCTCCTTACGCCTAACTTGATTCAGGACGCCGTCTAATGAGCTATGCACCGCACCTTTATCTCGCGTACCAACATCTGGTCGAAAAAAGCAACAGGATGCTGCGACTTGCAACGGAAGGACTATGGGATGAACTGATTGCCAGTGAAATGGAATACGTTAATGCGGTGCAAAAGATTGCTCAATTAACCCAGATAAGTGAACCTACCGACCCGGTTCAGGAGCAGCTTCGTCCGCTGCTGCGCACGGTACTGGATAATGAAAACACCGTAAAACGTCTGCTACAGGCGCGCATGGATGAACTGGCCAAACTGGTGGGGCAATCGTCGATCCAAAAGTCGGTGATGTCGACCTATGGTAAACAAGGGGGTCAGGTGCTGGTCCCTCAGGATAATGTCGATCTGAACCATTAACAGGGTTCGCTCCGGCAACGGTTTGTGCCGGAGCGACAGTGCCTTACGGCAGTACGGACGGCAGCGGTGCTTTGGTTAGCGCAGCGGCACATTCGACCGTTGGACGTTCGACACGCTGTAGCGTCATCCCATCATACTTCAACGTATTACCATCACGCTTCACCGCGTAAACGTCCAGCTTATTGGTCACGTTATAGACATCCGTATCACGCAGCATCAGTTTCCCCGGAACAGCAATCACACGCTGCCACTGGCGACAGTCCAGGGTATCGCCATCACGGGTAACAATAAGGCTGCCCATCGCTTCGGGGCTCACCAGCGCGCTTTGCGGGCCAACCGACTGCCAGTAGCCTGCCAGCCCCGCCGGTGCCGGGGCTTTTACCACGGCGGAGTAATCGGTGATCTGCGCACAACCTGCCAGCGTTAACAGCGCCGCCACAATGGCTAATTTTTTCATTATTCGTCCTGTTCCGGGAGAAAAAAACAGAAACATTATAGCGTTAAACCGACTGCCGTTTCACGGTAATTGACCATTGGCGTGGGGTTTTAGAGATGAAAGGAAAAAGTCAGAAAGGGAAATGGCCATTGTAGGCCGGATAAGCAAAGCGCCATCCGGCATAGCCTGAGCACATTGCCGGATGACGGCCTAAACGCCTTATCCAGCCTACAAATTCAATATTAAACCTGCATCCCCATCACGTCCTGATACGCACTCACCAGCTTATTGCGCACCTGAATCCCCATCTGCAGCGAGACGGACGCTTTTTGCAAGTCGGTCATCACATCGTTCAGCGCGATGCCCGGCTCACCCAGCGAAAACTTCTCCGCCTGCGCCTTCGCGCTGTTTTGCGTTTCGCTCACCCGATCCAACGCGGCGTGAAGCTGCCCGGCAAAGCTGATGCTTGGTTGCGTATCCACGCTCTGATTGCGCGCCATCGCCGCCGTGGCTTGCAGCTGTGACAGAACACCTTCAATACCCTGAATCGCCATATGAACTCCCGGATTGTGTTTAACCTGGAAACGAGCTTACCAGTTTGTCAATAAGATAAAGGCGCTAAATAGCACCATAAAAATGGGTTATTTGGCCCATCAAATTTCCTAAAGGAACAAATAATGGCATGGCTATCTTTATGTGTTCTGACCTGGGAGTCTGCTTTGTTTTCGTTAACGTTTAACGCCATTGATCAGGATCGACGAGGTGCGCAATGAGCGCAAGTGCTACGGCTACGCCACAAAATAAAACCTTAGAGTGGGTCAACCGCCTGCGCGCGAATCCTAAAATTCCACTGATGGTCGCCAGCGCAGCTGCGGTGGCCGTACTGGTGGCGATGGTGCTGTGGGCAAAAACCCCAGACTATCGCACGCTGTTCAGCAACCTGTCCGATCAGGACGGCGGCGCTATCGTCACGCAGTTAACCCAGATGAACGTCCCCTACCGCTTTGCCGATAACGGCGGCGCGCTGGAAGTGCCTGCGGACAAAGTTCACGAACTGCGCCTGCGTCTGGCGCAGATCGGTCTGCCGAAGGGTGGCGCGGTCGGCTTTGAACTGCTCGATCAGGAAAAATTCGGCATCAGCCAGTTCAGCGAGCAGGTGAACTACCAGCGCGCGCTGGAAGGTGAGCTGGCCCGTACCATTGAAACCCTTGGCCCGGTAAAAAGCGCGCGTGTGCACTTAGCCATGCCGAAACCGTCGTTGTTCGTCCGTGAACAAAAATCCCCTTCAGCTTCCATCACCGTTAACCTGGAACCGGGTCGCGCGCTTGATGAAGGCCAGATTTCTGCCGTGGTGCACCTGGTATCCAGCGCCGTAGCGGGTTTACCGCCAGGTAACGTGACGCTGGTCGATCAGGGCGGCCATCTACTGACCCAGTCCAATACCAACGCCCGCGACCTTAATGATGCGCAGCTGAAATACACAGCCGACGTGGAAGGCCGCGTTCAGCGCCGTATCGAAGCGATTCTGGGGCCGATTGTCGGCAACGGCAACGTTCACGCGCAGGTTACCGCGCAGCTCAACTTCGACAATAAAGAGCAAACCGACGAGCAGTATCGTCCAAACGGCGATGCCAGCCAGGCGGCGGTGCGTTCCCGTCAGGTCAGCGAAAGCGACCAGGTGGGCAGCCCATATCCAGGTGGTGTACCGGGTGCGTTATCGAATACTCCCGCTCCAGCGCCTTCGGCACCGATCAGCACGCCGCCAGCCAATCAGGCTAACGGCCAGACTGCCGCGAACCGGAATACCACCACCACCGGCCCGCGCAATACGCAGCGCAATGAAACCAGTAACTATGAACTTGACCGCACCATCATGCACACCAAGAAAAACGTCGGCGATGTCCAGCGTCTGTCGGTGGCCGTGGTGGTCAACTATCGCAATCTGCCGGACGGAAAACCGCTGCCGCTGACCAGCGATCAGATGAAGCAGATTGAAGATCTGACCCGCGAAGCGATGGGCTTCTCCACCACCCGTGGCGACACCCTCAATGTGGTCAACTCACCGTTTAACGATACCGATGAAAGCGGCGGCGAACTGCCGTTCTGGAAGCAACAGTCGTTTATCGATCAGCTGTTGTCCGCCGGTCGTTGGTTACTGGTGCTGATCGTTGCCTGGCTGCTGTGGCGTAAGGCGATTAAACCACAGCTCCAGCGCCGCGAAGCTCTCGCATTGGCCGCTGCCGAGCAGACCAAAGTTAAGCAAGAAACGCAGCAAGCCGTTGAGGTTCGCCTCAGCAAAGATGAACAGACGCAGCAGCGCCGCGCTAACCAGCGCCTGGGTGCAGAGGTCATGAGCCAACGTATCCGCGAAATGTCTGATAACGATCCGCGCGTCGTGGCGCTGGTCATTCGCCAATGGATGAATAACGACCATGAGTAACCTGACTGGAATCGATAAAAGCGTCATTCTGCTGATGACGATTGGCGAAGACCGCGCGGCTGAGGTGTTCAAACACCTCAGCACCCGCGAAGTACAACAGCTGAGTACCGCGATGGCGGGCGTGAAGCAGATTTCTAATCAGCAGTTAACCGACGTGCTGGCGGAATTTGAGCAAGAGGCCGAGCAGTTCGCGGCGCTCAGCGTCAACGCCAACGAATATCTGCGTTCGGTGCTGGTGAAAGCACTGGGCGAAGAACGTGCCGCCAGCCTGCTGGAGGATATTCTCGAAACCCGCGAAACCACCAGCGGCATCGAAACGCTCAACTTTATGGAGCCGCAGAGCGCCGCCGATATTATCCGCGACGAGCACCCGCAGATTATCGCCACCATCCTCGTGCACCTCAAACGTGCTCAGGCGGCGGATATTCTGGCGCTGTTCGACGAGCGCCTACGTCACGATGTCATGCTGCGTATCGCCACCTTCGGCGGCGTGCAGCCGGCGGCGCTGGCGGAGCTGACCGAGGTGCTGAACAACCTGCTCGACGGCCAGAACCTCAAGCGCAGCAAAATGGGCGGCGTGAGAACGGCGGCCGAAATTATCAACCTGATGAAAACGCAGCAGGAAGAAGCGGTCATCACCGCGGTACGCGAGTTCGACGGCGATCTGGCGCAGAAAATCATCGACGAGATGTTCCTGTTCGAAAACCTGGTCGAGGTCGACGATCGCAGCATCCAACGCCTGCTGCAGGAAGTGGACTCCGAATCGCTGCTCATTGCCCTCAAAGGCTCCGAGCCGCCGTTGCGCGAGAAGTTCCTGCGCAATATGTCCCAGCGTGCGGCCGACATTCTGCGCGACGATCTGGCCAACCGTGGCCCGGTCCGTCTGTCTCAGGTCGAGAACGAACAGAAAGCCATCCTGCTTATTGTTCGTCGTCTGGCCGAAACCGGCGAGATGGTAATTGGCAGCGGAGACGACACCTATGTCTGATACCACGCCGTGGAAAGTCTGGCAGCCTGACGATCTTTCGCCGCCAATGGAGATGGAGTTTACCCCACTCTCCCTCGACGAGCCGAGTGAAGAGCAGGAGGAGATCTCCGCTGAACAGCTGCAACAGCAGCAGCTGGCTCAGCTGCAGATTCAGGCCCATGAACAGGGCTACCAGGCCGGGCTGCGTGAAGGTCATGCCGCCGGTCAGCAGCAGGGCTATCAGGAAGGTCTGGCGCAGGGGCTCGAACAGGGCCTGGTGCAGGCCAAACAGGAGCAGGCCCCCATTCACGCCCGAATGCAGCAGTTGGCGAGCGAGTTTCAACATACGCTGGATACCCTCGACAGCGTGATTGCCTCGCGCCTGATGCAGATGGCACTGGAAGCGGCGCGACAGATTGTCGGCCAGGTACCGGTGGTGGATAACACCGCGCTGATTAAGCAGATCCAGGCGCTGTTGCAGCAGGAGCCGCTGTTCAGCGGCAAGCCGCAGCTGCGCGTCAGCCCGGAAGATCTACCACGCGTTGAGGAGATGCTCGGCGCCACGCTCAACCTGCACGGCTGGCGGCTGCGCGGCGACCCAACGCTGCACCCCGGCGGCTGCAAAGTCTCTGCGGATGAAGGCGATCTCGATGCCAGCGTAGCCACGCGATGGCAGGAACTGTGCCGCCTGGCGGCACCGGGAGCCTGCTGATGACCGTGCGCCTGACCCGCTGGCTGAATACGCTCGACAATTTCGAAGCACGCATCGCGCAGCTGCCTGCCGTGCGCCGCTACGGTCGCCTGACTCGCGCTACCGGGCTGGTGCTGGAAGCCACCGGGCTGCAGCTACCGCTTGGCGCGACCTGCATTATTGAGCGCCAGCAAGGTGCTGAGATGCAGGAGGTGGAGGCCGAAGTGGTTGGCTTCAACGGTCATCGTCTGTTTTTAATGCCGCTCGAAGAGGTGGAAGGCATTCTGCCCGGTGCGCGCGTTTATGCGCGCAATACCGCGGGCGATGGCCTGCAGAGTGGCAAACAGCTGCCGCTCGGCCCGGCGCTGCTGGGCCGTGTACTGGACGGCAGTGGCAAACCGCTCGACGGCCTACCGGCTCCCGACACGACCGAAACCGGGGCGCTGATCACCGCGCCATTTAACCCCTTACAGCGCACGCCAATTGAGCACGTGCTGGATACCGGCGTACGGCCAATCAACGCCCTGCTCACCGTCGGGCGCGGCCAGCGTATGGGGCTGTTTGCCGGCTCCGGCGTCGGTAAGAGCGTGCTGCTCGGCATGATGGCCCGCTGTACCCGCGCTGACGTGATTGTTGTCGGACTTATCGGCGAACGTGGCCGTGAAGTAAAAGACTTTATCGAGAACATTCTTGGCACCGAAGGCCGCGCGCGTTCGGTGGTGATTGCCGCCCCGGCGGACGTCTCTCCCCTGCTGCGTATGCAGGGTGCCGCCTACGCCACCCGCGTGGCGGAAGATTTCCGTGACCGCGGTCAGCACGTCCTGCTGATCATGGACTCCCTGACCCGTTACGCGATGGCGCAACGTGAGATCGCGCTGGCGATCGGCGAACCGCCGGCCACCAAAGGCTATCCGCCTTCCGTATTCGCCAAACTGCCCGCGCTGGTTGAACGTGCGGGCAACGGGATCACCGGCGGCGGTTCAATCACCGCGTTTTATACCGTACTGACCGAAGGTGACGATCAGCAGGATCCGATTGCCGACTCCGCGCGCGCCATCCTTGATGGTCATATCGTACTGTCGCGTCGGCTGGCAGAGGCCGGGCACTATCCGGCGATTGATATTGAAGCGTCCATCAGCCGCGCGATGACCGCGCTCATCAGCGAAGAGCATTACGCTCGGGTGCGTAACTTTAAACAGCTGCTCTCGAGCTTCCAGCGTAACCGCGACCTGATAAGCGTCGGCGCGTACGCCAAGGGCAGCGATCCGATGCTCGACAGGGCCATTACGCTCTGGCCGCATCTGGAAGCATTTTTACAGCAAGGCATTCTTGAAAAAGCAGACTGGGAATCTTCAATCCAGGCCCTGGAATTGATCTTCCCATCGTCATAGTGAAGCAAGAGGATCACAAATATGGCGCAGCACGGTGCATTAGCAACGCTGAAAGAATTGGCAGAAACCGACGTGGACAACGCCGCCCTGGTACTGGGCGAGATGCGCCGCGGCTGCCAACAGGCGGAAGAACAGCTCAAGATGTTGATGGACTATCAACTGGAATACCAGAACAGCCTGAACAACGACATGACGCAGGGCATTGCCAGCCTGCGATGGCAGAACTACCAGCAATTTATCCAGACGCTGGAAAAAGCCATCGATCAGCACCGTCAGCAGTTAGTTCAGTGGAATAACAAAGTGGAGCAGGCTCTGAACTTCTGGCGCGAGAAAAAACAGCGCTTGCAGGCATGGCAGACGCTCCAGGACCGTCAAGCCTCTGCCGCGTTGCTGGCAGAAAACCGTCTTGATCAGAAAAAAATGGATGAGTTTGCCCAACGCGCAACCTTGAGGAAACCCGAATGATTACTCTGCCTAACCTTGCTGTCAGCGATGCGAACCTTGCAGGCGCGGACGCGACGGCGAAAACCCCGGGGTCTCCCGAGGATTTTCTGGCGCTGCTGGCAGGCGCATTAACCCAGAGCGCCGATCCAAGCGGTGCGAAAAACGCACTGTTGACCGGCGACGATGCAAAAAGCCTGCGCGATATTAAAGTCCAGGGACAGTCATTGACTAAATGGCTGGTTCAGCAGGAAGCCACACGAGCCAACGCTGGCACCGAGCCTGACCTCGATTTATCAACTTCGAGCGACGCGCAGTCGCTGCTCAGCTCGCTGGCTGCGCACCTGAAAGGTGAGCTAGCTGGCGACAAAACCGACATCGCCGGTGCGAAGAGTGACGACGATTCCACTGAGAGCAAACTCAGCGACGACGACCTGAAAAGTCTCAACGCGTTGATGGCAATGCTGCCTGTCACCCCGCCGATTCAGCAGACGACGACCGTCACTGCGCCTGTGCAACATGGTGACACGCTCAGTTCGCTGACCAGCGCACTCAGCCGTGGTGGTGCAAAATCTCAGGGCTTTGTGGATGTCAAAGGCACGCCGACCACGCAAACGGGCGTTGATGCTCGCACGCTGCCCGCCGATTCCGCCTTTGTGATCCCAACGCAGAAAGCAGAATCGGAAAGCGTCTCAAGCCCAACGGCCGCAACCGCCGCGCTGGCACCGGTCGCCAACCAGAACAATGCAGCTCCGGTTCTTCCGGCAGCGGCAACGGCAAACATTCGCGCCCAGCTTGGCACCCCGGACTGGCAGCAGAACGTGAGCCAGCACATCACGCTGTTTACCCGTTCGGGCCAACAGACCGCAGAACTGCGTCTGCACCCCGAATCACTCGGGCAGGTTCACATTACGCTGAAGGTGGAAGACAACCTGGCACAAATCCAGATGGCCTCACCGCACAGCCACGTTCGCGCCGCGCTGGAAGCTGCGCTGCCGGTACTGCGTACACAGCTTGAGGAGAACGGTATTCAGCTGGGGCAGAGCAATATCAGCAGCGATGGTTTTGCCGGGCAGCAGCAACAGCCTTCGTCCCAACAGTCGTTTGCCGCGCGTAGCGACGCTGACGGCCGAGAAAATCAGGACGACAATGAGCTTCTTGCCGTCCCTGCCGCCCTGCAATCCTCCGCTCGCGGGGACAATGCGGTAGACATCTTTGCTTAAACGCCCGAGGTAACACGATTATTCCCGTCTTTTCCACGCTTTGACCCGCGCGGGAGGCGGGATAATCATCGGATAAGCAGTAGTAAAAAGGAAGACCGCATCAGATGACTGACACCGCTATCAATAAAAAGAGCAAACGCTCCCTCTGGATCCCCCTGCTGGTGCTGGTAACGCTCGCCGCCTGCGCCACCGCAGGCTACAGCTACTGGCGTTTAACCAACAAAGCGGAGACCGCCGCGCCAAAAGAAGCGCCGCCGCCCGCCGCGCCGGTCTTCTTCCCGCTGGATACCTTTACCGTTAATCTCGGCGATGCCGACCGCGTGCTGTACGTTGGCGTGACGCTGCGCATGAAGTCTGAGACCGACCGCGCCCGTCTGAATGACTATCTGCCGGAAGTGCGCAGCCGTATGCTCCTGCTGCTCTCTCGCCAGGATGCGACTAAGCTTGCTACTGATGATGGCAAAAAACAGCTCGCCGCCGAGATTAAAGAGACGCTGAGCGCGCCGTTGATTGCTGGTCAGCCGAAACAGAACATTACTGACGTGCTGTATACAGCCTTTATTTTGCGATAGCACCATGGGCGATAGCATTCTTTCTCAGGCCGAAATTGACGCGCTGTTGAACGGCGACAGCGACAATCCTAACGAACCGCAGGCACGCGCTGTGGGCGAAGATGACATTCGCCCCTACGATCCCAATACCCAACGACGCGTCGTCCGCGAGCGTCTGCAGGCGCTGGAGATCATCAATGAGCGTTTTGCCCGTCACTTCCGTATGGGGCTGTTCAACCTGCTGCGCCGTAGTCCGGACATCACCGTGGGGGCAATTCGCATTCAGCCCTACCACGAATTTGCCCGCAACCTGCCGGTGCCGACCAACCTTAACCTGATCCATCTGAAGCCGCTGCGCGGTACCGGTCTGGTGGTGTTCTCGCCAAGCCTGGTGTTTATCGCCGTGGATAACCTGTTCGGTGGCGATGGGCGTTTCCCGACCAAGGTAGAAGGTCGCGAGTTCACCCATACCGAGCAGCGGGTTATCAACCGCATGTTGAAGCTGGCGCTGGAAGGCTATAGCGACGCGTGGAAAGCGATTAACCCACTGGAAGTGGAGTACGTGCGCTCGGAGATGCAGGTGAAGTTCACCAATATTACCACCTCGCCAAACGACATTGTGGTGAATACCCCGTTCCACGTAGAGATCGGTAACCTGACCGGCGAGTTTAATATCTGCCTGCCGTTCAGCATGATCGAGCCGCTGCGCGAACTATTGGTCAACCCGCCGCTGGAAAACTCGCGCCATGAAGATCAGAACTGGCGCGAAAACCTGGTGCGCCAGGTGCAGCATTCCGAGCTGGAACTGGTAGCGAACTTCGCCGATATCTCGCTTCGACTGTCACAAATACTCAAACTACAACCCGGCGATGTGCTGCCGATAGAGAAGCCCGATCGCATTATTGCGCACGTCGACGGCGTGCCGGTGCTAACCAGCCAGTACGGCACGGTTAACGGACAATATGCGCTGCGCGTAGAACATTTGATCAACCCGATTTTGAATTCGCTGAACGAGGAACAGCCCAAATGAGTGATATGAATACTCCACCCGATGACAACAGCGGATCCGTGGACGATCTGTGGGCTGACGCGCTGAACGAACAGAAAACGACCAGCAGCAAAAGCGCTGCCGATGCGGTATTTCAGCAACTGGGCGGCGGCGACGTCAGCGGCACGCTGCAGGATATCGATCTCATCATGGATATTCCGGTCAAGCTGACCGTTGAACTGGGGCGTACCCGGATGACCATCAAAGAGCTGCTGCGTCTGACGCAGGGTTCCGTGGTGGCGCTGGACGGTCTGGCCGGCGAGCCGCTGGACATCCTGATCAACGGTTATCTGATTGCCCAGGGCGAAGTCGTGGTCGTGGCCGACAAGTACGGCGTACGCATCACCGACATCATTACGCCGTCAGAACGTATGCGCCGCCTGAGCCGTTAAAATGAGTACCAACCACGCTGCGCCACCCGCCTCTACTACCCACGCCGCCGCGCCGTCAAGCCACGGTGCGGCGACGGCACCGGCCACCACGCCGGTGACCGTTGCCCATGTCAATGAACCTATGACCTCACCGTTGATTCAGGTGAGCGGTGCATTGCTGGGCATTATTGTCTTAATTCTCGCCGCCGCGTGGGTGGTCAAACGCGTGATGCCTGGTGCGATGAGAAATCAGGCCGCTAGCGGGCTGAAAGTGAGCGCCAGCGCTTCACTTGGCGCTCGCGAACGCGTCGTCATTGTGAACGTCGACGATGCGCGCCTGGTGCTAGGCGTCACTGCCCAGCAGGTCACGCTGCTGCATAAGCTGCCGCCCGCACCGACCGATAGCCAGCCGCAGGCCGCTGCGCCTGAGTTTGCTTCACTGATGAAAAATATGCTTAAGCGTCCCGGGAGATCCTGATGCGTCGTGTTTATTCCCTTGCGCTGAGCGGGCTATTACTGCTTTCGCCTTCAGCATTTGCTGAACTTCCTGGCCTCATCAGCCAACCGCTGGCGAACGGCGGTCAGAGCTGGTCGCTGCCGATTCAGACGCTGGTATTCATTACCTCGCTGACTTTTCTTCCGGCCATTTTGCTGATGATGACCAGCTTCACCCGCATCATCATCGTCTTCGGCCTGCTGCGCAGCGCCCTGGGCACGCCGTCCGCGCCCCCTAACCAGGTGCTATTGGGGCTGGCGCTGTTCCTCACCTTTTTCATCATGTCGCCGGTCATCGACAAGGTTTACACCGACGCCTATCAGCCGTTCAGCGAGGACAAAATCACGATGCAGGACGCGCTGGAAAAAGGCGCACAGCCGCTGCGTGAATTTATGCTGCGTCAGACGCGTGAAGCCGATCTGGCGCTGTTTGCCCGGTTGGCCAACAGCCAGCCGATTCAAGGGCCAGAAGCAGTACCGATGCGCATCCTGCTCCCTGCTTACGTCACCAGCGAGCTGAAAACCGCCTTCCAGATTGGCTTCACCATTTTTATCCCGTTCCTGATTATCGACCTGGTGATCGCCAGCGTACTGATGGCGCTGGGGATGATGATGGTGCCCCCCGCCACTATCGCGCTGCCGTTTAAGCTAATGCTGTTTGTGCTGGTTGACGGCTGGCAGCTGCTGGTCGGTTCGCTGGCGCAGAGTTTTTACAGTTAAGGAGTACCCATGACCCCTGAATCCGTCATGATGATGGGCACCGAAGCGATGAAGGTAGCGCTGGCGCTGGCCGCTCCGCTGCTGCTGGTGTCGCTGGTCACCGGTCTGATTATCAGTATTCTGCAGGCTGCGACGCAGATTAACGAAATGACGCTGTCGTTCATTCCAAAGATCATCGCCGTATTTATCGCTATCATCGTCGCCGGGCCGTGGATGCTTAATCTGCTGCTGGACTACGTGCGCACGCTGTTCAGCAACCTGCCCTATATCATCGGCTAAGCGCGATGCTCAATTTTACCAGTGACCAGTGGCTCTCCTGGCTCAGCCTCTATTTCTGGCCGCTGCTGCGCGTGCTGGCGCTGGTCACCACCGCGCCTATTTTAAGCGAACGCTCGGTGCCTAAACGCGTCAAGGTGGGGTTGGGCATCATCATCACCCTTGTTATCGCCCCTTCTTTGCCGGTGGTGGAAGTACCGATTTTCTCCGCAGCCGCACTCTGGCTGGCGCTACAGCAAATTCTTATCGGCATTGCGCTCGGGTTTACCATGCAGTTCGCTTTTGCCGCGATACGCTACTGTGGCGAGATTATCGGCCTGCAGATGGGGCTGTCGTTTGCGACGTTTGTTGACCCTGGCAGCAACCTCAACATGCCGATCCTGGCGCGTATTATGGATATGCTCGCCCTGCTGCTGTTTTTGGTGTTTAACGGTCATTTGTGGCTGATTTCGCTGCTGGTCGACACCTTCCACACCCTGCCCATCGGCGGCGAGCCGATCAACAGCAACGCGTTTCTGGCGCTAACCCGCGCGGGCGGCATGATCTTCCTTAACGGCCTGATGCTAGCGCTGCCGATTATCACCCTGCTGCTAACGGTTAACCTGGCGCTGGGGATGCTAAACCGCATGACGCCACAACTGTCGGTCTTCGTTATCGGTTTTCCCATTACGCTCACCGTCGGTATTCTGTTGATGGCCGCATTAATGCCGCTTATCGCACCGTTCTGCGAGCACTTATTTAGCGAGATATTTGATCTATTAGCAGATATTATCAGTGAGTTACCACGCATAAATTCTCCATAATCCTCTCCTGGTTATTATGAGGAAATTCCTAAAGTCAAACGCAAAAAACATCTACCAGCATATCGCTGGCGCGGGTTATTTGTTTTTAGGTCTTTCACATAACATAACATTTACTTTACTTTGAGATGATTCCTGGCAAATTATACGTAACTTTACGGGATAGTTGATGCCGCCTGTTCGTCTTCATCCTCTTGTTTTTTATTTTTTCCAGGTTCGTTGCGGCGATGAAGTTCGAGGGCACTGGGTTAATTATCGTTACGCATTGAGTGAGGGTATGCCATGTCAACGATTATTATGGATCTATGTAGTTATACGCGGCTAGGGTTAACCGGATACCTGGCCAGTCGTGGGGTAAAAAAACGTGATATTGACAATGTAGATAACGTCGACGGGCTCGCTGAGATCTGCGCTGCTCGCGGTCCAGCTGTCGTGTTTATTAATGAGGACTGCTTCATTCATGATGTGCAGAGTAGTCTGCATATTAAGCAGATCATTAATCAACACCCCAGGACGTTGTTCATTGTTTTTATGGCGATTGCCAATATACATTTTGACGAATATCTGATGGTGCGCAGTAATCTGCTAATTAGTTCTAAATCAATAAAACCCGAAACGCTCGATAGCATTCTGGGGAATTATCTGAAAAAAGAAACGGCAGAAGTAAAGCAAGCTAATATCTCTACCCTGTCATTAAGTCGGACGGAATCCAGCATGCTGAAAATGTGGATGTCAGGCCAGGGAACGATACAAATATCCGATCAGATGAATATTAAAGCCAAAACCGTATCGTCACATAAGGGTAATATTAAAAAGAAAATAAAAACGCATAACAAGCAGGTTATCTATCATGTTGTCCGTCTGGCGGAGAATGTCACTTCCGGTATTTACGTCAATATGCGCTAGGACAACAACAGCAGGGAAACTGGCGGTATCGCTACCGCCAGATGATTTGATTACGCTTCGCTCTCCACGAAAATACCATCAGGATGCCCCGACTCGTTGAAGAACCAGATCCCCAGCGGATAATCTTCCAGCGACACCAGATACATCGTTCCTTCATTGAACTGCTCGATTGCCAGCACGACACCGGAGCGACGCGGCCCCCCATCTGTCTTGACCGTCACACGATCGTTAACTTGCATAAACGTCATCTCCTGAGTGGTTTAGCCCAGTTTAGAACAAAATGACCGCGCTGACAGCGCCCCGCTGCATAAGTGCTTAATTCTCATTCACATTGACCTGATTGCTCATTTTTTGAGCAAAAACATTCATTAGATGTATACTTATACAGGGACGGAAATAAAGGATGTCGGTGATGAAGATGGCGATTGACCCCCGAGGGGTAAACGTTGATGCGCTGCTGGCGGCGATTAACGAAATCAGCGAAAGCGAAATCCACCGCGCGACGGATGACCCACATCACGTGAGCGTCGACGGCCGCGAATACCATACCTGGCGCGATCTGGCGGAAGCCTTTGAGCTGGATATCCACGACTTCAGCGTAACGGAAGTCACGCGCTAAATGGAAAAAAAATCCCGACACGCGAGCGTCGGGATCAACCTTGCCTAAGCAAGAAGCATTGAAATATTCGTTACATCAGGAAACCTGACGTGGGTGAAACATTATCTTCGTTTATGTTGAATGACAAGAATTATTCACCTAATAAATTAATATGACAGCATAGTCGTGCTTACGTAGACACTTCACTAACATAATGATAAATCAGGAAGATAGCGTTTTTATTTTCAGATTTGCGCCAATCAGGCTTTAAGATTAATCCCATTTAACCAGGCTTCCATAAGTTAAATTTATGTTTCGTGCCGTAATTAATCACCCTGCTAGCCATCTTTCGCACAGACCTGATTTCGCCCACCGGTTTTTGCCTGATACAGCCGCTTGTCGGCAATAGATTGCAGGTGCTGGAAGTCATACTGCTCCAGCTCCTCGCTGCTGCATACGCCCAGCGATGCGCTCACCCGGATAGTCTGTTTTCTGGCAATCAGGATCTCCCGACTGTTGATGCTGTCCCGGATACGTTCGGCAATCACCTCCGCCTCCGCCAGCGACGTGCCTGGCAGCACGATACAAAACTCTTCCCCGCCGACACGGCCCGCAATATCGTCTTTGCGGATCTTATTCAGGATCACCCTCCCGATATGAATCAGCACCCGGTCACCGGCCTGATGGCCAAAGCGGTCGTTGATGCTTTTGAAATGGTCCAGATCGAGTTGGATCACCGCCAGCGGTTCATTGGCCTGCTGAGAGGTCGCCAGCGCAATACCCGCACGCTCGAAAAGCGCCCCACGGTTGTAGAGGCGGGTGAGCATATCGTGCCACGCACGCCACGAGAGTGAATCCTGCAGAGAGGACATATTGCGTACCATACGGCGGATAACCATCCAGGAGATCAGCAGCATGGCGGTAAACAGCAGCCACAGCAGCGTGATGGCAATACTGATTGAGCCGAAATCACCGCGAATCCCCTCTTCCAGAGAGTGGATGCGCAGCAGTACACCATCAAAATTCCGCAGCTTCTCCCAGCTGATATAGCGCGACAACTGGCGCACATTACCTTCATTTTCCGATTCGTAGGCCCGCGCCAGCTGCGCCTGGACTTCCTGCGACAGCTGGGTGTGCTTTGATTTATCGGGTTCAGAAGAGGCAATCAGGTTCATGCGTCGGTCATAAAGCTGATATTCGCCTTCATCCTCCCCTTCCACCGCGTGCGTGAGAAACTGGGTCATTTCGCTGACCGAGAGCTGAATAGCCAGCACGCCAAACCAGTACTGCTGATAATCAAGCGGCACCGCCGCCGTGACGGTCTGCGCCACCGGCGTTTTATCGCGGCTAAAGGTGGTATGCCACTTAACGCCCCGCTCCGGGTTATCCCGCTGCGACTGCTGGATAAACCACGGACTGGTTGCCAGACGATAGTAATATTCAGTGATGCTGCCTTCCTGCGTCGGTTCGGTGCTGAGATAAAAACCGGCACGTGAGACGTACAGCATATGCGTTTCAAAGCGCGCCAGATGCTGACGCGTCATTGCCGACAGACGCAGCAGATAACCAAGTTCAATGGCGGCCATAAACTCGTTACCCAGCAGAGGGTTATCGCGCGAGAGCAGATTAGTATGTTCAACAAACGTATCGGAGACGCCGTTCAGCGGCAGCGTGCGGTTGTTATTAAGGGAGATTCGCCAATCAGCCTGCGCGCGCTGGCGTTCAAACTCTTGCTCGGCGGTGCGCAGCACTTCGAACGCCAGCGGGATTTGCAGCGCCGATTGCATGCCGTTGCGGAAAAACATCAGCCGGTCGGTATTGAACTGCAGCTGCGCGTCCATATCGTTGGTGACGTTCTTCAGATTATTACGCTGGCTGGAGATATAGGCGTCTTCAAGCACGATGGTTTCGCGCCAGGTCAGCAGCGTTGAAAAGAACAACACCACCAGAAAGCAGATATTCACCACTCGGTCTGGACGAATGCGGCGCATTAATTTTGCCCACCAGCCTGTGGGGGTTACTGTCGTCACGTTCACGGGAGGCATAATTGCGCTCCCACACTCTCGTTAGGGCCGAGCACCCGATACCGTTCTATACTGGCCTGCTGCTGATAATTCATGGTGCTCCACGACGACATACTACGACAAAACGCCGGAATAATGCGGCGCTAAACCGCCCGGCTAGCGCCGGGCGCAAAGGTAGAGACTAAGCTTGCTCTTGCGGAGAAATCTCGCCTGGGATCAGCTCTTCCTCGCGGAATGCCTCCCGCTTGACGCCAAAACCGTCATACCAGCGGCACTCTACCATCCCGCTGGCATACCCCGTTACAACCATTCGCGGCCCACCGTTTTTGGGCCGGACTTCATCACTGACCAAAAAGACCATTGTTGCCTCCGGTATCAGGGTGAAACTGTTTCACCTTAGCCGATCCACAGACGGTTTGCGTACCGGAACCGCACTTTTTATGCGTCTGTCTGCCGCCAGCGTGAAACCAGATTGACCGCCGCCAGCACCACTGCGCCGATGATAAAACCAAGGACCAGATTGGCGAGCACCGGTACCAGCGCGGCAAGCCATGCGGCCTGCTGGGCGGCAAACGCTTCGATAGCGTGATGCACCGGCGCCACGCCGTGGACCACAATGCCGCCACCGACAAGGAACATCGCCAACGTGCCCAACACCGACAGCGTTTTCATCAGCCAGGGAGCAACCACCAGCAGTCCTTTGCCCACGCCTTGCGCCAGCACGCTGTGCTTCTCCACCAGCCAGTAGCCCATATCATCGAGCTTCACAATCACGCCGACCAGGCCATACACGCCGATGGTCACCAGAACGGCGATGCCGGATAAAATCAGCACCTGATTGAGCAGCGGCGCTTCTGCCACGATACCGAGAGTAATAGCAACGATTTCTGCGGAGAGAATAAAATCGGTGCGGATAGCGCCTTTGACTTTGTCCCGCTCGTAAAGGCCGGGATCCTGCTGGGCTATCGCTTCCAGTCGCTGCTGACGCGCGGCTTCGTCACCTTTATGCTTGCGTTCATGAAGGGTATGCAGCACCTTCTCCACGCCTTCAAAGCAGAGGTACGCACCGCCAATCATTAACAACGGCGTCACGGCCCAGGGAATAAACGCGCTGATGAGCAGCGCCAGCGGCACCAGAATGACCTTGTTGAGCAGCGAACCTTTCGCCACGCTCCACACCACCGGCAATTCCCGGTTGGCCCGCACCCCAGACACCTGCTGGGCGTTCAGCGACAAATCATCCCCCAGCACGCCAGCGGTTTTCTTCGCCGCCAGTTTCCCCATCATTGAGATATCATCCAGCAAGGTGGCGATGTCATCTAACAAGGTTAATAAGCTACTTCCTGCCACAAACGACTTCCTTCATTTTTTTAGTGATAACAAAGTATGAAGCAAAATCACGCGGGGCGTAAGAGATACATATTTATAACATAAAGACAACATCAACCCCTGAATTAAAGCACTCGCCAGCGCGGTAGTTTTGGCGTTTACTATCTGCCTGCTTGCTATTTTGCCGTGAGGAAGTATGCGTTTTAAACAACTGTTACCGCTGATAGGCGCGCTGTTCGCGCTGTACATCATCTGGGGCTCGACCTACTTTGCCATCAGCATTGGCGTTGCCAGCTGGCCCCCCTTAATGATGGCGGGCATTCGCTTCCTGTCGGCGGGCGTGGTGTTAATGGGTTTCCTGCTTGCTACCGGGCATCGCTTACCGGCGCGTAAACCGCTGATCAATGCCGCCATCATCGGCGTTCTGCTGCTGGCAGTGGGTAACGGGATGGTAACCGTCGCGGAACATCAGAACGTGCCTTCTGGTATCGCTGCCGTGATGGTCGCGACAGTACCGTTATTTACCCTCTGCTTTAGCCGCTTCTTTGGCATTGCCACCCGTAAACTGGAGTGGTTGGGGATTGCCATTGGTCTCGCGGGCATTGTGCTGCTCAACAGCGGCGGCAACCTCAGCGGCAACCCGTGGGGCGCATTGATGATCCTGATTGGCTCGTTGAGCTGGGCATTTGGTTCGGTATATGGCTCGCGTATTGAACTGCCGACCGGCATGATGGCGGGCGCCATCGAAATGCTGGCCGCCGGTATTGTCCTGATGGTCGCCTCGCTGCTCAGCGGTGAGCGTTTAACCACCTTGCCGAGCCTGCATGGTTTTCTGGCGGTGGGCTATCTGGCGGTCTTTGGCTCGATCATTGCCATCAACGCCTATATGTATCTGATTCGCAACGTCACGCCAGCAGTGGCAACCAGCTATGCCTACGTCAACCCGGTGGTCGCCGTGCTATTAGGCACCGGCTTTAACGGTGAGCACCTCTCCGGGACCGAGTGGCTGGCGCTGGCCATCATCATTGCCGCCGTGGTACTGGTGACGCTGGGGAAATATCTCTTCCCGGCGAAAGCCGCCGCTATTCCCTGCCAGACGCAGAAGTAAAACTCAGGCGAGAAATTCCCTGTATATCGATCTGCGCGCTGCTTTCGCCGCCGCAGATCCACTCCTCCAGCCGCTCGCATAGCGCCAGGTCCGTCAGCTTCTCACGCCCACGCAGCGCGCATTCCCACACCACCAGCACACGCCAACCCTGAGCAATGAGCTGGCGCATATCCCGCTCATCGCGCGCGACGTTAGCGCCAATTTTATTCAACCAGAAGTCGGTGCGCGTCGCGGGCACCTTAAACAGATAGCAGTCGTGGTGATGCCAGAAGCAGCCGTGGGTAAATATCACGCAGCGGTAGTCGTCGAGGGTAAAGTCGGGGCGGCCCGGCAGGCGCGTGTCCTGCGCGAGCCACTGCAAACCAAGGCTATCCAGCAGCGCGGCCATCCGTTTTTCAATGGCGGTATTCTGCGCGCCGATGGCGCGCATATTCTTACTGCGGGTGGCCTTATCGTGAACGTCCGCCATCGCCGGTTTCCGAGTCACGCAGTGCCACCGCCTGCAAAATGCGCGTCTGCAGGAGGCGCGCGACGGCAGCAAAGACCGGTACAATCACCGAGTTGCCAAACTGGCGGTACGCCTGGGTATCCGACACCGGAATACGAAAACCGTAGCCCTGCGGTGATTCAAAGCCCATCAGGCGTGCACACTCGCGCGGCGTCAGGCGGCGCGGGCGATGCAGCTGATTTTGCGGATCGTCAAAGTGCTTTTCACCCAGCTCGCGATCCCAGCCACGGTCGATAAGGATCTCCGCGCCGTCTTTGTAATAGCGCGCTGATAGCGTCCGCGCGACGCTGCTGGCGCGCGTAGGGTCCACCAGACCGTAACCGAATCCGTTGCCCTTCTCCTGGTGCTTGCGTGCATAGCGGTAGAGATATTTCCACAGCACTGGGGTGAGGATAAATTTCGGGTTAACGCTCGGCTCCAGAAGCTCGCCGAAGGTCGGGCGCTGCGCCGGATAGAGCGACGGGATATCACGCAGGGTAAAGCCGTCGTGCAGCCCTAAATCACGGCGAAAACCGACCAGCACAATGCGCTCACGGTGCTGGGGCAAGAAGTGCTGACCATCGATGATTTTCGGGTCATCGGCCCCCATATCAGCAGCGTCGGAGACTTCATAGCCCAGCTCATCCAACGTCTGCATAATAATGCGGAAGGTTTTGCCGTTATCGTGGCTCTTCAGATTTTTGACGTTTTCCAGCACAAAGATAGGTGGCCTGCGGGCATCAATAATGCGCACCACATCGAAGAACAGCGTGCCTTGAGTATCGCAGGCAAAGCCGTGCGCCCGGCCCAATGCATTCTTTTTTGATACCCCCGCCAGCGAGAACGGCTGGCACGGGAAGCCCGCCAGCAGCACGTCGTGCTGAGGAATCGAGGCCCGGATATGTTCCTGGGCTTCACTGTCGCTGATGTCAGGCTGATTGCTCAACGTCACATCGCGGATATCGGCATTAAACCGATGTTCTATCGGGTCGCAGTACCAGTTAGCTTTGTAGGTGCGCACCGCGTGTTTGTTCCACTCGCTGGTAAACACGCACTGGCCACCAATCGCTTCAAAGCCGTGGCGAATGCCACCGATACCCGCAAAAAGATCGACAAAGCGAAACGCATACTTCGGGTGATGCTTCGACGGTTTCGGCAGCAGAGAGGCCAGATGGGCGCACTCATTTTCACTCAGACGCGTGTTGGCGCGCGACAGGGTCACCACGCGTTTCACTATAGCCGGGCTCCAGTGCTGTTCCCCCACAGCGCTAAGCTCAGCGACAACGGTCTTTAAATCGTAAATCTCCAGAATATGCTCAAGCAGCGTCTGAGCATCCGGTGCGCCTAACGACGCGCCCTCGTGTGATAAGACTCGTTGTTGCATAAATTTGACCAGATACAGAAAAAGAAAAATAAACCTGAGGTTACCATAAGTTGCCTGAGTCTGGCGTCGCGAATCTCCGCAGCACCTCCACGTCAACGGCGAGCGGGTCTCCCGCCAGTTCGGCGCTTAGTTTCGCCATAAAGTGCGCAAGAAAATTAGCATTATGCTGCGCCATTTCGCGCCCTTTTTCGGTTTGCATCGTCTCCGGTAGCCGCAACAGCTTGGTCTGGAAATGGTCGAGCGCGTAGGTTTTGTCGTCCAGCTCACGGTTATCGGCGAAGGGATCGTCGGCATCGAACAGCGCCGCGTTCATCGACCCGGAGACGGCGAACACCCGCGCCAGGCCAATTGCGCCTAGTGCTTCCAGCCGATCGGCGTCCTGAACGATTTTAGCCTCTGGGGTATTCGGGGTGATACGCGCGCTAAAGCTGTGCGCTTCAATGGCGTGGGCAACGGCGCCATAGCGTTCAGCGGGAAAATTCGGGAAATCGCGCTGTAGAATCAGCAGCGTTTGCTGTGCTGATAATAAAGAGGAACGGGCGCGATCGGGATGGTTTTTTGGCAGGCTGACGAGATCGTGAAAATAACTCGCCAGCAGAATCACCGTGAGGTCGACGGTATCGTCGGCAGCAATGTGCCTGGCAGTGCGCCAGACGCGGCGAAAATGGGCGATATCATGCGCCGCATCGCTGCCGACATAATGGGTTTCAAACCAACGCTCAACGTCCTGCTGCCATGCTGCTAGATCCATTCCTTCACCGTGGATGAGAGTACATTGACCCCCAGCATAGCAATATTAGCGCTGTTCTTCCTGTTCCAGACGGCGAGGACGAGTATACCAGGCTATCCCGCCAAGCAATGCGCCGACGATGCTAAGCACCAGGAAGCCCAGCAGCGCGCCAATCCATTTCCCTATAGACGAACCGATTTCACCATCGATCGTCGCGCCGGGAATACTCTGTACATCGCTGATGACCCACAGGTAACGCGCCATCGCCCAGACAAAGTAGCCGCAAAACGCGTAAAACACCCACAGCGCCAGTTTGCCGCCTGGGCCACGCTCCATTTGCTCTTCCATAAAAACACTCTCATTACGCTATTCATGTTCACTGCCACGACATCACGCTGGCAATTGATGTGATATCGCTCACATTATAACGATTAATATGGT
The DNA here is from genome assembly GCF_036759945.1 of Kluyvera sp. CHPC 1.251. Taxonomy (NCBI): domain Bacteria; kingdom Pseudomonadati; phylum Pseudomonadota; class Gammaproteobacteria; order Enterobacterales; family Enterobacteriaceae; genus Kluyvera; species Kluyvera sp. CHPC 1.251. Next base: position 457,781 of record NZ_JAPKIC010000001.1, on the reverse strand, counting down.
GCAAGGTAGTCCACCGCTACGTTACCGGTAACAATTTGCCGTTAGCTTGATCTCCAGCAATTTTGTCAGATGACATCTACGCCAACGGAGGTACTCCTGATTCGCAGCAGCGATCTTTCCCCTCTACCCTGCGAAATCGCCTCAACCATGCGGTTTTAATAATAAAAACATTATAATAATTACCAATTTAAATTCACATGATAAATAATCATAAAGTCTTTTTCTGTATCTTTATTTTTTATGACAACCATGCCATTATCCTTCTCGTTATTAGCCTTTTGTTATGCATCAATATATTTATATTTTTGACCTTCCCGATCGTATGCCAGTACGTTCGGGATTTTTTTTGCCTTTACGAGACGCATTCGCCTCACCAATGATAATAAATAGAAAATAACAAAAAAATAATAATCATAGTAAAAACAATGGAAAAACCAGATAAATTAATGCAATACATATCAAGTACAATATAAAAGAAATATTTTGAAATATTTTATATAAACTTCTTACATTTATATTTTTAATAAAAATGAACTCTGCCTATACCATCCAATTTAGCAACAACGGATGGTAATACTTATATTCATATGCGCAATAACGCAAAGGAAAATATAATGAAAACAAAAGCTCTGGCACTGTTAGTTCCAGCTTTACTGATGGCTGGTGCAGCGAATGCTGCTGAAGTTTATAACAAAGATGGCAATAAGCTGGACCTGTACGGCAAAGTCGTTGGCCTGCACTATTTCTCAGACCACAGCGGTGATGACGGCGATCAGTCTTACGCACGTATCGGCTTCAAGGGTGAAACCCAAATCAACGATCAGCTGATCGGCTACGGTCAGTGGGAATACAACATTCAGGCCGACACCCCGGAAAGCGACAGCGGTAACGACTCCTGGACCCGACTTGGCTTCGCCGGTCTGAAATTTGGCGACTTCGGCTCATTCGATTACGGTCGTAACTACGGCGCCATCTACGACATCGAAGCCTGGACCGATATGCTGCCAGAGTTCGGCGGTGACAGCTACACCCAGACCGACGTCTACTTCACCGGCCGTGCTAACGGTATTGCCAGCTATCGTAACAACGATTTCTTCGGTCTGGTGGATGGCCTGAACTTTGCGCTGCAGTATCAGGGCAAAAATGAAGACGGTGGCTCCGGCGAAGGCACCGCTAACGGCGCTGGCGGCAACATGGCGAAAGGCAACGGCGACGGCTTCGCGATGTCCACCACCTATAACTTTACCGATGTTCTGCCGGGCTTAAGCGTGGGTGCAGCCTATTCCAACTCCGATCGTACCAACGACCAGGTGGTTGCTGGCGGCGTCCATAACCGCTACAGCAAATACGCTGGCGGTGATACCGCTGAAGCCTGGACCATCGGTACCAAATATGACGCTAATGACGTCTATCTGGCGATGATGTATGCCGAAACCAACAACATGACCCGCTACGGCAACAACGGCATTGCCAACAAAACGCAGAACTTCGAAGCCGTGGCACAGTATCAGTTTGAATTCGGCCTGCGTCCATCTCTAGCCTGGGTTTATTCCAAGGGTAAAGACATGGGCGGTTACGATGGTCGTCACGGTATTGAGTACACCGACAAAGCGCTGGTGAACTATATCGATGTCGGCGCCACCTACTACTTCAACAAAAACATGTCCACCTACATTGATTACAAAATCAACATGCTGGACGATGACGTACAGTTCTACAACGATAACGGTATCGCCACTGACGATATCCTGGCTATCGGCCTGGTTTATCAGTTCTAATCGACTGGCGTAAAAAAGCCCGCAACGCGGGCTTTTTTTATGCTGTTGCCAACTACGGCGCCTCTTGTAGCGCCACCCGCACAAAACCATTGTTCTGCGTCAGAAGGTCGTGCGCTTTCCAGGCGTCCAACCCGGTGAGAACCATCAACACCGCCGTCTTACATTGGTGATCGCAGCTTTCCAGCGCCGCTTTTGCTACCGCCCGGCTGCACCCGCCCGCTTCCATCACTATCGCAATTTGCCGCTCAACCATATGCGTACCGGTATCGCGGATGTCCACGCGCATATTGCTATAGACTCGTCCGGTGCGAATGGCGAGCCCGGTCGTTAACATGGAGAGCACCATTTTTTGCGCGGCAATGGCCTTTGGATTGCCGTAACCTGCCACCACTTCAGCGCCGGTTTGCGGCGCAATGACGATACTGGCAAGATCGGTTGCTTCGCTTTGTGGATTACGGGTGATCAGCGCGCGTGTTGCCCCCAGAGACCAGGCATGGCGCAGCGCGCCCCACAGCCACGGCGTTTTGCCGCTGACGCTTAATGCCACCAGCATATCTTTTTGCGTGAACCCGATAGCCTGAAGATCCAGCACCCCACGATCGTAGTCCTGAGCAGCCCCCGTCATATCGTGCAGCATCGCCAGCGCCCCACCGGCAATCAGCCCCATGACCGGGTGTTTTTCATCCGGGGAAAATTCGTTTGCGGTCATCACCGCATTGCGCCCGGAAGCGCCAGCACCAACCATCACCACGCGCCCACCGTGGCTAAGGGTGGCCACCGCGTTATCAATCAGCAGGGTAATGTCGTCGAGACAAGGGGTAATCGCATCAGCAATGCGTTTATCTTCTTGATTAATAACGTTCAACATATCACGGGTGGACAGTCTATCAATCTCAGCCGTCGTTGAATTGCGTCGTTCCATGACTGAACCGGCAAGCTTAATGCTCATAAACGGACTCCTTATTATGGGTTCTGAAGCAATACTAAAGTGTTTTGTATGGATTGCTCTGCGAGAACGGTCACAAAGAGAGGTTTGGTTTTGTAAGGGAGGATAGCTTTATGAAATCAGGCACATCGGCGATAATGAGTTTTTGACCTCCGATAATAAAAGGTGTTAATGCGCGCCATGCAGCAAACTCAGCCCCAGCCGAAGCGCCCAATGAAGCTCAGTACGCTGGTGACGCTGATGGTCTGCAGCGTCATCATTTCCGTTTTACTGGTGGTTTACGCCTTCTATTTTGTGCAGATAACCAAAGCCACCCGCTCCGGTGTGGAAGACACCGCCTTTGCTATTGCTCGTACGCTGGCCAACTCCCCGGATATCAAGCGCGGGCTGAGCGAACCGCCGGACCACAATAGCATCCAGCCCATTGCCAGCGCCGTGCAGCAGCACAACGGTTTACTGTACGCCGTTGTCACCAATATGGACGGTGTTCGCTACTCGCACCCGAACGCGCATCTTATAGGCCAGCATTTTATCGGCACCGACCTCCAGCCAGCGCTACAAGGCAAAGAGAACCTCTCAATTAACCACGGCGTTTTGGCTGAAGCCATGCGCGTGTTTACCCCGATCTATAACGATCGGCATCAGCAGATTGGCGTGGTGATTGTCGGCATTTCGCTGCAAAAAGTGGATGAGCAGATTAACGCCGCCCGCTGGAATGCAATTGGGTTCGTGCTGTTTAGCGCCATCGTCGGCCTGCTCGGTATCTGGGGGCTGGTGCGGGTACTCAAAAATATCCTGTTTGGTCTCGAACCCCATGAAATTTCCAGCCTGTTCGAACAGCGTCAGGCCATGCTGCAGTCGATTCGCGAAGGGGTCATTGCCGTCGATGCCAAAGGCCGGGTCACGTTGATTAACCAGGCCGCACGGCAGATCCTGTTTTCACCTCAGGCACCGGCGTTGGGCGCTGTTCAGCATGCGCCGCTGCTGTCGAGTCTGAAAGAGGTGCTAAGCAGCGGCACTCCCGTTGAAAATCGCGAAATCGGCTGTAACGGTCGTCTGCTGCTGTGCAACACCGTGCCAGTGCTCAATAACCGACGCGTGATTGGCGCGATCACTACCTTCCGCGATAAAACTGAAATCAGCCAGTTGATGCAGCGAATGGACGGGCTGGTCAACTACGTCGATGCCCTGCGCAGCCACTCGCATGAATTTATGAACAAGCTGCATGTGATTCTGGGGCTGCTGCACATGAAGCGCTACGATAAGCTGGAAGGCTACATCCTGCAGACCGCGCAAAACTACCAGACCGACATTGGCACCTTGCAGCATAAGATCAAATCACCGATCATTGCTGGCTTCCTGCTCGGTAAAATCAACCGAGCCAGCGATGCCGGGATCGCGCTAACGCTGGCCGAAGAGAGCCTGATCCCGGACAACCCAAATGAAGAGCAGGTCGCGGTGCTGGTCACGGTGCTGGGTAACCTGATTGAGAACGCGCTGGATGCGATGGCAGACCAGGGCGAAGGCGAAATTGGCCTGTTGCTGCACTACCAGAACGGCTGGCTCAGCGGTGAGGTTAGCGACGATGGTCCGGGTATTGCGGCCGATCGCATCGAGGCCATCTTTAATAAAGGATTTTCCACCAAAGGCGAAAACCGCGGTGTCGGACTGTTTTTAGCCCGTCAACAGACGGAGAATCTCGGCGGGACACTTTCCGTCGAGTCAGAGCCGGGCGTGTTCACCCAATTTTTTGTTCAAATTCCCTGGGATAGCGAGAGGACAAGCGCGTGATAAATGTTTTAATTGTCGATGATGATGCCATGGTGGCCGACCTGAACCGCTGCTACATTGAGCGCGTAGATGGGTTCGTCTGCTGCGGTATCGCCTCCACGCTCCAGCAGGCGAAAGATAAAGTGCAGGATGCTTCCCAGTCCATCGACCTGATTTTACTGGATGTCTATATGCAGCAGGACAACGGTCTGGATCTGTTGCCTATCGTACGCGACTCGGGCCGCGCCATCGACGTGATTATGATTTCATCCGCCTCGGACGCCGCCACCGTGCAGACGTCGCTGCGCTATGGCGTGGTGGATTACCTCATCAAGCCGTTCCAGTTTCCGCGCTTTGAAGAGGCGCTGCTGAGCTGGCGTGAGAAAAAGCAGTTGATGGGTAGTCACGCCTACTACGAGCAGGCAGACGTCGATCGCCTGCTGCACGGTGGCTCGCCAGAATTAGCGGACACTAAGCGGCTGCCAAAGGGGCTCACGCCGCAAACGCTGCGCACGCTGTGCCAGTGGATAGATGCGCATCCTGAGACCGAATTCTCCACCGACGATCTGGCACAGGCGGTCAATATCTCGCGCGTGTCCTGCCGTAAATATCTTATCTGGCTGGCGCAGATTAATATTCTGTTCACCAGCATTCACTACGGCGCGACCGGCCGCCCGGTCTACCGCTATCGCTTGCTGCAGGAGCAGTATGGTCTGCTCAAGCAGTACTGCCAGTAAGACGGTACTCACTGTCCAGCAGCGTAAAACGATAGAGGTGGGATGAAGAGAGCACCACCTCTTTGTTTTTAGTCACAAAAATAGCTTCAATGTCCGGGCGCGAACGCAGCGCCGCACACCCTTTCTCCACGCCCATGCCGTACATCAGCGTGGTCCAGATATCGCCGTCAATCGAGTCGGCGCTGATAATAGTCACGCTGTCCAGTTCATTATCCAGCGGATAACCGGTACGCGGGTCGAGAATATGGTGATATAGCTGACCATTTTGTTCAAAGAAGCGCTCATACACGCCGGAGGTCACCACCGATTTATTCTCAATTTCCAGCGTGCCAATCATCGCCCCAGAGGTTGAGAACGGTTTTTTCAGGCCAATTGACCAGCCGCCTTCCGGCGTGCCCAGCGTCTGGACGTTACCGCCAAGATTAATCAGCCCCTGCTCAACCCCTTCCTGACGCAGATAGTCCCGCACGCGGTCGGCAATATAGCCCTTGGCAATCGCGCCAAGATCGATCTCCATACCCATTTGCGCCAGATACACGCTGTTATCGTCGTCGTTTAGTACAACCTGCTCAGGATTAGTGAGCGTCAGCAGGTGCGAAATTTCGTCCGCCGGCGGGACGCTGTCGCCTTTAAAGCCAATACGCCAGCGCTTCACCAACGGGCCAATCGCGAGGTTAAATGCGCTTTGCGGCAGCAGGCTCGCTGATTTAGCGCATTTGATAAGGGCATAAACGGGGGCGCTCACGACGACCGGGTGCTGGCCCGCAGCGTGGTTGATATCCATCACCTGCGATTGGGCGCGGTTGACGGTAAGCAGATCTTCATACTGTTTGATAAGTCGGAAAACGCGTGAGGCAAGCGCTTCGTTATGCGCGAAAAGCTTGAGCAGGATGGGTGACCCCATCAGTACGGCAGAATAGCTGTATACCCTTGTACTGTCTGACATCGATATCCCCTCTGCTGATGGTAACAACCCGGCGTCGCTACGCTCGGCCGGGCTATGGGATGGTGCCATGGGTTAATTACGCGGATTCAAGCATCGCCCAGGGTACCTGCTGCGCGCGCTGTGCGGCCTGACGACCGGCAAGCGTACCAAAGATAATAATATCAGCCACTGCGTTCCCGCCAATACGGTTACCGCCGTGGATACCACCAACCACCTCACCGGCCGCATAAGCGCCAGGGATCACCTGTTTGTTAACATTCAGCACGCAGGTATCGGTATTGATGGTTACCCCACCCATGGTGTGGTGTACGCCTGGCGCAATCTGGATGGCGTGATACGGACCTTCATTCAGCGGCGCACGCAGCGCAGTTTTGCGGCCAAACTCCTCATCATCCTGTTTTTCGACAAAGCCGTTATAGCGGGCAAGCGTTGCTTCAAAGGCCTGCTCGTCAAGACCCAGTTTAGCCGCCAGCTCAGCTGGCGTGCTGGCGCTGGTCACCAGCCCTTTAGCGATGTACTCATCCGCCGCTTTGTTTTTCGTACGTACGTGTTCATCAAACACGATGTAAGCATAGTGCTCCGGCAGCGCAATAATCGCCGCAGACACTTTGTCACGGGTCTCCATCTCATTGAAGAAACGGTTACCCTGCTGGTTAACCAGAATTGCCCCGCCACCGCGAATCGATTCAGAAACCAGGTAAGAGGTTTTCTGCTCAACGGTTGGGTGAATCTGGATCTCGCCCATATCCACCGTACCGGCACCGATGCGTTCCAGCAGAGCGATACCGCCGCCGGTCGCCCCTTTATGGTTGGTGGTGACAAAGCCCGCCAGATCCGGACGGTATTTCACCACCATTTCGCTGTTGGCGCTAAAGCCGCCGGTCGCCATGATAATGCTGCGAGTCTGAATGGTGATCGTTTCCTGCTCGTCGGTCAGCAGGCGTACGGCAGAAACTTCGCCCCCATCCATGACAATATCGACCACAGAGGTATCGAGCATGACATCGATCTGGCGTTTTGTGACGTTACGCACAAGGCCGCTGATCAGGTAGCCGCCTACCGCAGAGCCATCTTTTGGACGGTGCGTACGGTCAATGCTCATGCCGCCGGTGGTGGTGATGTCGTTCAGCATGATGCCGCGATCCGCCAGCCATTCGATAGCCTGCGGAGCCGTTTCCACGAAGCGGCGCAGCAGCGCTGGGTTATTCTTGTTTTTGCCGCCTTTCAGGGTCTCTTCATAGAACAGCTCTTTACTGTCCTGAATCCCTTTCACCCGCTGGAAGCGCGTTTCTGCGGCGTTCATCCCGGCGGACGCTTTAATGGTGTTACCGCCAATGGTCGGCATTTTCTCAACGATCAGCACCCGGGCGCCGTCATCGTGCGCCTGGATAGCCGCAGCCAGACCGGCGCCGCCGCTCCCGACCACCACCACGTCATAAGCTTTCGGTGCAGTGCTATCGCCCCCCTCTTCCGCTACCAGTGCTTTACTAGACTTAACCATCGCTTTGGAGACGGCTTTTTTCACCGCTTCGCTCTGGCTGGTTGCCCCGGAAATGGCATCAACATGCGGGGTATTGGCGTCCAGAATGCGTGAACGAATCTCTTCAAAGCTGGTAACAAACTCCACATCCTGATCCACGCCGCCGGTCAGTTCAATGTCGGCGATTCTGTCGGTTTCCAGGCTGACGTTGATAATCAGTTCACCGGCTTCATCCTGCACTTTTTCAACGAACACGCCCGGTTTGAATTTAGATACCGACATGCTCATATCACGGATCATGGCTTCCACCAGCGAGAAACGCCACAGCGGTTCAGGGATGTTCAGTGCTTCCCGCTGTGTGCTGTCGATAAACAGCTCCAGCGTCTGGCCGTCAGCAATGCGTTCAGCCCAATCCGGATAAGCAATACAAGCGCGACCCACAGCAATCAGGTCGTAACCATGTTCCATCGCGCTATCAATATCACTGTCGTTTACCACGCCGCCAACGCCCATTACCGGCACCTGCGCCAGCGTTTCAGAACGCTGAGCAACGTATTTTTCAATCAACGGCGTTGGATCGGTAGTGTCAACAATGGACGAACGCAACGACGCGCCTACGGAGAAGTGCAGATAATCCAGACCGCGTGCGGCCAGTTTTTCCAGCAGATACATCGTGTCGTCAAAGCGGATCCCCGGCACTTCCATCTCTTCCGGCGAGAAGCGATAGCCGATGATGAAGGCGTCGTCCGCATACTGGCGAACCATTTTGTGGGTGATATCCAGTACCGCCAGCGGGAACTTCGCGCGGTTATCGCGGCTGCCGCCCCACTCGTCGTCACGCTGGTTGGAGTTTGGTGAGTAGAACTGTTGGATAAGGTAAGTATTGGCGCCGTGGATCTCGACGCCATCAAAACCAGCCTGAATCGCGCGGCGTACGGCATCGCCGAATTTACCGACCATCCCTTCCACTTCTTCAGCAGTCAGGGCCACCGGCGTTGCTGCGCCATCACGCGGTGCCGCTACGGCGCTTGGGCCAACCGGCGTCCGGCCGCCAATCAGTTTCGGGTCAACCATGCGGCCACCGTGGTAAATCTGCAGCAGCGCTTTGGAGCCTTTTGATTTAATTGCCTCAGCGATTTTTGCCAGCCCAGCGATTTTGTCATCACTGTCGATGCCGAGTGCGCCGGGGAACGCCAGGCCTAAATCATCAACAAAACAACATTCGACGATGATGGTGCCAATCAGACCGGCACGCGCTCGGTAGTACTCCACCAGTTCGCTACTGACAGAGCCATCATAATAACCAGAGCAGGTTGTCATTGGCGCCATAAACAGACGGTTTTTAAGCTCGGTACCATTCGGTAATGTACAAGAGCTCAGTACGCGATGATGATTGTTCATAAGGGTTAACTCCAAACTTTTAAAAATTAAAATTTAAGAATTCGGGATCGGGCTGCATTTGAGTTATTTGTTATGCCGATATCATGATATTAATATAGCGATAATTTTAGTTACTAAAGTCATTACGTTAGTTATAAAACTATTTAATCCCTTAAATAACACACATACCTCTATGGTGTTACTAATTAAATTCTATTTTATTCACAATTATTTAATATTAATAAGTACAATTATAACTTTTGTAACAGTGGTCGAACCAGTGTTTCATTATTTAAAATCACTTCAAAATCAATCAGTTAAAACAAAACAACGTACGGTTAATAACATTTTATTTAGAAATTAATTTAACCTAACACCATTAATACCCAATAACCTAATAGGGTTATTTTCAATAAGCATAAAAATAATGCCGTGGTTGTGCTTTTTTGATCGCGATCAATTGTAATAGCATCCAAAAGCGCATTATATGAATATAAGATTTTTTAAACCTGGCGCTAAATAATATAGCGACATTGACCTTATATACGAAATTGCCAGCCGTACTTTTGAAATCTAAATAAAGTAAAAAAACTAAAAAAAGCAAAGCGGCAGTTTTAGCAACCCGAATTATTAACTACTTATAGAAGCGTAATATGAACGAGAAATCTGCGACATCGCACTCACCGACGCCGGTGAGTAAACCAAAGGACGGTAAGAACAACCGTCTTCTGATGATGGCACTGCCTATTATCGTGGCCGTGCTGCTCCTCTTTGTCCCGGTTCCTGACGGGCTTCCACCGTATGCATGGCACTATTTCGCTATCTTCGTCGGCGTGATTGTCGGCCTTATCTTTGAACCGCTGCCGGGCGCCGTTATCGGCCTGACCGGGGTGGTTGCCATCGCCCTGTGCAGCCAGTGGGTGCTGTTCAGCCCTGAACAGATGGCGGCACCGAAGTTCCAGCTGGCGGGCGCCTCCTTTAAATGGGCGGTCAGCGGCTTCGGCAATTCTACCGTCTGGCTTATCTTCGGCGCGTTTATGTTCGCCGCCGGTTACGATAAAACCCGCTTCGGCCGCCGTCTGGCGCTGATTCTGGTGAAATATCTGGGCCGTCGTAGCCTGACGCTCGGCTACGCTATCACGCTGGCCGACCTGCTGCTGGCACCGTTTACGCCGTCCAACACCGCGCGTAGCGGCGGGACTATCTACCCAATTATCGCCAACCTGCCGCCGCTGTACGGCTCAAAACCAAACGACCCAAGCGCGCGTAAAATTGGCTCCTACCTGATGTGGGTTGCGATTACCGCCGCCTGTATCACCAGTTCTATGTTCCTTTCCGCTTTGGCGCCTAACCTGCTGGCGCTGGCGCTGGTGAAAAGCATCGTCGGTATCAACATCTCCTGGGGCACCTGGTTTATCGCCTTCCTGCCGCTGGGCCTGCTGTTAATTCTGACTATGCCTCTGCTGGCCTACTGGTTCTATCCACCAGAAGTGAAGGTGAACGATGAAGTTCCGCTGTGGGCTGCACGTGAGCTGGAAAAACTGGGCAAACTGTCCCGTAACGAAATCCTGCTGCTGGTCTTCGTCTGCTGCGCATTGATGATGTGGATCTTTGCCGCTCAGTGGATTGAACCGGCAATGGCTGCGCTGCTGATTATCGGCCTGATGCTGTGGACTGGCGTGCTGGAGTGGAGCGACATCACCGGTAATAAAGCTGCATGGAACACCTTCGTGTGGTTCGCCACCCTGGTCGCTCTCGCCGACGGCCTCTCCTCAACCGGCTTTATCGGCTGGTTGGGTAAAGAAGGCGGCATGCTGATGAGCGGTATTTCTCCGGGCGTGGCGACCATCGTCCTGCTGCTGGCGTTCTACCTGCTGCACTACCTGTTTGCCAGCACCACCGCCCACACCACCGCGCTGCTGCCAGCGATGCTGACCATCGCGTCAACCATTCCGGGCATGAACATGAACGTCTTCGTGCTGCTGATGGTGACCTCGCTGGGTATCATGGGGATCATCACCCCGTACGGCACCGGCCCAAGCCCTATCTACTACGGCAGCGGATATCTGCCGACCAAAGACTACTGGCGCCTTGGCACCATCTTTGGGGGCATCTTCCTGGTGGCGCTGCTGGTCATCGGCTACCCATGGATGTCTATGATGTTCTGATTCATAACCGTCGGGGGGCAACCTCCGGCGGTTTTATTTTTATGGAGTGAAGAGCTATGTCGAACAAACCGTTTTTCTACCAGAACCCCTTCCCGCTGTCTCACGACGATACCGAATACTACCTGCTCAGCCGTGAGCACGTCTCCGTGGCCCAGTTTGACGGTCAGGACGTGCTAAAAGTTGAACCTGAAGCCCTGACGCTGCTTGCCCAGCAGGCCTTCCACGATGCGGCCTTCATGTTGCGCCCTTCCCACCAGAAGCAAGTGGCCGCCATTCTGAGTGACCCACAAGCCAGTGAAAACGATAAATACGTTGCCCTGCAGTTCCTGCGTAACTCCGAAATTGCCGCTAAAGGCGTGCTGCCAACCTGCCAGGATACCGGCACGGCGATCATCATGGGGAAAAAAGGCCAGCGCGTCTGGACCGGCGGCGGCGATGAAGCGGCGCTTTCTCAGGGCGTGTACAACACCTATATCTCCGACAACCTGCGCTACTCGCAAAACGCCGCACTGGATATGTACAAAGAGGTGAACACCGGTACTAACCTGCCCGCACAAATTGACCTCTACAGCGTCGACGGTGACGAATACAAGTTCCTGTGCATCGCCAAAGGCGGCGGCTCAGCCAACAAAACCTATCTCTATCAGGAAACCAAAGCGCTGATTACCCCAGCGAAGCTGAAAAACTACCTGGTGGAAAAAATGCGTACCCTCGGCACCGCAGCCTGCCCACCGTACCATATCGCCTTCGTGATTGGCGGAACCTCGGCGGAAGTGACGCTAAAAACGGTGAAACTGGCCTCAACCCGCTATTACGATGGCCTGCCAACCGAAGGTAACGAGCACGGCCAAGCGTTCCGCGACGTGAATCTGGAAAAAGAACTGATGATCGAGGCGCAGAATCTGGGCCTGGGCGCACAGTTCGGCGGCAAATACTTCGCCCATGATATCCGCGTGATCCGTCTGCCGCGTCACGGCGCTTCCTGCCCGATCGGCATGGGTGTCTCCTGCTCTGCCGACCGTAACATTAAAGCCAAAATCAACCGTGACGGTATCTGGATCGAGAAGCTGGAACATAACCCGGCGCAGTACATTCCCGAAGCGCTGCGCGAGCAGGGTGAAGGCGCTGCGGTCAGCATCAACCTCAATCAGCCGATGAGCGAGATCCTGGCCCAGCTTTCCGCCCATCCGGTTTCCACCCGCCTGTCGCTGAACGGTACCATTATCGTTGCCCGCGACATCGCCCACGCCAAACTGAAAGAATTACTGGATAACGGCGAAGCACTGCCTCAGTACGTGAAAGATCACCCGATCTACTACGCCGGCCCGGCCAAAACGCCTGAAGGTTATGCCTCGGGTTCTTTAGGCCCAACCACCGCTGGACGTATGGATTCCTACGTTGACCTGCTGCAGTCCCACGGCGCCAGCATGGTGATGCTGGCTAAAGGCAACCGCAGCCAGCAGGTGACCGATGCCTGCCATCAACACGGCGGTTTCTATCTTGGCAGCATTGGCGGCCCGGCGGCCGTTCTGGCACAGAGCAGCATCAAGAGCCTGGAATGCGTTGCCTATCCTGAACTGGGGATGGAAGCTATCTGGAAAATTGAGGTGGAAAACTTCCCGGCCTTTATTCTGGTTGATGATAAAGGGAACGACTTCTTCCAGCAAATTCAGAATAAGCAGTGCGCAGGGTGTCCTCAGCGTTAAATTCACCTCCCCCCGCCATAGCGGGGGGATTTGTTTTAGGACTTTTCTTAACACAGGAATAAATTACCCCCTGCACTACACCGTCTCAAAAACACTATTCCAATCTTATTCCCATAAATTCAGGTAGTTCATCAGAAATACCATTACCGATATACTCCCCTCGATTTTCAAACTCACTGATAAACACAACACAATAATTTTTATAGGATTTTTAAAAGTGAAAAAACTATCTCTGGCAGTTTTGGTCATGGGAACTCTGACCAGCGGAATCGCTATTGCGGATAGTCAAAGCGTTTCGATTGGTTATGCCCAGTCCGACGTTAAGGACTTCAAGAATATCCGGGGCGTTAACCTGCAATATCGCTACGAATTTGATTCTCCGTTCAGCGTTGTCGGTTCATTTACCTATATGAGCGGCAGCGAAGACCGTAATTATTATGTTGATTCTGATTCGGTTAACACCAATATTGACGTTAAATATTATTCACTGATGGTCGGTCCGGCCTACCGTATTAATGAATATGTCTCTCTTTACGCATTGGGCGGCGCGGCGCGAACCAAAGCCGATATCGATGTGAAGTGGCTGGAGTCGAGTAACAACGAATTTTATCGTGAGAGCGAGTCACGTCATTCCACCTCCTTCGCCTACGGCGCAGGGGTTATCATCAACCCAATCGAAAACCTGACGGTAAACGTTGGCTACGAAGGCACCACCGCCGATATCGAAGACAAATACCGGATCAACGGTTTCAACATCGGCGTCGGCTATCGTTTCTAAGCTACTCTGCCGTGCGGCTTCTTTCCATTGCGGGTAAGAAGCCGCCAGCCCCCGTCACGGTGAATTTTGCATGACACCATCACAAAATTACCACCCGCCTCTTTTGTATAGTAAACAAAATATCTACACTGCGTTGCCATTAACCTACTGACTATTGGGAAGACGGCAATGAGATTAGGGCTGGATATTGGCGGGACCAAAATTGAGGCGGTAGTGCTGGCTGACCAGGGCGAAACGCTTTACCGCCAGCGCTACAGTACACAAAAGCAGAACTACGAAGCTTTTTTCCATTCGGTTATCGCGGCAATTGACGCTGCCAGGGCGGCAACGACGCACTCGCTCTCCATCGGGCTTGGTATACCTGGCGCCTCTGCCACCGACGGGCTCATCAAGAATTCCAATATTCTGGTATTGAACCAGCAACCCTTTGTGCAGCAACTTGAACAACATTTCAGTATGCCTGTTGCGGTGACCAACGACGCTAACTGCTTTACCTTGTCAGAAGCCATTGACGGTGCGGGGAGAGGCTATGGTGTGGTGTTTGGCGTGATCCTCGGCACCGGCTGCGGCGGCGGGTTGTGCGTAGATAATCGTCTGATCACAGGGCCGAACGCCTGCGCCGGTGAGTGGGGTCACAACGTCCTGCCCCACTATCATCCCGCTAAAGACGGCGAGTCGGCGCAGTGCTACTGCGGCCAAACCAACTGCATCGAGAGCTTTATCTCCGGCAGTGGCCTTGAACGTCAATACGCTCAATTGTTTAGTAAACATGATAAAGTCCCGCAGATCGTTGCACGGCTGAACGCCGGTGATGAGCAGGTTGCCGCGCTATGGGAACGCTATCAGGATCAGGTCGCGCGGGCGCTGGCAGGCGTCGTTAACACCCTCGACCCGGATGCGATTGTCATCGGCGGCGGTGTATCGAATATCCCGCAACTCTACGACGGGCTGCAGGCGCGTATTGCGCAGTATGTCTTCGGCAAACAGTGCTGCACTCCAATTCTACAGGCGCGCCACGGCGACAGCAGCGGCGTTCGCGGCGCGGCTTGGCTCGGTGCCCAACGTAAAGCATAAAGACAGGATGTGAACAGGTGAAAGCCGTCAGAATCAGAGATATTGCCGCCGCCTGCGGCGTGTCGCCGGGTGCGGTCTCCCGCGCGTTAAAAGGCCAGCCAGGCCTGCGGGAAGAGACGCGGCAGCGCATTATTGCAGCGGCAGAGCAGCAGGGCTACGACTTTGGCCGCCTGCGTAGCGAGAAGATCAAACGGGTGCTGTTTTTACTGCACCGTCAGCACAATATCAGCCGCGCGCTGCCGTTTTACTCGCCGCTGTTTTTGGGGCTGGAGTCCGCCTGCCGTGAACAGAGCATTGCGCTGAGCTTTTTGTCCGTTGGCCCTGGCGATGCCGTCGCCGAGCAGGTAATGCTCCACCAGCCGGATGCGCTAATCTGCGCGGGGTTCTTTGAGCCGGAGCTGCTGGCGGTGCTCGAACAGCTGAAGCTACCGCTGGTGCTGGTCGATCTCTGGTCGCCCGGCCTGCCCTGCGTCAACCCGGATAACCTACAGGGCGGCTATCTCGCCACCCGTCACTTGCTGGATCAAGGGCGCACGCGTATCGCGTTTCTGGCCAGCACGCTGGGGCATTACAGCATCCGTCAGCGAGAAAAAGGGTATCGTCAGGCGCTGTACGATGCAAAGCTGCTGATGCCCCCGGAGTATGAAGCCATCGCTCTACCGCAGCTGGATACCGAGCAGTCGCTGCTGCGGGCGATAAACGAACTGTTCGACCTTGCCGAACCGCCGGATGCCCTTTTTGCCTATAACGATGCCACCGCATTGCTGGTGCTGCAGGTGTGCGCCGAACGCGGTCTGCGGGTGCCGGAAGATGTCGCGGTGGTGGGGTTTGATGATATTGAGCCTGCGGCCTGGTCGCAGCCGCCGCTGACCACGCTGGCGGTGGATAAACAGCAGCTAGCGCAGGAAGCGCTGGATATTTTGCTCAGTGAACGAGTGGAGGCGAACGTGATGCTGCCGGTGGAATTGGTGGTGCGACGTAGTTCTGGTGCCTGAACCCGGGGTCGGGGTAAACGCCTCGCCCGGGCTACTTTTCCTGTAGCCCGGCCAAGCGTAGCGCCGCCGGGAAGGCAAACGACTATGGTGTCACGATATTGAACCAGAACTCGAACTTATCCATATAGCTCAACAGCTCATCCACTTTGGCGTGGTTACCGGAGATGCGCACATCGCCCTGGTTTTCCGCCTGCTTCAGCGTCTCTTCCTTAAGGATAATCTTGTTCAAAGTCGCGCGGTTAAGTGTAATTGAGGCATCGGCATTGCTGGCCTGCGCGTTCGCGCTGTGGTTCAGCACGCCGTTTTCCAGCTCCAGCTTATACTTGCCGCCATCGCTGCCTAAATCGACGTTGAAGACCGCTTTGGCATTCGCCGCCTTTTCACCATTAATGTGAACTGCCAGATAGTCAAAGAACATCTCCGGCGACATCGCCTTCACGGTATCCGGGCTGGCGGTGTTCGGCGTTGGTCCTTTCACCACGCCGTTACGCAGCTCCTGCGCACCGGTCAGGTAGAAGTTACGCCACGGGCCTGATTCTGCCTGATAACCCATCTGCTCCAGCGCATCGGCTTCCAGACTGCGCGCGGCTTTGTTGCTCGGATCGGCAAACACGACCTGATTGGTCACCTGCGCCACCCAGCGGTAGTTACCCTTCACAAAGTCAGCTTCTGCTTTTTGCATGATGGCATCGGCACCGCCCATATACTCAACGTATTTCTTCGCTGCGGCCACCGGTGGCAGCTCGTCCAGGGTTGCCGGGTTGCCGTTAAACCAGCCGAGATAGAAGACATAGGTCGCCTTCACATCATGGCTGACCGATCCATAATAGCCGCGGCTGGCCCAGGTTTGCGCCAGACTGTCCGGCAGCTTAAAGTTGGCGGCGATTTCATCACGGGTCAGCCCCTGGTTTGCCATACGCAGGGTCTGGTCATTGATATAGCGGTACATATCGCGCTGGCCTTTCATCAGCTTAACAACGTTCTCGTTGCCCCAGGTCGGCCAGTGGTGCTGAGCAATAATGATCTTCGCTTTCCCGCCCCAGCGGTCAATGACATCGTTGACGTACTTCGACCAGGCCAGCGGATCGCGGATTTTTGCGCCGCGCAGTGAGTAGGTATTGTGCAGCGTATGGGTCACATCTTCCGCCGCCTCAATCATTCCCTTCTCTTCGACATACCACAGCATTTCAGATGGCGCTTCCGAACCCGGTGCCATCATAAAATCGTAGGTCAGGCCGTCGATCACCTCTTTCTGACCGGTATGGGTGATGTAGTTGGTCGGCTCAATCAGCGTTACCGTACCGGCTGACGTGGTGGTACCCAGTCCCGCGCCAACCTGACCTTTCGCGTCCGGTTTCAGCAGGTTACCATACATATAGCTGGCACGACGGCTCATGGCGTTCCCGGCCATGATATTTTCCGATACCGCTTCCTGCATAAAGCCCGCTGGCGCATAGACCTTCACCTTGCCAGACTTCACATCAGCTTCGTCCACCACGCCGCGCACGCCACCGTAATGGTCAACGTGGCTATGGGTATAAATCACCGCGACGACCGGCTTTTTACCGCGATTCTTATAGTAGAGATCCATTCCTACCTTCGCCGTTTCCGCCGAAACCAGCGGATCGATAACCGTGATCCCCTCTTTCCCTTCCATGATGGTCATATTGGAAAGGTCGAGGTTACGAATCTGGTAGACGCCGTCGGTCACTTCAAACAGGCCGCCGATGTTGATGAGCTGCGACTGGCGCCACAGGCTTGGATTCACCGTATCCGGCGCCTTTTCGCCCTCTTTAATAAATGCGTACTGCTGCGGGTTCCAGACCACGTTCCCTTGCTTACCTTTAATCAGCTCTGGTGGCAGAGGCGCAATAAATCCTTTGTGCGCATTGGCGAAATCGGTGTTATCTGCGAAAGGTAGTTGCGCATACAGAGCATCATTCGCCTCTTTAGTTTGTGCCGTTGCCGCTTTACCTGGCTCCTGCGCCATTGCCGGAAGGGAAATGACGGCGCTCGTGCACACGCCAGCGATGGCCATATAGCCCGCTATTTTTTTCAGTTTCATAAAGCCTCTATTCATAACATTGCGCCGCACAAAGGAGGTTGCTTATTGATATAAGCCGCGGCGGGAGATATTTCGATTGAATAACGATGAGGTAAGAGTAACACCGGTATTTAGCGTGAAGAAAACAAGAACCGTTTAAATTTAAATTTATACTGCAAGCCCACTGTGCATTTAAAAATAAACAAATCGTGGGTCGCCAGGCCACGGCATAAAAAGATAATAGGTGCCTTATTCGTTAAGTCTGGAAATACCATGTATAAAGTGACTGTTTTGCTTCTGGTCGGCATGTTAACCGCCTGCAGTGCCGATAAACAGCAAACGTTGAGCAAAATTGATGCCCTGCAAATTCCGGTGGTCGCACAGAGCCTGCACCCTGCGGAGTCTGCTGCACTCGCTGCACAATATAAGAACAATGAGCGCATTATAGAAAACGTCACCGAAGCGCTAAAAACACAGTATCTACAAAATGTTAGCAGCCGTGACATTTTTGACGTTCATAGCGAAGCGCACCAGGTCTACGCTGCGCTGTCTAAGCTCGACCAGCTTCAGCTTATCAACCGCTATTATCTGAAAGCGCAGAATCTCGACGGCCTTAACCACGTGGGCAGTTCACTGCAGCCGCTAGAGAAAGGATAAAAAAAAGCTCACTCATCATCGATGAGTGAGCTTTCTTCATTGAACTAAAATCTCTCAGGCAAACTACTGACTGACATTAAATAACCACCGCGCTTAAACTCAATATAATGACCATTTTTAAGCGCCGATAATACATTTAATACGCTACTTCGCGAGAGATGCGTACGCTCCTGAATATAATCAAGGATCGATATTTTCATCCGCGTCTCTTCAGGTAGTAATATCATCTCTTGCAGGTGATTACGAATCACCGAATAGGTGCGCTGCTGCACCACCAGCGCGTCACGATAAAAAAGATAGGCGGTGTGATACGACAACACCGAAGCCACATCTTCCCATACCCCCTCTTCGCGGAACATCTGCATCGCCGTTTGTGCATCCACGCGTAGAATGGTTGACTCCGACTCCGCCCGCAGCAAATGGCCGCGTACCGGCTGGATCATCTCGGCAATACCGAACAGATGGGGGTCATAGACGGTGACAATCAGCAGGCCATCTGACGCTCGCAAGATGGAGAGTTCGCCTTCAAGAAAGAGAAACAGCTGCGGCTGGTTTTTGTGCGTCCAGGTCATCCGTTTACGGGGAACCACCTTCATTTTTTCGGCTATCGGCTGCAGCAGCGCCGTCAATCGTTGAATGCTCTGCTCCGGGCGAATCGGCGGTAAATTCTGCATAGTCCTACCTGTAAAAATGACACAACGTTGCATTTACGCACATCGGCAGATGTGCCATAAAGCGCAACGTTGTTTAAATTCAAACCAATAAAAGCTTGTCCTGGCGGTAGGCCGGATAAGCTTAGTGCCATCCGGCCTACAGGGTTATGGCGTGACGATATTGAACCAGAAATCAAACTTGTCCATATAGCCCAGCATCTCGTCGAGTTTTGCTCCGTTGCCGCTGATTTTCACTTCGCCCTTATCTTCAGCCTGTTTAAGCGTTTCCTCTTTCAGGATGATTTTGTTCAGGGTTGCCCTATCCAGGGTCAGCGTCGCATCGGCATCTTTCGCTTCCGCGTTGGCGGTATGGTTCAGCACGCCATTTTCCAGCTCCAGCTTATATTTGCCGCCATCGTTGCCAAGAGCGATGTTAAACACCGACTTCGCATTCCCTGCCTTCTCACCATTGATGTGCACGGCCAGATAGTCAAAGAACATTTCTGGCGTCATCGCGCGCACCGTGTCCGGGCTGGCGGTATTCGGCGTTGGCCCTTTCACCACGCCGTTACGCAGCTCCTGCGCGCCGGTCAGGTAGAAGTTACGCCACGGACCTGATTCGGCCTGATAACCCAGCTGCTCCAGCGCATCGGCTTCCAGGTTACGCGCATCCTGGTTTTGCGGATCGGCAAAGACCACTTTGCTGACCACCTGCGCCACCCAGCGGTAGTTACCCTGGTCGTAATCCTCTTTGGCTTTTTTCAGAATCGCCTCAGCGCCGCCCATATAGTCGACAAATTTCTTCGCCGCTTCTTCAGGCGGCAGCTCGTCGAGGGTCGCCGGGTTGCCGTCGAACCAGCCGAGGTACAGCACGTAGGTCGCCTTCACATCGTGGCTCACCGATCCATAGTAACCACGGTTGGCCCAGGTATTCGCCAGACTGTCCGGAAGCTTGAAGTTAGCGGCAATTTCATCGCGGGTCAGCCCTTCGTTTGCCATGCGCAGCGTCTGGTCGTTGATGTAACGATAGAGGTCACGCTGGCTCTTCAGCAGGTTGACCACATTCTCGTTACCCCAGGTCGGCCAGTGGTGCTGAGCCATAATCACTTCCGCTTTATCCCCCCAGCGGACGATCGCTTCGTTG
This sequence comes from Kluyvera sp. CHPC 1.251, assembly GCF_036759945.1. Classification (NCBI taxonomy): domain Bacteria; kingdom Pseudomonadati; phylum Pseudomonadota; class Gammaproteobacteria; order Enterobacterales; family Enterobacteriaceae; genus Kluyvera; species Kluyvera sp. CHPC 1.251. Next base: position 437,525 of record NZ_JAPKIC010000001.1, on the reverse strand, counting down.
ATGTACTTCGACCATGGCAACGGTTCACGAATCTTCGCGCCGCGCAGTGAGTAGGTGTTGTGCAGCGTATGCGTCACGTCCTCTGCCGATTCAATAAGCTTTTTCTCTTCAATAAACCACAGCATTTCAGACGGCGCTTCTGAGCCAGGGGCCAGCATAAAGTCATACGTCAGGCCATCAATCGTCTCTTTCTGCCCGTCTTTATCGATAATATTGGTCGGCGCAATTAAGGTGACGGTCCCAGCCGAGGTGGTGGTACCCAGCCCTGCACCAACCTGCCCTTTCGCATCCGGTTTTAACAGGTTGCCGTACATGTAGCTGGCACGGCGGCTCATCACGTTTCCGGCCATAATATTTTCCGCCACCGCCGCTTCCATAAAGCCGGACGGTGCGTACACTTTAACTTTGCCGGATTTCACATCGGCTTCGTCCACTACCCCACGCACGCCGCCGTAGTGGTCAACGTGGCTGTGGGTGTAAATGATCGCCACCACCGGCTTTTTGCCACGGTTTTTGTAGTACAGATCCATGCCTACTTTGGCGGTTTCCGCCGAGACCAGTGGGTCAACAACGGTGATCCCCTCTTTCCCTTCGATAATCGTCATATTGGAAAGATCGAGGTTGCGAATCTGGTAGACGCCATCGGTCACTTCAAACAGCCCGCTGATGTTGATCAGCTGCGACTGACGCCACAGACTCGGGTTGACGGTAGCCGGGGCTTTTTCGCCCTCTTTGATAAAGGCGTACTGTTGAGGGTTCCAGATAACGTTGCCCTGCTCGCCTTTAATCACGTCGGTTGGCAGCGCGGCGATAAAGCCTTTGTGGGCATTGGTGAAATCGGTATTGTCAGAGAAAGGCAGCTGAGTTAAGAGTGCATCGTTAGCTTTTTGCGTGGTATCCGTCGCCTCTTTCGGCGTCACGTCGGCATAGGCCGGGAGGATAATTGTCGACATAAAACCTGCCAGCGCCAGGCTTCTGACAATAAGCTTTATTTTCATTATGACCCTCGATTGTGCAGTATTTGATATAACCCCAGAAGGTAATTGGTTGAGATACGATATTTTTCCTCACCCTATAAAAACATAACCAGGAATCATCATTGCGCAAGGAAAAAACCCAGATAAAAAATGGTTTTCAATATTAGAGTTAATCCTTTTAAATCAATAAATTAAAATAATCTTTTTAATTTGACTAATTTCATTTCATGCACTACAAAAAATAACATCTTTAATGCTCGTCATTCCCGAATAATTCAGCAAGGCAAGTATCGCAGTCATATTTATCACCATTTTTAAATATTAAAATCTCAATATCATGTCATTCTATAATTTAACATCACCCTAAAACATTAATATTTAGAAACAGTTAGACACAGGATTTACTCCATAGTGAGTATTTTTTCAATTTAAGCTCAACGACCGTTTCATCGTCGTTGCCAGCACCGCCTTTTTCATGAAAAATCGATATGTAAAAAACTACATAACGAGATGAGTCGATGGTTTCAGGAAAAATGAAGTACGGCATTCTGGCGCTGATGGTATGCACCCCAGCGGTGTTCGCAAAAGACATCCGCGTCACCTACGCCGGTTCAATGGGTAAAGTCATGGATCAGGGGCTTGGTCCTGCGTTCAGTAAAGCCGATAACGGTGACTATCAAGGGCAAGGTCAGGGGGCATACGGTATGGCTCGCCTGCTAGCCAGCCACAAGATTGAGGCCGATGTGTTTGTTTCCATCAACCCAGGTCCAATGCAGATCCTCAAAGATGCCGGGCTGATTGATAAAGCCGTGCCCGTTGCCAGCACCAGCATGGTGGTAGCGTACAATCCAAAAGGAAAATATGGCGCTCAGTTTGCCGCCGCCAATCAGAAACACGATGGCTCATGGCTTAATCTGCTGGCACAAAAAGATATCAGCTTCGGGCGCACCGACCCGTACGTTGATCCGAAAGGTCAGAGCATCGTCTTTACGCTGATGCTGGCGGAGAAATATTACCAGCAGCCGGGCATCGCGATGAAAATCCTCGGCAGCCTGCAAAATCCACAGCAAACCCACCAGGAAGGCGGCCTGATCTCCCGTCTTGAAAGCGGTCAGGTGGACGCCGCCGCGGGCTATGAGAGCGAAATCCGCTCCGCACACCTGCCGTATGTGGCGCTGCCGGATGAAATTAACCTGAGCAATCCGGCCATGGCAAAACAGTGGTATGACACCGTCAGCTTCACCATTAAAGACGCCCAGGGCAAAGACCAGGTTCTGCATACCCAGCCGATGGTGTTCTACGCCGCGGTGCTGAAAAATGCGCCTAACGGCGTGGATCAAGGCGAAAAATTCGTCAAATTTATGCAAAGTGCACAGGGTCAGGCGCTGTTTAAACAGTATGGTTACGCGGAACCAAAAGGGGACGCGTTATACGCCCGCTAAACCGCCCAGCCAGAATAGCGGGCTGGCTCTCCCTGCCCGCTATTCTCTTGCTAAGCATTCCTTTTATTACCCTGGTTAGCGTTACGCCGTGGCACCATTTACAGCTGGCCTGGCGTGACGGAGATGCCATCGCCGTGTCAATGGGGCTAGGAGGCGTGGCGCTGTGCATCACTGTCGCCATTGGGCTGCCCGTTGCCTGGTGGCTTTCGCAGGCGCGCGGACGCCGCCGTTTACTGGGTGAATTGCTGGTGATGATCCCCTTGCTCACGCCGCCGTTGGCAATGGGCATCCTGCTGGTCTCGGCGCTGGGGCCTTATGGTTTAGTCGGCACGTGGATCTCAAAACTTGGCGTGACGCTGGTCAACAATCCAGCAGCCTTCGTGTTGGCGCAGATATACGGCTCGTTGCCCTACTTTATCGTGGTCGCCCGCTCAGCATTCGTTACCGTGCCCAAAGATATACTCGAAGCCGGCCAGACTCTCGGCGCTTCGGGCTGGAATCGCTTTCGCTACCTCACGCTCCCCATCGCCTTTCCCGGCCTTGCTTCTGCCGTCACCCTTGCCTGGGTGCGGGCCGTCGGTGAGTTTGGCATTGTGATGATTTTCGCCTATTTTCCTCAAGGGATCCCGGTCAAACTCTATACCAACCTGCAAAACGACGGCGTAGATGCGGTATATACGCTGCTGTGGATGCTGCTGATTGTGACCCTGCCGCTGCCGATGATGTGTTTTGCGCTAGGTAGACGGAATGCGGGTAAAGCGAATTGAATCGATCCAGGTAATACGTGGAAAACGCGATATTCCTGTGTTCAATGTCACAATTGCAGACAGAATGAAGTGACGGTAGACGGTTACGAAAATATTCTACGGACGGTTTGAAAAGGGATATTTACTGGAGAACCTGGGGGATATAACTCGTTGAAAAGTGGCGGAGAGAGGGGGATTTGAACCCCCGGTAGAGTTACCCCTACTCCGGTTTTCGAGACCGGTCCATTCAGCCGCTCTGGCATCTCTCCGTTTTGATGGTTGCCATCATGCCAGGTTATTTGGCATTTTAACAGACCAAGTCTCTTCAATTGCGTTCAAGTGACGAGTTTGCGAGCAAAACGATGATTAAATGGCCCTGGAAAGCAAGTGACACTGCCGAGATAACCGACTTACCGTGGGCGGAAGCTCTGGCGATCCCCCTATTAGCGAATTTGTCTGACGACGAGCAGGTCAAACTGGTACAGTTGGCCGACCGTTTTTTACAGCAAAAACGGCTGGTGTTTCTGCAAGGATTGACGGCGGAGCCTATCATCGAGGCGCGTATTGCCCTGCTCTTCTGTCTGCCGATTCTGGAACTCGGGATCGAGTGGCTCGACGGATTCCATGAAGTGTTGATCTACCCGGCGCCTTTTATCGTTGACGACGAATGGGAAGATGACATCGGCCTGGTGCACAATCAGCGCGTTGTTCAGTCTGGTCAAAGCTGGCAGCAGGGGCCGATTGTGCTCAACTGGCTGGATATTCAGGACTCGTTCGATGCCTCCGGTTTTAACCTCATCATTCACGAAGTGGCGCATAAGCTGGATACCCGCAATGGCGATCGCGCCAGCGGCGTGCCTTTTATCCCGCTGCGCGAAGTCGCAGGCTGGGAGCATGACCTTCATGCTGCGATGAATAACATTCAGGATGAAATTGATTTAGTTGGCGAAAACGCGGCCAGTATCGATGCCTATGCGGCCACCGACCCCGCCGAGTGCTTTGCCGTGCTCTCTGAATACTTTTTCAGCGCACCTGAACTTTTCGCCCCGCGCTTCCCGGCACTGTGGCAGCGTTTCTGCGGCTTCTATCGCCAGGATCCACTGCAGCGGTTGCGTGATAACAACGAACAGGATGAAAATCCCCCAGTAGTTCACTAAAACAACATCTTGCGCTAAATTCAGCCATTCGAATCAGCGAGTTAAATTTAGTGTTGACACAATTATCGGGGGCCAGTACTATGCGCCTCGTTCACACGATTCCTCTGTAGTTCAGTCGGTAGAACGGCGGACTGTTAATCCGTATGTCACTGGTTCGAGTCCAGTCAGAGGAGCCATATTTAAGAAGCCTGCTTAGGAAACTAAGCAGGCTTTTTGCTTTTCTGCATTTGCCAAACCGCAGTACAGTTCACCGCGCCTTTCAGGACAGATTAGTCCGTAACGACAATTTCATTTCCTCCCCACGAGGATTATGATGACGCTCATTATCCTTTCTGTTCGTTGTCACCGAGAAATTGATGGACTTCATCAGCATCATTATGTCGGCGGGGAAAACCTCCGTCGATGTAGCGCTCTATACGCTGCTGCCGATCATGGTAGTTATGCTCATCGTCATGAAATATCTGGAAGTGCGCGGCGTACTGGACGTTATTGTACGCTGGCTCGCCCCGCTGCTTAAGCCGTTTGGTCTCACCGGAATGAGCGCTTTCGCCATGATCCAGATGAACTTCGTCAGCTTTGCCGCCCCGCTCGCCACCCTCGCCATTATGGACAAACGCGGCGTTTCAGACCGGCAGATGGCCGCTACATTGGCGATGCTCTTCGCGATGGGCCAGGGCAACGTCTTCTATCCACTCACGCCGTTTGGCCTGCACTGGCTGGCCTCCATCGTTATCTCAATTGCTGGCGGACTGTGCGCTGCTGCGGTTACCTGGCACGTCACGGGGCGTCGGCTATCGGTGGTCGAGAACGCCCGAGCCGAGGCATTACCTGACGCAGAGAAAAACAATCAAGGGATTATTTCGGTGATTAACAGCGCGGGCTCCGACGCCATTCGTCTGGCGCTTGGCGCAGTACCCATGCTTATCCTGTCGCTGGCTATCGTTGGCGTAATGAAGTCGGCAGGTCTGATTGAGATGCTCCAGCAACTGTTGATGCCGTTACTGGTGTGGTTGCATATTCCGGTTAACTTCGTGCTCCCCGCGCTGGTCAAATGCGTAGCTGGCGGCACGGCCTACTTTGGCGTCGTCTCTGAACTGGTGCAGCAGGGGAAAATCACCGTGAGCCAGATTAACGCCTCTGCGGGGCTGTTAGTTCAGACCTTCGACCTTCCCGGTATCGGTATTTTTCTGGGCGTAAGTTCCCGCTTCGTTCGTCTGTTCCGCTACGCCGCCACCGGCGCGCTCGCCGGGATTGCGCTCCGCACCCTTTTGCACCTTGCTCTGTTCTGACACGGCATCCCGGAGACAGGCGATAACATCAGGCCGGTCGCTACAGGCAATATGCTGCTGAACCCGCGCCATCATCCATGGGAAAAAGGGGTTGGAGGTGACGCGCATCAGTGTATCCAGCCCCACGCTCAGCGTAGCCGTCTCTCCGCGCAGCGAAATTGTGCCCAGACTGATGCCGTAACGATTTCTCTCCTGCGGGTCCCGGCCATAAAGTGAGTCGGTCAGCGGGAACGGCACCGCCACGTGCGACAACGAATACATATCCTGCGGCCAGGCAATTTGCAGAGGCGTCACGGTCTCTGTCAGAGCGCCTGCCTCCGTTGAGCGCGACACCGTTTGATTGGTGTCCGGCGCGGTGTTGGTGATAACCGTGGTCGTGTATAACCTTGGCGCAGGCGGCAGCAAGGTGTTCACCGCCGAGTAGGACGATGGCCTGAACAGCGCGCGTAAATTCGCCGCCTGGTTAATATCAAAAATGACCAGCTCACTGCCGTTATCCGGCAAATAGCGATAGAGCGAATCCACCACCGCCCGGGTGCTCACCGTGGAGTCCATTACCGATTGAAACGTGAGTACCGGCGCCAGTTCATCCAGCCGCTTATTTTGCGATTCCTGCACGATTTGCTGCTGCAGCGCCTGAGATAACAGCCACGACTGGCGCGCGGCCTTAACCGGAAACGAGTTATATTTATAAGGATTAAACTCCGGCACGACGTTAAGCCACGCCGCACGAGCAAAGGCAGGGAATATCGCGGGCAGTCCGGCAAGCCCGGCAAAACGGGCAAAGGCGGTCACACCGATCATCGGTGATAGCAGGATTATCTGCTGCGGCCGACGCAGCGATTTATCATCCAGGCTATCAAGGGCATATTTCATCGCCAGCGCTCCGCCGTTGGAGTAACCGACAATATGCAGCGGTACATCATTTCCCGCCAGCCGCGTCGCTTCGCGCACGGTCATACGCGTTGTCGCGATCCACTGCTCGCGGTCAACGCCGGTTAATGCCCCTGGTGCGGTACCGTGCCCCGGTAGTCTGGGGACAACGGCAATAAACCCCTGCTGCTGATACCGTTGTGCCAGATAGCGTACGCTGTACGGAGAGTCCGTCAGGCCGTGGAGCAGCACTGCAGCACCGCGGGGTTTGCCCTCTGGCTGCAGAATAAAGGAGCGATTCCAGTCCGGCTGAAACTTATCCGGATAGACCAGGCTTTGGGCGTAAAACCGATTAATCGCCGTTTTTTCATCAGCGTTCAACGTGTCGGTAATCTTATTTTTCATATCGCGGAAAATCGTCGCTTCCCGCGCCTGATAGTCAGCAAACGTCGCGTTATCAATCTCACCGGCGGTCATTTCATCCGCCGTCCAGGTATGCCAGCGGTGCAGCGCCGGGCCGCGCTGGGATTCGTAGATACGACCGATGAAAAAGACAATGATGACGACTATCACGCCGATAAGCGCTTTTTTTGCCCATGAGATAAGTCTCTTACCAGACGTATTCAGCAGTCGGGTTACACGCATCATTGCCATAGTACTATCCGGATTATCTCTCTGTTCATGAAGGGTTTATCGTAAGACCAATTGCGATCCTGCGATGTGCCTTTTAAACATAGACTAAACCAGGCGCCAGTTTTCTGGCTCAGAATATGATGAGGAGATGAGATGAAACAACATGGTGAGGTAAGAAGCAGCGCGCCCCAAGGGGCGCGGCGTTAAATCTGGTAATCCAGTACCGACTCTTCGAGCTCCATCGCCTGCCGCTTAATTTCCTCCAGCGACAGTCCGGCATTACAGAGCTCAATAAAGCGCCACACGTAGTTGCGCTGCAGCTGCCCGCGCTTAAGCCCCAGCCAGACGGTATTAGCATCAAACAGGTGATGGGTATCCAGGCGCACCAGGCTGCCGGACTCCTGTGGGTCGCCAGACTGCTCAGCCACAAGGCCAATGCCGAGCCCCAGCTCAACGTAGGTTTTAATCACATCGGAGTCCTGTGCGCTCAGTACGATATCCGGCGTGAGTCCCTTGCGGTTAAAGGCTTCATCAATACGGGAACGCCCGGTGATCCCCTGGCGATAGGTAATGAGCGGCCAGCGGGCGATGTCCTCCAGCGTCAGCGGTGAGGTTTGAGTAAGTGGATGAGCCTGTGGAACCAACAGGCTGTGATGCCAGCGGAACCACGGGAAGGCCACCAGCGTCGCGTCGTTGCTGAGGCGCTCACTCGCAATGCCGATATCCGCCTCGCCGTTGTGCAGCAGCGCGTCAATTTCCTGCGGCGTGCCCTGAATCAACTCCAGGCGCACGTCTTTGAAAATTTCCCGGAACGCTTTGATCACCGGCGGCAGGCTATAACGAGCCTGGGTATGCGTGGTGGCAATTGTCAGCACGCCGGACTCATCGTTAGTAAAGAGATCGGCCAGACGTCGGACGTTGCTGGCCTCGTTCAGTATGCGTTCGGCAATCACCAGCAGGGCTTTACCCGGCTCCGTCATCCCTAACAGGCGCTTACCGCGACGGATGAAAATCTCAATCCCCAGCTCTTCTTCGAGCTCACGAATATGTCGGCTTACGCCAGACTGCGATGTATAAAGCATATTGGCCACTTCGGTCAGGTTGTAATCCTGCCGTGCCGCTTCACGAATTATTTTGAGCTGCTGGAAGTTCACGCTTCTCTCCGGGTCAATCAGACGTTGAACTATTGTTAAAGTCTGATGCCCTTGTGAACAAATAATAAAAACCAGCAAGTTATATCTGAATGGAATATAAGCTTAGCTCACCAATAGTAATTCGCGGTTCTCCAGCATAGGGCGACTAACCAATGACATCAGGATTTCTTTCACCGCCTGCGCCTGTGGGCTCAGCTGACCACGCGCCGACACGTTTAACGACAGCGGCAGGCTCATCGACGGGGTCGTGATCCGCGCCATCCAGCCGTTTGCCGCGCTGCACAGCGAACGCGCCGCCGATTCTGGCAATACTGTCACGCCCATCCCGCTGGCAATCGCAGCAGTCAGCGTAGAGATAGACTCAATTTCACCAATGATTTTTGCCGTTAATCGACGCAGCGAGAAGGCTTCATCAACGCGGGCGCGAACGGCGCTGTAATCCCGTGGCAGGAAAAGGTTCATCTCCGCCACCGCGGTGAGATCGACGCTTTGACCAGGACAATCGCGAGTACCGACCAGATAAAGATCCTCTTTCAGCAGCGGCTGGCTGACGATCCCCGCCAGCGGCGCACGATCGTAAAGCACCGCCATATCCAGTTGACCGTTCAGCAGTTTGTCGTTCAGCACGGTACCGCTATTTTCATGCAGATAAACCAGCACTTCCGGCAGTTCGTTACGCACCGCCTGCAACAGCGGCATGGTAATAGATGACGCCGCCGTACCTGGCGCAAGGCCGATAGACACCGTGCCGCTGAGGGTCTGACCCACGTTGTTCACCGCTAACTGCGCCTGCTCGCACTGGCGTAAGATTGTCCGGGCGTGGGTATATAACACTTTGCCCGCCTCCGTTGGCGTGACGCCGCGCTTGGTACGAATCAACAGCTGCTGATCCAGTTCCCCTTCCAGCGTCGCCACCTGCTGACTCAACGCAGGCTGCGCGATATGCAACACTTCAGCGGCCTGAGTCAGGCTGCCGATATCGACGATTTTTACAAAGTACTTCAGCCGTCTTAAGTTCATTTTTGCCTCCGGTTCGGAATCACTGCCACGCTGGCGTTAAGTAATCGGAGGAGTTGCAAGATGCTTGCCAGTTTTAAAATTGCCAGTAAAACCGTGTAAACCTATCGCTCAGGCCCTTTTTTGCGGCTATCAGAAGTTTGTGATCTGCCCCATAAGGGGTAATTCTGCACTTTCACGGTGCAGAACAGTCAAAAAAACAGCAAATGGCATGGAATTGCTGAAATTGTCAGCAAACGAACTTATTAGCGCTTTTCACCCTTTGACAAGCCGGGGTGACATCGATAATATGCGCCCCGTTCACACGATTCCTCTGTAGTTCAGTCGGTAGAACGGCGGACTGTTAATCCGTATGTCACTGGTTCGAGTCCAGTCAGAGGAGCCAAATTTAAAAAGCCTGCTTTCGAGCGGGCTTTTTGCTTTTCTGCGTTTGCCTTGCGTAAATCAGCCCGCAGCGCTTAAGCGTTAAGCATTTCACCTTCCTACCGACTCATCTCATACTCCACCGCTTCCCTCACCGCCACCAGCGCCCCACGCAGAGTCGCCATCGGCACCGAACCCAGTGCGATGCGTAATGCCTGCGGGACGTTGATTGAAGTAGAGTACGGTTCAGCGGTGGAGACCAGAATATGGTTATCCATCAGCGCCTTCACGATGCGGTCAGCGCGGCACTCATCGGCCAGCGGTAGCCAGACAAACCAGGAGTTTGGGTGGCCGATACAGGGCAACGGGTGCAGACATTCGCGAGCCAGCGCCTGCCGTTGACAGGCGTCGTCTCTTTTTAAGACCGTCGTCCGGGCCACCGTGCCGTCCTGAATCCAGTGGCTCATCAACGCGGTGATAAGCGAGGGTGTATTCCAGGTGGTCGCCCGGATGGCTCGTTCCAGCGCCGGCTTTAGCGAGCCGGGGCAAATCACTACGCCAACGCGCAATCCGGTCGCCACATTCTTTGAAAATCCGCTGATATAGACCGTTCTTTCTGGCGCGTAGCAGGCAACAGGCGAAGGTGGTTGTTCGGCTAAAAAAGCGTAGGCGGCATCTTCAACAATCAGCAGATCATACTGACGGGCAATAGCGGCCAGCCGCTGCCGCTGTTGGTGGCTGAGCACCCAGCCTAGCGGGTTATGCAACGTTGGCATGGTGTAGACCGCTCGTACATGGCGCTGCTGGCAGAGAGTATCGAGAGCTTCAAGATCAGGGCCATCGATAAGCGAAGGGATCGCCAGAAGTTCGAGGTGATACAGCGCCGCCAACGCCTTAAATCCGGAGTAGGTTAACGCGTCTACCGCCACTACATCACCGGGCTGTAGCAGCCCCATTACCGTGACCGCCAGCCCATGTTGGGCGCCGTTAACCAGCAAAATATGGTCAGAATCAGGGGTAAAACCCTGGCTCGCAAAGTATCGGGCGGCAATCTCGCGATCCGCTTTACGCCCGGCATGGGGCTGGTAGCGCAGGTGCGATTCAATATCGCCAACGCAGGCGAGCTGTCGCAGTGCGTCGCGCAACTCCTCCCCCTGACCCGGCAGCGACGGGTAGTTAAAGTTCAGATCGCACACGCCCGGCATCATCGCCTGCTGATCCACGCCATGACCCGCCGCGAGGGTAATTTCACGCACAAACGTGCCGCGCCCGGTTTCACCGCTAACCAGCCCCATCGCCTCCAGTTCGGCATAAACGCGCGTGGCAGTGGCAAGAGAAATACGTTCCTCCGCCGCCAGCCGCCGGTGCGTGTATAGCCGGGTTCCGGCTGCGAGTTGTCCATCGCGTATCCGCGCGGCATATCTGTCGACGATCGTTTTGTATCGCGCCTTCATACAATGTATCCATGACAATAATTTGATTGTATTAGATTAAGAAAACTACCATCGCGCTGTTAATGACTCAACGGTGAGGTGGACAAAATGAAGGCTGCGGTATTTCTAACACACACAGCATCCGGCTGGTTTAACGGGCTGCTGGGCGTAGTGATTTTTAGCGGTTCATTGCCCGCAACGCGTATCGCGGTCGGTCCTATGGACCCGTTTTTTCTGACCTTTCTGCGGGCGTCGATTGCCGGGCTTCTCGCCCTGGCGCTGATTGTCATCTTTCGTGAGCGGCGCCCCACGGTCAGGCAAATTTTTCCGCTGCTGGTCGTTTCACTCGGCGTGGTGGTGGGCTTCCCCCTGCTCACCGCCATGGCGCTACGCTACGTCACGGCGGCGCACTCGATCGTCTTTCTTGGACTTCTGCCGCTCTCTACGGCGATTTTTGGCGTACTGCGCGGGCGGGAGCGGCCTCATCCGGCGTTCTGGATCTTCTCGCTGCTGGGGAGCCTGCTAGTCGCGGGGTTTGCTCTCTCACAAAACGCCAGCGCATCGTTAACCGGCGATCTGCTGATGCTTGCCGCCGTGGTGGTCTGTGGGCTGGGCTATGCGGAGGGGGCCACGCTGACGCGCCAGTTGGGCGGCTGGCAGGTGATTAGCTGGGCGCTGATTTTATCGCTGCCGATGATGCTGTTAGCGACGTTACTGGCGTTACCTGCCGATCCCGGTGCTATTACGGGTCAGGCGTGGCTGGCGCTCGGTTATGTCTCGCTGTTCAGCATGCTGATTGGCTTTATCTTCTGGTACAAAGGTCTGGCGGAGGGCGGAATTGCCGCGGTAGGCCAACTCCAGCTTTTGCAGCCGTTTTTAGGGCTGGCGCTGAGCGCCCTGCTGCTGCACGAGGCGGTGAATCCGCTGATGATGCTGATTACGCTTGGGGTGATCCTCTGCGTTATCGGCTCGAAAAAGTTTGCCCGATAGCAAAGCCCGGCGGCGCGATACCGGCCGGGCGTTACCCACTACAGCGCGGCGCGAATCATATCCAGCACCTGCATATTACGCACGGTTTCATCCAGCGGGATCAGCCGCGACGGCTCGTTGAGGATCGCGCTGGAGAAGTGGCGGATTTCAGCCTGGTAACGGTCCGACTCGCTCACCGGCAGCTCGCGTACGCCCTCGCGGGTGTGCAGCTCCAGCGCGCCAGCATCATCCAGGAAGGGCTTATCGATAATCAGCATCCCTTTGCTGCCAATAATCTCCGCATAGTTGCGACCAAAGGCGTTAAAGCCGCAGTGAATATTGGCAATCAGGCCATCGTCATATTGCAGCAGCGCGGAGAGATTGGTGTCCACCCCTTGATCCGTTTCGCTCACCGCTTTGCAGCTCACCGGCAGGCGTCCGGTCACCATACCGATAAAGTTCACCGGGTAGCAGCCAACGTCATACAGCGCCCCGCCGCCGAGCGCGGGCTGCATTTTGATGGTGCCAGGCCGGTCGAGGAAGAAGCGGAACGAAACGTTAATATGGCGCAACTCACCCAGCTCACCGCTCTCCAGCACCTGTTTAATAACCCGTACCCGGTCGGTGTACTGATACATAAAGGCTTCCATCAGCAGGCGGTTATGCTGCTGCGCCACCCGCTGCATATCGCGCGCTTCGTCGGCGGTAAGGCCAATTGGCTTCTCGCACAGCACGTGTTTACCCGCCTCCAGCGCCCGGATCACCCACTCTTTGTGCAGTGAGTTAGGCAGAGGGATATACACCGCCTGAATGGCCTCATCGGCCAACAGCGCAGCGTAATCGCCGTAGCTTTTCTGCCACTCACCCACCGGCAGTTCATCCTGATGGCGCGACGCTACGCCGTAGACGCGCGCGTTATCGGCACGTTGAATCGCCGGAATAATGGAATTTTTTGCGATTCGGGCATAGCCCAGCACGCCCCAGTTCACGACATCACTCATTCAATGCTCCTTTTGCCAACCCTGGTTAAAAAGTCAAAAACCCGCAAATCGCGGGCTTTTGGCGTTGAATATAGACAGGCTTACAACGCGTTATGCGAGGTGCTGATATTGACCGGCATGCCGGAGCGCCTTTCGAGCGCGCCTCTTGCCCGACTACCATCCACGCCTTCACCCTGAGTAAAACTACGCAGCGCAGGCGTAATAGGCAACGGAACTTTGTTATCAGACTCATATTCTGTGCGGTTGCGCGATAATGGCTCGTGCACCTCCACCCAGCGACTGCCGTCTGGCTCAACGCTATATTTCACCGGCTGGTCGATAATCTGCACGCGCGTGCCGACCGGCACGTTATCGAACAGATACTTGATGTCATCATTGCGCAGGCGGATGCAGCCCTGACTGACGCGAAGCCCAATGCCAAAGTTCGCATTGGTACCGTGAATCGCGTACAGCCGACCAATATAAATAGCGTACAGGCCCATCGGGTTATCCGGCCCGGCCGGGACAAACGCAGGCAGGCTTTCCCCGCGTTTGGCGTATTCACGACGGGTATTTGGCGTTGGCGTCCAGCTCGGTGCTTCCTGTTTGCGCTCGACGGTCGTCACCCAGTTACGCGGCGTTTCTCGCCCTGCCTGGCCGATACCAATGGGCAGAACCTCAACGGTGTTACCCTCTGGCGGATAATAATAAAGGCGCATTTCCGCGACGTTAACCACAATTCCCCGACGCACCGTGTCTGGCAGAATTAGCTGCTGCGGTACCACCAGCGTGGAACCCGATTTTGGCAAGAAGACATCCACGTTCGGATTCGCCTCCAGCATATTGCTGAGCCCCTGCCCGTACTGCGCTGCAAAGGCCTCCAGCGGCAGGTGGTTATCCTGCGGCACCGTGATATTCAACGTGCTGCCCACAAGACGGCTCCCCTCCGGAGGAAGCGGATAGGTCACAGCCAGCGCGCCCTGGCTACAGAGTGCCAGCGCGAAAGCACACAAGAGTTTTACACGAGGTTTCATTTCCCTTTCCTCAAATCACAGCAGATGTCGGTTGATTATAGCTTTTTTACTCCGACACGCAGCCTTTAACCGGATGAGAAATCACCCGGTTAAAGGTTAATCAGTTGTTACATTGAAACCGGCTTACGCTTTTGTTTCATCATCGGCTGGCATACTATCGGGAAAAGCCGCACACAAGGAGCGAACGATGAGTAATACGGGCGTGAGTCTGACCCCAGAACAAGCGCTGGAGAAACTCCAGGCGCTGTACGATCAATCGGTAAGTGCATTACGTGACGCTATCCGTCTGTTTATTGACGACCGTTCATTACCAAGCGCAGAAGCGCGGGCAAACGGGCTATTTGTTTACCCTCAGCTTTCGGTCTCCTGGAGCGGCAACGCGCACAAGGCGCAGAAAACCCGCGCGTTTGGCCGCTTTACCCACTCCGGCTGCTACACCACTACCATCACGCACCCGGTGCTGTTCCGCAGCTACCTGCTAGAGCAGCTAAGCCTGCTGCACGAAGATTACGACGCCCATATTGAAGTCGGCCTGTCGCAGCATGAAATCCCCTATCCGTACGTGATCGATGGCCTGAATCTCGATCGCTCGATGAGCGCTGACCTGACGCGCTTTTTCCCCACCACCGAGCTGTCGCAGATTGGCGATGAAACCGCGGATGGCCTGACCCACTCCACCGATTTCTATCCGCTGTCGCACTTTGACGCCCGCCGCGTAGACTTCTCGCTGGCGCGCCTGCGTCACTACACCGGCACTCCGGTCGAACACTTCCAGCCGTTTGTACTGTTCACCAACTACACCCGCTACGTCGATGAGTTCGTGCGCTGGGGCTGCAGTCAGATTCTCGATCCTGATAGCCCGTACGTGTCGCTCTCCTGCGCGGGAGGGATCTGGATCACCGCCGATACCGAAGCGCCGGAAGAGGCTATTTCCGATCTGGCGTGGAAGAAGCACCAGATGCCTGCCTGGCACCTGATCACCAAAGATGGACAAGGGATCACTTTAATTAACATCGGCGTAGGTCCGTCGAACGCCAAAAATATCTGCGACCACCTGGCGGTGCTGCGTCCAGACGTCTGGTTGATGATCGGCCACTGCGGCGGCCTGCGTGAAAGTCAGTCGATTGGCGATTATGTACTGGCACATGCCTATCTGCGTGACGACCACGTGCTGAACGCCGTACTGCCACCGGATATTCCAATCCCGAGCATTGCCGAGGTGCAGCGCGCACTGTACGACGCCACCAAGCAGGTGAGCGGGATGCCGGGCGAAGAGGTCAAACAGCGACTGCGTACCGGGACGGTGGTTACCACCGACGATCGCAACTGGGAGCTGCGCTATTCCGCGTCGGCGCTGCGCTTCAACCTGAGTCGCGCCGTGGCGATTGATATGGAGAGTGCGACCATTGCCGCTCAGGGATACCGCTTCCGCGTGCCATACGGCACGCTGCTGTGCGTATCAGACAAACCGCTGCACGGTGAAATTAAGCTGCCCGGTCAGGCGAACCGTTTCTATGAAGGGGCGATTTCCGAACATCTGCAAATTGGCAT
Source organism: Kluyvera sp. CHPC 1.251 (assembly GCF_036759945.1). NCBI lineage: Bacteria > Pseudomonadati > Pseudomonadota > Gammaproteobacteria > Enterobacterales > Enterobacteriaceae > Kluyvera > Kluyvera sp. CHPC 1.251. The sequence continues at coordinate 421,907 of NZ_JAPKIC010000001.1, read as the reverse complement.
TCGGGCCATCGACCTGCTGCGCGCGGAAGGCGATCGTCTGCATTCCCGTAAGCTGCGGACCTTTAACGAGCCGCCGTTCCGTTAAGACAATATCAGCCGGACTCTGGTCCGGCTTTTTTTATCAAACGCAGAAAAGAAAAAAGCCTGCTTAGTTTCCTAAGCAGGCTTCTTAAATATGGCTCCTCTGACTGGACTCGAACCAGTGACATACGGATTAACAGTCCGCCGTTCTACCGACTGAACTACAGAGGAATCGTGTGAACGAGGCGCATATTATCGATGTGCCCCATTGTTGTCAAAGCCTGATTTGCACAAAATAATTCGTTTGCCGATTTATTCTTCGATTCGGCTGAAAACTGACTTTTATTGCCGATTTTCACCGCAATCAGGCTGTTACGCGGCGTCCGTTTTCTTTGCCGGCGCGTATTTCCACGCCCAGCGGCCGGTTATCAGGCGACGGTAGAACAGCACCGCACGCGCGCCCCAGTCGAGGAACATCCCCATCCAGACGCCGACCACGCCCCAACCCAGCAGAATACCCAGCACGTAGCCTACTACCACGCGACAGCCCCACATGCTGAGCATGGAGACCCACATGGCGAAGCGTACGTCTCGCGCCCCTTTAAAGCCCGCTGGCAGCACCCAAGAGGCGGCCCAGATTGGCATAAAGGCAGCGTTCATCCACAAAAGAATTTTCACCACGTCTTTGACGTCCTGCTCGTGGGTATAGAACGACGCGAACAATCCGGCAAACGGCGCCGTCCCCCAGGCTATCAGGGTAAGGACGATGGTCGACATCCAGAACACGTGGCGTAGCTGGCGTTCTGCCTGGGCAAGCTGCCCGGTCCCCAGCCGCTTACCGGTAATAATAGTGGATGCCGAACCCAGGGCGTTCCCCGGCAGGTTAATCAGCGCCGCCACGGAGAAGGCGATAAAGTTACCGGCTATAACGTCGGTCCCCATCCCGGCGACAAACATCTGCGTCAGCAATTTACCGCTGTTAAACAGCACTGACTCGACGCTTGCCGGAATACCAATCCCCATCACTTCCCAGATAATGGCGAAATTGAGTGGCTTGAAATAGCTTTTAAGCGGAATACGCAGCGCCGGGTTAAAGCCAACCATCAGCACAATGATGGTGACCACCGCGCCAATATAACGGGAAATGGTCAGCCCCAGCCCTGCCCCGGCAAACCCCATACCGTGCCAGGAGAACGCCCCGTAAATCAGGAAGCTACTGATAATAATGTTGAGGATGTTCATCCCGCCGTTAATCATCAGCGGGATTTTAGTATTCCCTGCCCCACGCAGCGCGCCGCTGCCAATAAGCGCAATCGCTGCCGCCGGATAGCTCAGCACGGTCAGCTCAAGGTAGGTCAGCGCCAGTCCTTTCACTTCCTCGGTGGCATCACCGGCAACGATATTAATAATCCCGGCACCAAAATAGTGGATAACCGCCGCCAGGATGGTCGCGAACAGAGTCATGATCACCAGCGATTGCCGTGCCGCCGCTCGCGCCTTACGACGGTCACGCTTACCGAGACTGAAGGCGACCACCACGGTCGTCCCGAGGTCTATCGCGGCAAAGAACGCCATGATCACCATGTTGAAGCTATCGGCAAGACCCACGCCCGCCATCGCCTCTTTACCCAACCAACTGACGAGGAAGGTACTCAATACCCCCATCAATAAAACGCAGGTGTTTTCCAGAAAGATAGGTACAGCAAGGGGGGTGATTTCACGCCAGAAGAGAACTCGATAACTTTTGCGTTTTTTGTACCAGGGCGTGCGGGCAACGGCCTGGCGAAGTGCGGTGGTGACGTTCAAAATGGGCCTTAGATCAGAAAGTTGAAACTCCATTTCAAATGATGATGGAGAATTCCCGATCCTGCAAAACATTTTTCCTTAATTTTTGTCTGGAATGGCGACAAATTGTTGATGGAATAGGCAGTCGCGTCACAAGACCAGAATTGATGTTTGACAAAAATTTTTTCGCCGCTAAGATACGACTCCACACCGATTCCTCTGTAGTTCAGTCGGTAGAACGGCGGACTGTTAATCCGTATGTCACTGGTTCGAGTCCAGTCAGAGGAGCCATATTTGAGAAGCCTGCTTAGGAAACTAAGCAGGCTTTTTGCTTTCTATTTTCTCTCCGTTTCAGCAATTCGCACCAGCACCACCCCGAGCAGCGTTAAATCGATGACAACCGCAAAGGCAAACCCGTAGCCATTTATACCCGGCGCCGAATTGGCCTGGATAAGCAATACTGCAACTAACGCTGCCACGCTGCTCAGCGCATTGACAATTCGGTTGTCAGCCATCAATCGCCCATGAGCCAACCCCAGCCCCAGGCCACCGGTGACGATTCCCGGCAATAGCAGCAGCCCCGTTTGTCCACCAAGCAGGCTAAGCAGCACCAGCAGCCACCCCACCGCCGAAAGCGGAAAACCGTGGCGCACCACACTGCCTGTGCTTGCCAGCATCATCCCTACCGCAAAGCTCAGGCCCAGCGCAAAAAGCTGAACCAGACTCTGAGTGACGCTTACCGCTATTGATAGCTTCGCCAGTAGGCCAGCACCGGCAACCGCAGCGCTTATCGCTATCGCCCTCTCTGCAGTCTTACGACTTCCCGGCGTAGTACCACTTATCCATACGCTCATCGTTTTCCCCTTCGGCATTAGCATGAGATTAATTCACCCTCTTACTTATGCTGGGTAGACTACGTCTTCTATAACAGGTAAAACAAACGCATAGTTTTCAGCCATAGATGAGAAAAACTCAGCCATGAGAAAAGTCAGATTGCCACCGCTCGGCGCGCTAAGAGCGTTTCATGCGCTGGCGGAACAGCTCAGCTTCAAGCGCGCAGCGGACGTCCTCGGCGTGAGTGCGACGGCGGTCAGCCATCAGATAAAACTTCTGGAGTCAGTGCTGGAATGCCGGGTCTGTGAACGCAGCGCTCAGGGCGTTAGCCTGACCGAGAGCGGGAAAGTGCTCTATGCCGGTACCCAACGCGCTTTCAGCGCGCTGGAAGAGGCTACGGCGCAGGTGCTGCAAGCCCACCAACCACCCGCACTGACGATCACCACCACCTCTAATTTTCTCACCCACTGGCTGGTTCCGAGGCTTGCAGACTTCAAAGCGGAATGCCCGACCATCGATCTGCGGCTGCATACCAGCGTCGAGCGTGTCGATCTCAGCCAGCGTACCGTTGATGTGGCTATCCGTTATCGTGAAATGCCGGAATCCTCGCTGCACTGCACTCTCCTGCATACAGACCGTTTTATCGTTGTGGCAAGCCCCGCGCTAGCGCTGCAAAAGCCCGAAGATTTAGCCAACGTCACCCTGTTTCACGTGGAAAATCGCCATGTTCCGGCCGATGAACCTAGTTGGGCAAACTGGAAAAAGCGCTATGGGCCTCAGGCATTAAATCTGCAGGCGGGGTTGACCTTCAGCGATGAAACGCATGCGCTGCAGGCGGTAGTCGCGGGACAAGGCGTGGTGATTGCCAGCGAGTTGCTGGCGAGGGATTTACTGCAACGTGGAGTGCTCATGATGCCTTTCAACATGTCACTACCGGGCGCGAACTACTATCTGGTGGCCACCGAAGAGAACGCGCAGCGCCAGGATATTACGGCGCTACGCGAATGGCTTTTACAACAAATGGCGGGGAAATAGCCCTTACGCTGGCAGCACGATATTGCTGCCAGCCAGCGTCCCCATGCGGTTATACATGGTGCAGGCTGACTCAACGATATGCATCGCCATTGCTGCGCCGCTGCCTTCACCCAAACGCATCTCCATATGCAGATACGGTTCCAGTTCCAGATGCGCCAGCGCAATGCGCGCGCCTTTCTCGGCGGAGAAATGGGAAGGGATCAAGTATGGCTTCACGGCTGGCGCAATGCGGCAGGCCGCGAGTGCAGAAGCGTACGACAGGAAGCCGTCCAGTACCACCGGCAGGCCGCACGAGGCAGCACCGAGCATTACGCCGGTCATCCCCAGCAGATCGTAACCACCGACCTTCGCCAGTACCTCAAGGCCGTCAGCGGCGTTGGGCTGGTTCACCGCAATAGCGCGACGAACCACATCCACTTTATGCGTTAGCTGCGCCTGAGGCAGGTTGGCGCCAATGCCCACCACCGCCTCCGGCTCGCTGCCGGTCAGCACGCTGACTACCGCGGCGGCCGGCGTGGTGTTAGCCATACCCAGTTCACCCACGCCAAACAGCGTCACGCCCTGCTCTGCCAGGCTACGGGTATAGTTAATTGCCGACAGCAGCACGGTTTGCGCCTGCTCGGCCGTCATGGCCGCCGTTTGAGCAATGTTGCCGCTGCTGCGTGCCACTTTCATATCGATAAGGCCTGGGATTGGGTCGGCATCGATGCCCACGTCAATCACATGTACGTCCGCGCCTGCCTGTGCCGCGAGAACGCAAACACCGGTATTGTGGCGCGTCATATTCATGGCCTGAATCGCGGTCACCACCTGCGGTGAAATGGCGACCCCTTCATGCCAGACGCCGTGATCGGCGCACATCACCAGAATTGCTTTTTTATCAACGCACGGCGTGCCCTGTAGGCCGCGCATGCCCGCAAGCTGCACCGCCAGCGCTTCCAGACGCCCGAGGCTACCCGTTGGTTTTAATAGCCCATCAATATGCTGCTGCGCCTGCGCCATCGCGGCGCTGTCCATTTCTGGAATAGTCGACAGCAGTGAAGCCAGTGTTGTTTGCATTATTATTCCCACGTAGTCATACGCTGGCTTACAAAAGCGCCAGCAAGAAAATCACTTCGCCTAACTCGATACTTGCGCCCAGCGTGTCGCCGGTTTGCCCGCCCAGCGTACGCTTCAGCAACTGGCCCAGAATAAAGACGCCGATAAAGGCCACCAGCAGCGCTTTCAGGCCATGTACGCCCAGCATGGCGGTGACCAGCGCCCCTGCAATGACTAACGTCACCCAGGTCTGGCGGAAGCTGATTTTACCGATAAACAGATTACCCAGCCCCTCTTCGCGGGCATAGCGGTGGCGATACATCATCAGTACCGAGGCACCACGACCGGCGATACAGGCGCTGGCGATCGCCGCCAGCATAGGGGTGTCGCGCAGCGCCAGTTCGCTGACCGCCAGTACTTTGGCCAGCAGCACAAAGATCAGCGCCAGACCGCCGTGGGTGCCCAACCGGCTATCACGCATAATTTCCAGCATCTTCTCGCGCCGACGCGCGGAGAAAACGCCGTCACAGGTGTCCGCCAGACCATCGAGATGGAAGCCGCCGGTCAGCAGCGCCAGCGCCAGAACGCTAAAGAATGCCGCCAGAGGAATACCGCACCAGCTCTGCACAATGATGAAGACCAGACCGCTTATCGCCCCCAGTAGCAGACCAATAATCGGAAAGGTAATGACGCCGCTAACGTAGCGATCCAGATCCAACCCCTGCGACCAGCGCTGTGGCACCGGCAGACGGCTCATAAAGGAGAGTGTGGCGAAAAACAGTCGACTCATTTTATTTTGACTCCAATCCCTGATACCACCAGCCAGACGTCATCTGCCGCCTGCGCCAGCTTTTGATTTACGCGCCCGGCAATGTCGCGAAAATGCCGGGCCAGACGATTTTCGGGCACGATGCCCATTCCCACTTCATTGGTCACCAGCACAATCGGCGACGGGCAGCGCTGGCAGGCCACGATCAGCGCATCGATTTCGCCATTGACCTGTGCTTCAAGCGCCGCGAAGTCCCAGTGCTCAATCTCTTCCTCGTTTCCCGAGGCAAAGAGAATATTGGTGACCAGCGTCGTGATGCATTCCAGCAGAATAGCTTCGGTAGGATCGTTATCAGGCGTGATGATGTCGGCAAGATGTTGCCAGCGCTCTTCGGTGCGCCAGTGTGCAGGACGGTCGTCCCGATGATGCTGGATGCGTGCGGCCATTTCGGCGTCGAAGATTTGTGAGGTCGCGATATAGCAAACCCGGGGGTATTTGCTGAGTAACGATTCCGCGTGGCGGCTCTTTCCGCTGCGCGCGCCGCCGGTCACCAGTATCATGATTGCGCTTCCAGATGTTGCTGCATTGTTGGCGAGATCCTTTGATATCAACACGTTCCCACATAACCGTGGCTAATATATCAAACAGAAAGCTTTATACTCCGCATTGCTCGCGATGTCACTGGATTGTCGAAAGGTCGAAGAAGAGAGTGTGCAGGGAGGAATAAAATAAGGACCAGGTGGCCGCTGGCGCAGCCACCCGTTAATGACGGTTACTCGCCTTTCTGCTCGCCCATCACTTTTAGTTTCTTGGAGATGTCGCGGCGTTCTTTGGACAGCTCAGCATTTTTGATGATGTAATCATCAACGCGATCTTCATAGTCGCCTTTCATGCTGGCAATGATGCCCTGAATAGCTTCAACGCTCATGCCTGGTTTGATGTAGTCGCTGAGGTTATCCAGCAGCAGCACGCGTTTCTGGTTGTCACGGATCTTTTTCTCAACGTCCTGAATTTCACGCTGCAGTTTGTTCTTACGACGGAACAAACGTACGAATTCCAGTACGTCCTGAAACGAAGGTTTCGTGGTTTCCATTTTTATACCCCTGATATGTTGAGACTCGGATTCGTTAAACAACGGCTACACGATAAGGTACACATTAGTCATATACCCTTCAACCTGTATGATTTTTCGTACTGCCGTTGTAGCAAACAATCATTTTTACTTTGGGTTCATCATAACCCTAAATCTAGCTGAATCGAAACAACCTGGCGTAAAAGCGTGTGCATCTGCCTTTTATTTACGCAATGCGCGACACATCAGGCTGGATAATAATTCCAGCTGACGCGCCAGCTCCATGCTCAACCAGACGTAGCCATGAATGGACGTCTCAGCCAGATGGTCATCTTTGTACTCATGCACCAGTTGACGCAGCTCCGAGACGATTTCATTGAGCTTTTCGCTGTTCGCTTTGATAGGACGCGGGTTGCCTTCGTATAGCGCATGGGCAATCGCCAGCAGCGTTTGCTGTGTCATCAGTTGGGTTTCGCGCAGCGTATGGGCGTTCAGCATCAGCAGGTGGCCCGGGCGTGACGCCCAGTGGGCGTTGATTTGCAGCTCCAGCATGCAAACCAGGTTGCGGCTGACGGTCTGAATAGCTTCAAAAATGCCCTTATGGATATGCGTCTCTTTGCTGGCAGGCGTAATCAGGCCGCGCATTTTCACCACGTCATTGAGGACTTTTTGCAGATGCTTTTCCAGCCGTGGACGCTCAATCAGGTTCGGCGACAGTCCCGCCTGATAGATACGGTTAAACTGCGTCACGAACGAGGCCATCTGGATACGCCAGTGAATAAACGCCCGCTGCGGCCAGATACCGGTAAAGAGCATGGCCAGCAGGCAGCCGAAGATAACGTCGCCGCTTCGCCACAGCGCGGTGGTCATATCTCCAGCCGGTGCGCCAACTACTACGCCAAGAGTAATGCCGATAAGCAGCGCCTGATACGGCTTTTTGCCCAGCGCCAGCCAGCCGCACAGGAACATCGCCGCGGCGCACCAGATAAGCATCAACGGCAGGGAGAAAAGCTCAAGCTTGAGGGCGATCAGGCCCAGGGCAGAACCGAGCACCGTACCGCCGATACGCTGAAACGCGCGCGGCACCACGTTGCCCCAGAAGGAGATGGGCCCCATCACCACCACCAGCGTGATCAGCGGCCAGGAGCCATCGGGCACGCCCAGCAGGCGGACTATCAAAAAGGTCAGGACAAAGGCCAGCGCAATACGCGCCCCGTGCACGGTACGATAGTGACGATATAAACGAATTTCAAAAGGACTGAGTGACTTATCCGGACGCACACCCACTCTCCGACAAGACTAAAGCGCGAATTGTACCTGCTCCTGCATCAAGAAAGTAGCCCGGCCGAGCATCGCGGTGCCGGGAGTGGCACCGAGCCGCCCCGGGGTCGGTGCTAGCGCACCTCGTCCGGGCTACACGACACCGGGTCAGGCTTTATGGTGCAGATAATCACTCATGCGTGAGAACAGCCCACCTTTGCCAACGCTTTCCAGCGTCACCAGCGGCCACTGCGCGACAACCTTATCGCGGTCGAGCAGTTGGATTTCTCCGACGCGCTGGTGTGCGGCAATCGGGGCATCCAGCTCTTTAGTATCCAGCACATATTTTGCTTTAATATTTGGCACTTCCGCCTTTGGCAGCGCCAGCCAGAAATCCTGGTCGGTACCCAGCGCGATATTCTCTTTATCGCCGTACCAGATACGCTCGGAGCCGACTTTCTTACCGTTTTGCAGGATCTGCACGGTATCGAAGTTTTGCTGGCCCCAATGCAACAGCGTACGCGCCTGATCTTCGCGCCCTTTCGGGCTATCGGCCCCCATCACCACGGCAATCAGACGACGCTGGCCGTCTACCGATGATGCGATCAGGTTAAATCCCGCCCCGGAAGTGTGGCCGGTTTTCAGGCCGTCGATGTGCATCGATTTTTCCCACAGCAGGCCGTTACGGTTCTGCTGGGTGATACCGTTCCACGTCAGGCTCTTTTCGCTGTACATGTGATAGAAGTCTGGCTCGCCGTGAATAATCGCGCGGGAGAGCACCGCCAGATCGTAGGCCGAGCTATGCTGGCCCGGTGCGTCCAGGCCGTGAACGGTTTCAAAATGGGTATCGCGCAGGTTCAGTTTCTGCACGTAGTCGTTCATCATTTTCACGAACTGTGGTTGACCACCCGCCACATAATCCGCCAGCGCCACGCAGGCATCGTTGCCGGAGTCGACAATCAGGCCGCGGCTCAGATCGCGGACGCTCAGGCGATCGCCCGCCTTGAGAAACATCAGTGAAGAACCATCAAACACCGGGTTACCTGCCGCCCAGGCATCGCGACCCACGGTCACCATATCGTCTGCCGTTATGCGGTGGCTATCGATAGCACGGTCAACCACATAGCCGGTCATCAGCTTGGTCAGGCTCGCTGGGTTACGCTGTTGGTGCTCATTACCGGCGGTCAGGATCTGCCCGGTGGTGTAGTCCATTAACACCCAGGCACCGGCTTTAATCGGTGGCGGGGTAACGGAAGGAATCGCGGATTCGCCAGCAAAGGCACAAGAAACGCTCGAAGCGAGCAAAGAAACGGCAATAAGAAAACGGGCTTTCAACGGTAAATCCTCAACATTCACAAATTCGTCGTCCTTTTTACGGAAGTTCGTGCTTTGTGACAGGCTTAAATTGCAAGAAAATATGACATGTATCTATCTGGACACGAAAAAATACCCTGCGCGCCCTCTTCCAGATTCGGTTAACGCCCTTCTGATGCACCGCCAAATCGTTTACCATGAACCTCAAATGCCATAGACGGACACTGTTAACGCCATGCAAGAGACTTCAAGCGCGCCGGGATTCCTGTTTCACGACTACGAAACTTTTGGAACCAGCCCTTCCCTCGATCGCCCTGCGCAATTCGCCGCCATTCGTACCGATAAGGATTTCACGATAATCGGTGAGCCTGAGGTTTTTTACTGCAAGCCCGCGGAGGATTATCTGCCGCAGCCTGAAGCGGTGTTAATTACCGGCATTACGCCACAGGAGGCGCGGGCCAAAGGCGATAACGAAGCGGCGTTTGCTAAGCGTATCCACGATATCTTCACCGTGCCGGATACCTGCGTGGTGGGCTATAACAACGTCCGCTTCGACGATGAGGTGACGCGTAATATCTTCTATCGCAACTTCTATGACCCGTACGCCTGGAGCTGGCAGAACCGCAACTCGCGTTGGGATCTGCTGGACGTGATGCGCGCCTGCTACGCCCTGCGCCCGGAAGGCATCAACTGGCCGGAGAACGACGACGGCCTGCCAAGCTTCCGTCTTGAGCATTTAACCAAAGCCAACGGCATTGAACACAGCAACGCCCACGATGCGATGGCCGACGTTTACGCGACTATCGCGATGGCAAAACTGGTGAAAACACAGCAGCCGAAGCTGTTTGATTATCTCTACGCCTATCGCGGCAAAAACAAGCTGATGACCCTGATTGACGTGCCACAGATGAAACCGCTGGTGCATGTCTCCGGCATGTTCGGCGCCTGGCGCGGCAACACCAGTTGGGTAGCGCCGTTGGCGTGGCATCCAGATAACCGCAACGCGGTGATCATGGTGGATCTTGCCGGCGAGATCAGTCCATTGCTGGATCTGGATGCGGATACGCTGCGCGAGCGTCTCTATACCGCCAAAGCCGATCTTGGCGATAATTCCCCGATCCCTATCAAGCTGGTGCACCTGAACAAATGTCCGGTGCTGGCCCAGGCCAACACCCTGCGCCCGGAAGATGCCGACCGTCTGGGAATCAACCGCCAGCACTGTCTGGATAATCTGAAAAAGCTGCGTGAGAACCCGCAGGTTCGCGAGAAAGCGGTAGCCATTTTTGCCGAAGCCGAGCCGTTTGTGCCGTCAGAAAACGTCGATGCCCAACTCTATAACGGCTTCTTCAGCGATGCCGACAGAACGGCAATGAAAATCGTACTCGAGACCGAGCCACGCAATCTTCCGGCACTGGATATCACCTTCGCCGATAAGCGAATTGAGAAACTGCTGTTTAACTACCGGGCGCGCAATTTCCCCGGCACGCTGGATGAAAGCGAGCAGCAGCGCTGGTTAGAGCACCGTCGGCAGATCTTTACGCCAGAGTTTTTACAGGCCTATGCGCAGGAGCTCGAAATGCTCTACGGGCAGTATGAAGGGAATGCGGAAAAGCTGTCGCTGCTGAAAGCGCTGTATCAGTACGCGCAGGAGATTGTTTAATTTGTAGGCCGGATAAGGCAACGCCGCCATCCGGCAATCTGCGCCAAATGACCTGATGGCGCTTCGCTTATCAGGCCTACCCTTCATTCAGCAATAGTCGCCCAACCGGGCGACGTATTTACTTCTGTACCGTGATGGTCCAGGCCGCATCACCGGACTGCTGGTAATCCGTGACCGTATAGCCCTCTTCTGCCGCCCACTGTGGAATCGCTTCCGTCGCCTGGGTACAGTCAAACTCAATCACCAACTGGTCGCCGTTTGCCAGTTCAGCCATCGCCGCTTTGGCTTCAATTAATGGGAACGGGCACACCTGGGTAACCACATCCAGTTTCTTCACAACCATCTTTAACTCCTTATGCCGTCGCGGTTTTCAGTTTGGCTTTCCGCTGCGGGCGAACATACAACACCCAGGACGCGCACCACACGCCAAGGATCATAAATACCAGGCCAATCCAGCCCTGCCAGGTCATCATCGCGGTCATGACCAGACCATTACCAATCGAACAACCGCCGGCAATGCTGGCGCCAAAGCCCATCAGCACGCCGCCACCGGCGCTGCGCAGCGTGGTACTCGCATCAGCGGCACGCACACGGAACTCGCGGCTGGCTTTCGCGGCGATAAAGGAACCGATGAAAATACCCAGCACCAGGAACACACCCCAGTTCAGATACTTGCTGTCGCCGCCGACCAGGAACTGCAGAATATTGGCGGTAGGTGATGTGATACCCAGACCGAACATACGGCCGGTCGCTTCACTCATCGGCCACGCCAGTAATGCAATCAGGCCAATCAGCACCGCGGTGAAAAAGGGATGCCAACGTTTTTCAAACAGCAAATGCGCCAGGCCGCTGCGGCGCGGCGGCAATGAGGCCACTTTCAACTTTGGTTTACGCAGCTCTTTGCGCACAAACCACAGCGTCACCACCACCAGCAGCGCGATAATCGGCCAGACAGAGATATTGAGGGTTTCCGCAATACCGTTATGCGCCGTGGTATGTTCACCGAGGAATTTATTCAGGCCAGCGGCATGGGGAGAACGCATCACCGCACTCATCACCATGTAGGTCACCAGCGCAATCCAGCTGCCGATAAGCCCTTCCCCAGCACGATACCATGTCCCGGTAGCGCAGCCACCGGCATAGACAATACCGATCCCAAAGACAAAGCCACCCACAACCGTCCCCAGCCACGGAAACGCGCCAGCGTCGTACTGCACCAGACCGAGCTGGATCAGCGCAAAAACGCCTACGCTTTGAATGCAGATAGCAATGAGCAGCGCGTAGAACATGCGGTTATTTTTAGTGATATACATATCGCGGAAGCCGCCCGTCAGGCAGAAGCGACCGCGCTGCATGACGAACCCCAGCAGTGCGCCGCAGACTATTCCGCTTATTATCATGTGCAACATAAGAATTAATTAACCCAATATTATCAGTCGTAAAATTATTCCTGAGCCCGCCTTTCGGCTCCAATAACCAAAAGCTCTATATTATTCCTGAAGGTTATTAATTCTGTTTTACTCAGACCAAAAAAAACCGGAGGCACATGGCCTCCGGTTTCATTATTTCACGCTCGCGGTTTACGCGACGTCTTCGTACTGCGGAACCGGGTTGCGGAAACGCTTGGTCACACACGCCAGGTACAGCAGACCGATGGAGCCCCAAATCAGGCCCAGAATCATTGAGCTCTGTTCCAGGTTAATCCACAGTGCGCCAACGGTCAGCGCGCCGCACACTGGCAGTACCAGGTACTGGAAGTGGTCTTTCAGCGTCTTGTTACGCTTCTCACGGATCCAGAACTGCGAAATCACGGAGAGGTTAACGAAGGTGAATGCCACCAGTGCGCCGAAGTTGATCAGCGCCGTTGCGGTCACCAGGTCGAACTTAATCGCCAGCAGTGCAATTGCACCAACCAGCAGTACGTTAAACGCTGGGGTACGCCATTTCGGATGCACATAGCCGAAGAAGCTGTTCGGGAACACGCCGTCACGACCCATCACGTACATCAGACGTGATACGCCTGCATGTGCCGCCATACCCGATGCCAGAACGGTCACGCTGGAGAAAATCAGCACGCCCCACTGGAAGGTTTTACCCGCAACGTACAGCATGATTTCAGGCTGAGACGCGTCCGGGTCCTTGAAGCGGGAGATATCCGGGAAGTACAGCTGCAGGAAGTAAGATGCACCGATAAAGATCATCCCGCCAATCAGCGCGGTCAGGAAAATTGCTTTCGGGATCACACGTTCTGCATCTTTGGTCTCTTCAGACAGTGAAGAGATGCCGTCGAAGCCCAGGAACGAGAAGCACAGGATGGTTGCGCCGGTAATCATCGGCACCACATGCGCACCTTCAGACCAGAACGGACGGGTGCTGGTCAGCGTACCTGCGCCTTCACCGTGCATCACACCGTAAATGATAAGGCCAACGATGACCGCCACGATACCCATCTGCAGAACCACAATCAGCGTGTTGAAGTTCGCCACGGCTTTGATGCTGCGCAGGTTAGAGATGGTCATAAAGGCCACCAGCGCGACAACAAAGATCCACGATGGTACAGAAGGCATCAGCGCTTCAAAGTAAATTTTAGCCAACAGAATATTGATCATCGGCATGAACAGGTAGTCCAGCAGCGATGACCAGCCAACCATAAAGCCAACGACCGGGCTAATGGATTTCTGGGCATAGGTGTATGCAGAGCCAGCAGACGGGAACCGGCGAACCAGTTTACCGTAGCTTAGCGCTGTAAAAAGAATCGCGATCAGCGCAAAGGCATACGCCGTTGCAACGTGACCGTCGGTAAGGCCAGATACGATACCGAACGTATCGAACAGCGTCATTGGCTGCATATAGGCCAGGCCCATCATGACAACCGGAATCAGCGTAAGCGTTTTACGCAATTCCACGCGAGAGGTGTTTGGAGTAACGTTATTTGACACGGTGAGTCTCCTGTGCGGCGACTGCCGGTGCAAAAAAGAAAAATTGCCCCATTTTTTTTCTGTTTCCTCAGCGACAACAACTGTCGTTTTTTAAGTAAATATCTATCCGGTACGAAGCCCGGCCTCTTTTATTGGATGGTTGTTTTGATGTAAAAAAATAACCGACGTGGCAATCACGTCGGTTAGTCTCATTTTTTACATTCGACATATTTTGCACCAAACGAATGTAAAAATACAAGCCAGCGAGAGAAGTAATAATGCGACTTCTCATCCAACCGGCTGATTAACAAGCAATCTCTAAAGCGGCGCTAACTTTTATAGCACTTTTTGCTAAAACGCAATTGGCTACCATAACCAATAACCATGCAAAATGTGTTTCTATTTATATGTTAAATGATTTGGCGACAGCGGTTACGTCATCGCCAAATGTCAATGAAACGCTACTCCAGAGGCATTCTCAATGGGTCAGGGAATTGATATTCAAAGCCTAATTCGCGACAGATACAACTACCGTCAATAATTTTCCCCTGCCCTTTACCGCTGTCGCTAAATACGGGTACCGCCAGTCCAAGCTCACGTGCCATCTGCGGATAAAAAACGCCGCGTGCAGGATGCTGTGGCGCACAGATATTGTATATATGACCGCCTTTTGGTGCCTGCAACAGCAACGTAATAGCCGCAATCACATCTTCCAGATGCACCAGGTTTACCCCCTGCTGCCCGTCCGGTGCCGATTTTCCGGCAAAGAAACGGCCGGGATGACGCTCCGGCCCTACCAGCCCGGCCAGACGCAGAATATCAACCGAGGTTCCCGGCAATTGATGCAGCCAGTCCTCCAGCTCTTTCAGCACCCTGCCGCTGGCGGTCACCGGGTCACGAGGCGTACTCTCTTTGACCGTACCTTCTTCATTACCGTATACCGAGGTCGAACTGGTAAAGATAATGCGCGGGATATGGTGAGCCAGCGCCGAGTCTACGATCTCCTGCACCGCCTGATGGTAAAAATCTTCCCCCGGGCCGCTACGACGCGCCGGTAAGGTAATCACCAGCGCATCAACGTTCATTAAGGCATCGAGGTCATCGGCCTCGCATACCAACTGTGGGTCGAGCCGCAACGGATAGCTATCAATCCCGCACATCCGTGCTGCTTCCACGCCGTCCTCAGTCGTTTTACTGCCGGTCACCTGCCAGCCACGCGCCATCAACGACAGCGCTAGCGGCATACCCAGCCACCCTAAACCGACGATTGCCACTTTCTTCATTGCGCTATCTCCTGGTTCTTGCCGCACTACCTTTATAAGGCTACGCCACCACGATAAAACTGACAATTTATAGTCGCTACATGAATTGATTTAATGAATGTAAAAAGCGCTTGCGTTCAATGACAAAAGTGGTTTAGGTTAAAAGACATCAAGTGAATAGTCATTCAACGAGAAATTTATGAGCCGCGTTCAATTTAAACACCACCATCATCACCATCACCCTGACTAGTCTTTCAGGCGATGTGTGCTGGGAGACATTCAGATCTTCCAGTGGTGCATGAACGCAAGAGAGCCCCCGGAAGATATCTTCCGGGGGCTTTTTTTTGAACCAAATTCAGCAGGGTAATGAGGAATAGAGAATGTTAGATAACAGCCGTTTACGCATAGCTATGCAGAAATCAGGTCGCCTGAGCGATGATTCACGCGAATTACTGGCCCGTTGTGGCATCAAAATCAATCTCCACACTCAACGCCTGATTGCGATGGCGGAGAACATGCCAATCGACATCCTGCGCGTGCGTGATGACGATATCCCTGGCCTGATTATGGACGGCGTCGTTGACCTCGGCATCATCGGTGAAAACGTGCTGGAAGAAGAGCTGTTAAGCCGCCGCGCACAGGGCGAAGACCCGCGCTACTTTACCCTGCGTCGCCTGGACTTCGGCGGCTGCCGACTGTCTCTCGCCACCCCGGCGGATGAAGCGTGGAACGGCCCGGGCGCCCTCGACGGCAAACGTATCGCCACCTCTTACCCGCACCTGTTGAAGCGTTACCTCGACCAGAAAGGCATCAGCTTTAAATCCTGCCTGCTGAACGGTTCTGTCGAAGTTGCTCCGCGCGCTGGCCTTGCCGACGCCATTTGCGACCTGGTCTCTACCGGCGCAACCCTGGAAGCCAACGGTCTGCGTGAAGTGGAAGTGATGTTCCGCTCTAAAGCCTGCCTGATTCAGCGCGACGGCGAGATGAGCGAAGCGAAACAGCAGCTGATCGACCGCCTGCTAACCCGTATTCAGGGCGTGATTCAGGCCCGCGAATCGAAATACATCATGATGCACGCGCCAACCGAGCGTCTGGATGAAGTAATCGCCCTGCTGCCAGGTGCTGAACGCCCAACTATTCTGCCGCTGGCAGGCGATCAGCAGCGCGTCGCGATGCACATGGTGAGCAGCGAAACCCTGTTCTGGGAAACCATGGAAAAACTGAAGTCCCTGGGTGCCAGCTCTATTCTGGTGCTGCCGATTGAGAAGATGATGGAGTAATCGCCATGAGCTTCAATACCCTGATTGACTGGAACAGCTGTAGCCCCGAACAACAGCAAGCGCTGCTAATGCGCCCGGCCATCTCTGCCTCCGATAGCATTACCCGCACGGTGGCCGAGATTCTGGAAAACGTTAAAGCCAACGGCGACAGCGCCCTGCGTGAATACAGCGCAAAGTTCGATAAAACCGAGGTCGGTGCGCTGAAAGTCACCGCAGAAGAAATTCAACAGGCTAGCAGCCGCCTGAGTGATGAACTCAAGCAGGCAATGCAGGCGGCGGTTCGCAATATCGATACCTTCCACACGGCGCAGATCCTGCCGCCTGTGGATATCGAAACCCAACCAGGCGTGCGCTGCCAGCAGGTTACCCGCCCTATCGCCTCGGTTGGCCTTTATATTCCAGGCGGCTCCGCGCCGTTGTTCTCGACTGTATTAATGCTGGCCACCCCGGCTCGCATTGCTGGCTGCAAAAAAGTGGTGCTCTGTTCACCACCGCCGATTGCCGATGAGATCCTGTATGCCGCGCAGCTTTGCGGCGTAGAAAACGTCTATAAGGTCGGCGGCGCGCAGGCGATTGCCGCACTGGCGCTAGGCACCGAATCCATTCCGAAGGTTGATAAAATCTTCGGGCCAGGCAACGCCTACGTGACCGAGGCGAAGCGTCAGGTCAGCCAGCGTCTCGACGGCGCGGCGATTGATATGCCAGCCGGTCCGTCTGAAGTGCTGGTGATCGCCGACAGCGGCGCCACGCCAGACTTTATTGCCTCTGATCTGCTGTCTCAGGCAGAACACGGTCCGGATTCCCAGGTTATCCTTCTCACCCCGGATGCGAAGATTGCCGAAGGCGTCGCCGAGGCCGTAGAACGCCAGCTTGCCGAACTTTCCCGTGCCGACACTGCACGTCAGGCGCTTTCCGCCAGTCGCCTTATCGTGGCAAAAGATCTGGCGCAGTGCGTGGCTATCTCCAACGCCTACGGTCCGGAACACTTAATTATTCAGACCCGCAACGCTCGTGAGCTGGTTGACGACATCACCAGCGCCGGTTCCGTCTTCCTCGGCGACTGGTCGCCAGAGTCCGCTGGCGACTACGCCTCCGGAACCAACCACGTGCTGCCGACCTACGGTTACACCTCGACCTGTTCCAGCCTGGGACTGGCCGATTTCCAGAAACGGATGACCGTACAGGAACTGTCCCGCGAAGGCTTTAGCGCTCTCGCCGCGACGATTGAAACGCTGGCCGCCGCCGAGCTGCTGACCGCCCACAAAAATGCCGTCACCCTGCGCGTAAACGCCCTGAAGGAGCAAGCATGAGCATTGAACAGTTAGCCCGCGACAACGTTCGCGCCCTGACCCCGTATCAGTCGGCCCGCCGCCTTGGCGGCAAAGGTGACGTCTGGCTAAACGCCAATGAATACCCAACGGCGGTGCCTTTCGAGCTGAGCCAGCAGACCCTGAACCGCTACCCGGAGTGTCAGCCTAAAGCGGTGATTGAAAACTACGCTGCCTATGCGGGCGTGAAGCCAACGCAGGTGCTGGTCAGCCGCGGTGCGGACGAAGGTATCGAACTGCTGGTGCGCGCCTTCTGTGAGCCGGGCCGCGATGCGGTGCTCTTCTGTCCGCCGACCTACGGCATGTACAGCGTCAGCGCCGAAACTATCGGCGTAGAGTGCCGTACGGTGCCCGCTAAAGCCGACTGGCAGCTCGACCTGCCGGCCATTGCCGACAGCCTGACCAATGTGAAAGTGGTCTACGTCTGTAGCCCGAACAACCCGACCGGGCAGATTATTAACCCGCAGGACTTCCGCACCCTGCTGGAGATGACCCGCGATAAAGCGCTGGTCGTTGCCGATGAAGCCTATATTGAGTTCTGCCCGCAGGCGACGCTGGCAGGATGGCTGGCAGAGTACCCGCACCTGGTCATTCTGCGCACCCTCTCCAAAGCGTTTGCTCTGGCTGGGCTACGCTGCGGTTTCACGCTCGCCAACGAGGAAGTGATTGCCTTATTAATGAAGGTGATTGCTCCGTATCCACTGTCGACCCCGGTTGCCGATATCGCCGCCCAGGCACTTAGCGCGCAGGGAATTGCAGCGATGCGCGAGCGCGTGGCGCAGATTTTAAGCGAGCGCGAGTATCTGGTGGAGGCGCTGCGCACCATCGACTGCGTTGAACAGGTTTTTGATTCCGAGACCAACTACGTACTGGCCCGCATCAAAGCCTCAAGTAGCGTATTTAAATCTTTGTGGGATCAGGGCATTATCTTACGAGACCAAAATAAACAACCTTCTTTAAGCGGCTGTTTGCGCATCACTATCGGCACTCGTGCTGAGAGCCAGCGCGTGATTGACGCTTTGAAAGCGGAGACCGTATGACCCAGAAGTTTCTCTTTATCGATCGCGACGGCACCCTGATTTCTGAACCACCGAGTGACTATCAGGTAGACCGGTTTGATAAGTTGGCCTTCGAGCCCAATGCTATTCCGGTCCTGCTGCAGCTGCAAAAAGCAGGCTACAAGCTGGTGATGGTCACTAACCAGGATGGGCTGGGCACCGATAGCTTCCCGCAGGCAGATTTCGACGGCCCGCACAACCTGATGATGCAGATCTTCACCTCTCAGGGCGTGGTTTTTGACGATGTGCTAATCTGCCCGCACCTGCCGGCCGACAACTGTGAGTGCCGCAAGCCGAAAACCCAGCTGGTCACCGCCTGGCTGGCGAATGAAGTGATGGACACTGCCAACAGCTACGTGATTGGCGACCGCGCCACCGACCTTGAGCTGGCGACAAACATGGGCATTACCGGCCTGCGCTATCACCGCGACACGCTGAACTGGGCGATGATCGGCGAACAGTTGACCCGCCGCGACCGCTACGCGCACATCGAGCGTAACACCCGCGAAACGCAGATTGACGTGGAAGTGTGGCTCGACCGTGAAGGCGGCAGCAAAATCAACACCGGCGTCGGCTTCTTCGACCACATGCTGGATCAGATTGCCACCCACGGCGGTTTCCGCATGAACATCACCGTGAAGGGCGACCTGTATATCGACGATCACCACACCGTAGAAGATACCGGTCTGGCGCTCGGCGAAGCGCTGAAGGCCGCGCTCGGTGACAAGCGTGGCATCAACCGTTTCGGCTTTGTGCTGCCGATGGATGAATGCCTGGCGCGCTGCGCGCTGGATATCTCCGGCCGCCCGCACCTGGAATATAAAGCCGAGTTCACCTACCAGCGCGTAGGCGACCTCAGCACCGAGATGATCGAGCACTTCTTCCGCTCGCTCTCTTACGCGATGGGCATCACGCTGCACCTGAAAACCAAGGGCAAAAACGATCACCACCGCGTAGAAAGCCTGTTCAAAGTCTTCGGCCGTACTCTGCGCCAGGCAATTCGCGTAGACGGCAACACCCTTCCCTCCTCAAAAGGAGTGCTGTGATGAACGTGGTTGTCCTGGATACCGGCTGCGCGAACCTCAATTCGGTGAAGTCAGCGATTGCCCGCCACGGCTACGAGCCGGTGGTGAGCCGTGACCCAGAGGTGGTGCTGCGCGCGGATAAGCTTTTTCTGCCAGGCGTCGGCACGGCGCAGGCCGCCATGGATCAAATTCGTGAGCGCGAGCTGGTCGAGCTGATTAAGGCCTGTACCCAGCCGGTACTGGGGATCTGCCTTGGCATGCAGCTATTGGGCCGCCGCAGTGAAGAGACGAACGGCGTTGACCTGCTCGGTATCATCGACCAGGACGTGCCGAAGATGACCGATTTTGGTCTACCGCTGCCGCACATGGGCTGGAACCGCGTTTACCCGAAAGCGGGCGATCGTCTGTTCCGCGGCATTGAGGACGGCGCGTACTTTTACTTCGTCCACAGCTACGCCATGCCGGTCAACGAGTACACCATCGCCCAGTGCAATTACGGCGAACCGTTCACCGCCGCCGTGCAGAAAGATAATTTTTACGGCGTGCAGTTCCACCCGGAGCGCTCGGGTAGCGCAGGTGCGCAGCTGCTGAAAAACTTCCTGGAGATGTGATGATCATTCCTGCTTTAGATTTGATTAACGGCACCGTCGTGCGGCTCCATCAGGGAGATTACGGTCAGCAGCGCGACTACGGCAACGACCCGCTGCCGCGTCTGCAGGACTATGCGGCGCAGGGCGCGGAAGTGCTGCACCTGGTCGATTTAACCGGCGCGAAAGACCCGGCCCAGCGGCAGATCCCTTTGCTGAAAACGCTGGTTGCTGGCGTAAAGGTGCCGGTTCAGGTTGGCGGTGGCGTACGTACTGAAGAAGACGTTGCCGCCCTGCTCGACGCAGGTGTCGCTCGCGTGGTGGTGGGTTCGACGGCGGTAAAATCGCCGGAAGTGGTCAAAGGCTGGTTTAAACGTTTTGGCGCCGAGCATCTGGTGCTGGCACTGGACGTGCGCATTGATGAAAACGGCACTAAACAGGTGGCGGTCAGCGGTTGGCAGGAAAATTCCGGCGTTACGCTGGAAGAGCTGGTTGAAACCTATCTGCCGGTTGGCCTGCAGCATGTACTGTGCACCGATATCTCCCGCGACGGCACGCTGGCAGGCTCTAACGTCTCGCTGTATGAAGAGGTCTGCGCCCGCTATCCGCAGGTCGCATTCCAGTCTTCCGGCGGCATTGGCGACCTCAACGATATCGCCGCTCTACGCGGCACCGGCGTGCGCGGCGTGATTGTCGGACGTGCGCTGCTGGAAGGTAAATTCAACGTAACGGAGGCCATCCAATGCTGGCAAAACGGATAATCCCTTGTCTTGATGTGCGTGATGGTCAGGTCGTTAAAGGCGTGCAGTTCCGCAACCACGAAATCATCGGCGATATCGTGCCGCTGGCAAAACGCTACGCTGACGAAGGCGCAGACGAGCTGGTGTTCTACGATATCACCGCTTCAAGCGATGGCCGCGTAGTCGATAAGAGCTGGGTTTCCCGCGTTGCCGAAGTGATTGATATTCCGTTCTGCGTTGCCGGTGGCATCAAGTCCATCGACGATGCCGCACGCATTCTCTCCTTCGGTGCGGACAAAATTTCCATCAACTCCCCGGCGCTGGCCGACCCGGAGCTGATTACTCGCCTGGCGGATCGCTTTGGCGTGCAGTGTATTGTGGTGGGTATTGATACCTGGTTTGATGCCGACACCGACAAATACCACGTCAATCAATATACCGGCGACGAAAGCCGCACTCGCGTTACCCAATGGGAGACGCTGGACTGGGTGCAGGAAGTGCAAAAACGTGGCGCAGGCGAAATCGTGTTAAACATGATGAACCAGGACGGCGTACGTAACGGCTACGACCTGGCACAACTGAAAAAAGTGCGCGATGTCTGCCATGTACCGCTGATCGCCTCTGGTGGCGCAGGCACCATGGAGCACTTCCTGGAAGCCTTCCGCGACGCTAACGTCGACGGTGCGCTGGCCGCGTCGGTGTTCCACAAGCAAATCATTAATATTGGTGAACTAAAAGCGTACCTGGCAGCACAGGGCGTGGAGATACGGGTATGTTAACTGAACAACTGGACTGGGAAAAAACCGACGGACTGATGCCCGCCGTTATCCAACACGCGGTATCCGGCGAAGTGTTAATGCTGGGCTATATGAACCAGGAAGCGCTGGCCAAAACGCAGGAAACGGGCAAAGTCACCTTTTTCTCGCGCACCAAACAGCGTCTGTGGACCAAAGGCGAAACCTCCGGCCACTTCCTGAACGTGGTCAGCATCGCGCCCGATTGTGATAATGACACGCTGCTGATTCTGGTGAACCCAATCGGCCCAACCTGCCATAAAGGCACCTCAAGCTGCTTTGGCGAGACCAGCCATAAATGGCTGTTCCTGTATCAGCTTGAGCAGCTGCTGGCCGAGCGAAAAACCGCCGACCCAGCAAGCTCCTACACCGCCAAGCTGTACGCCAGCGGCACCAAGCGCATCGCGCAGAAAGTAGGTGAAGAAGGCGTGGAGACCGCGCTGGCCGCTACGGTGCACGATAAGTTTGAGCTGAAGAACGAAGCTTCTGACTTGATGTATCACCTGCTGGTGCTGCTGCAGGATCAGGAACTGGATTTGACGACCGTTATCGATAACTTGCGCGACCGGCATCAGTAACAAAAAAGGCCCACTGCACTTTGTGCAATGGGCCCTTCTTATTACCTGCTACACATCATTAATTACGGCTGTGGTAATCAGCTACTGCTTTACGCCCTAGTACAATACCAGCCCCAATCATGCCACCAAGAAGCACCGCCAGTACCAGCACGATCGCGCGTTTAGGACTATCGCGGTGAACAGGAAGATCCGGTTTCAGGACGTAGCGCATTGTGCGGAACATTTTCGGATCGATATTCAGGTGTTGAAGGTCTAATAGATTATTTTTGGTCAAATAATATTTATCAGAATAGCCCAGCGGGCGGGTAGACTCATTTTGAATCATTGCCTTCAGACCATCACTACCCAACAGGAACATAGTGTCCTGGGTTACGTATTGAGCCTGCTGCACCTGAGGTTTGGTGATGTTTGCCGCTTCGGCATACTTTAACGCTTCTTTGATCTGATTTAGTCGTTCTGTACGCTGCTCTTCCGCAACTGACGTCTGATTCTTCAAAGACGATTCCAGCATGACGATCCGCTGGTCAATACTGCCTTTTAAAGCGGTATACAGTTCTGTAGCAACACTGCTATTAACCTGCTCCAGAAATTGGGTTAACTTTTGCTGAGCCTCTTTTGCGTTACCTGATACATACTTCACCTGCATGGGAAAGTCATAGCCTTTGTTCACCTGCCCAATGGTTAACTTTTCAGCCCCGTTCTGATTATCTAACGTATTTGACAGCGTTGATAACGCGGCATTGTAAAGTATGCCCACATCAACAACACTTGCTGTTGCAATGTCTGTTTTATCAGTCTGTTTCTTTTCAGAACCAGTCAGATTTAGCGCATTGTAATACAAGTCTACTTGCGTAGTATCAGGCTCTGCCAGAATGGCAGTAGAGACCCACTTCTCCTTAGCCACAAACAGATAGGCCACAGCCAGTATAAGAACAATCCCCACGCTGGCAATGATTGTCGTTTTCCCCCGCCAGAGTTCCAAGGCTAAACCCATCAGATCGATCGGTTCGGGGTCATGACGCTGCTCACTCGGCCTGCCATTGCTCACTTGAGTCATAAAAACCTTAAAATTAGAAATGAAAATTATAATTTATATATGCCTTTATTTTACCAAACCGTCACACTGTTGCCACCAATTCTTCCCCCTGAATCCTGGCAGAATTATCTGAATAAGTGACAACGGTGATGACTGATTACGATTATCTTTTTTCTCATTTGGAGGGTATGATCCCCCTCCCGCTATAGCAAAGAAGTTTGATTGCCTTTCTCTGCGGGCGTTATTGAGGAATATTATGATCTATCTTGTTACCGGTGCTGCGGGTTTTATTGGCTTTCACGTCTGTGAGCGCTTATTGAAAGCGGGACATCAGGTTGTGGGTATCGACAATCTTAACGACTACTATGATGTCAGCCTTAAGCAAGCACGCCTCGATCTTTTACAGTCACCGCACTTCCGATTCCACAAAGTGGATCTGGCTGACCGAGCAGCCATGGCAAACCTGTTTGCGAACGAAAATATTGAACGCGTCATCCATCTTGCAGCCCAGGCTGGCGTGCGCTATTCAATTGACAATCCGCATGTTTATGCCGAGTCCAATATGATGGGCCACCTGAATATTCTGGAAGGCTGCCGCCATCATAAGGTTCAGCATCTGCTGTACGCTTCTTCCAGTTCAGTATATGGTCTAAACCGCAAAATGCCATTTTCGACCGATGACTCGGTCGATCACCCGGTATCACTTTACGCCGCGACCAAAAAAGCCAATGAACTGATGTCGCATACGTACTCCCACCTGTACGGCTTACCGACTACCGGACTGCGCTTCTTTACCGTCTATGGTCCTTGGGGCCGCCCGGATATGGCGTTGTTCAAGTTCACCAGGGCAATGCTGGAAGGCAAGAGCATCGATGTCTACAACTACGGTAAAATGAAGCGCGACTTCACCTACATTGATGACATCGTAGAAGCTATTATCCGCCTGCAGGACGTCATTCCGACAGCTAATAGCGAATGGACCGTCGAGACCGGCTCTCCAGCAACCAGTTCAGCGCCATACCGGGTGTACAACGTTGGTAACAGCGCGCCGGTGGAATTAATGGACTACATTACGGCGCTGGAAGAAGCACTGGGTATTGAAGCGAAGAAAAACATGATGCCGATGCAGGCCGGCGATGTGCTGGAAACCAGCGCGGAAACGCAGCCGCTGTACGATCTGGTGGGCTTCCGCCCGCAGACCTCGGTGAAGGAAGGCGTGAAAAACTTTGTCGACTGGTATCGCGAATTTTATAAAGCCTAAAAAAACCCTCTGACGAGGGTTTTTTCTTTCGTAGCCCGGCCAAGCGCAGCACCGCCGGGTTCGGCGCTAATACTCTCGCTTAATCATTCCCAAACAGATCGCGCGTATAAACCTTCTCTTCCACGTCCGCTAACTCTTCAGACATACGGTTGGAGATAATGACATCGGCTTCTTGTTTAAAGGCATCAAGATCGCGCACCACGCGGGAGTTAAAGAACTCGTCCTCCTGCATTACCGGCTCATAAATAATGACCGGAATACCCTTCGCCTTGATACGCTTCATAATCCCCTGAATCGAGGACGCGCGGAAATTATCAGAGCCGGACTTCATGATCAGCCGGTAAACCCCCACCACCTTCGGCTTACGGGCCAGAATCGAATCCGCAATAAAGTCTTTACGTGTACGGTTAGCATCAACGATAGCGCCGATGATGTTGTTCGGTACCGACTCATAGTTTGCCAGCAGCTGCTTGGTGTCTTTCGGCAGACAGTAGCCGCCATAACCAAACGACGGGTTGTTATAGTGATTACCGATGCGCGGATCCAGACATACACCCTCGATAATCTGACGGGAATTCAGCCCCAGGCTTTCCGCATAGCTGTCCAGTTCGTTAAAGTAAGCCACACGCAGCGCCAGATAGGTATTCGCGAACAGCTTGATAGCTTCCGCTTCTGTCGAATCAGTAAACAGCGTTGGGATATCTTTCTTAACGGCGCCTTCCTGCAGCAGCGCCGCAAAACGCTCAGCACGCTCTGAACGCTCACCGATGACGATGCGGGATGGGTGCAGGTTGTCATATAGCGCACGGCCTTCACGCAGGAACTCCGGCGAGAAGAAGATATTATCGATGCCCAGTTGCTCTTTAATAGAATTGGTAAAACCAACTGGAATAGTCGATTTGATAATCATCACCGCTTTCGGGTTGATTTCCGTTACGTCGCGGATAACCGATTCTACGCTTGAAGTGTTGAAGTAGTTGGTTTTCGGATCGTAGTCAGTTGGCGTGGCAATAATCACGAAGTCAGCATCACGGTAAGCATCGTGCTTATCGGTCGTCGCGCGGAAATTCAGCGATTTCGTTGCCAGATACTCTTCAATTTCTTTATCGACAATCGGCGATTTCTTCTGATTCAGCATATCGACCTTGGCCTGCACGATATCCAGCGCCACCACCTCGTGATGCTGGGCAATCAGAATGCCGTTAGACAAACCTACGTAACCTGTTCCTGAAATAGTTATCTTCATTCGTTGTGTAACTTCTTCTGGTTAAACATGTAAGGGTGAACACGTCGCCGGTAGGTTGGCGTATCGGGTCAGCATAACGCCAGTATATCGTGATTTAGTGCAACGCCAGCTATCAGACCTGACTGAATCCCATTTTTAGACAATAAAAAAGCCCGGAGGAGCGCTCCGGGCCTGCATTTAGCGGTGAACTAATTCAGATTAATCCAGCCATTCGGTGTGGAACACACCCTCTTTATCAGTGCGTTTATAGGTATGCGCACCAAAGTAGTCACGCTGAGCCTGAATCAGGTTCGCTGGCAGTACCGCAGAACGGTAGCTGTCGTAGTACGCGACGGCTGCAGAGAAGGTTGGAACCGGGATACCGTTCTGAACCGCATAGGCAACAACGTCACGCAGTGCCTGTTGGTATTCGTCAGCGATATTCTTGAAGTACGGTGCCAGCAGCAGGTTAGCAATGCCTTTGTTTTCAGCATACGCGTCGGTGATTTTCTGCAGGAACTGTGCACGAATGATGCAGCCCGCGCGGAAGATCTTCGCGATTTCGCCGTAGTTCAGATCCCAGTTGTATTCGTCGGACGCAGC
This sequence comes from Kluyvera sp. CHPC 1.251, assembly GCF_036759945.1. NCBI lineage: Bacteria > Pseudomonadati > Pseudomonadota > Gammaproteobacteria > Enterobacterales > Enterobacteriaceae > Kluyvera > Kluyvera sp. CHPC 1.251. Next base: position 395,424 of record NZ_JAPKIC010000001.1, on the reverse strand, counting down.
GCGCAGCTGAGAGAAGCCCTGCGCGTAGGAGACAATTTTACCCAGGTACAGTGCACGGCGAACTTTCTCAACGAACTCTGCTTTATCACCAGCCAGTTTAGCCTGCGGACCAGACAGCACTTTAGATGCTGCAACGCGCTGGTCTTTCAGGGAGGAGATATAACGTGCGAAAACGGATTCGGTGATCAGGGACAGCGGTTCGCCCAGATCCAGAGAGCTCTGGCTGGTCCACTTACCAGTACCTTTGTTCGCTGCTTCATCGAGGATCACATCAACCAAGTATTTACCTTCTTCATCTTTCTTAGTGAAGATATCTTTGGTGATGTCGATCAGGTAGCTGCTCAGCTCACCTTCGTTCCACTCGGTAAAGGTGGTTGCCAGCTCTTCGTTAGACAGATTCAGGCCGCCTTTCAGCAGAGAGTAGGCTTCAGCAATGAGCTGCATGTCGCCGTATTCGATACCGTTGTGAACCATCTTCACGTAGTGACCTGCACCGTCAGCGCCGATGTAAGTTACGCAAGGCTCGCCGTCTTCAGCGACTGCAGCAATCTTAGTCAGGATCGGAGCAACCAGCTCGTACGCTTCTTTCTGGCCGCCAGGCATGATGGATGGGCCCTTGAGCGCGCCCTCTTCACCACCGGACACACCGGTACCGATGAAGTTGAAGCCTTCAGCAGACAGTTCACGGTTACGACGAATGGTGTCCTGGAAGAAGGTGTTACCGCCATCAATGATGATGTCGCCTTTATCAAGGTACGGCTTCAGGGAATCGATGGCAGCATCGGTGCCAGCGCCCGCTTTTACCATTAACAGGATACGACGTGGGGTTTCAAGAGACTCGACGAACTCCTTGACCGTATAGTGAGGAACCAGCTTCTTGCCAGGGTTCTCAGCGACAACTTCTTCGGTTTTTTCACGGGAGCGGTTGAAGATGGAGACGGTATAACCACGGCTCTCAATGTTAAGCGCGAGGTTGCGGCCCATTACGGCCATACCGACTACGCCGATCTGTTGTTTGGACATTACATACTCCTGTCAGGTGTGGTCACCGCGCAGAGTGCGCGCGGCTTGGAATGTGGTGAAGATGTTAACTCAGGAATAGAGGAGATGAATAGCATTTGCTGCTCAATACCTTACTCAATGAGGATCCCGGTAAATTGCCGGAGATATTTTGAGCAAAATCGTCAACCGTAGCTTATTTTAAAAGCAACTCAAGGATCTCTTTGGTTTTAGCTTCCATCAGAGCCGTATCTCCGCGTGATTCCACGTTGAGACGAACCACCGGTTCAGTATTGGATGAGCGCAGGTTAAAACGCCAGTCAGCATAAGACATACTGATACCATCCGTGTGGTCAACGTCCAGCGCCTGCCCTTCAAAATGCTCGGCCACTCTGGCAATTGCCGTAGCCGGATCGGCAAGTTTACTATTAATCTCACCACTTGCAGGGAAAGCCGCCATACGGTCGCGCACCAGTTCACCCAGCGTTTTACCACGCAGGCACAATAATTCTGTCACCAGCAGCCACGGGATCATCCCGCTGTCACAGTAGGCAAAGTCTCGGAAATAATGATGTGCACTCATCTCACCGCCATAAACCGCATCTTCCTGCCGCATGCGTTCCTTAATAAAGGCATGGCCCGTTTTTGACATCACCGGTGTACCGCCTGAGGCATTCACCACGTCAACGGTGTTCCAAGACAAACGAGGATCGTGAATGATTTTCGCACCAGGGTTTTGCTCCAAAAAAGCTTCAGCCAAGAGACCAACGATGTAATAACCTTCGATAAACTGCCCGTGTTCATCAAACAGGAAGCAGCGATCGAAATCACCATCGAAGGCAATCCCCATATCTGCGCCATGCTCAATGACGGCATTACGGGTATCATCACGACACTCCGGTAGCAGCGGATTGGGGATCCCATTCGGGAAGTTGCCATCCGGTATGTTGTGCACTTTAACAAAAGTGATTGGCACGTTGAGTGACTTAAAGCGTGACTCCAGAGCATCAACAACCGGACCTGCTGCACCGTTCCCCGAGTTAATCACAAGCTTCAGCGGCTTGAGATTCTTAAGATTAATGTATCCGAGAACATGGTCAATATACTTCTCACGTAGAGAGATCTTTTGGTAGCTGCCGCGTTTTGTAAGATCGACGTCAGGAAAGTCATTACGCTCCGCCAGACGTTGCACATCCCTTAGGCCAGTGTCGCCACTGATCGGGCGCGCACCTTCGCGTACAAGCTTCATGCCATTGTAGTCCATCGGGTTGTGACTGGCTGTCACTTCAATGCCTCCGTCGACGCCCAGATGAAAGGTGGAAAAGTAAATCTCTTCTGTCCCGGAGAGCCCAATATCCAGCACGTCTACGCCTGCATCGCGTAACCCTTCTGAGAGTGCAAGTTTTAACGACTCACTGGTCAGGCGAACGTCACCTCCGAGCACAATAGTTTTCGGTTTAAGATATTCGCCATAGGCTCTACCAATACGCCAGGCGATATCTTCGTTAAGTTCATCACCCAAACGGCCGCGAATATCGTAGGCTTTAAAACAGGTTAACTTTTCCATAATGACCTTATGCTGCATTTTAAACACGACCGTATCTGTCAGCCAGACGCACAATATCGTCTTCACCCAGATAGGAGCCAGAGCGAACTTCTATTAACTCAAGCGGAATTTTACCGGGGTTTTCAAGACAATGTCGGGCACCAACTGGAATATATATCGATTCATTCTCGCCCAACAGTTTGACCTGCTCATTAATCGTAACTTGCGCAGTACCCGCAACAACAATCCAATGCTCGGCACGATGATGATGCATCTGCAGCGAGATCCCTTCACCCGGTTTAACCGTAATTCGTTTTACCTGATAACGATCACCGGTATCAATAGAATCATATTTACCCCACGGGCGGTAAACTTCGCGGTGAGTATGATGCTCATGACGACCATCAGCCTTAATCGATTCAACGATTTTCTTGACATCCTGAACGGCATTACGATCGGCAATCAATACAGCATCTTTCGTCTGTACAACCACAAGATCTTTGACGCCAACAGTAGTAAGAAGACCGGACTCAGAATAAAGAAAACTGTTTTCGGTGTGGTAAGAGATGACATCGCCCGTAACAGCATTTCCTTCTGATGATTTGACACTGATATCCCAAAGCGCTGACCAGGAACCCACATCGCTCCAGCCAGCATCCATCGGAACGACCACAGCGTCAAAAGTCTGTTCCATAACTGCGTAATCGATCGACTCATCTGGACATGCCATAAAAGCTTCCTGATTCACTCGAATGAAATCAAGATCCGGGTCAGCTGTACTCATCGCTTTTTCACATGCGGAAAGAATATCCGGGCGGTATTTTTTCAATTCTTCAAGATAGCGGCCAGCCCGAAACAGGAACATACCGCTGTTCCAGTAGTATTCACCACTTGAAACGTAAGACTCAGCGGTTTGCAGATTCGGTTTTTCAACAAACTGGGCGACCGGATAAGCCTGCGCTGTGCTGGAGCACGCCTTACCGCGGCGAATATAACCATATCCGGTTTCCGGCTTATTCGGCACAATACCGAAAGTGACCAGCTTACCGTTTTCTGCATAAGTAACTGCTTTACGAACCGCATTGCGGAAGGCTTCTTCATCCTGAATAACGTGGTCTGCGGCAAGAACCAGCATCAATGCACTACCGTCAGGATCGTTACGCGAGGCCGCCAGAGCCGCTAATGCTATCGCTGGCGCTGTATTGCGCCCTACCGGCTCAAGAATGATATTTTTAGTGAGTTTATCCAATTGACGTAACTGTTCAGCTACAACAAAACGGTGTTGTTCATTACATATGACTACAGGGCTTTCGCATTCAATACCTTGCAAGCGGTGAATCGTTGCCTGCAACATGGTCAGGTCACCATCCAGACAAATAAATTGCTTCGGATACAATTCTCTGGATAGTGGCCACAGTCTGCTACCATTTCCTCCAGCCATTATGACTGGATACAATCGAGTTTCTTGCATTTTACTCACCATGCATTTTAAATTAACAAAGATGAACCTGAAATTGTCACTTCAAAACTCCATCGATCATCTCTTTAAATTTTCTTTCCACGACCTGCTGTTCAAATAACTCAGCAACTCTGACTTTGCAATTATCTGAAAACACTGAGAGGCGTTCCTCATCATTCAGGATATCAAGCATTGCAGCTGCGAATTGCTCAGGGTTATTTGGTTCAACCGTTAAGCCACACACATTATTAAGGCTAACATAAGGTACACCTGTATTGAGATTTGTATTTATTACAGGAGTCCCCAAAGCCATAGATTCTAACTGGGTAATGCCAAATGCCTCTGAACTGGCAACCGAAGGAAACAGAAAACATTTTGAATCGAGCAAGTATTGGTACTTCTCTTCCTCAGTCAGAAAGCGATCCATGAAAGTGACGTTGACTAACTGATGTTGCAATATTTGCTTAGTAACTAATTCCGATAACTCACCTTCGCCAGCGATAAGTACCTTTGGCTGTACACCACGCTCTTTTAGATGGGCAAGGGCCGCCATCAAAACATCGACACCTTTGTAGTAGCAAAGTCGACCAAAAAAGATGAAGTCATAATTTTTTGTAGGTACATGACCACATGTTTTTTCTTTAATCTCCATACTGTCTACGAAGAGTGGCAATACACGGGACTTACTGACATAGTCCTTTAAGTCTGGAGAGCTTTGTAGAAGATTTGGTGATGTAGTCAGTATTAACGTAGAATTATCTAAAGACGACCGGATAAAAGGCATGAGAATGGACTTCAATTTCTTCTGCTTGACAATGTCGCTATGCCAAAAAAGAATATTAGTCCTTCGCGCAAAGAATTTAGAGAAATACTGAGCAATATCCATAAGAGGAAATGGACTGTGATTAATAATAATATCAGATCTTAACCAGCCTACCAGATAATGAAGGAAAAACGAAATAGATACAGGCATTGAGAAGAAAGTACCAAATGATCCACAACGTAAGACTGTCACACCGTCGATGCATTCATTTTTACTGAATAGAGAAAAGTTTTTGCTGACGCACAGCACTTTTATGATGTAATCGTTTTTTAATATATAAGCATGCTGTTTAACAACAGTTTCCACTCCACCAATATCAGGGGAAAAATACTTATTTACTATTAGTATCTTTTTCACAAAACACTCCAACTAGTTCTTCGGCACTACGTCCCCAAGTATATTTATTAAGAATACTGTTATATTCTAAACCATGATTAATATTTTCATTTAGTGACTTTAAATGGGAATCCAAATTTTCGAAGGTATTAGGGTCAAAATAATCAACTGCCTCTCCGGAAATCTCATGAAAAACAGGAATATCCGCAGCAAAGATTCTTAAATTGTATTGCATTGCCTCCAACATTGGCAAACCGAATCCTTCATATAGCGATGGAAAAATCATAAACTCCGCATTAACCATATAGCGATGAAGTTCTTGATCGGAAACCTTGCCTGTGAATACAATATTTTTAGGTAAATCATCAAATGCCTCAGTTGAGTACTTGGTGGAAAAGCCATCAATGTCTCCGATGATATAGAGCTTATTACTGACACCTTTGTTTTTAAGGTATTTGATCAACGGAAAAATATTTTTATGGGGTTTAACATTGCCTACACATATGCCATATTGCTCTGGCGATGGCTTATCCTCAAAACCATTATCAGCAGGCTTTATATCACGGATGCCATTTTCTACAACGAGAACTTTCTTATTAAATAGACCACAGTAATACTTCCTCAATTCTGAACGGGTAAACTTCGATATTGCAATAATACGATGCGACAGTGCACACTGGAGCAACATAATGGCCCAATAACTAAAACTAGTTTTTGGGCCAAAAAACTGTCTCATCGCAACGGGGCACAAATCGTGCACTGTTGAAACAATTCTAGTTTTATTGAAAATAATCGGTGGAATCGCGAGAAATGGAATAAAATAAACATCAAACCCTTTCAAGAGTTTATTGTTTCCTAAAATACTTCGTAAGCTAAATCGATGTACCGTGGTAGTAACAACTCGATCCTTATCAACATTTATATCAGGATGAAGTCCATTATCTTTATCAATTAATGCATAAACATCCAGTGCATCATTGTTAATAAAAAACTTCATCAACTCCCTTGTGTATACCCCAATACCGGATGCGTCAGCCATTCGGCAATCGACCAATATTTTCATCATAAATAAAATACCTATCAGGAAAAGTTATGCTGCATTCCATTCAAGCCACTGCAAGGAAAATCTTAAAATGAAGACCAGTAAGAATAGAAAATAAAAAAAAGATTTTTCATAATAACTTTTCAATTGAAAGATAAAATATGATATCAGAATACAGTCAAATACTAAGAAATAATAAGACAACCGGAGCATAACTGAAAAGGAGTTAAATGCAAAATTTAACACAACACCGACAATAAATATTTTTAGCATAAAACTAAATTTTTCGTCGGTAATCCCCCTCCCCTGGAAGTACACCAGCACCGACATCAACAGCAGGTAGTATAGCTGAATAGCTGAGAATCCAACTTTTTCAGCATAAATACTTTCAGAATAGGCTGCGAGTTTACCAGATGCAAAATCACCAAGATTTAGATGGGCGCTAACAAATAATATCGCAGGTTTAAATATATCAACGAAAACTAGCGAGAATGAAGCTAACCCCACCAGATAAAGAAAACGAATATTAATATACCTAACAAATGGAACAATAAATATTATAACAGCCGTAATATGAAATAGAACGGCGATTACAGCAGTAATGAAAAATAGTTTAGGCCTGTTGTCTAACCAAAAGCTCACAGCTAATAACGCAAAAGCCAAAGCCAATCCCTGACGTATTTGACCTAAAAACAAGTATACACCAAAGGACAAGATAAAGATAAAAAAGGAGTACGCTGGTAGTTTAGAGAGCTTAGTAATTGCTCTGTAAGATATATACAGTGTTAAAAATGATATTACTGCAAAACAAATCCTTTCAGAATCACTTAGGGTTTTAATGAATGCTGATAATAACGCAAACCCAGTTTCAAAACCATGCTGAGAAGCTACTCCGGTAAAATTATAAAGTGTTACATTCTGAAAGAAATCGAGATATTCATAATAATCTATCTTAAGACCGTACTCCGGGCGTAAGAACACTAATATAGAGAATAAAGTTATAAATAGCCAAATACAAAAATGCCTCAATATGCTCAGCCTGAAATAATCCGTGGCAAGTAGAGCACATGCGATTATGAAAATTGCAACATACATAAATTACCTTCCAACCAGCAATGCTGGCTCTAAAAATCACATTGATTCAAATAAATCGATCCACTTCTTTCTGATATTTTCATCACTAAATCGCTGAACATTGGATATTGCGGCTTCTCCCATACCTTGCCTTAGCAGCGGATCACGTATCAACGTATCAACAGCCAAAACAAACTTATCTTCGTCCGCATAAGGTATAACCAGTCCATCTTCGCCAGAAACAATTATGTCGCGTGGACCTGTATCGCAATCATAAGCCACACACGGCAGACCGCTTTTAAGCGCCTCCAATAACACCATAGGAAATGCCTCATAAGCGGAAGTCATGACCAAAAAAGCGGAACTACGATATTCACGTCCGATATCTTTAGTTGGCATCAGAAAGCTAACAGAGTCATGAATACCGAGCTCGGAAGCCAGCATCTTGTTCTTTTCAAGAAGAGGGCCATCTCCAAAGATTTTCAATGTCCATTCATCGTGCCCAAGGGCTTTGACTAATCTCCAAATTCTTAATAACCGATCAAATCTTTTTTGTTCAGTATGCCTGCCAACTGCCAAAACAACGTTAGATAAAACAACTTTATCATGGTTGTCCAAAGGCGAAACAGAATTGGGGATAACGACTGTATCAATTTCCGCTTTGGTATAAAAGTGTTTATCAAACTCAGTCAGGACAATCAACTTATCAAGCCTTTGATATAAAAAACCTCTGACCGCTGCTATGATTTTTGACATAGGAGCATTATATGCAAAATGCTCCCAACCAATAATTTTAGAGCGCTTACAAAAATAAAGACTTAATAAAAGAAGAATATTAATGTTTTTATTTACACCTAAGAAGTAGTCACACTCAATTTTCCGGAAATATGAAAGGGCACGGGATACATTGCCAAGTCGTAGAATATTTTTTTTAACAATCGATGTTTCGTGCTCATATCCAGCAAACCCCATATGAATAATTTCAATATTATTATTCAACGGGTAAAAACATTCTCCTGAGTCAGTAGAGAGGCTATATATTGTAATGTTAAATCTGTCTGCCAGTAAGTTACAAACATTAGCAATGACCCTTTCAGTACCACCATTATTAATAATATTAGTAGTGACAATCGCTATTTTTTTCTTCATTGAAGTTAAAACCACCTGAGCTAATTTAGTTTAAGATTGGAGCACCAAAAGAGCTGTCATTCATAAATAGAATTCAAAATTTTTCTTCTGCATATACTCAGACAGCTTTTTCTTTTTCAACACAACACAAACAAAATTCAAGGTGCCAAAATAAATTACAGGGAAATTAATTAATAATTGCAAAACACGAGCTCTGATTCTCAAACTACACGTACCATATTTACTATAAACTGTAAAAATCCGGGTTGCATAATCAATGATTCTTTTTTTATCTTTTGGATTATTCAGAATATTATAACTAAGCTGGGCAGTTAATACTTCCAGCTTAGGCATACTTCGCATTAAGACTTTCAGCATTTCAGTTCTTGCTTCAGTTGTAGATAAAATGTCTGCAAGATACATCACACTAAAATGACTAATCATTCTCCACGACTGATTTTTCTCTGGTGCAGTCCAGCTTACAATTGATTTTGAAGATAATAGTATCGTTGAACCTTGATCCAAGGCCATTAGGACTGGTGCAATATGTGGTGCATTGGTAAAGCACCCCCAGTAAGCAAACTTAATATATTTTTTAAAAGCACTTACTTTAAGAATATTATTAGATATTAAAAGATGGTTCCCAAAATCATTATTGATCGCTTGAAAATAATCATTTATCCCTTTGCATAGATTATCGGATTTATAGCCTTGCGCCATTTCACATTTGAAATTAATAAAGTCAACAGCATCATGCTGGATGTATTCTCTGATTGTCATCAGAGCATCGGGCATAATTTGTTCATCATCGCTTAAGACCCACAGCCAACCTTGCTGAGCGATATCCATGCTTTTGACAAGATTAGCACTTAAACCCACATTGGCGGAGTTAATAATCAGCGTAATGCGCGGATCATTGAACAGCTCATCATCAGGATCCCATGAAACCAGCGGCGTCGCGTTATCAATAATTACGATCTTTTCTACTTCATCCAATTGCTGCAGAAGGTCTTTAACCTGTTTTTTTAATTTTTCAAACCGATTGTATGTAGGAATACAAATCGTTAACTGTGTTGAATCAACTATACGAGCTTCCATTTACAGAACTCCGACCCACAGATAAATAACTTCAACAATGCAACAGCTGAATCAATAAAATGACGATCGATCCAACATGTTCAACCAGTCCATCAATTATGTCGATAGAACTTCCGGAACAACATTAGTGTCCATGGCATGCAAACTATTGCTAGCGTCAGCAAATAAGCCAACATTGTATAAAAAACACTGTATTTCGATGTGAAATACACACTTATACCTACAATAACTCCTGTCGCTAATGAGCTATAAAGCAATGGTTCGGTTTTATGAGCTCTCATATACGCAGCACAGCAGAAGACAATGTGGTTAATAATGTTAATAAACAGCAGCAGACAAAGTGTTTTGACGTCAACCAGTCTCTCTGTGATATAAACATGATAGTGCTTCAAAATTAAAACTGCGATAATAAAAGATAAGGAACCAAGAATATTGATACATACAGACTTTAGCATCAATTTCCTGAATAGTGGATTAACCTTTGCTTTATCACCCCGGGCAATAGATTGGGCTATGAGTGGTACTTTAGCATTCACCCAGCTAATCGAAAGTGTCAGTATCGTTGTAAATATAGTCAGGCTTAACCCAACTTTACCGGCTTCCACAGGTCCTTGGTGGGCAAAAATCAGTGGATTGAACAACTGAAATATAAAATATCCGCTTAGCCAACTAATAGCTATTTTCCATTGAAACGGCAGAATATCTCTGCGCCAGGAAATTTTATCTTCCTGCTCAATTTCTTTCTTCTCTTTTATTGGTTTAAATAAAATCTTATCGTAATACAGGAAAAGATAAACAAGGCTAAACAGCGCTGCACATCCAGTAATTGCTGGCAGAGAATTCAGTCTAAAATGCATAAGGAACAGACCAGAAAGAATAATAAAACCCACAACTGATTGCATTAATCGCATCTGGGCTACTTTACCAACCAGTCCCATCCCCTCGAGTACGGACAGAAAAGGACTGAGAAATAAATTGACTGCAGAAAACAGGACGATCAACAACCAAGCCATTAACCACTCACCTTTTGGTAACGAGCCGTGCTGTTCAAAAAAATATAAGCCGATACAGAAAACAATAACAAAAAACAATATTGATATCACACTGTACCATTTTAGCAATAGTGAAACCAGGTGATAAATATCATTAATATCTTTCTTATTGCCACTCAACCTGTTATTTGCAAGGTGCACATGAGCCATTTTGTGACTAATCATTTGTGTTATAACAAAATTAAAGCCCAACTCAAAGAAGATCTGCATCCCAATAATACTGGAAAAGGTAAAATAATATCCCTGTTCCGATGCAGATAAAAAAGTGGGGATCATCAGGACTAAAAGTCCACCCGAAAATGTTGACCATAATCTTAAAATAAGTGTATTACCAATATCGAAATCAATATCAAGTAAATTAGCTAATTTTTTAAACATTAGATAGAACCATGTTGTCTTTGTGGAATGACCTGCCTGTTTATGTTTCTTGTAAGCATTTTGCAAACCATAAACTGGTTTGCTGTCTGGCAACCCACTAAATGTTATTCCAATAACTTATTTAAGCTCAGTCAGATAATCATCTATGTACGACCACAGATCGTATTCTGGAAACCAGCCGGGAACACTGCTATGCTCATATTGAGGATGAAATAGTTCTCTTTCTCTATATTCCTTGGTACCAGTATGGATCATCGATACGTCATACTTTTTACCAATTTTGGCGATTATTTCTTTTAATTGAATGGGGCTGGAAGAGCCAACAGCAAAAGTACAAAAACTATTGTTGCTATCTAATGCACTATTGAAAAGATATTCAATGGCACGTAAATAGGCCGAACATACATCATCAACATGGACTAAATCGATGTATTGTTCTCCTGCCGTCAAATGAATTTCTTTTTTGTCCCTAACAGCATCCAGTATCACATCAAGAATTTTACCTCGTCGGTCACCGTTGCCATATGTGCCATAGACCATCAGATTGATAATCTTAACTTTGTTATAATAACTATAAGTTTTTGCAAACTCTTTTACTGCACCTTTCGCTGCCGCATAGTCATCAAGAGGGATTCCTTTACTCTCTTTGCTCCCTAATGACCAATAGGAATCAGTCATCACAAAATTTCGCTGAGATTCTGGCAAGCGGCTGATAGCTTTCATCAGCATTGAAGGAAGTTTTATATTAACGTCAATGATTTTATCCAGATCGCCATTATCATACTGAGTGGCAAGAAATACCGTACAATCAGGGTTAATTTCGCTTATAAGAGAAAGGAGTTTTATTTGTTCGAAGTTCTCGTATACGAATTCGTGAACCCCTGGAATTGGTTCATGTGCACGATGGGAAAGCGTAAAGATTTCACAACCTTTATTAAGGAGGTAAGATAATAATCTATTACCAATAAAGCCGTATCCGCCACAAATCAAAATTCTCATAACGAAAAATTGTGACCAGTTTACAAAACTGGCCACACCTTATTTAAATTAGAAATTCAGGCCAAAAAACTCTTCAAACTTACTGACAACATAATCCAAATGTTCGGTAGTCAAACCTGGGTAGATGCCAATCCAGAAAGTTTGATTCATAATTCGATCAGTGTTGGTGAGTTCGCCGACCACACGATATTTCACATTCGCAAAATACGGTTGTCGAGTCAGGTTACCCGCAAAAAGCAAACGTGTACCAATTTTGGCCTCATCCAAAAACTTGACCAAATCAACACGATTAACGCCGCTGCTCTCTTTCAGTGTGATAGGGAAACCAAACCATGATGGGTCCGATTTCTCAGTAGCTTCAGGTAATTCAAGGAACTCGGTGCAGGATTGCAGACCTTGCTTAAGATACACAAAATTGGCTTTACGTTGCTCAACGAACTCTTCGACTCGTTCTAACTGTGCGAGACCACATGCCGCCTGCATATCAGTGATCTTGAGATTATACCCAAGGTGAGAATATGTATATTTGTGATCGTATCCATGCGGCAGTGATCCTAGTTGCTGACCGAAACGCTTACCACAGGTATTATCACAGCCTGGCGCGCAATAACAGTCACGCCCCCAATCGCGGAAGGACTCAATAAGTTTCTTCAGTTCACCAGATTTTGTAAAGACAGCCCCTCCCTCACCCATCGTAATGTGGTGGGCTGGATAGAAGCTAACAGTCCCGATATCCCCAAATGTCCCCACCATCTGCCCATCATACGTGGTACCCAGGGCATCACAGCAGTCTTCGATCAGCCACAGATTATATTCATCGGCAATACGGCGAACTTCACTTAAATTGAAGGCGTTACCCAGCGTGTGAGCAATCATGATCGCTTTGGAACGTTCCGTAACCGCCGCTTCAATCAGTGAGGCGTCGATGTTATACGTTGGGATATCGACATCCACAAAGACAGGAATAAGGCCGTTCTGAATTGCAGGGTTAACGGTGGTTGGGAAACCAGCGGCAACAGTAATAACCTCATCACCTGGTTTCAGTGCACGCTCGCCAAGTTTTGGCGAGGTGAGAGCAGTGAGGGCCAGCAGGTTTGCCGAAGAGCCTGAAGTTGTTGTTAAAACATGAGGAACACCAATAAATTCGCCAAGTTTTTTTTCAAATGCATCGTTAAATCGGCCAGTGGTTAGCCATCCATCAAGCGATGCTTCGACCATCAGTTGAAGCTCTTTTGCTCCGATCACTTTTCCAGATGGCGGTACAACGCTGGCACCTGCGACAAAAGGTTTTGGACTCAGAGCTTCTTCCGCATACTGCGCAACCAGCTGGGAAATTTGCTCACGTAGGTTATTTGCTGTCATTGCTTTGTTTCCTGTTACTTAAATTCTTAACCAGTAGTTGTGGTCATGTAGTCATGGATTTCGCGTTTTGAACAGGCCAGCATATCCTCACCGTCTATCCATGCCCTGTGCCATTTAACAATTCGACCAAGTGTTTCAACCAGTCCCCAGCGGGGGTGCCAGCCTAATTGTAGATTTGCTTTCGAGCAATCTAATTTCAAATAATGCGCCTCATGTGGATGATTTTCACCATCCAGCAGCCAACTTGCATTGTCCCCCCACAGAGCGACCATTTTATCAACAATAAACTCAACGCTCCTGGCATCTTCATCGCGAGGGCCAAAATTCCAACCTTCTGAGAACTTGTCACCTTCAGAGAAAAGTTTTTGTGCTACAACAAGATAACCAGAAAGTGGTTCCAACACATGCTGCCACGGGCGGATGGAATGAGGGTTACGAATCACCACCTGCTGATTACATTCGAATGAGCGTAAAATATCAGGAATTAAGCGATCTTTTGCCCAATCGCCCCCGCCTATCACATTCCCAGCCCTGACAGATGCAAGGCCAACGCCGTGTTGCGTGTAATCTGCAGGATTGAAAAATGAACGACGAAAAGATGAGGCAACGAGTTCTGCACAACCTTTACTATTTGAGTAAGGATCATAGCCACCCATCGCTTCATTCTCGCGATAGCCCCACACCCACTCGCGATTCTCATAGCATTTATCGCTGGTGATATTCACTACAGATTTAATTCCACCAATTAGTCTTACCGCCTCAAGGAGATGAACGGTGCCCATTACGTTGGTTGAATATGTTTCTATCGGCTGCTCATAGGAAAGCCGAACCAGCGACTGAGCGGCAAGATGAAAAATGATCTCGGGTTTAAATTCAGCAATTGAGTTATGCAGACTTGCAAAGTCACGAATATCACCGATTTCTGACTCCATGTGCTGGCTGAGTTGCATTATCTCAAACAAGCTCGGATCGGTGGGAGTGTCAAGAGAATAGCCTTTTACCACTGCGCCCATCTCAGTTAGCCACAGTGAAAGCCAGCTACCTTTAAACCCAGTATGGCCCGTGACAAAGACTCTTTTACCGTGCCAAAAATTTTTATCAATCATCTAGTTATTCCCACGTTTTCCAGGGGGCTTTACCTTTTTCCCACAGCCCTTCCAGATACGTTTTATCACGCAGAGTATCCATTGGCTGCCAAAAACCGGCGTGTTCATAAGCCATTAACTCGCCCTGCTCAGCCAATGACATCAAGGGTTCTTGTTCCCAAGTAGTCGCATCATTATCGATGAGATCGATAACCGATGGATTAAGAACAAAGAAACCACCGTTGATCATCGCACCATCACCTTTTGGCTTTTCCTGGAAAGAATGAACCTGACCTGCTCGAATATCCAGTGCGCCAAAACGTCCAGGAGGAAAAGTCGCCGTTAAGGTTGCTTTTTTACCATGCGAGCGATGGAAATCAATCGTCGCTTTGATATCTATATCCGCGACACCATCACCATAGGTAAACAGGAACGCTTCATCATCTTTTACGTATTCAGCAACTCGTTTCAGACGACCACCGGTCATTGACGCATCACCGGTATCAACCAACGTCACATTCCACGGTTCTACGCGTTTTTGATGAACTTCCATTCGATTTTCAGCCATATGGAAGGTCACATCTGACATATGAAGGAAATAGTTTGCAAAATACTCTTTGATGACATAGCCTTTATAGCCACAGCAGATAATGAAATCTTTAATACCGTGGGCGGAGTACATCTTCATGATGTGCCAAAGAATAGGTTTACCACCAATTTCAACCATTGGTTTTGGCTTGACTACCGTTTCTTCACTTAATCTGGTTCCAAGCCCACCAGCCAAGATAACCGCTTTCATATCTAATCCTCAAAATTATTTAGATGCGGTAAATGCATCAGAATAGAAATGTTCTACAGAGAGGCCTTTAGTCATAAAGTCCTTTTTGCTTGCATCGATCATCACAGGCGAACCGCATGCATATATATCGAAGGACTCAAGAGAACCGAAGTCTTCCATCACCGCGTGATGGACTAACCCTTTTCTCCCTTCCCAGTTACTATCATATTCAGACACAACAGGGATAAAATTGATATTATCGTATAACTGGCTCAACTCTTGTGGCAAAGATGAATAGAAATCTTTCGCCAGTGGCATCCCCCAGTATATATAGATCAGGCGGTTAGTTTTCTGTTGAACAAGATACTCAACCATTGCTTTCACTGGGGCAAAACCGGTACCCCCGGCCAGAAAAATAACAGGCCGGTCACTTTCACGAATAAAGAACGTCCCACAAGGACCTTCAATACGCATTAAAGTATTTTCCTGAAGATTGTCAAAAATGAGCGTACTCATCTGACCGCTTACCACATTTCTTATATGCAGTTCAACGCCATCAGCTTCATTACTGTTAGCAATCGAGTAACTACGCGTGACACCCTTATATTGTAAATTAACATATTGGCCTGGTAGGAAACCCAGTTTTGCCGTTGGAGGCATCCGCAAATTAATGCTGATCACGTCATCTGAAACTAGTAATGCTTTGCTGACCTTGCATGGAACGATTTTCTTGATCTGGCCATCCAGCTCTGGAAAATAATGAGCGCTAAGCTCCAGATCCATTTTAGGTTTACAGCAACAGGTCAGTATTTTATCACCCTTGCCGTACACTTTTCCTTCAACATCAACGGCTTCACCATTCAAAATATCTGACTCGCAGATACCGCAATCCCCCGATTTGCAACTGTGTTCTAAATGGATCCCTGCAGTCAGCGCAGCATCAAGTATCGATTTGTCGCCATCTCCGGAGAATGAAATATCCGATGGGAAAATTTTAATAATGTGAGACACTTTTTTTACTCTGTTAACCAAAATTTATGCTGAGAAAGCACTGTGGCATCATCTACCAATAGTTCGCATGATGCAGATTTAAGGTATGCTATATTAATGAAACCACTCATTAGTGGAAAAAAATGGATACTATAGGTAGACTAAAAGTCTCATAGCAGACACGAACTAAGTCATCGTGCTAGAATTTGAATACTAAAGTAGAACTTTAGAGGCATAACCTGCAACTTAATCCATCTTTTCATTCCAGAGCAAATCGCAAATTCCGTCAGTTGGGTTAAACGCTGCGGGCGCATTCAACAGTATTTCACGCACCCGTTCATAATCAAATTCACTACAGGCCTTATCCAGCTCCGTAATAATCTTGCTCATCTCACTCCACGGTAACATCACTTCGTTAGCAGTTTTAATACGTGGATGCTGAGTAACGGAGACATTGTCACCGATGAGTAATTCCTCATAGAGCTTCTCACCCGGGCGCAACCCCGTTGTTTTAACTGCGATATCTCCGTATGGATTGTTTTCATCACGTATGGAAAGGCCCTGCAGTGCAATCATTCGGTGCGCAAGGTCCAGGATTTTCACCGGCTCACCCATGTCAAGCACAAACACATCGCCCCCGGTCCCCATGGCTCCGGCCTGGATCACTAGTTGCGCAGCCTCAGGGATGGTCATGAAATAGCGAGTGATTTCCTCATGGGTAAGAGTAACAGGCCCGCCGGCAGCAATTTGTTTTTCAAACAGAGGGACAACCGAGCCAGAAGACCCTAATACATTACCAAAACGAACCATGCTAAAGCAGGTCTTGTTGGATTCCTTCGCCAGCGCCTGCAGCACGAGTTCCGCCATGCGTTTGGTTGTACCCATCGTATTGGTTGGCCGTACCGCTTTATCGGTAGAAATTAAAACAAAACTTTCAACCCCACAGTTTGCAGCTGCCTGCGCACAGCACAGCGTTCCGAAGATATTATTGCGCACACCGTCGATAACGTTGAATTCCACAAGAGGCACATGTTTGTATGCCGCTGTATGGTAAATCGTATCAACGCTGAATGCCTTAATTAGCCTTTCAAGGTGTTCTTGATTTTGAACGTTTCCAAGAATTGGGAAAATTTTCACCTGCAAATTCTGGCTTATATTCAGATTACGTAACTCTGAATCGATGGAGTACAGGGAAAACTCAGACAGTTCAAATAAAATAAGTTGAGCAGGTTTGTTTTTAATTATCTGTCTGCACAACTCAGAGCCGATAGAACCTCCAGCCCCGGTAACCATAACGGTTTTACCTGTAATATTGCGTGCAACTAATTCAGGAATCGGTGAAACAGGGTCACGGCCTAGCAGATCGGTAATAACCACTTTACGTAAAGCATCGATACGAGCTTTACCCTCAACCAAATCAACCATCCCTGGAATAGATAATACCTCACAAGGCAAACCTTCCAGGGTTTTGATCACTTCGTTCTTTCTTGCCCGGCTAGCGCTCGGCATTGCCAGCAGAATTTTCTTCGCTTCGTATTTTTGTATCAGCCATGCAAGTTTTTCAGGCGCGAACACACTGACACCATGAATAACCTGTCCTTGCAGCGTACGATTATCATCAACAAAAGCAACCGGGTAGTACTCATCCATTTGACTTAGTGCAGGCAGAAGTTGGCGACCCGAAGCGCCCGCACCATAGATAACGACACGGGTACCCAAATTTAACCCGCGATTTACCAGCATTCGCATACCAAGTCTTGACCCGGCAATTAACAATAAACCGAATGAGAAATAGATGAACGGGATGGTCCTGGGCAAAAAGAGGTTGGTATAAAACGCTGCGATAATAAGTAATATGGAAGACATTACCATCCCGGCAGCGGCTACCAACAGAATTTTGGCTGTGATATAGCGGATGACTGCACGATAAAGCCCTAGTCTGACAAACATTGCCAAGGTGACAAGTATTATTGAGAAAATTAATAACCAATGAGCCGTACTGTATATTGGCGTCATTGAATCTATTCGTACCCAAAACGCAAACCAGAATGCGCATAAGAGCAGGATGGTATCAATCGATAACGTAATAATTCGTTTTATTGGTCTTGGTAAAGATATCAAATAAGTTAGCATACTAAAAACTAGCCGCCTCGTGAAAACTTGCCTTCAGTTTATAAAATAGTACCAGCAGGGCATACCGAGTATTCGTCTACTTTTGCTTTAAAGCCGCCCACCGTACCTGCCTGCAGGAATGCTGATTTCCCAATACTCGCACTTCCTGCAAGATGAACACCAACCCCAAGATGAGCAAAATCGCCGAGTACAGAATCGTGGTCCACCGTCGAATGGCTATTTACAATCGTGCTTACACCTAGTTTTGCGTTGGCACCCACCACCGCCCCTGCTAACACTACCGACCCACAGGAAATCTCTGCAGAAGGACTGACAAAAGCAGAAGGATGAATTAGCGTAATTGGATAAATACCAGTGCTGATAATCTGATCGTAAAGTTGTTCCCGGACACAATTATTCCCAATGCCAATAATGACATTCTTAGCTTGGGGCAGATGTAATTTTAGATCTGAAATTTTTCCAATAATCCGCTGGTTAGTTTCGTTATAAGATGATGGGCTATCATCAAGAAAAACAATATCAGCGAAGCCTAACATTTTTGCTGTCTCATAAAGAGTACGGCCATGACCGCCAGCACCAAGTATCAACAGGTCATGCATTAGCGCTGCTCTCTTTATCCCTCACACCTGCTCCACATCTGAATGCAATGACAATCAGCGGACACCAGGCGATAACCAGTCCAACAAGGCCATCCATTTTTGCCGAAGCTATGAGATAGGCGATGGGAAAGAGCCAAACAATATTCACCGCAATAGAGGTCAGCGTTACCGGAACGTGACTACCATATTTTCTGGCCAAAATCTGATAGGTATGGCTGGCATGGGCTTCGTACACTTTTTTACCCGCCACCAGACGGCGCAATAAAGTGATAGTGGAATCGACAATAAATACGCCGAGTAGACACAACTCAGCCATAAAGAAGTGTGTATCTAACTTTGCAATATGAAGGATCATCAAACCGATAATGATTCCTAAAAAACCACTTCCTGCATCTCCCATGAAAATCTTCGCGCCGGGAAAGTTCCAAACAATGAAGCCAGCTGCAGCCCCGGCAAGGGCAAGAACCAACAGATAGATGCTGCCCGAAAAATCTGTATGCTGATGTAAAACCAGTAAAGCGGCACTGCCCAATGCAAACAGAATAGCTTGCGCACTTGCCAGGCCATTAATGCCATCCATAAAGTTATATAAATTGAGCATCCATACAAGATAAATACTTCCCAGGATCATACCAATCCATGCCATGGAAATATCAAAACCAGCGAGATTTATAACCGGGAAGGAACCTAAAAAATAGAGACCAATAGCTGCCGCCAGAAAATGCATGAGCAGACGCCAACGAGCTGCAATATGACCATGATCGTCAAGAAACCCAATAACAGCAACAATCAATCCGGGTACAAATAACCCAAAGAAACTATCCGCCGTAAGATAACCACTTAAATACAACCAGGTCAGCGCGACTAACAACGTTAAAACGATAGCAACACCGCCCCCTCTTGGCGTTGGCACCGAATGCGAGCTTCTCTGGTTGGGTTGGTCGATAACATTATGCTTAATGGCATACACCCTAAGACCCCAGGTCATTGCACATGCAGCCAAAAATGCCAATACCACAATAGCCAAATCCAACATCATTTATTACCTTCAATATAATATTTTGCGGTTTTTTTCATGGTTTCTTGCAACGTTATTGGAGGCGACCATTCAAGTTGGTCCCTGGATTTACGGGCATCTACGACCAAATCACCGAACAATTGCTCGTAGATGCTGCCCTTACCTGCCAGCAATAGCAGTTTTCTCAGTACCGCTTTTGGGAAATAAATGACTCTTGCTTTGATGCCCATCCCCGCAGCAAAGGCGTCAATCATCTCTTCCGTGGAAGGAGTCTCAGGATCGGCAAGCAGATAAAGTTGATTTTTCGACCTGTCGTTAACAACGCATTCAGTTATAAAACTGACGACATTATCCAGAGATACTAATGCACGTTTATTACTGACATTTTTGAATGGTAAGGGTAATTTACGCGCCACGAGCTTTAGCAATCGACGTATATTTCCCGGCGCATTTTCACCACAAATTAAAGCTGGGCGGATAATGGTTAACGACATTCCGCTGTCAGCCGCAATATTGAGTAAGCTATTTTCGGCTTCAAGCTTTGATTTCGCATATTCAGACGTCGGACGTGGTGCAGATTGTTCGGTAAACGGGGCTTCGGAGGTCGTCGAGTTACCATTTACGCCAATAGAACTCACAAAAATGAATTGTTTAACCCCGCAACTCACCGCATCCCTGGCCAATTTTACTGTGGCATCATGGTTTACGCGACGAAACTCGGCCATCGCATCTTGTGCATTATCGTTGAGAATATGTGCTCTGCCAGCGGTATGAATAACGACCTCGCAGTTTTGCAGTATATTCTCCCAGTGAGTATCTGCCGAAATATCCCCAAGGTTATAAATGCCCTGGTCAATATCTTCCTGCTGCCGTGTGGTAAGACTGACCTGGTGTCCTGCGGCTTTCAGCGATTTGACCAACGCGGTTCCAAGAAAACCGGTTCCCCCAGTCACCAATACTCTCATTACCGTCCCCTATCTGTTAAGCAAGCGAAGCACACTGTTTGAATTTTATCCGGCCATATTCGGTCATGAGCAATTGCTTAAAAATGAATCCAACATTAATTTAATACCGGAATTGCTTTTTTATTTATTGACATTTAGCCGGTGCTTGCAAATTAAAGCATATATCAGACACGCTACCGCCCCTGGCTCAACAGCTACCAGTGCACTGCATGCAACTAAAACGGGTCTATTTACAACATCACTTGTCCAAAAATCAGACAAATGACAGAAATATTTAATCCATTATTGTGGTCCGAATCCGACCGCAAAACAAGGACAAATCCCATTTTTAAGACTGAAACGACAACTTTTAAGACAGGGATTACATACTGATTTTAAAAGAAAAAAACGGCGGTATCGTCATAAGTGTGTTTCGTTTGCACTATGACGTTACCTGCCGTTTAGTCTGGAATACTGTCCTGTCGGAATCAGTCTACCAATAATTTCCTGATGCTTTCTCTGAACTTAGCGCCTTCTTTCAGGTTACGAAGTCCATACTGAACAAAGGCCTGCATATAGCCCATCTTCTTGCCACAGTCGTAGCTGTCGCCTGTCATCAACATCGCGTCAACGGACTGCTTCTTAGCCAGTTCGGCGATAGCGTCGGTCAGCTGCACACGCCCCCACGCGCCCGGCGCGGTTTGCTCCAGCTCTTTCCAGACATCGGCAGAAAGAACGTAGCGGCCAACGGCCATCAGGTCCGAATCCAGGGTCTGTGGCTGATCGGGTTTCTCAATGAAATCAACGATACGGCTGATTTTGCCTTCCACTTCCAGCGGGTCTTTGGTGGTAATCACTGAATATTCGCTGAGATCGCCTTCCATGCGCTTAGCCAGAACCTGGCTACGACCCGTTTCGCTGAAGCGAGCCACCATCGCGGCAAGGTTATAGCGCAGAGGATCGGCGGTCGCGCTATCCAGAATGATATCTGGCAGCACCACCACAAATGGGTTGTTGCCGATGATTGGATGAGCGCAGAGAATAGAGTGGCCCAGGCCCAACGGTTGTGCCTGACGCACGTTCATGATGGTTACGCCCGGAGGGCAGATAGACTGTACTTCCGCCAGAAGCTGACGTTTTACGCGCTGCTCCAGAAGTGATTCCAGTTCATATGAGGTGTCGAAGTGGTTCTCTACCGCGTTCTTGGAAGCGTGAGTGACCAGGACGATTTCTTTGATCCCTGCAGCAACAATCTCGTCGACAATGTACTGAATCATTGGCTTATCGACGATCGGCAGCATCTCTTTAGGAATGGCCTTTGTGGCAGGAAGCATATGCATCCCGAGACCTGCTACCGGAATAACTGCTTTCAAATTAATCATTATTAGTTCCACCTAGAAATGGTTGAAGAATTATAGCCAGTCAGGCTGTTTAATCCAGCATGTTTTTTTGATAATACCTGGCAAAAGTTGAGAAAACCTCCGGATGATTCCGGGAGTTAACTCCCTTTCCCAGGAATCGTCGGATTTAACGCCCGGGTAGACTGAAATTTAACCCACTGAAGTTCACGCTATGCTGATCAACCCTGTCGATATCCACCGAACGCTGTCCGTCCTCATTCACCGCTTTGATATTTGCGAGTGAAAGCAGCGTGTCGTCGCGGGCCATAAACTTACCGCGCACATCTTTTCGCAAATCAAAATTCATCGAAAGCGCAGCGCCACGGTCAGAATCCTGCATCACGCTGATATTACGCATGAACAGATGCTGTGGTTTATTGTGCAGTTCCAGGGAAGCCCGCTTCAGCGTGAGGTTGGTGATCGCGACAAACGACTGCGCGTTACCTGAGGAAATCTGCAATCCGCGCAGCTTGTAGGCCAGCGTCGAATTATCCAGATGAATGTCATTGAGGCGGAAGTTTTGCGGGATAGAGAGATAGTTGCCTTTGATAACGCCATAGCCGATAAGCATTCCGGCGCTGTTGACCATATCGACGTTTTCGACGATGAAGTTATCGCAGCCGTATATCGCCACCGTCGCGTTATCAATCCCCGCCTTTTTGCTGAAATCCGGGGTGATATTGCTGGCTTTAACATTACGGATAATAAAGTGTTTACCGTTTTCCACATGAACTAACTGGCGACAGTTGCTGCCGGTGATGTTGGCAACGACAAAATTCTTCACAGCCTGATCTTCGGGATAGCCGTTGTCATAAGTGCTGCCAGCAAGACCTATACCAATGCCCCAGTTGATTTTACCGTTGGTGCAGTCGATGCGATCGATAACGTGATCAGAAATGAGGAGATTCTTATCGTTAATAGCGACATTCCACTCAATCGCATCTCCCTGCAGCTGGCTAAAATGACCGTTGGTAATTTTCACCCCATCAATCTGGTTATGAAACCCCTGACGTAAAATACCGTAGTTGGCCTGGGTTATCGTGATGTCATCAATCAGCAGGTTACGCATGGTGCGTTTGTCTTTACCACCGATAAAGATCTGCGCAACCGGGCCATAACCGCTCATCGTCACGCCCTGAATCACACAGTCAGAGCCCCGAACATCCAGGCAAATATTGTTCAACCGGCCCTCGCTACCAACGATTTTACAACCATCCTGTAAGGCGAATCGTCCTTTGCCGTTACCTTTCAGCGCCCCGCTAATCTGAAGCGTTTTGCCCGGCGGCATAATAATTCTGGTGTTGATGTTGTCACACACCACACCTTTCGGGACTTCGACCACATCGTTCGCCTGAAAGGCATAATTAAAGGCTTTGATCCAGTCGTTACTGGTGTTGAACGTGCGAATATCTGCCGCTCCACCCCGCGCGGCAGCGCGAGCCAGCGGGCTTTGCAGCAAAGGAAGAGCGGCCAGTGCGGTACCGGCCGTCAGGAAGGAACGTCGTGTCAGGGAGGATTTTTTTACCAACATGCGACCTCTTTACAGCGTTTGCAGCAGACTGGCGAGCCGTTGATTAATCAGCTGCTGATTGAATTCAGATTCCACTTTGGCACGGGCTTTCTGCACCACCGGCTGCAGGCTGTGGCAATCACAGCCGCCCAGTTCACTCAGCCTTGCCGCCAGCGCTGGAGCGTCGTTCTCTGGCACCAGCCAGCCAGACTCACTGGTGTCGATCAGTTCCGGAATGCCGCTGTGCAAGGTGGACAGCACCGGGATCCCCACCGCCATCGCCTCCATCAGCGCCACGGGAATACCTTCCATATCACCATCGGCTCCGGTGACAGAGGGCAGCAAAAAGACATCGGCTTCATCGAGCATTGCCTTAACCTTATGGCTTGGCATGAAACCCGGCATCTCCACCACATCCTCCAGTTGATACTGCTCAATCAACGTTTTCAGTCGGCGTTCCCACGGGCCAATTCCCAAAATGCGGTAATGGAAACGCACCCCCTGCTCTTTCAGTTGGCGGCAGGCTTCAATGGCTACGTGCAGGCCTTTTTTCTCGGTTAAACGTGCCACGGAGATAATTTTCAGCGTCTCGCCTGGCGCTTTTACGGGCCGCAGCGCAAAGCGATCCATGTTTACGCCCATCCTTGAAACCGTGATTTTCTCCGGTGGGCAGCCCATCGTCTGTAATCGCCGCGCCCAAAGTTCGCTGATGGGTAACATCAAATCGCCGCGATGAAAAAGCTGCTGATATTCAGGCGTGTAGTGACTAAGCACTTCCCGGCTTGAAATATCGATACCGTGAAACACAGTCGCAATTTTGCCCCGAATCACGCCGAGTTCACGTAATTTCGCCGCCGTTACGCCCGCCGGGCCAAAGTGGGCGATGAACACATCCGCCTGATAAGGACAGGGATTTTGTGCGGTGATAGCAGAAAGGATCAGGTTACGCGCCTCATCACCGTAACGACGGATATTAAGCGCCCGCCAGGTGGCGCTGCGCCCCAGCCCTTTCAGCGTATTCGCGGCTCGCTGGCGCAGTTTGGCGAGTTTCCCCTCCGGCTCGTCCTGCAGCCAACGGGTTTTCTCAGCCAGGCTATAGCGCGTGAAGGCTTCGTGAGTATTCGTCATGTCGCCTTTAAGCAGCGCGACAATTTCCACCTCGTAGCCCATCTCTATAAACGCCACTATCTGATTTAAAACAAAGGTTTCTGATGACAGCGGGAATTTCAGCAGGAAGAAACCAACCTTCATTTGCCCTCCCCAATGCGATCCAGCACTGATTTCACCATCTGCATGCCATTGGCTCGTTCTGCTTTTACTGCGATTTGCAAACGTTCGTTGATAGCAGGCAGTTGGCCCAGCGTATCCGCTAACATCGCGCCCAGACTGCCGTCCAGAAGGTGGCGAATGTCCATCGCCATTTCAGGCATGCCGAGCTGCTGCATAATGCCCGCGGATTTGTGTTCGTAGTTAATCGCTATCGCAGGCGTGCCGAAGTTCATCGAAATAATCGCCGAATGCAGGCGAGTTCCAACGGTCAGGTCGCAGGCACCCAGGATTTTGCCCATTTCCAGATCGTTCAATTCGTCCATCACCACGTGGTACTGCGACGGGTCTTGAATATGTTTTTGCAGATTGAGCGCCACCATGCGGTCGTCTTTGTTGTAGCTGTCGATGCCGGTGCAGGTTGAAAGCGCAATCACCTGATACCCGGCATCGATAACGCGGTTCACCACGCTCGCGAAGGCCTCTTCATAAGCCTGCTGCGTGGTGCCGAGACGCTTGTCGAACGGTGCCAGTTCGCGAAGCGTAATCGCGACGCTTTTCTGCTGACCAATTTTGTTGAACCAGTGTTCAACGGCATAGCTGGCGGTGAAATCTCCGTCATGGTGATCCACCAACCAGGCCGTATCGACCCCCTGCTCCACTTTCGCGGTCGTTATATTGCTACGCTGCATTAAGTTGAGGCTGACGGATTCACGCAGGATCAGCGCATCACACTGGTCAAATACATGGTTTGCCAGCTGATTGAACTGCTCATTCTGGAACGGCCCCACGCTGTGGCCGATCATGTACAGCGGCTTTTTCGCCATGAACGTACAGAGCGCATGCTCGAACTGCGGCGCGCCATAAAGATCGACAAAGAACGAACCGCCCACCTGTATGATGGCATCATAGTTGCCGAGAAGACGGACGAAATCGGTGAAACCCTGAGCAATACGAATGTTGCGCAGCTTGCCGGTGTCGGTCACGCGGGAAAGCAGCACCTGATGCTGATAGCGACGGCGCAGAACTTTTTTCACTCGCCCCATCACCCCAGCCACATTGTTATGCTGCTTCATTTGCGCATACAGCGGATCGCCCATTACAGGGCGATTCAGCAGCCACGACGAACTGACCGGATAGCGACTCATCACATCGACTTCAGCATCCGGATTCAGGGTGTTAATGGCATCCAGCAGGCCGCGCAGAATGGCGCTGTCGCCGCGGTTCCCGCAGGTGTGGTTGCCAAGGATCAGTAATTTCATGTTGACCTCTAAAGGGGGTTTTCTCGTTTGTACCCTCACCCTAACCCTCTCCCTGAAAGGGAGAGGGGACAGATCGAGCGGTCTATACTTTTCTACCCCGCCTCTTATTGAGAGGGAGCAGATCGAGCAGTCTATGTTTTTCTCCCTCGCCCCTTTGGGGAGAGGGCCGGGGTAAGGCGAAATCAGCTCACCCGCATCAGCACTTTCATTTTTTCGCTGCGGCAAAACTGGCGCTTCATCTCCACCACCAGCGGATGGCGCGACAGCACAATCATCAGCGCGAAGGCCAACGCCCCGGCCGCAATCTGTGTCACCAGCAACAACGGCAGAGCCAGCTCGCCGCCCAGCGTAACGCCCAGCCCATAGCTCACCGCCAGCGTCGGCAGCGAGAGATAGAACGGCAGCCACAGGCTCAGGATGTACTCGCGATAGCTGGAGCCCAGCACGGGCTTAATCATCACGAAGTAGCTCAGCACGGTGTTAATAATTTGAACCAACAGGAATCCCAGCGTCACGCCCAAAGCACCCGCAAGATGCCCGCCAACGATAATCGCTGGGATAAACAGGAAGGTTTTGAAGACGTTGAATTTAAAGCTGATATCAACGCGTGCTTTCGCCATCAGCAGGGAACCAATCGGATTGCCTACCGAGCGCAGCAGACCGACCACGCACAGCAGTTGCAGGATAGGAATGATGCTCACCCACTTTTCTCCAAACACCAGCGGCACCACATTATTGCTGACCACCATCAGGCCAAGCAGCACCGGGAAGTTGATAATCCCGACAACCGATAGAAGCTTGTAGAAGTTCACACGCAGTTTGGCGGTGTCATCCTGAATTTTGGCAAACGCCGGGAACAGAACGCGCGTGATAATCGGGTTGAGCTTCATTGGTGGCACCACCGCCACGTTGTAAGCCAGGTTATATCCCCCGGCGACGCCTGCGCCCAAAATGCGTGCCAGCACCAACGTAGACAGGTTGGTATTCACATAGTTGATGATGCTATCTGCCGTCAGCCATGCGCCAAAGCGCAGATTTGAGGAGACAGAAGACAACGCAAAGTGGAAGCCGGGACGATAAATCCGACGGCCAAACCAGCCGAACAGCAGCGTGCGTACCGCGCTGTTGACCAGATAGCCTAAAATCGCGGTCATAGCGAGCGGCCAGAAATGGGCACTGACCACGGTGAAGGTAAATCCGGCCAGCACGGCTGATGTTTCAATCATGCCAATCTTGGTGAACTCCAACTCTTTTTGCATCAGCGCGCGGAACTGCTGCCCGTGAGGAATCACCACAAAGGCGAACGACAGCGTGCGTATCAGCGGGGCAAGATCCGGGTTGTGCAAGACGCTGGCAATCACGCCGCTCAATGAGAACACCAGTGCGAACACCGCGATCCCTAGCCCAACGTTGAGCCAGTAAAGTGTGGTGAGCTCAAGTTGGCTAATCTCTTTACGCTGAATAATGGAGTTGGCAATGCCAAAATCCGACAGCGTATCCGCCAGCGCGATGATCACCAGCGACACGGTCAGCAAACCGAACTGGTGATTGTCGATAATGCGCGCCAGCACGGTCATCTGCACCAGGCCTAGGCCAATGATGATCACCGTGGCCATCGCTGACCACTTCGCGCCGCTGATGGTTTTTTCTCTCAGGCTCATCTCGCTACCTCAATACGCCGCTTTGTTGACAAAGCCTTTGAAAATCGTCAGGTAAACAATACGGATGTCGAACCACAGGCTCCACTCGCGGATGTATTCGAGGTCGAACTCCACCCGTTTCTCCATTTTTTCCAGGGTGTCAGTCTCGCCGCGCCAGCCGTTGATCTGCGCCCAGCCGGTGATGCCAGGCTTCACTTTGTGACGCAGCATGTAGCCTTCAATCAGCTGACGGTACTGCTCGTTATGCGCCACGGCGTGCGGACGTGGGCCAACAATCGACATCCCGCCGGTGAGCACGTTGATAAACTGCGGCAGTTCATCGAGCGAGGTCCGGCGCAGGAAGTTGCCCACACGGGTCACGCGCGGGTCGTTTTGCGTCGCCTGGGTCACCACCTTGTCGTTCTCCATCACCTTCATGGAGCGGAATTTCCATACCTTGATAGGTTTGCCATCCATGCCGTAGCGAGTCTGGCGGAAAATAATCGGCCCCGGCGAGCTGAGCTTCACCGCCAGCGCAATACAGCAAAGTGCCGGAGAGATAAGCAGCAGAATGCCGCTAGCCAGCACGATATCTTCCAGTCGTTTCAGGATGCGGTTTACGCCGGATAGCGGGGTGTCGTACAGCGGAACGACGGGAATGCCGTTCACCACTTCAACGCGGGAATGCAGAATGTTAAAGGTGAAGACGTCCGGGATCAGCAGCACGGTACATGTGGTGTCGGCGAGATCGCGCACCAGATTTTTGATCTGCTGCTCGTCCTGCATCGCCATGGAGATATAGACGTTGTGAATCTTGCCGCAGCGGGCGTCGTCAAGCAGTTGCTCGAAGTTGCCCATCCAGTCGGTATTCACGCCGCCCGGTTTTGCATCGTGATAGCAGCCCACTACCGCATAGCCAAGCCACGGTTGATTACGGAAGCTTTCCAGCAGCGCCTGCCCTTCCGGCATATCACCGGCTACCGCTACATAGCGGGTGTTGTAGCCGCGATGGCGCAGCACGCCCGCGCCGTAGCGGATAAACGCTCGGCTGGCCAGCATGCCAATGGTGCTCAGCAGATACCATGCCAGCCACATGGCGAAGTTGGTGTTGAAGTCATCGTTAAACGCCAGCAGCCCGGCGGTAAAAACCAGGCTCAACGTCCAGTTTTGCAGCAGCAGCAACAGCTCGGTGGTGATACGGACACCACGCCATGAGCGATAAAAGTCGGTGATCCCACCGATCATCTGGAACACCACCAGCGTGACCAGCGCCATCAGCAGATGCAGGTACAAAAACGGCAACGCGACAGCCTGACACACCAGCCACAGCCCACCTATCATGATGGTGATATCTGAAAAACGTTGCACCATGGAGATTAACGATGCATTCGTTTTGGCTCGTTCGCGCTTTTTTAGAGTCGTCATCGTTGGTCCTATTCAATGTGTTCCCCCTCACCCCGGCCCTCTCCCCACAGGGGCGAGGGAGAAAACCGGATGGTCCCCTCTCCCCTGTGGGAAGAGAGTTAGGGGGCAGTTGTTACTGATTAAGCAGCGCCAGAATGTCCTGCGTTCGCGCCTGCATCAGCGGCGTATTGCCGCGAGACTCCACGTTCAGGCGCACCACCGGCTCGGTATTCGACGAACGCAGGTTGAAGCGCCAGTCGGCGAACGCCAGGCTGATGCCGTCGGTGCGGTCAATCTCCAGCGCGCTGCCAGCGAAATGCGCCTCCACCCGAGCAATCGCCTCAGACGGCGCTTTCAGTTGGCTGTTGATTTCCCCGCTTGCCGGGAACGCCGCCATGCGGTCATGCACCAGTTGCCCCAGGGTTTTGCCCTTCAGGCACAGCAGTTCGCTCACCAGCAGCCACGGGATCATCCCGCTGTCGCAGTAGGCAAAATCACGAAAATAGTGATGGGCGCTCATCTCGCCGCCGTACACTGCGTCGTCTTTGCGCATGCGCTCTTTGATAAATGCGTGACCGGTTTTCGACATCACCGGCGTACCGCCTGCGGCGGTCACCACGTCAACGGTGTTCCACGACAAGCGCGGGTCGTGAATGATGCGCGCACCAGGGTTTTTCTCAAGGAAGGCTGCCGCCAGCAGGCCAACGATGTAATAGCCTTCGATAAACTGCCCCTGCTCGTCGAACAGGAAGCAGCGGTCGAAGTCGCCGTCAAAGGCGATACCCATATCGGCGCCGTACTTCAGCACCGCATCGCGGGTGTCGTCGCGGCACTCCGGCAGCAGCGGGTTAGGAATGCCGTGCGGGAAGTTGCCGTCCGGGTTGTTATGCACCTTAATCAGACTGACCGGCACATTCAGTGCCTTGAAGCGGGCTTCCAGCGCATCAATGACCGGGCCCGCCGCGCCGTTACCGGAGTTGATGACCAGCTTAAGCGGGGTCAGGTTTTTAACGTCGATATAGCCCAGCAGATGGTCAACGTAGGCATCGCGCAGGTTAATTTGCTGATAGCTGCCGCGTTTTGCTTCGTCCACCGGCGGGAAGAAGTTCTCTTCAGCAAGACGCTGAATGTCACGCAGCCCGGTATCACCGCTGATAGGACGCGCGCCTTCGCGTACCAGCTTCATGCCGTTGTAGTCCATCGGGTTATGGCTGGCGGTCACTTCAATGCCGCCGTCCACGCCGAGATGGAAGGTGGCGAAATAGATCTCTTCGGTACCGGCAAGGCCGATATCCAGCACGTCCACGCCCGCATCGCGCAGGCCGCGTGCCAGCGCCAGCTTCAACGCTTCGCTGGTCAGGCGTACGTCACCGCCCAGCACCACGGTTTTCGGTTTCAGGTACTCGCCATAGGCGCGACCAATGCGGCAGGCAATCTCTTCATTCAGCTCTTCGCCCAGCTTGCCGCGAATGTCATAGGCTTTAAAACAGGTCAGCTTTTTCATGTTTTTACCTTTCTTCAGGCAACGGTTGGCCCTGACCGGTGAGGGTCATGATTTTTCATATCGTGAATTGCCGGATGGCGCAGCGCCATCCGGCAGAATAGGCGCGCTACACGCGCCCGTAGCGGTCGGCGAATCGCACCACGTCGTCCTCTTCGAGGTAGGCGCCTGAGCGCACTTCAATCAGGTCGAGCGGGATTTTCCCCGGGTTTTCCAGGCAGTGAGTCACGCCCAGCGGGATGTAGATGGATTCGTTTTCACCCAGCAGGGTGACCTCATCATTGAGGGTCACTTTGGCGGTGCCGGCCACCACAATCCAGTGTTCGGCCCGGTGGTGATGCATCTGCAGAGAGAGTCCCTCGCCCGGCTTCACGGTGATGCGCTTCACCTGGTAGCGATCGCCGGAGTCGATAGAGTCGTATTTGCCCCACGGGCGATAGACTTCACGATGGATATGGTGTTCGTGACGGCCATCAGCCTTAATTTTCTCGACCACCTTTTTCACGTCCTGCACCGCGTTGCGATCGGCGATAAGCACCGCGTCTTTGGTCTGCACCACCACCAAATCCTTTACCCCAACGGTCGTCACCAGACCAGATTCCGCGTAGACGTAACTGTTTTCGGTTTTATGACTGATCACATCGCCGTGGTGCACGTTGCCTTCCGGCGTATGGTTGCTGATTTCCCACAGCGATGACCAGGAACCCACGTCGCTCCAGCCGGCGTCCATCGGCACCACGACCGCGTCGTTGGTGCGTTCCATCACCGCATAGTCGATAGACTCGTCCGGGCAGCTCAGGAAGGCCTCTTCTTCGACGCGGATAAAATCGAGATCCGGGTCGGTAACGTTCATCGCTTTTTCACAGGCACTCAGAATGTCCGGGCGATATTTGCCCAGCTCTTCCAGGTAACGCCCGGCGCGGAACAGGAACATGCCGCTGTTCCAGTAGTACTCACCACAGGCGACGTAGGCCTGAGCGGTATCAAGGTTCGGTTTCTCGACAAACTGCGCCACTTCAAAAGCCAGCGCCTCACCGGCCGCCGGGCTCACGTTGCCGCGACGAATATAGCCGTAGCCGGTTTCCGGCAGGCTCGGCACGATACCGAACGTCACCAGTTTTCCGCTTTCGGCGTACGGTGTGGCATCGCGCACCGCTGCGCGAAAAGCGTCTTCGTCCTGGATAACGTGATCTGCCGCCAGCACCAGCATCAGCGGGTCGTTATCCGGCTCACGGCGCATAGCAGCCAGTGCGGCCAGCGCAATCGCCGGGGCGGTGTTGCGCCCAGCGGGTTCCAGAATGATGTTTTCGGTCAGCTTGTTCAGCTGGCGCAACTGCTCGGCGACGATAAAACGGTGCTGCTCGTTGCAGATAACCACCGGGCTCGCGCATCTCACCCCTTCCAGGCGGTTAACCGTGGCCTGCAGCATCGTCATATCCCCTTTCAGGCACAGGAACTGCTTGGGGTACAGCACTCGGGACAACGGCCACAGGCGGCTGCCCGAGCCACCGGCCATCACGACCGGGAAAAGCGTAGATTGACTCATCGTTTAACCCCGAATATCAGCAATAAATTGGTTAAGAACGTGCTCTTTTTCGAGCGAGCGTTCTGCCCAAGCGCGGGCTACCGCGTTGCGTTTTGGCATGCTCAGCGCCTGTTCAATCCCTTCCACCAGTGACGGAACCGATTCAGGCGTAACGCACACCGCGATGCCTGGGTTGTCGAGACAAAGTTGTCCAAGCTCAGTGTCCGCCTCTGCGGTGATCACCGCGTTGCCGCCCACCGCCAGAATATTGGTCAATTTGGATGGCAGTACCGCATCTGCCGCGCCGCGCTTCTGGATAACCAGATGGCAGTCGCCCATCGCCAGCAGGGCGGGTAAATCGTCATAAGACTGCAGCGGCAGAAACTTCACGTTATCCAGCCCGCGTTCGGCGGCCATCTTTTCCAGCCGCGCTTTGCCACCGCCCTGGCCGACAATCACAAACAGCAGCGGCTGCTCGCGGAGCTGTTCAGCGGCGGTAATGACACTTTCCAGCCCCTGTTTTTCGCCAATGTTGCCGGAATAAAGCACTATCCTGCGGTCATCAGGTAGACCCAGTCGCTGACGCAGCGCGATAACCAGCGTTTCAGGCACCTCGCGGAAGCGGGAAACTTCAGACCAATTAGGGAAGAAGATCACCTTCTCCGCCGGAACGCCCTTCTCGCAGGCTTTGTTCATCATCGAACGCGAGATGGTCGAGACGTTGTCGACGTTGTGCAGGCCGCTGCGCTCAAAGGCGCTGGCAAGTTTCGCCACCTTGCCGGACTTGCCTTTACCGGCCATGCCGAGCCCTAACATCGCGTCAACTTCATAATCCTGAATATGCAGCAGCGTGCGCGCCCCGGAGAGTTTGCCTAACAGGCGCATGCCCGGCGTGCAAAACAGGGTCGGCACCACGCCGATAATGCGATCCGGCTTCCAGCGTCGCTGGGCCATCAGCGGGAAGAAGCTGCTGAGCGCAAAGCTGCCAAGATGCAGCAGACGCTTGAGCGTCGAGGGCTGCTTCGGTACGTACAGCGGGCAGCGCCACACGGTGGCCTCGCCCTCTTCCCGGCGATAGCGCCAGCTGGAGTAGTTCACGCCAACCTGCCACTGTGGGTAGTACGGCGGTGCGGTAATCACCCGCACCTCGTGGCCCTGACGCGCCATCCACTCCACCATTTCGCCGGTGTATTTACCGATGCCGGTCAGTTCAGGTGAGTAGTTAATGCCATACACCAGAATCTTCATAAGCCCGGTACCTCGGCCATTTTGTCGACCCGGAAGTAGGCGCGGCTGTTTTCATGGACGTTATCCGCCGCCAGCAGCGCCTTAGGGCTCATCCAGCGATAGTCGTTATGCTGAGCTTCCGGAAGCGTGAGCGCGTTGGCGTCCACCTGCAGGCGGAACCCCAGTACGATGTAGTGAGTTGAGAAGTCCGCCCCCGAGAAGTTGTCGTCATAAAAATGCTGCCAGACCCCGTAGAAGCGGCCCGCCGTCATCGGCAGGCTTAGCCCCAGTTCCGCCTGGGTGAGGCGAGCAAACGCCTCGGCCAGCGGTTCATCTTTCTGTACCCGTCCGCCGGGGACAAACCAGTATCCCTGCGCCGGACGGTTGGTGCGTTTACCCAGCAGAAACTCACCCTGCGCGTTCTCCACGATCAGGTCGATGGAAATCAGCGGCGTAGACTGCACTACGGTGGCAAACGCCTCCTCGCTCAGAAACATGCGTTACCCCCGGAAGCGGTGCTGGTTTTCGAGGAACCACTGGTAGGTGCTGGCAAGCCCAGCCTCCAGTGAAATCTCGTGATACCAGCCGAGTTGATGCAGACGCGATACGTCGAGCAGCTTGCGCGGCGTCCCATCAGGCTTGGTGGCGTCAAACACCACGCGGCCTTTGAAGCCCACCACTTTCGCCAGCGTCTGCGCCAGCTCACGGATGGTGCAGTCAACGCCGGTGCCGACGTTAATATGCGACAGCATCGGCTGGGTATTTTCGAGCCACACGCTGCGGTCCAGCTCCATCACGTGGATGCTGGCAGCCGCCATATCATCGACGTGAAGAAACTCGCGCATCGGCGTACCGCTGCCCCACACCACAACGTCAGCATCGTTCTTCTGTACCGCCTCGTGGAAGCGGCGCAGCAGTGCCGGGATCACGTGGGAGTTGCTCGGGTGGAAGTTATCGTTCGGCCCGTACAGGTTGGTCGGCATCACCGAGCGATAGTCGCGGTTGTGCTGACGGTTGTAGGATTCGCACAGCTTGATGCCGGCGATTTTAGCAATCGCGTACGGCTCATTGGTGGCTTCCAGCGTGCCCTGCAGCAGCTCGCTTTCGTGCATCGGCTGGTTGGCCATTTTCGGGTAAATGCAGGATGAACCGAGGAACAGCAGCTTGTTCACGTTGTGCGTATGCGCCGCGTGAATGATGTTGCTTTCAATCATCATGTTTTCGTAGATGAAGTCTGCCGGGAAGGTGTTGTTAGCGACAATACCGCCCACCTTCGCCGCCGCCAGATACACCTGAGTGATATTTTCGCGGGCGAAGAAGTCATGCACCTCGCGGCTGTCCAGCAGGTTAAGCTCATCGCGGCTGCGCAGAACCAGATCCACGTCGCCGCGCTGCTCAAGCTGTCGGACGATGGCAGAGCCCACCATTCCCCGGTGGCCCGCCACAAAAATGCGTTCTCTGGTCATGCTTAAGACTCCAGCGCGATCGCCACTTCGTAACCGTGGGATTTCAGCAGGGAATGTTTTTTCGCCGCTTCAAGGTCTTTGGCGACCATTTCAGAGACCATCTCCTGCAGAGTGATTTCCGGTTTCCAGCCCAGTTTTTCATGCGCTTTGGTTGGGTCGCCCAGCAGGGTTTCCACTTCAGCCGGACGGAAGTAGCGTGGGTCAACGGCAACCATCACATCACCCGGCTTGACGCCCGGCGCATCGTGACCGGTCACGGAGACCACAATCCCCTTCTCTTCTACGCCTTTGCCTTCAAAGCGCAGTTTGATGCCGAGCTGTGCTGCCGCCATTTCAACAAACTGGCGCACGGAATACTGCACGCCGGTGGCGATAACGAAATCTTCCGGCTGTTCCTGCTGCAGCATCATCCACTGCATTTTGACGTAGTCTTTGGCATGGCCCCAGTCACGCAGGGAGTCCATGTTGCCGAGGTACAGGCACTTCTCCAGCCCCTGAGCAATGTTGGCAATCGCGCGGGTGATTTTGCGGGTCACGAAGGTTTCGCCGCGGCGCGGGGATTCGTGGTTGAACAGGATGCCGTTACAGGCGTACATGCCGTAGGATTCACGGTAGTTGACGGTGATCCAGTAAGCATAAAGTTTGGCAACAGCATACGGAGATCGCGGATAGAACGGCGTGGTCTCTTTCTGCGGGATCTCTTGCACCAGGCCGTACAGTTCAGAGGTAGACGCCTGATAGAAACGGGTTTTCTTCTCCAGCCCCAGGAAGCGAATGGCTTCCAGCAGGCGCAGCGTCCCCATCGCATCCACGTCGGCGGTATATTCCGGGGATTCAAACGACACGGCCACGTGGCTCATCGCGCCGAGGTTGTACACTTCATCCGGCTGCACTTCCTGCAGAATACGCGTCAGGTTGGAGCTGTCGGTCAAATCGCCATAGTGCAGGTGAAATTTCGGGTTGCTGCTGTGCGGATCCTGGTAGATGTGATCGACACGTTCGGTGTTAAAGGAGGAAGCACGACGTTTGATCCCGTGAACTTCATACCCTTTTTCCAGCAGCAATTCCGCCAGATAAGAACCATCCTGCCCGGTAACGCCGGTAATGAGAGCGACTTTCGACATAATAAATTTCCTTCGTTAATTAGGATGTTGTGGTAATGCTGCGGGGTTTCCCCTCACCCCGACCCTCTCCCCTCGGGGGAGAGGGTTAGGGTGAGGGGCCAAGCCTCAACTTTCCCGCGCCCGCACCACTGCGGCGGGATTGCCACGGCAAATCACATTTGCCGGTAGCGATTTAAAAATGCTGCTTCGTGCACCCACGATGGTGCCGTCGCCAATCGTGACGCCGGGAGCTACGAAAACATCCGTTGCCAGCCAGCATTTTTCACCGACCACAATTGGCGTGGCATTAATATCAAAATGCGCGCTCTGATAATCGTGGCTGCCGGTGCATAAATAACATTTCTGCGAGACGACTGAATTTGCCCCAAGGGTAATATCGCCGAGGGTATATAACACGGCGTCATCCCCGACCCAGGCATAATCACCGATGGTTAATTTCCACGGATAGGTGATTTTTACCGAAGGGCGAATCACTACGTTTTTTCCTATTTTTGCGCCAAACAAGCGTAATAAAAATACGCGCCAGCGATAGAGTATCTGCGGGGACCAGGCAAATAATGTCGCCTGCACCGCCCACCAGATTTGAACTTTAATGCCCCCGGCACCGCGAAAACCTCTGGGCACCGTAAAGCCAGATAATTCCTGCATCCTGTTTCCTTATGCTTTGTGATATAAGGCTTTGGTTTTTCCGGTCGTCCGCAGGCGTAATAAATAAGATAATTCTGTCAGCACGGCAGGCATGCGCAATATTTCTCGCTGTACCTTTTTGGCATCCTGGCACAATTGCAGATTATTCGTGGTTGACACGCCGCCCATTGAAAATTCAGAGACCAAACCTTTAATTCGCTTAAAGGCATAGCCTGATTTATACATTCTGGCGGCCAATGCATAATCTGACGACACACGATACTGCACATCATATGGATAATTTCTCAACCCACGCAGCGGGAAAAATATAGCCTGATGGCTCGCTGGCAGGCTGTGGTAAATATACCAGCCCTGCTTCGCATTTCGGCGAATCTGGGTACCATCACCGAAGTCGAGCATCGCATCACCGAGATACATGGCATCATCGCTTTTACCGCGAAGCTGGCGGACAAACTGCGAGACGTCCGGGTGAAAGCTGTCGCCGGAGTTGAGGAACAAAACGAACTTGCCCTGCGCCATGCGAATGCCTTTATTCATCGCGTCATACAGCCCTTTATCCGGCTCACTGACGTAGCGTAACTGGTACTGTCCATTACGTTTTTCGAGAAATTCCGCGGTGCCATCTTCTGAGCCGCCGTCCACCACAATCCACTCAAAAGCGAGACTGGGATCGTTCGCCAGATGGGCCAGCGAACGCCAGGTTTTCATCACGCCTTCAACGTTGCGAAACGCCACGGTCACCACACTTAACAACATGTTCCACCTCATCTGCTGTCGGCAATATTCAGCGCTTTACGCAGAATAAAGGGACACACAATTAAAAATGCATATTCCGGGCTAAATATCGAACCGGTAAAAAATAGTGATACCGGAGTAAAGAGATACAGCTGCACGGCGAAATTGCGATTATTCCCAAAAGCGTTAACGAACATTTTAAAAACGTAATACAGGTAGCCGATTGTTAATATCACGGCAAACCAGGAAAAATAGATCATTAACAGATACAGACCATTGTCTATGGTTTTACCAACATCCGCACCGTTAAATATTCCGAATGATGCAACATATTCATAAAGAGAACCAAAACGCACTACCCCATCAACACTGGTTAATGAATAACCGACCATCACCAGTGGACCAATAATACGGTAATACGATGAAGACCCTTCCGTCCCCAGATCGCCAACACGTTCTGCAATATAGGGGCCAGCAAATATCAACCCAACAAAAAACGCGCCTAAAGAAATAATTGCCAACGGTAATTTCTTTTGGATTGCCTCTTTGTTTAGATACTGAAACGCCCACTCCAGCAGATAAAACAGGATAAATGTCATTACCCCGGAGAACGATCCTGAAAGAATTATCCCTGCGAGAATCATAGCATCAGATTTTGGGGTTTTGATACCAAACTGTTTGATGCAAAGCCAAATTGAGATTAATGCCAGAGCGAAGAATGCCGGTTCGAAATAGAGCGCCGTAGTGCGCTTCCCGCCAAATTTGATAAAGTTCAGTACATAGCTATTACTGTAAATAAGATATTTCGAAATCATCTCAATCAGGCTACTGCTGCCGGAGAGAATAATTTGCACCATTTCAAGGGCCGCCAGCATCACCACGATGCCGATAACCACGTAAAAGAAGCGCAGGAGCTTACGGTGGTTATGCGGTGAAATGGTTCTAAAACGAATGCTCCAGACCATACCAATGATGATAACGATGTAGACAAACAGCATCGTTGAGGTGACGTATTTGCTCGGGTCCAGCGACTGGCCGAATACATAGTTGAACAGCGTTAACCCCACGCCAAGCCCGAGGGCAATCATCAGTTTTTTCAGGTTAATGCGTTCAACAAACAGCAGCAGCAGCAGCGGGAGGAAGGTCACAATGGTGATGGGGAAGCTCTCGCCGAGCTGCGCCAGCTTCACGTTAACCAGCAGATAGATTAACGGCAGCAGCAGATAGCTACAGACTCTGATAGAACGAGACATATTCCTCCAGCATCTGTTGTCCACTATAGGCCTTACGGCTGCGGGCGCTGAATGCGCCGAGCGTAGTGCCAAACACCGCTTCAGCAATCTCCGCTTTTGGCAGTTGCACCAGCGAAAGCACCGCGCTTTCGTCAACCGTATGGCCGCCGGATTTTTCCAGCACCTCTTTTGCCGCCTCGCTGTGGGTGGCAATGACCGGCACGCCAATGGAGAGCGCTTCGCAGAGGATCAGCGGGTAGTTATCAACGCGGGAGCTAAACAGCAGCGCATCGAGCGGGTTGAGTTCGCTCATCAGCTGGCGCTTGTCGGTGAGAAAACCGTGGTTCACCACGTTCGCACCTTCAAACGGTGAAAACTTACCGAAGGTATGAATTTCCACCTTATCCCCGAGCGCCATGATGTCGCGCACCAGGCGCTGGTTGGTTTTACCGTCGTAGCGCAGGTCGTGGGCGACGACGGCAATTTTCGGCCGCGGCGCGGTTTCCGTCATTGGCTTCAGCTCCGCCAGAATCGCTTCGGTGGCAACATCAATGCCGTTGTTGATAATCAGGCAGCGTCCTGGGCCGTAAAGGCTATTAAACGCTTCGGCCACGTGCTGACTCGGGGAGATAAACTGGCAGCCTAGCGCAAGCATACGGCGGAAGAGATGACGTTTTTCCTCCACCTGCTGATGCGCACGATCCACCTTAACCGGCGGATAGTTGTCGAGCGTCGGGCACTTCAGACAGCCGTTTTTCCAGCCGTCGCAGCCGTCGAGAAACGCGCAGCGCCCGGTCACGCTCCAGTGGTCGTGCAGCGTCCAGACCAGCGTGACGTCCGTTTTGTGCGCCTTAATGCGCTCGCAGAAATCAATAATCTCCGCCAGGTTCAACCAGTAGCTGTGCATTACGTGAAAATGCAGCACCACCGGCCCCTCGGTACGGGTCACCTGACGATAAAGGTTATTCAGGTTGCCAAACAGGTCGCGGTTAAACAGGCGAAACAGCGCCAGGTTTGCTATCGACGTCAGACGCGCGGTCTGTTTTACCACCTGCGGATAACGCTCGTGGCTGACGCTCTTTTTGCCGCCCTTACCGTAGCCGTAGACGAACTGCGAGGACAGCCCCTGACGCAGCGCACGCTGATGCAGGTCCA
Source organism: Kluyvera sp. CHPC 1.251 (assembly GCF_036759945.1). NCBI lineage: Bacteria > Pseudomonadati > Pseudomonadota > Gammaproteobacteria > Enterobacterales > Enterobacteriaceae > Kluyvera > Kluyvera sp. CHPC 1.251. The sequence continues at coordinate 355,486 of NZ_JAPKIC010000001.1, read as the reverse complement.
GCGCCACGCCCGCCGCGCCACCTTCAGCAAGACGCACGTTAAATTGCAGAATATTCATTTAATTACCTTCACTCGTGCCTTTTCGCCCACCACCAGCGCATGGTCGGGAATATCGTCCAGCACCACGCTACCCGCGCCGATAGTCACCTGATTGCCAATGGTGATGCCACCGATGATGACTACGTTGGCACCCAGTTCCACGCCGTTACCCAACGTCGGGCAGGCCAGGCTATTCGGGCCGCGGTTGCCGAGCGTTACGCCGTGGCGAATGGTTAAGTCATCCCCCGCCACAACGTTTTTATTGATCACCACTGCATAGCCGTGGTGAATGGTGAAGCGTCGGCCAATGGTCGCCGCCGCCTGAATTTCATAGCCAAAGACGCATTCGGTGATGAGGCGATAAAGCACCAGAATTGGTGCGGCCCACAGATTGTTGAGCACGTTTTTCTTACGCCACACCGAGCAGAAATGGGCAATGCGATAAGCGGTGACCATGCAGCACGGGCGCAGGCTCCAGCTATTGGCGCGTAAATCTTCCAGCAGCATTATTTACTCCGTAATCCATCAACCCAGCGCTTGCCGTTACGCACCGACAGCAGCGTCAGAAACGTCCTCCAGGTCATTCGCTTATTGCGAATCTGGTACAGGGTGAACAGTTGGTACTTCTTACTGGCACGGTCAAACTTCTCTTTATGCTTGCGATAGAAGCTGAAGTAGCCGGAGAATTTTTTCGGCGAGGAGGTTATCTGCATCTCCCCGTGGTTGATGTGCAGGATTTGCGTCGCCGCCTCAATTTTCCACGGTTCGCCGTAGGCCATCACCATTCGCAGAAAGATGTCGTAGTCCTGTGCCGCTTTCAGTTCGGTATCGAACAGACACTCTTTAAAGCGCCACGCCCAGCTAAATACCTGGTTGCCAATGATGTTGCGCTTATAGAACAGCTCACGAGAGAACGGTGATTTCGGGTACAGCGGCAGGCTTGCCGGCTGCGAATAGACCTCCCCTTCGCAGACGTAGTCGTTGGCGTAGAGAAACGCATGGTTGGTGAGCTGCTGTTGGTCCGCCAGAAAGGTCGAGAGCCGGGTTGGTGTCCACTCATCGTCGTCGTCAATGCCGGTAATAAACTGGCCTTTGGCCTGTAAAATTGCCTGGTTGCGCACCGCGCAGGCGCCGGAATTAAAATCGTTGTGGGTGTACTGCACGCGGCTATCGTTCAGCTCGGCAATGTACTGCTGGAGCTGCTCGAAGCTGCTGGAACAGTCATCGACGATAATCATTTCCCAATGGGGATAGTCCTGGCGCAGAACCGACTTGATGGCGCGAATCGCCAGCTGCTGTCGGTTCCAGGTCGGCATATAGATGGAGATCAACGGGTAGTCTGCTGTCATGAGATATCCCTGAATAGGCAATTAAGCGGTTATTCCCCTCACCCCAGCCCTCTCCCCAAAGGGGCGAGGGAGAAAACCGGACGATCCCCTCTCCCCTATGGGGAGAGGGTTAGGATGAGGGGGAAAATGCTATTTCGAATCCGACTGATACTCGTACTCGTAGTAGCCGTAATCCTGATAACCGGTGGCACGGCGGAAGATAGAGTTGAGAATCACCCCTTTCACCGCGATGCCGTTCTGCTCAAAGCGGCTCAGACTGGTCTCCACTTCTTTGAGCGTATTGACCGCGTAGCGCGTCACCATCAGCGTGGTGCCCGCATGACGGCCCACAATCGCAGCATCGGTGACGGCGAGAATTGGTGGGGTATCTATCAGCACCAGGTCGTAGTTCGCGCTACCCCATTTCAGCAGTTCGCTAAAACGCTCCCCCATCAGCAGTTCTGACGGGTTCGGTGGGATCTGTCCGCGCGGGACGAGGTCGAAGTTGGCAACCGAGGTTTTCTTCGCGCAGTGCTCAATCGCTGTTTTGCCCACCAGCACGTCCGACAAGCCGTTGTCGTTGGTGGTGCCAAGCAGCTCGTGCGAATAGCCCTTACGCATATCGCAGTCGATCATCAGCACCCGTTTGTTGGTCTGGCTAATCACCGCCGCGAGGTTAGCGCAGACGAAGGTCTTACCGATTGAGGGGCTGACCCCGGTCATCATCAGCACGTTGTTTTGCGCCTGCATCATGGCGAAGTGCAGGCTGGTGCGTAGGCTGCGAATGGCTTCAATGGCGAGATCGGTCGGGTTACCAACCGCCAGCAGCTGGCTCTGCTTGTAGCGTTTCACGCCGTTGACGCTCTTCACGCTATCCCGGGATTTTTGCCATTCAGAGAGCGGGATGCTGGCGTACACGTTAATACCGTGCTCTTCCAGCACCTGCGGGCTTTCGATACCGCGGTTAAACAGTGAGCGCAGCAGCACGCCAACAATCGACAGCATCAGACCGAGAATGATGCTGCCCAGCACAATCAGCGCTTTCTTCGGCTTCACCACGCCCGGCTGGGTAATCGCCGGGTCGACAATACGCACGTCGCCTACGGTGCTGGCTTTGGTGATTTTCAGCTCCTGCTGTTTGTTCAGCAGCTGCATATAGACCTGCTGACCGGACTCCACGTCACGGGTCAAACGCACGATCTCCTGCTGGGTTTTCGGCATCGCGGTCACGCGCTGACTGAGCTTCGCTTTCTCTTCTTCCAGCGCCCGACGTTTTTCCAGCAGCGTGCGGTACGCCGGGTGGATTTTGGTGTAGAGCTTGGAAATTTCCGCCTCACGGAAAGTCAGTTCGTTAAGCTGAGCATCGATGTTCACCATTGAGTCGAGCACCGACTTGGCCTCCAGCGGCAGGTCGACGGAGTCTTTCTGCTGACGATAGGCGTTGAGTTTGTTTTCGGCGATATCAAGCTGGCTGCGCACCTGCGGCAGCTGCACTTCGAGGAACTCCAGACTCTTTGCCGCCTCTTCCGATTTGCGCGCCACGTTCTGCGCCACATAGTTGCGGGCAATGCTGTTGAGGATCTCGCGAATCTGATCTTTATCTTCTCCGACCATGGTCAGCGTCAGCACGCCGGAGTCTTTGCCGTCTTCGGTGACGCTCAGGCTGTTTTGCAGGGTATTGATCATCCCCAGCGTCGAGTATTTGGTGACCGTAAAGCTAGCCCCTTCATCGGCGGCAATCCCGGCAACCATTAGCGACACGCCGCCTTTGTTGACAGGCTCACCCACTTTGCCATCAACGCTGAAACCATTATCGTTGCTAAAACGGAAGGTGGTTGGACTCAGCACATCCAGCGTGAAGGTGCTGTCCGCCATTGCGGCCGGACGTTCGAAGGTGGTGACTTTGACGGTCTGGTTCTGACGCCCCATCAGGCGATCCCACCCTGCGCCCAGGACAGGGAAGGTGTTTTTGCTGACCGCAATATCGAGGTCCAGATCGTCAACGGTTTTGCCCAGCACCAGACGCGAGGTGATCATCTGGATCTCCGCCTCGGAGGCCGGTGGCTTGCTGGTTAAGGCGTTGCTGATATCCTGCACCAACGCGCTTCCCTGATTCTGCTCAATACGCACCAGCGCATCGGCGCTGTAGATAGGCGTGGCGAAGATGGCGTAGACAATCGCGGCGGCGGCGAACAGCGCCGTAATGCCAGCTACCCACCATTTCGCTTCAATAACGGTTCCCACCAGGCGGCCAATATCAATCTCATCGCCGCCCGAGGCCGCCGGGCTTATCTGTTTTACTTTATCAGTCATGGTTATCCCTGCTGCGCTTTCAATGCCTGCGCCCACTGGCTGGCAGACCTGTCGAGTAACTGGTACACCGCTTCAAACGCCTCACGGCTTTTGCGATACGGATCGGGGATCTCACGCTCGTTATCCCAATGGCCAAACAGCATCACCTTGCCGCGCATCTCAGGCGCCATTTCATGCAGGGTGGCAACGTGCCGTCTCTCCATCGCCAGAATCAGGTCGTACTCCCGGCACATGCGCCCGGATATTTGCCGCGCGCAGTGCCCCTCAAGCGAAATGTCATGCACTGCCGCAACGCTAACGGCGCGTTCATCCGCCGTTTTTCCCACCAGCGCTCCCAGCCCCGCCGAGTCAACGGTGATCGCCGGAAGATGACGGCGTAACAGACGCTCTGCCGTAGGGGAACGGCAGATGTTCCCCACGCATACCACAAGAATTTTGTTAAACATGACGGTTACCAGGTGTGAATGTCTTTTGCCGTGTCGGTCATGTAGCGAACGCCACTGATGGTCGGCAACAGTTGGTTGATCAGACGGTTCCAACGGGCAACCGGTGCGGTAGTCACGTAAACCACGTCGTAAGGCTGCAGGACAAAGTTGGTTGCCATCACCAGCGAGGTCGCATCGGACATATCCAGCTGGTAGACGTTGGCCATCTTGCCGTTGTTGCCCTCTTTGGTTGGGCGAATCACGAAGATGCCGCTGGCGTCCGAGGTCGTCAGGTCGATACCTTCCGCCTGGCCGAGCGCCTCGGTCAGCGTCATGCCGCTGAAGTCCATTTTGAGCGTGCTCTGTTTCTTCACTTCGCCCATCACGAACACTTTCAGATCGTCGTTGCGCGGTACGAACAGAATATCGCCTGGATAAAGCAGTCGGTTCTGGCTCAGGTCACCGTTCTGCATCAGCGCCTGCACGGAGATACGCTGCTCACGCCCATCGTGCGTCAGCACCACGTTGCGCCAGTCCGCCAGTTCACCCAGCCCGCCGGCAGCATTAATCGCATCCAGCACGGTTAACGGCACGTTGGTAATGGCCTGCTGACCGGATTTGTTTACCTGACCGGAGACGTAGACTTTCTGCGAGCGGAAGGCGGCGACGTTGACGTCAACCTGCGGGTCAGTGATATAGGCCGCCAGACGCTGGGTGATAGTCTGGCGGATTTCCGCCAGCGTGCGCCCTTTAACCTGCACTTTACCGATGTAGGGATAGAAGATGGTGCCATCAGGCTGAACCCAGTTGCCGGTGTCGCTCGAACTACGATACTGCCCCGCCGGAGTCGTCAATTCCGGGTGGTCCCAGACGGTGACGTTCAGCACATCGCCCGACCCCACGCGGTACTGGTAATTGCTTAACTCCTGATCCAGCGACATGTTGGGCTGCGCGACGTTAGGACGCGGGCGTAATTGCTCAATCAGTCGCGGGGTCAGCGGATAAACATTCACCATTCGGCCAATGTCATAATCAGCATCCTGCTGCTTAATCACATCTTTTCCGTAGGTAGACATATTGCTGCCGGGAAGTATGGTGCAACCACTCATCAAGGTTACCGACACCAATAATGGCATCAATTTTAGTTTGGATTTCATCATTGATTATTTATCACTTTGGCAGAAAATTATCCTGTGCGAATTAAATTAATCCGTACCATTTGATTACCCTTACATCCACCATGCATTTAATTACTGGTGAATATAACTGGCATATATCCGAAAAAAGTTTGGATTCATCCGCAGGCTATTGACAGAATAATCGAGGCTTCGCTTCACGCCTTCGGGCACGCTACCGCCCTTGGCTCATAGCTACCAATTCACCTAAAAATCATGTTGTTATATGGAATCTAACCACACTAAAAATAAGAATGGAGAATATTCCTGGATATATAATGCAGAGACTTTCATTCCCGCATGACTATTTCATGACGTACATCAATAGCTATTCCATTCAGTACCGGGAGAATTGTTGCAGCTAAGCGAATAGCAGGCAAGGTTAGCCCCGCTTAAAAAATAATTTTAAGAATAAGATTAAGATCAATACCGTATGACTTTTTAGGATTTTCTTTATGTTGACAGATTAAATTATGCATCATCGGAAAATATATCTTCAATAATAAATACAGGGGCATTTTTCGCTATTATTTCCTGTTGTACATTGATTTTTTGCCGCGAGAAATCGCAGCCAGACGTTGCAATTTGCCGTCGCTTTATCCATGATCAATTCGTCATATAACATAAGGTTTTAACCAACGTATGGAATGGATTGCCGATCCGTCTATTTGGGCGGGACTCGTGACGCTGGTCGTCATCGAGCTGGTTCTCGGAATTGATAATCTGGTGTTTATCGCCATCCTCGCCGAAAAACTGCCGCCAGCCCAACGCGACCGCGCGCGCGTCACCGGGCTGATTCTGGCGATGCTGATGCGTCTGCTGCTGCTGGCCTCTATCTCGTGGCTGGTCACGTTAACCAAACCGCTGTTCAGCGTCCGCGACTTCACCTTTAGCGCCCGCGACTTGATTATGCTGGTCGGTGGCTTCTTCTTACTGTTTAAAGCCACGGTAGAGCTTAACGAGCGGCTGGAGGGGAAAGATAGCGATAACCCAACGCAGCGCCGCGGCGCGCGTTTCTGGGGCGTTGTCGCGCAAATCGTGGTGCTGGATGCGGTCTTCTCCCTTGACTCGGTGATCACCGCCGTCGGCATGGTCGACCACCTGGCGGTAATGATGGCAGCGGTCATTATTGCTATCAGCCTGATGCTGATGGCCAGCCGGGCGCTGACCCGCTTTGTGAATAGCCACCCGACGATTGTTATACTGTGTCTGAGCTTCCTGCTGATGATTGGCTTTAGTCTGGTGGCGGAAGGTTTCGGCCTCGTCATACCAAAAGGCTATCTGTACGCCGCCATCGGTTTCTCGGTGATGATCGAGTTCTTAAACCAGCTGGCTATCTTTAACCGTCGCCGCTTCCTTACCGCCAACCAATCGCTGCGTAGCCGCACCACCGAAGCGGTAATGCGTCTGCTGAGCGGTCAAAAGGAGGATGCCGAGCTTGATGCGGGTACCGCCTCGCTGTTGGTAGACCAGAGCGATCAGCAGATCTTCGATCCGCAGGAGCGGCGGATGATTGAGCGCGTGCTGAACCTCAACCAGCGTACCGTGAGCAGCATCATGACCTCGCGTCATGATATTGAGCACATCGACCTGAGCGCGCCGGAAAGCGAAGTGCGCGCGCTGCTGGAGAAAAACCAGCACACCCGTCTGGTGGTTACCGGCGGCGATGATGAAGAAGATTTACTCGGCGTAGTCCACGTCATCGACCTACTGCAACAATCGCTACGCGGCGAGCCACTGGATCTACGTGTCTTAATCCGCCAGCCGCTGGTGTTCCCGGAAGCGCTGCCGCTGCTGTCAGCGCTGGAGCAGTTCCGTAACGCCCGTACCCACTTCGCCTTTGTGGTGGATGAATTTGGTTCGGTTGAGGGGATTGTGACGCTCAGTGACGTCACGGAAACCATCGCCGGCAACCTGCCTAACGAAGCGGAAGAGATTGATGCCCGCCACGACATTCAGAAAAATGCCGACGGTACCTGGACCGCTAACGGGCATATGCCGCTGGAAGATTTAGTGCAGTACATTCCGCTGCCGCTGGACGAGAAGCGCGAGTATCACACCATCGCCGGTCTGCTGATGGAGCACCTGCAGCGTATTCCGAAAGCCGGTGAGGAAGTGCAGATTGGCCCGTGGACGCTCAAGACCCTGCAGGTTGAGAGCCACCGGGTACAAAAAGTGCAGATTATCCCGCCGCCGAAGGATGATGAGTGGGATTACGAAGTGTAGTAAGGAACTGAGTGCACAAGTTGTAGCCCGGCCAAGCGAAACGCCGCCGGGTTTTGTATTACAGGCCCAATAAGACAGACCTGCACACATTGCCGGATGGCGGCTATCGCCTTATCCGGCCTACTTATTCAACAACTTCTGCACGTCTTTGCCGGACTGGGTGTTTTTATTGCGCTCGGCCCAATCATTCAGCCGACGCTTCGCTTCGTTTTGCAACTGACGACGCAGGATCTGATCAACCTGCAGACTGTAATTCAGCTCTGACCATTTGCCGTAAACCCGCAGTGGAATCGCAGTGCGCTTAAGCATATCCACCAGCTTGCCCTGGCCCTGCCATCCATCGGTCACCTGAATAGCGAACTGCATATCACCCTCTTCTTTCACCAGATCCAGCGCGCCTTTGCCGGTTAATGACATCAGCGATGACGAGCCGTTCATGTTGTCGAGGGTCAGGATGCCGCTGTCAAGATCGATATCGGCGGTGAGCTTATCGAGGCGCGTCGCGCTGTCGTTATTTTCCTGAGCACGTACGTCGGAGCTGCGTTCAACCGCCTGCTGCACCAGTTGCTGGAAGTTGAGTCCCTCGGTACGGGTATCCTTCATCTCAATGGATGCTTGCCCCTGCCAGTCGCGACGGAAATGGTTGGCATCCACCACCGAGCCGGAGAAATCTCCCGCCAGCGACATTTTTCCGGCCATGTCTATCGGGTAGTTAAAGGCTTTCAGCAGACTGCCTATCTCGATGTTATCGATCTTCGGCTGGAACTCAGCTTGCGGTGCACCGTTACGAGCGTCTATCGTCCCCGGCAACGAGAGCATCCCACCGTCGAGTTTTCCTTCCAGTTGGGCGATGTGCAGCAAACCGCGCTGGTTATCAGCCTGAATCCGCACGTCAGTAAACGGCATCTCACGCCAAATCACCTGCTTTGCCGTCATCGCCAGCGTGCCGTCAAAGCTGTTCAGCCCGCTGTACGGCACCACCTTTACACCATTGGCAATAATCGGACGCGGCTGTTTTGGCGTCGCCTGCGCTTTTTGGACGTCACCGCCGCCGCTCGGCAGAATATCCGAATGCAGCAGCAGGTTATCAAGATTGAGCTTATCGGACTGCAGATCCAGCGCCCAGAGCGGGTAATCGCCGAGGACTACGCTGCCGGAGCCGGTCAATGAACTGTCGTTCGCGGTCATGTTCAGGGCGCTAAAGCTGAGCTTCTTCGCCTCTTCCTGCCAGCTGGCGTTCAGGCTGCCGTTACCACTGATGCCCTGTGCGGGAAGGTCTGCGCCCTGAAGCTGCCAGCTAAGCTGCGACAGCTGCGCATCCAGGCGATGCGGGTAGTCTCCTGCCTGAACCTGAGCGGAGAAACTGAGGGTTAAATCGCGCTGGTCGCGGTTAAGACGACCGGAGAAATCGACTTCTGCCTGATGGTTGGCATCCTGCTCCATCTGCAGACGAATATCGCGCACCGTCACCTGCTCGTCATCTTCATGCTGGAAGACCAGCACGCTATCCACCACCTGCAGTGCCGCAATATCAAAGGACCAGCCGCTATTGCCCGGTTCCTGTGGTAGCGATGTGCCTTTTGGGGCCACCGGGGCGTTTTGCGCGCGTTCAGCTTCGGTTTGCGGCGTCAGCTGAATCACCGCGCCTTTGAGCATCACCTGCTTCACCTGAAGCTGATGCGAAAGCAGCGGCATCAGTGCCACATCAAGGCGCATATTGTCCGCCCGCACCAGCGGCGCACTGGCCCCTGGCGCGGTTAAGGTCATACGACCTGCGAGGATGCTCAGGCGCGGCCAGACGTGCCAGCGCAACGAGCCATCAAGCTGGAGCTGATAACCGCTACGTGCTTCAACCTGTTTCACCATATAGCTGCGGAAATCGTTGGGATTCACCAGCAGCACCAGCGATGACAGTCCAGCGACCAGCACCACCAGCAGGATCATCAGCGTCGTCAATATTCGTCTCATGGCACCCTCATCAGGTTCGCGGCGGGTCAGTCTTTATCAATACGACTGGCGACCGCACCCTGCTGATCGCGATATTTCGCATCTTCGCGACGGTTGTACGGGCGATCGGCCGGGCCAGACAGTGGCTCAAAGCTCAGCGCGCCGATTAACATCCCCGGACGCAGCGCCAGCGGCAGTTTGCCTGAATTGTAGAACTCCAGCACGATACAGCCGGACCAGCCTGGATCGATACGGTGGGCGGTCACGTGTACCATCAGCCCCAGACGCGCCAGTGAAGAGCGCCCGTCGAGCCAGCCGACCAGATCCGCCGGCAACGTCACTGACTCCAGCGTCACCGCCAGCGCCAGTTCTCCCGGATGCAGATAGAAAGCATCGCCCTCAGGCAGCACAATCTCTTCGCTCATGACGCGATCCAGCGCCGCGCTGACTTCCGCCTTCGGCCCGCTTAAATCAATATAGGCCGCCGTATGACCGCTGAAGGTACGAAATTTGTTACCTAAACGCACGTCAACCGTCGCGCCGTTGATACGCTCAATCGGCGGACGCGGGTTAATCGACAGTCGGCCGTCATCCAGCCAGGCTTCTATGTCTCGGTCGCACAGACGCATATCACTCTCCTTTATGTACTACCTGCCCTCTTCCGACATGGTTGAGGGCTATTAATGCACGTTACACAATTCGCGTGAGTTATTCAAAAAACTGGCTAATTTTCGCTTTCAGAATGTCGATAGCGATGCGGTTTTTACCCCCACGCGGCACGATGATGTCGGCGTACTGCTTGGACGGCTCGATAAACTGCAGGAACATTGGACGCACGGTTTTCTGATACTGAGCCATCACGGAGTCCATTGAACGTCCGCGCTCGTTAACGTCACGCTTGATACGACGCATCAGGCAAATATCCAGCGGGGTATCAACGAAGATAGAGAAATTCATCTCTTCACGCAGGCGCGCATCCGTCAGCAGCAGGATCCCTTCAAGGATGATCACTTTTTTCGGTTCGATGTGGATCGTTTCCTGAGTACGGGTGTGCTCGACGTAACTGTAAACCGGCAGTTCGATGGCGGTGCCGCGCTTTAAGGTCTGCAAATGCTGGAACAGCAGACTGTGGTCCATCGCGTTAGGATGGTCGTAATTGGTTTTTACCCGATCTTCCATGGACAGGTGACTTTGGTCTTTGTAATAGCTATCTTCAGGGATAACACCGATATGCTCATCACCAACCTGCTCGCGTAATTCACGATACAGCGTACTAGCAATAAGACTTTTACCTGAAGCCGATGCGCCGGCGATGCCTACAATGACGCACTGATGAGACTTATCAGTCATAAATTTTGCGACCCGATTAACCTGGATGATAGGAAGGACGGCACGGACAGACAATATTATTCAAGAGGTGAAGTTCTGAATAATCAGGTGTACCAGCGCCAAACGCGGCAATTATAGGGATTTCATAGCGACGATACCAGTCGTATGCATCGATCGGCGGCGACAATCGGTGAAACGCTGTCGAAGCGCATTCCGTCGCAAGTCGTTATTCACGAAGTAAATATTACACTTGTGATCAATTGCCGATTATTGTCAATAAGTGTCACCGATCTGATAAAAGGCACGTAAGTTAGTGCATAATCAGCGGTAATGTCAGCAAGGCCGGAGTGTGTCGTTCCGGATAATCGTGGTAATGAAGAAAGAAAAACAGTACATCCCCATCTCCCTGACCTCACCGTTTCGTACGGCGCAACTCCTGTTCGGCCTCGGGTTCCTGACGTTCCTGTTCACGCTCTACTCCTTCGCACTGATGCATCAGCCAAGCGACCTTTCGCCGGTCTGGTTCCCGACGGCGGTCATGATGGCGGGATTCTATCGTTTTAGGCACAGCCTCTGGCCCGGTATTGGCCTGGCAGGCGCGCTGGGCATTATCGCCGCGACAAGTCTGTACTCCCCATCGGCGGTGACGCTCACTTACCCGGCGATTAACATTCTGGAGGCGCTGGTCGGTGGACTCCTGCTGCGCCGCTGGCTGGTGCTCGATAACCCGTTGCAAAACCTGGTGGACTGGACCCGCATGGCAATCGCCTGCGCGCTGGTGCCAGCGTTGCTGGGCGGCATTCTGGTCGCCAGCCTCTCTCCCGGTGCGAATGCGCTGAAAACGCTGATAGTCTGGGTGCTTGCCGAAGCCACCGGTGCGCTGGCAGTGCTACCGATTGGCCTGCTGCTGAAAGCGAGATTCGTCACGCGCTATCAGAATACCGCGCTGCTGGTCTCTACGCTGCTGACCGCCGTGCTTACCCTGACGCTAAGCATAACGTCGATGCTCTATCTGCCGTGGCCGTTCACCTTCATCATGGTGCTGCTGATGTGGAGCGCCGTGCGCCTGCCGCGCTTAGAAGCCTTTATTATTTCCCTGCTGACCATTATGGTGGTGTTGATGCTGACCTCACTGCACCCGCTGGTTCAGCACATGATTGAGAACACCCTCAACAGCTATCGCCTGCACAATATGCCGGGGCTGCCGTTCCTGATGGTGCTGCTACCGACCAGTGTGATGAGCATCGCCATGTATGCTGTGCATAACGAACGCCGACATATTGCTGAGAGCGAAACCCGGTTCCGTAACGCGATGGAGTATTCCGCCATCGGCATGGCGCTGGTCGATACTTACGGGCAGTGGCTGCAGGTCAACAAAGCGCTGAGCGCCTTCCTTGGCTACAGCCAGGACGAGCTTCACCGAATGACCTTCCAGCAGGTGACCTGGCCGGAAGATTTAGCCACCGATCTGGCTCAACTCGATCGGCTGAATCGCGGGGAAGTTGACAGCTACTCGCTGGAGAAACGCTACTGCACTAAGCAGGGAGAAGTCGTTTGGGCGCTCCTTGCCGTCTCGGTCGTACGCAATAACGACGGCACGCCGCTCTATTTTATTAAGCAGGTCGAAGACATCAACTCGCTGAAAAAAAGCCGCGAAGCGAATAAAGCGCTGATGGCGGAGCTAACCCAGGCCAATGAGGCGCTATTCCAGGAAAAAGAGCGCCTGCATATCACCCTCGACTCCATTCATGATGCGGTGATCAGCACCGACAATAAGCAAAACATTATTTTCATGAATCCGGTCGCTGAAAAAATGTGCGGCTGGAAGCAGTCAGAAGCGCAGGGCAAGCCATTGCTTACCGTGTTACGTATTACCGAGGGGCCAGGTGGAGAGATACTGGAGGCCCTCAGCGCGCAGGCGGGCCCCGAAAGCGACGCCGAGTACGACAACAGTTTGAAAAACCGTTATGGCGACAGCTTTGACATCCACTACAGCATGACGCCGCTAAAAACCCTTGAGGGGGAGCATATCGGCTTCGTATTGGTCATTCAGGACGTTACCGAATCGCGCAAGCTGCTACGCCAGCTTAGCTACAGCGCGACCCACGATGCGTTGACCGGGCTGCCAAATCGCTCAAGCTTTGAAAGCCAGCTCAAAGGGCTCTTGAAAGCGCTGCCGGGTAGCCACCAGTCGCACGCGCTGATTATGCTCGACCTTGATTTCTTTAAGGCGGTCAACGACAGCGCGGGGCATGCGGCAGGTGATGCGCTACTGCACGAAATCGCCTCGTTGATGCGCTCAATGCTGCGCCCCAGCGATATTCTGGCGCGCCTCGGCGGCGATGAGTTCGGCTTTATTCTGCGCCATTGCTCCACCGAGCAGGCGTTGAATGCCACTGAGCGCGTCGTCGAGGCGATTAATCACTACGAATTTATCTGGGCAGGCCGCCTGCACCGGGTGGGCGCCAGCGCCGGGTTAACGCTGATACATGAGCACAACGCTAAACTGGCGGAACTGCTGGTACAGGCCGATGCCGCCTGCTACGAGTCCAAAAACAACGGACGCGGTAGAGTCACGGTCTACACGCCGGTGATTCATGCCGGCGACCAGTCGTCCGTATGCCAGATATGCAATAACGCGTAGGAGCGCCAGGGCTGCCAGCGCTCGGCGTAAACGCGAATTTGCGCGGGCGTCATTCCCGGGAAACGCTGTTTGATCAGATAATCATCCGGCAGAAAAATGTCCTTCGCCTGCCAGGCGCGCAGCGCGAAGTAGTTTGCCGTCCAGCGGCCAATGCCGGGAAACTGCTGTAGCGTTTTTAGCGCCTGGGGAACATCCGCAGGTAGCATCGACGGCAGCTCGCCGTTGACCGTTGCCTGAGCGAAATAGATAAGCGCCTCCGCGCGCTTTAGCGGCATTCCCAGCGCTTTCAGCGCCAGCGGGTCGCCCGCAGCCAGACGCTCGGCGGTAGGAAACAGGAAAAATCCCTCCTCTTCGTCCAGCGGCTCACCATAGAGTGCCACCACGCTGCCGGTCAGCTTTGCGGCCATTTTCACACTCACGAGCTGGCCGAGAATCGCCCTTATCCCCTGTTCAAATGGCTCAAGCGCTCCCGGCAGGCGCAGCCCCGGTCTGGCGGCGGCAAGGTCTCCCAGCGCATGCTGAATCTGCTGCGGGCAGCAACGCAGATCCAGCAGCTTTTCTACACCGGCCAGCGCCCGGTCGGCAACCGGTAAAAGCCCGGCGGAGAGCGTGATGCAAAGACGATTGTGCACCGCGTCCGGCGTCATGGTGATCAGCCCGTGATGTTCGCCACAGCGCCAACTGCGGGTGTAGCTACCGTCGTCAAAACGTTCAATGCCGCTGACGGCACGCGCCTGCAAAAAGCCAAACATCCATTGCCAGTCGTATGGCGGTAACCACGGCAGTTCAAACATCATTGCTCCTTAAGCACATAGCGATAAACCGAACGTAATAGCATAGCGGGTTATCACGTCAGTGACCTTGCTTTCATATTCCAGTTGCCGCCTTCGCGACATTCCGCTAAAGTCGCCCCCCTTTCTTCACTGGCATGGGGATAATTGTCGTGTTTATTGGTTTTGACTACGGGACGGCGAACTGTTCTATCGCCGTGATGCAGGATGGCGCACCGCGCATGCTGACGATGGAAAACGGCAGTACGCTGCTGCCCTCAATGCTCGCGGCGCCAACGCGCGAAGCGGTAAGCGAGTGGCTGTATCGCCATCATCAGGTGCCTGCCACCGGCGATGAAGCGCAGGCGCTGCTGCGTCGCGCGATGAACTTCAACCGCGAAGAAGATATCGATGTGCTGAGCAATAGCGTGCAGTTTGGCCTCGCGTCACTCAAGCAATACATCGCCGACCCGGAAGAGGTCTATTTTGTTAAATCGCCGAAATCGTTCCTTGGCGCCAGCGGCCTGAAGCCGCAGCAGGTGGCCGTGTTCGAAGACCTGGTCTGCTCAATGATGCTGCATATTCGCCAGCAGGCGCAGTCGCAGCTCACGGATAACCTCGACCAGGCTGTGATCGGCCGCCCGATTAACTTCCAGGGCCTCGGTGGCGACGACGCTAACGCCCAGGCGGTCGGCATCCTCGAACGTGCGGCAAAGCGCGCGGGCTTTCGTGAGGTGGTGTTCCAGTATGAACCGGTTGCCGCGGGACTCGATTTCGAAGCGACGCTGAGTGAAGAAAAACGCGTACTAGTCGTCGATATCGGCGGCGGGACCACCGACTGCTCGGTGCTGCTGATGGGGCCGCAGTGGCACACCCGTCACGACCGTGAACAGAGCCTGCTTGGCCACAGCGGTTGCCGCGTCGGCGGTAACGATCTGGACATTGCGCTGGCCTTCAAGAGCCTGATGCCGCTGCTCGGCATGGGCGGCGACACCGAAAAAGGCATCGCCCTGCCGATTCTGCCGTGGTGGAACGCGGTGGCTATCAACGACGTTCCGGCACAAACCGATTTCTACAGCGCGGCCAACGGCCGACTGCTGCGCGACCTGGCACGCGATGCTCGCGACGCCGAGAAAGTCGCCTTGCTGTATAAGGTCTGGCAGCAGCGCCTGAGCTACCGTCTGGTACGCAGCGCCGAAGAGAGCAAAATCGCGCTGTCCGAAGCCGCACAGATTGACACCTCGCTGCCGTTTATCAGCGACGAACTGGCTACCGCCATCAGCCAGGATGGGCTGGAAGCGGCGCTGAATCAGCCGCTGACGCGCATCCTTGAGCAGGTGCAGCTGGCGCTGGAAAACAGCAACGAAAAGCCGGATGTCATCTACTTAACCGGCGGCAGTGCACGCTCACCGCTGATTAAGAAAGCGCTGGCCCAACAGCTTCCCGGCATTCCGATTGCCGGCGGCGACGATTTTGGCTCGGTGACCGCCGGTCTGGCCCGCTGGGCGCAGGTGGTTTTCGCCTGATATATCGTCGTTGACTTCGCTGTTTTTTCGACCTATCGTAAAGGAGTTAGGGTAAGGGAGGATTTCTCCCCCCTCTGGTGTCTTAGTAAGCTGGGTAGCTAATCACTAAGAGTATCACCAGTATGATGACTAGCTTCATCATAACCCTTTCCTTATATAAGGCCCCTTCGTCAGGAGGGGCTTTCCTGTTTTAGCGCCCTGCTAAACGCCGCAGACGGTAGCACGCGTCGGCATTCCACGCAGTTTCATCCCCAGAGTTTGCGAGCCTACTCGTAAAGCCGCGCGGGATTCGGACGATTCCTTCCGTCTTTCATATTTCCTCCATTTTTTCTGAGCGTTCCGTAACTAAACTAGTATCATTTCGTGAAATGATTCAGGGCGAGAAACGGATAACAATGAAAGGCATTCATAACTATCGCTGGCGCATTGCGCTGGCCGTGCTGGTGGCGATCGCAGTCGCGTTCGGTATCTGGCACTTCAGCAGCAATTCTGATACCTCGGGCTCCACCGCCGCGAAACCGGCGGGCGCGCCTGCCGCTGGCGGTCGTCACGGCGGTCGCTTTGGCGGCACGCTGGCGCCGGTTCAGGCCGCCACCGCCACCAGCGAAGCGGTACCTCGCTATCTGAGCGGGCTGGGTACCATTACCGCCGCCAACACCGTCACCGTTCGTAGCCGCGTTGACGGCCAACTGATGGCGATTCACTTCCAGGAAGGGCAGCAGGTGAAAGCCGGTGACCTGCTGGCAGAAATTGACCCAAGCCAGTTCAAAGTCGACCTCGCCCAGGCGCAGGGGCAACTGGCAAAAGACAGAGCTACGCTCGCCAACGCACGTCGTGATCTGTCCCGCTACCAGCAGTTGGTCAAAACCAACCTGATCTCTCGCCAGGAACTGGATACCCAGCAATCGTTGGTCAGTGAATCCGAAGGGACAATCAAAGCCGATGAAGCCGCCGTTGCCAGCGCCCAGTTACAGCTCGACTGGAGCCGCATCACCGCGCCTATCGATGGCCGCGTGGGCTTAAAACAGGTCGATATCGGCAACCAGATCTCAAGCGGTGATACCACCGGTATCGTGGTGTTGACGCAAACTCACCCGATCGACCTGGTCTTCACCCTGCCGGAAAATGATATTGCTACCGTGGTTGCGGCACAGAAAGCGGGCAAAAGTCTGGTGGTTGAAGCCTGGGACCGCACCAACAAGCAGAAGCTGAGCGCCGGTACGCTGCTGAGCCTCGATAACCAGACTGATGCCACCACCGGCACCATCAAACTCAAAGCGCGCTTTAACAACCAGGACGACGCGCTGTTCCCGAACCAGTTCGTTAACGCGCGCATGCTGGTCGATACCCAGCAGAACGCGGTCGTTATCCCTACCGCCGCCCTGCAGATGGGCAACGACGGTCACTTTGTCTGGGTGCTGAACAGCGACAACAAAGTCAGCAAACACACCGTGATACCGGGCATTCAGGATAGCCAGAAAGTGGTGATTGATGCCGGGCTCTCCGCAGGTGACCGCGTGGTGACCGACGGTATCGACCGCTTAACCGAAGGGGCCAAAGTGGAAGTCGTCACCGCCCACGACGCCGCCACCTCCGGAACGGAAAAACCGGCGGCGGCTGAAGGCCATGCCGCTGGTCATAAAGGAGCGCGCGGCTGATGCAAGTTTTACCGCCGAGCAACACGGGCGGCCCGTCCCGCCTGTTTATTATGCGCCCTGTCGCCACCACGCTGCTGATGGTGGCGATTCTGCTGGCCGGGATCATCGGCTACCGTTTTCTGCCCGTCTCCGCGCTGCCGGAGGTGGACTATCCAACGATTCAGGTGGTCACGCTCTATCCGGGTGCCAGCCCGGACGTGGTGACGTCGGCGATTACCGCGCCGCTTGAACGCCAGTTCGGGCAGATGTCCGGGCTCAAGCAGATGTCATCACAAAGCTCCGGCGGCGCGTCGGTCGTCACCCTCCAGTTCCAGCTCACGCTGCCGCTGGACGTTGCTGAGCAGGAAGTGCAGGCCGCGATTAATGCCGCCACCAACCTGCTGCCAAGCGACCTGCCTAACCCGCCGGTCTACAGCAAGGTCAACCCGGCGGATCCGCCGATCATGACCCTCGCCGTGACCTCAACCGCCACGCCGATGACCGAAGTGGAAGATATGGTTGAGACTCGCGTTGCGCAGAAAATTTCGCAGGTCTCCGGCGTCGGTCTGGTGACGCTGGCGGGCGGTCAGCGCCCTGCCGTGCGCGTGAAGCTGAATGCTCAGGCCATTGCCGCGCTCGGGCTAACCAGCGAAGATATTCGTACCGCTATTACCAATGCCAACGTTAACTCGGCGAAAGGTAGCCTCGACGGCCCAGCGCGCGCGGTAACGCTTTCGGCAAACGACCAGATGCAGTCGGCGCAGGAATATCGGGCGCTGATTATCGCCTACAAAAACGGTGCGCCGATTCGCTTAGGCGACGTGGCAACCGTGGAACAAGGGGCGGAGAACACCTGGCTTGGCGCGTGGGCCAATAAAAAGCAGGCCATCGTGATGAACGTGCAGCGCCAGCCGGGCGCCAACATCATCTCCACGGCCGACAGCATCCGTCAGATGCTGCCACAGCTCACCGAAAGCCTGCCGAAATCGGTCAAGGTTGAGGTGCTGTCCGACCGTACCACCAACATCCGCGCCTCGGTCTCCGACACCCAGTTCGAACTGATGCTGGCGATTGCGCTGGTGGTGATGATCATCTATCTGTTCCTGCGCAACGTTCCGGCGACCATTATCCCCGGCGTTGCCGTCCCGCTCTCGCTGGTGGGCACGTTCGCGGTGATGGTGTTTCTTGATTTCTCGATTAACAACCTGACGCTGATGGCGCTCACCATCGCCACCGGCTTCGTGGTTGATGACGCTATCGTGGTGATTGAGAACATCTCGCGCTATATCGAAAAAGGCGAGAAGCCGATGACCGCGGCGCTGAAAGGCGCGGGCGAGATTGGCTTTACCATTATTTCCCTGACCTTCTCGTTGATTGCGGTGCTGATCCCGCTGCTGTTTATGGGCGATATCGTTGGCCGCCTGTTCCGCGAGTTTGCCGTCACCCTGGCGGTGGCCATATTGATATCCGCGGTGGTGTCGTTGACGCTGACGCCAATGATGTGCGCGCGCATGCTCAGCCACGAATCGCTGCGTAAACAAAACCGTTTCTCCCGCGCTAGCGAGCGTTTCTTTGACCGGGTGATTGCCGGTTACGGGCACCTGCTGGCCCGCGTGCTGAACCATCCGTGGTTAACCCTGAGCGTGGCGCTCGGTACGCTGGCGCTGTCGGTGATTCTGTGGGTGACCATTCCGAAAGGCTTCTTCCCGATTCAGGATAACGGCATTATTCAGGGCACCTTACAGGCGCCGCAGTCGGTGTCGTTTGCCAGCATGGCGCAGCGCCAGCAGGCGGTGGCTGATGCCATTCTGAAAGATCCTGCGGTCGAAAGTCTGACCTCATTCGTCGGCGTGGACGGCACCAACCCGGCGCTCAACAGCGCCCGTTTACAGATTAACCTCAAACCACTGAGCGAACGTGACGACCGCGTGCAGGCGGTTATCAGCCGTCTGCAGCAGTCGGCCGACCGTATTCCGGGCATCCAGCTTTACCTGCAGCCGACGCAGGATCTGACCATTGATACCACCGTGAGCCGCACGCAGTATCAGTTCACCCTGCAGGCCAACTCGCTCGATGCGTTAAGCCAGTGGGTGCCGCAGCTGATGGAACAGCTTCAGGCGCTGCCGCAGCTCTCGGATGTCAGCAGCGACTGGCAGGATCAAGGGCTGGTGGCCTACGTTAACGTCGACCGCGATAGCGCTAGCCGCCTGGGCATTTCGATGGCGGACGTCGATAACGCACTGTACAACGCCTTTGGTCAGCGTCTTATCTCCACCATTTACACCCAGGCCAACCAGTATCGCGTGGTGCTGGAACACGACACCCGCGAAACGCCGGGGCTAGCCGCGCTCGATAACATTCGCCTGACCAGCAGCGACGGCGGTATCGTGCCGTTAACGGCGATTGCCAAAGTTGAGCAACGTTTCGCGCCGTTGTCGATAAACCACCTCGACCAGTTCCCGGTGACCACCATTTCGTTCAACGTTCCGGCTAAATACTCGCTCGGCGATGCGGTGCAGTCGATTCTGGATACCGAAAAAACGCTGAACCTGCCGTCAGATATTCGCACCGAATTCCAGGGCAGCACCCTCGCCTTCCAGTCGGCGCTGAGCAGTACTATCTGGCTGGTGGTCGCGGCGGTGGTGGCGATGTATATCGTGCTCGGCGTGCTCTATGAGAGCTTTATTCACCCGATCACCATTCTGTCGACGTTGCCAACCGCCGGCGTTGGCGCGCTGCTGGCGTTGATGATTGCCGGTAATGAGCTGGATGTCATCGCCATCATCGGTATCATCCTGCTGATTGGTATCGTGAAGAAGAACGCGATCATGATGATCGACTTTGCGCTCGCTGCCGAGCGCGAACAGGGCATGCCGCCGCGTGAGGCGATTTACCAGGCCTGCCTGCTGCGTTTCCGCCCGATTCTGATGACCACGCTGGCAGCCCTGCTGGGGGCGCTGCCGCTAATGTTGAGTACCGGCGTCGGCGCGGAGCTACGCCGCCCGCTGGGGATTGGCATGGTCGGCGGCCTGCTGGTAAGCCAGGTGCTGACGCTGTTCACCACCCCGGTTATCTATCTGCTGTTCGACCGACTGTCGCTGTACCTGAAAAGCCGGTTCCCACGCCGTGAAGAGGAAGCGTAAGTGAAATTTTTTGCGCTCTTCATCTACCGTCCGGTGGCGACGATTCTTATTTCGCTGGCCATTACGCTGTGCGGGATCCTCGGATTTCGCCTGCTGCCGGTCGCTCCGCTGCCGCAGGTTGATTTCCCGGTCATTATGATCAGCGCCTCGCTGCCGGGGGCATCTCCAGAGACCATGGCCTCATCCGTGGCAACGCCGCTGGAACGCTCGCTCGGACGTATTGCGGGGGTCAACGAGATGACCTCAAGCAGCTCGCTCGGCAGTACGCGCATCATTCTCGAATTTAACTTCGACCGTGATATCAACGGTGCGGCGCGTGACGTGCAGGCGGCCATTAACGCCGCACAGAACCTGCTGCCAAGCGGTATGCCAAGTCGCCCGACCTACCGTAAAGCTAACCCGTCAGATGCGCCAGTCATGATCCTGACGCTGACCTCTGACACCTATTCCCAGGGTGAACTGTACGACTTCGCCTCTACCCAGCTGGCGCAGAGCATTTCGCAGATTGACGGCGTGGGTGACGTCGACGTCGGCGGCAGCTCCCTGCCCGCCGTGCGCGTTGACCTCAACCCACAGGCACTGTTTAACCAGGGCGTGTCGCTGGATGCCGTGCGCACCGCCATCAGTAACGCCAACGTGCGCAAACCTCAGGGGGCGATTGACGACGCCACCCACCGCTGGCAGCTTCAGACCAACGATGAACTGAAAAAAGCCGCGGAATACCAGCCGCTGATCGTTCACTACAACAACGGTGGTGTGGTGCGCCTTGGCGATGTTGCCACCGTAACCGACTCGGTACAGGACGTCCGCAACGCCGGGATGACCAACGCCAAACCGGCGATTTTGCTGATGATCCGCAAGCTGCCGGAAGCCAATATTATCGACACGGTGGACCGCATCCGTGCGGAACTGCCGGAGCTGCAACAGACCATTCCTGCGGCGATTGATCTGCAAATTGCCCAGGACCGCTCGCCCACCATCCGCGCCTCGCTGGAGGAAGTTGAGCAGACGCTGGTGATTTCCGTCGCGCTGGTGATTCTGGTGGTCTTCCTGTTCCTGCGCTCCGGGCGCGCCACGCTTATCCCTGCCGTGGCGGTGCCAGTGTCGCTGATTGGCACCTTTGCGGCTATGTACCTGTGTGGCTTTAGCCTCAATAACCTGTCGCTGATGGCGCTGACCATCGCCACCGGCTTTGTGGTCGATGATGCCATCGTGGTGCTGGAGAATATTTCACGCCATATTGAGGCCGGGATGAAACCGATGCAGGCGGCGCTTCAGGGTAGCCGCGAGGTAGGCTTCACCGTTCTGTCGATGAGCGTTTCACTGGTGGCGGTATTCCTGCCGCTGCTGTTGATGGGCGGCTTACCGGGTAGGCTGCTGCGGGAGTTTGCCGTTACGCTGTCGGTGGCTATCGGTATTTCGCTCGCCGTCTCGCTGACTCTCACGCCGATGATGTGCGGCTGGATGCTGAAATCCAACCGTCGGCATTCGCCAACCCGCAACAAAGGATTTGGACGCGTGCTGGTCGCCATGCAGCAGGGCTACGGTAAATCGCTGAAATGGGTATTGGGGCATGCGAAGCTGGTCGGCGTGGTGTTCCTCGCCACCATTGCGCTCAATATCTGGCTGTACATCACGGTGCCGAAAACCTTCTTCCCGGAGCAGGATACCGGGGTGCTGATGGGCGGCATTCAGGCTGACCAGAGCATCTCATTCCAGGCGATGCGCGGCAAGCTGCAGGACTTTATGAAAATAATCCGTGAAGACCCGGCGGTGGATAACGTCACCGGCTTTACCGGCGGCTCGCGGGTTAACAGCGGCATGATGTTTATCACCCTGAAAGCGCGCAACGTGCGCAATGAGTCGGCGCAGCAGGTTATCGACCGGCTGCGTAAAAAGCTAGCCAAAGAGCCAGGGGCTAACCTGTTCCTGATGGCGGTACAGGATATTCGCGTCGGCGGCCGTCAGGCCAACGCCAGCTATCAGTACACGCTGCTCTCCGACGACCTCAGCGCGCTGCGGGAATGGGAACCGAAAATTCGTAAAGCGCTGGCGGCGCTGCCGGAGTTAGCCGACGTCAACTCAGACCAGCAGGATAACGGCGCGGAAATGGACCTTATCTATGACCGTGAAACCATGTCACGGCTGGGGATCAGCGTCGAAGCGGCGAACAGCCTGCTGAACAATGCCTTTGGTCAGCGCCAAATCTCCACCATCTACCAACCGCTGAACCAGTATAAGGTGGTGATGGAGGTGGACCCGGTTTATACCCAGGACGTCAGCGCGCTGGACAAAATGTTTGTGATTAACAGCGAAGGCAAGGCGATTCCGCTATCGTACTTCGCCAAATGGCAGCCAGCCAACGCGCCGCTGTCGGTAAACCACCAGGGGCTGTCGGCGGCATCGACCATCTCCTTCAACCTGCCAACCGGTAAATCACTGTCGGAAGCGAGTGATGCCATCACGCGGACCATGACCCAGCTTGGCGTGCCGTCCACGGTGCGCGGCTCATTCGCCGGTACCGCGCAGGTATTCCAGCAGACAATGAACTCTCAGGTGATCCTGATCATTGCCGCGATTGCTACGGTCTATATTGTGCTGGGGATCCTGTATGAGAGCTATGTTCACCCGCTGACCATCCTCTCTACGCTGCCCTCTGCGGGCGTCGGGGCGCTGCTGGCGCTGGAGCTATTCGATGCCCCATTCAGCCTAATCGCCCTCATCGGGATCATGCTATTAATTGGCATTGTGAAGAAAAACGCCATCATGATGGTCGACTTCGCCCTTGAAGCGCAGCGTAACGGCAACCTCGCCCCGGAAGAGGCGATTTTCCAGGCCTGTCTGCTGCGTTTTCGTCCGATTATGATGACCACGCTGGCGGCGCTTTTTGGTGCCTTACCACTGGTTCTCTCCGGGGGCGACGGCTCGGAACTGCGTCAACCGCTGGGGATTACCATTGTAGGGGGTCTGGTGATGAGCCAGCTGTTAACCCTCTACACCACCCCGGTGGTCTATCTGTTCTTCGATCGTCTGCGTCTGCGTTTTTCACGTCAACCCCGACAATCGGTAACTGAATAACTATGACTGACCTACCCGCCAACGTTCGCTGGCAACTCTGGATCGTGGCGTTCGGCTTTTTTATGCAATCGCTGGACACCACGATCGTCAATACCGCCCTCCCCTCAATGGCGTTAAGCCTCGGGGAGAGCCCGCTGCATATGCACATGGTGGTGGTCTCCTACGTGCTGACCGTCGCGGTAATGCTGCCCGCCAGCGGCTGGCTGGCTGACCGGGTTGGCGTGCGAAATATCTTTTTCACCGCCATCGTGTTGTTCACCGCCGGTTCGCTGTTCTGCTCGCTTGCCGGAACGCTCAACGAGCTAGTGATGGCGCGCGTACTACAAGGGATTGGCGGTGCCATGATGGTGCCGGTAGGCAGACTGACGGTGATGAAAATCGTTCCGCGCGACCAGTATATGGCGGCAATGACCTTCGTCACCATTCCCGGCCAGGTTGGCCCACTCCTCGGCCCGGCGCTCGGCGGGATTCTGGTGGAGTACGCCTCCTGGCACTGGATCTTCCTGATTAATATTCCGGTCGGCATTATCGGCTGTATTGCTACGCTGGCGCTGATGCCCAACTACACCGTTCAGACCCGGCGATTCGATATTGCCGGCTTTATCGTACTGGCTCTGGGAATGGCGACCTTAACGCTGGCGCTGGATGGGCAAAAAGGCCTCGGCATTTCACCGTTGATGATGGGTGCGCTGGTGGCTATCGGCATCTTCTCCATTGTGATGTATCTGTGGCACGCTCGCGGCAACGACGGCGCGCTGTTCAACCTCAAGCTGTTCCGTACGCCAACCTTCTCCCTCGGCCTTGCCGGCAGCTTTAGCGGGCGTATCGGCAGCGGCATGCTGCCGTTTATGACCCCGGTATTCCTGCAAATTGGCATGGGTTTTACACCGTTCCACGCCGGGCTGATGATGATCCCGATGGTGTTAGGCAGCATGGGGATGAAACGCATTGTGGTGCAGGTGGTGAACCGCTTTGGCTACCGCCGCGTACTGGTGGTCAGCACCGTCAGCCTGGCCGTTATCAGCCTGCTGTTTATGTTCACCGCGCTGGCGGGCTGGTACTACGCGCTACCGGTGATTCTGTTCATTCAGGGGATGGTGAACTCCAGCCGCTTCTCGTCGATGAACACCCTGACGCTGAAAGACCTGCCCGATGAGTTTGCCAGCAGCGGCAACAGCCTGCTGTCGATGATCATGCAGCTTTCGATGAGTATCGGTGTCACCATCGCCGGGATCCTGCTCGGCACCTTCGGCCAGCAGCATATCGCCGTCGGCAGCGACGCTACGCACCACGTCTTTATGTACACCTATCTTTGCATGGCGGCGATTATTGCCCTCCCGGCGTTGGTCTTTGCCCGCGTACCGGACGACACCACCAAAAACGTGGTGATCGCCCGACACAAACTCAAGGAGTAAAGCGTGAAACTATGGCGCCCGGGCATCTCCGGCAAACTGTTTCTGGTCATTTTAGCCACCTGTATCGTGCTGCTTATCAGCATGCACTGGGCCGTGCGCATCAGCTTTGAGCGCGGCTTTATTGACTATATCAAGCGCGGCAACGAACAGCGGCTCCAGCTACTGAGCGACGCGCTGGCGGAGCAGTACGCCCAACACGGAAACTGGCGCTTTTTACGCAATAACGACCGTTTTATTTTCCAGATCCTGCGATCTTTTGAGCATGACAACAATGAAGAGCGCCAACCGCCTGGCCCTCCGGGGCCTGACGGTGAGCCACCTCGTGGCCCGGATCGCGGCGGCATGCCGCCGCACGGCTGGCGTACCCAGTTCTGGGTGGTCGATCAAAACGCCAGGGTGCTGGTTGGCCCGCGTGAAGCGGTGCCCCATGACGGCTCCCGGCGCGGCATTATCGTCAATGGTATGGAAGTGGGTGCGGTGATCGCCTCGCCGGTAGAGCGCCTGACGCGCAACACCGACATCAACTTTGATCAACAGCAGCGGCGCACCAGCTGGCTTATCGTCGGGCTGGCGACGCTGCTCGCTGCACTGGCCACCTTCCCGCTGGCCCGCGGCCTGATTGCCCCGGTCAGACGGCTGGTGGAAGGTACTCATAAGCTGGCGGCGGGCGATTTCTCCACCCGCGTCCCGGTGACCAGCGGCGATGAGCTGGGGAGACTGGCGAAAGACTTTAACCAGCTTGCCAGTACGCTGGAGAAAAACCAGCAGATGCGCCGGGATTTAATGGCCGATATCTCCCACGAGCTGCGCACCCCGTTGGCGGTGCTGCGCGGCGAGCTGGAAGCGATACAGGACGGCGTACGCAAATTTACTCCCGAGTCGGTGACATCGCTACAGGCCGAAGTCGCCACGCTAACCAAGCTGGTCAATGACTTGCATCAGCTGTCGATGTCCGATGAAGGGGCGCTGGCCTATCAGAAATCCACCGTGGATATTATCGCGCTGCTGGAAATTGCTGCCGATGCCTTCCGCGAACGCCTTGCCAGCCGCGGCCTGACGCTCAATCTGGCGCTGGCGCAAAGCGCCAGCGTGTTTGGCGACCCCGACCGCTTAATGCAGCTGTTCAACAATCTGCTGGAAAACAGCCTGCGTTACACCGACAGCGGCGGTCAGGTGCTGATTCGCACCGCGCTCGACGCGCAGCATATCGTGCTGGAGTTCGCCGACAGCGGCCCCGGCGTCACCGACGAACAGCTGGCAAGACTGTGCGAACGTTTCTACCGCACCGAAGGTTCACGCAACCGCGCCAGCGGTGGCTCCGGCCTGGGGCTGGCGATTTGCGCCAACATCGTTACCGCCCACGGCGGGCAGCTAAGCGTCGGACATTCGCCTTTTGGCGGGGTTAGCATTAAAGTAGAGTTACCGCTGGAACGTGCAATACCGAGAGAGATATGACCGATTTACCGATTGATGAAAACGCCCCGCGCATTCTGATTGTTGAAGATGAACCGAAGCTGGGACAACTGCTCATCGACTATTTGCTGGCCGCTCACTATGCCCCAACGCTGATTAGCCACGGGGATAAAGTGCTGCCATACGTTCATCAAACGCCGCCGGATCTTATCCTGCTGGATCTGATGCTGCCGGGCACCGACGGTCTGACGCTGTGCCGCGAAATCCGCCGCTTCTCCGATGTGCCGATTGTGATGGTGACCGCCAAAATCGAAGAGATTGACCGCCTGCTGGGCTTAGAAATTGGTGCCGACGATTATATCTGTAAGCCGTACAGCCCACGTGAAGTGGTGGCGCGCGTGAAAACCATTTTGCGCCGCTGCAAGCCGCGCGCTGAACTCCAGGCGATGGACGCTCAGAGCCCGCTTATCGTGGATGAAAACCGCTTTCAGGCCTCATGGCGCGATCGCTTGCTCGACCTCACTCCCGCCGAGTTCCGCCTGCTGAAAACCCTGTCGCAGGAGCCGGGGAAAGTCTTCTCTCGCGAGCAATTGCTTAATCATCTCTATGATGATTACCGCGTGGTGACTGACCGCACCATCGACAGCCACATCAAAAACCTGCGCCGCAAGCTAGAGTCGCTGGACGCCGAACAGTCGTTTATCCGCGCCGTCTATGGCGTAGGCTACCGCTGGGAAGCTGACGCCTGCCGCATGGCGTAGTGTGACGAATTGCCGGATGGCGCTACGCTTATCCGGCCTACATCAAACTTCCCCGTAGGCCGGATAAGCCAGCGCCGCCATCCGGCACAAAGCGCACAAAGGTTTACTCCCTCCCCTCGCAGCGCTACAATGCCCGCCCTTAATGTGGGGGCACTCCCCAACTCGCCGCATCAGGTGCGACGAATCTGACCTGTCATCAGAACGAGATAATCATGTTTAAACCGGAACTCCTCTCCCCGGCGGGAACGCTGAAAAATATGCGTTACGCTTTCGCTTACGGTGCCGATGCAGTTTACGCTGGCCAGCCACGCTACTCCCTGCGCGTCCGTAACAACGAATTCAATCACGAAAATCTTCAGCTCGGCATCAACGAAGCCCATGCGCTGGGTAAAAAATTCTATGTGGTGGTGAACATCGCCCCGCATAACGCCAAGCTGAAAACCTTTATTCGTGACCTGAAGCCGGTAGTGGATATGGGGCCGGATGCACTGATTATGTCTGACCCTGGTCTGATTATGCTGGTGCGCGAAAACTTCCCGGAGATGGACATTCACCTGTCCGTGCAGGCCAACGCCGTGAACTGGGCAACGGTAAAATTCTGGAAACAGATGGGGCTGACCCGCGTGATCCTCTCCCGCGAACTGTCGCTGGAAGAAATTGAAGAAGTCCGTACCCAGGTGCCGGATATGGAGATTGAAATCTTCGTTCACGGCGCGCTGTGCATGGCCTACTCCGGCCGCTGCCTGCTGTCCGGCTACATCAACAAGCGTGACCCGAACCAGGGCACCTGCACCAACGCCTGCCGTTGGGAATACAACGTTCAGGAAGGCAAAGAAGACGACGTGGGCAACATCGTCCGCAAATTCGAGCCAATTCCAGTACAGAACGTTGAGCCAACCCTCGGCATCGGCGCGCCAACCGATAAAGTCTTTATGATTGAGGAAGCCAAACGTCCGGGCGAGTACATGACCGCCTTTGAAGACGAGCACGGCACCTACATCATGAACTCCAAAGATCTGCGCGCCATCGCTCACGTAGAGCGTCTGACCCAGATGGGCGTGCACTCGCTGAAAATTGAAGGCCGTACCAAATCGCATTACTACTGCGCCCGTACCGCTCAGGTATACCGCAAGGCCATTGATGACGCTGCCGCTGGCAAACCGTTCGATGCCTCCCTGCTGGAAACCCTGGAAAACCTCGCGCACCGTGGCTACACCGAAGGCTTCCTGCGTCGTCATACTCACGATGACTACCAGAACTACGAGCACGGCTACTCCGTCTCCGAGCGCCAGCAGTTTGTCGGTGAATTCACCGGTGATCGTAAAGGCAATCTGGCTGCCGTCGCGGTCAAAAACAAATTCACCGTCGGCGACAGCCTGGAGATGATGACCCCACAGGGCAACGTCAACTTCACCCTGGAGCACATGGAAAACAACAAAGGTGAAGCCACCTCCGTCGCGCCTGGCGATGGCCACACCGTATGGTTACCCGTACCGGAAGACGTGGCGCTGGAGTATGGCCTGCTGATGCGCAACTTCGCAGGAGAATCCACTCGGAATCCGCATAACGGCTAGTGCATTTATATTGTTTTTCAATAGCAAAGATTCTTAGAAATGGATCACAGACGGAATAATCGATTGTAGATATCATTCGCTTCGCTGAAAAACATAATCCATAAATGCTAGCTGTACCCAGGAACCACCTCCTTAGCCCGTGTAATCTCCCTTACACGGGCTTATTTTTTTGCCCTATCCTCCTAAAGCGCGTCCTCACTTCCTTTGTTACACTCTTTGCATACCCCACAAAGAGGTACCACGGATGTCCGACTTTCCTGCAAGCTTATTGATTTTAAACGGCAAGGGTGCCAATACCCCTCAACTGCGCGAGGCGGTTGAAATACTGCGCGATGAGGGCGTGACCATTCATGTGCGTGTCACCTGGGAGAAAGGCGATGCGGTGCGCTATGTGGAAGAGGCCATTCGCCTGCACGTTGAGACGGTTATCGCGGGCGGCGGCGACGGGACGATTAACGAAGTGGCGACGGCGCTGATCCACAGCGAAAGCCGTGAAGTACCGGCCCTCGGTATTTTACCGCTCGGTACCGCCAACGACTTTGCCACCAGCGTCAATATTCCGGCCGATCTGGCCAATGCGCTGAAGCTCGCCATTGCCGGTCGTGACGTGCCGGTTGATATCGCCCAGGTGAACCACAAAACCTGTTTTATCAATATGGCGACCGGCGGCTTCGGTACACGCATTACCACCGAAACGCCAGAGAAGCTGAAAGCCGCGCTGGGCGGCGTGTCTTACCTGATTCATGGGCTGATGCGGATGGATACCCTGAAGCCTGACCGCTGCGAAATTCACGGCGAGAACTTTCACTGGCAGGGCGATGCGCTGGTTATCGGTATCGGCAACGGACGTCAGGCGGGTGGCGGGCAGCAGCTATGCCCAGATGCGCTGATTAACGACGGTCTGCTGCACCTGCGTATTTTCACCGGGGAAGAGCTTATCCCGGCGCTGTTTAATACGCTTGCCAGCAGCGATAGTACGGAAAACCTGGTGGATAGCGTTTCGCCGTGGTTTGAAGTCACTGCGCCGCACGAGATGACCTTTAACCTCGACGGCGAACCGCTGAGTGGTAAAACTTTCCGTATGGAGATTTTACCGGCGGCATTACGCTGTCGCCTGCCGCCGGACTGCCCGCTGCTACGTTAACGCATTGCGCGTTTTAAAATGCGCTCCGACTGACGTTTGAAATCCGTTGCTGCTTCGGCGACGGTTTTCTTGCCGTAATCAATCGACTGCAGCGCGCTATCAAACTCCTGCACCAACTGCGGGTCTTCCAGATACGGCGACACGGAAAGCGAGGTTGGCAGCGCCAGCGCCTGTTTAATCCCGGCAACCGACGGGTCTTTGTCGTTAATCACCCCCGCCGCCGTTAGCGTCGCCACCGCGCTTTTGCTCAGCGGCACGCCGCGCTCCAGCCCCAGCAACGTGACGCCCTCTTTGCTGTTCAGCAGGAAGTTAATCAGCTTCGCCGCTGCTTCCGGGTGTTTAGTGGTTTTGCCAATCGACAGCATCATCGACGGTTTCATAAAGAGCCCCGCGTCGGTAGCGCCCGGCAGCATCGGATAGTCACCCAGTTCAAGCTTCGCCGGTGGCTTGAGGTTGTCCGAGTACTTGGTGACGGCGGTGTTCCACATATAAACGCCGCCCCACCCCCCTTCAATCCACGGCTTCATTTCGTACATATTGCCCTTGCCGAACGAGGCGTAGTACTTCATATCCGGGATGACGTGGTTGTCGATAAGGGTTTTATACAGCTGGAAAAATTCGACCCACTGCGCGTCGCTGTAGGTGAATTTTTTACTCTGCTGGTCGATAGCCGGAATGTTGTACTTCTGCACCATATAGGAGTTGAGCAACGCCAGCACGCCCAGGCTTTCCGGGGCCACCGGGTAGTACTGTTTGCCGAGCTTGCTCTCAAACGTTTTCCCGGCGCTTATCAGTTCGTCCCAGTTTTTCGGATAACGGATACCCGCCTTTTTCCAGGTTTGATCGTTGTAGTAGAAGATGCGGGCGGTCATGGCGACCGGGATGCCGTTCAGCTTACCTTTGACCGTGACCGGCTGGAGGTCTTTGGCGGTGAACTGGTCGAGGCCTATTTCATCTTTGACCTTGTTGAGATCGTAGAAGCCGCTGCCGTCTTTAGAGAACAGCGCCAGCCAGTTCCAGTTGGTTTGCATCACATCCGGCTCGGTACCGCCCGCCAGTTGTGTGGTCAGGCGCGAAGTGTGCCCGTCCCAACCGGTATATTCGGCTTTGACGTTGATATCCGGATACTGCTGATGGAAGGCTTCCAGCGCCTTCAGCGTTACCTGATGACGGCCGTTGCCGCCCCACCAGGACATTCGCAGGTCGACGGTTTCCGCTGCCAGCGCGGAGGCAGAACAGGCACAGAGGACAAGAGGAAGAGCAAGACAGAAGGATTTTTTATGCATTTTTTATTATTCCCAGAGGCTAATTGATGGGGTAGGCCGGATAAGGCGTTTACGCCGCCATCCGGCACCTGCACCCAACTGCCCGATGGCGCTACGCTTATCGGGCCTACCGTTAATACGCTGCCACCTCGCGCGCCATTTCTCGCGTGTACTGACGGCTGGCGTTAACCAGCATCTGCGTGTACGGCGTTTGCGCTTCACCGTTGACCAGCGCATCAACCGTCAGCGTTTCGAGGATCTTGCCGTACTGCATCACCGCCACCTTCTGGCAGAGGTGGGCAATCACGCCCAGATCGTGCGTCACCATCAGGTAGGTCAGGTTTGACTCTTTTTGCAGCTCCGCCAGCAGATTCAGGATCTCCGCCTGCACCGACACGTCCAGCGCTGAGGTCGGTTCATCGAGCAACAGTACCTGCGGTTCGAGGATCAGCGCGCGGGCAATCGCCACGCGCTGGCGCTGGCCGCCGGAAAGCTGGTGCGGATAGCGGTCGCGGAAGGCGCGGTTCAGCCCCACGCGGTCGAGCAGCGTGTTGATGCGCCGGTCCCGCTCGCCGATGCCGTTAATTTGCAGCGGCTCTTCCAGAATGTCGCCAATGGTATGGCGAGGATGCAAGGACCCGTAAGGGTCCTGAAACACCATCTGCACCTGACGGCAGCGCTCGCGGCTGATCTTATGCGCCAGCGGCTGGCCGCTAATCGCCAGCTCGCCCTGCCAGTGGTTAAACAGCCCGGCAAGGCACTTCAGCACCGTGGTTTTCCCGGAGCCTGACTCCCCTACCAGGCCATAAATCTCGCCCGGCTTGACGTGGAAATTGACATCAAACAGCACCTGGTTGCGCTTTTCGCCCTCACCAAACACCAGGCTTAAGTTTTTCACTTCAATCATCGTGTGCTCCTTAATCGGTCAGCCAGCTAGTCTGACGCTGCAGCACCGGGAGAACCGGTCGGCGATGGTGCATATCCGGCAGGGCGCTAATCAGCCCTTGTGTGTACGGATGGGTGGCATTATCGAGGTCGCAGGCGGCTATCGACTCCACCACTCGCCCGGCGTACATCACCAACACGCGGTCGCAGAAGCTGCGTACCAGGTTAATGTCATGGCTGATAAATATCAGCCCCAGTCCGCGTGACTTCACCAGGTCATCCAGCAGCCCCAGCACCTGCAGACGTACCGACACGTCGAGCGCCGAGGTCGGCTCATCGGCAATCACCAGCTCAGGGTCAGTTATCAGCATCATCGCAATCATGATGCGCTGCCCCTGCCCGCCGGAAATCTCGTGCGGGTAGAGGTTGTAGACGCGCTCCGGCTGGCGAATGCGCACTACATCGAGCATCTCCATCGCCCTGGCTTTCGCCTCCGCTTTGTAGCCCGGATGGTGAGTCAGCCAGGCTTCGGCAATCTGGTCGCCGACGCGCACCACCGGGTTCAGCGAATATTTCGGATCCTGCATAATCATCGAAATGCGCTTGCCGCGAATAGCACGCATCTGCGCCTCGCTAGCGTTCAGCAGGTCGAAATCGCCAAACTGCATCCGACTGGCGTCAATGCGCGCTTTTTTCGGGTGCAGGTGCAGCAGCGCGCGGCCCACGGTGGATTTCCCGGAACCGGATTCGCCAACAATCGCCAGCTTCTCCTGCCCGAGCTGGAAGGTGACGCCGCGCACCGCGTGGGTTACCGCGCTGCCGTTGACGAAATCCACGCTTAAATCGCGTACGTCGAGCAGCGGTGCAGCGCTATTCGCTGCGAGGATCGAGGATGTCACGTAGGCCATCTCCTAAGAAGTTGAACGCTAAGCTGTTAATAAGAATCGCCAGCCCCGGGATCGTTACTACCCACCAGCACTCCATCATGTAGGTACGGCCGCTGGAGATCATCGCCCCCCACTCTGGATCGGGCGGCTGCGCGCCGAGGCCAAGGAAGCCCAGACCGGCGGCCGTCAGGATGATCCCCGCCATGTTCATGGTGATACGGATGATCACCGACGGCAGGCACAGCGGCACAATGTGACGCCACAGCACACGGGCCGGAGAGGCACCCTGTAAACGGACGGCAGAGATAAAGTCGGCCTGACGCAGCGACAGGGTTTCCGCACGCGCCAGACGCGCAATCGGCGGCCAGGCGGTAAGCGTTATCGCAATGACCACGTGCTCAAGCCCTGGGCCTAAGGCAGCAACGAACGCCAGCGCCAGCACCAGGCTTGGGAAGGAGATGAAGATATCGGTCACCCGCATCAGCACCATATCGACCTTGCCGCCGAAGTAGCCGGCGCAAACGCCGAGCAGCAGTCCCAATGGGCCGACGGTGACCGACACCAGCAGCACGATGTAGAGCGTGATGCGCGCGCCGTACACCAGGCGGCTAAAGATATCGCGGCCAAATTCGTCGGTGCCAAACCAGTGCTGGGCGTTCGGTGCCATCAGCGCGTTGTTTAAGTCCTGCACCAGCGGGTTATAGGGGGCAATCAGCGGGGCGAATATCGCCACCACCAGCAGCAGGAAGATAATCCCGCCGCCAATGGCGGTCAGCGGATTACGCGCCATTTTGCCGATAAATCCCCCTGCCCTTGCCAGCCCGCGCAGCAAACGCTGGCGGCCTTCACCGGAGGCGCTGGAGAGTCGACTATCGAGAGAAACCGTCATGATTTTGTCCTCGGGTCGAAGAATTGATACAGCATGTCGGAGAGCAGGTTTAGCATCACGAAGATCACCCCAACCAGCAGCACGCAGCCCATCACCGCATTCATGTCGCCCAGCAGCAGGCTGCCGGTGAGATAGGAGCCAAAGCCCGGCCAGGAGAAGACGGTTTCAATTAATACCGCCCCTTCCAGCAGCGAACCGTAGGCCAACGCCACCACCGTCAGCAGCTGGACGAGGATGTTGCGGAACGCGTGGTTCCAGATAACCTGACGTTCGGTCAGCCCTTTGACGCGCGCGGTAATGATGAACTCCTGCGACAGCTGCGCCAGCATAAAGCTGCGGGTCATACGGCTGATGTAGGCGAGCGAGTGGAAGCCCAGCAGCGCCGCCGGCAGGATCAGGTGGTTAATGGCGTTCCAGAACACTTCACTGTTTCCGGCCAGCAGCGCATCGACGGTCATCAGCCCGGTGCGACGCGGCACGATGCCGTCCAGTCCCAGGTCAACGCGCCCTGCGCCGCCCACCCAGCCGAGCCAGGCGTAGAACACCAGCAGCCCCATCATCCCCACCCAGAAAATCGGCGTGGAGTAACCGGCGAGGCTGATAATACGCACTACGTAATCGGAGATACTGTTGCGGCGCGCCGCCGCCAGTACGCCCAGCGGAATACCGAGGCCGGCACCGACGATAATCGCCATCGTCGCCAGCTCCATAGTAGCCGGGAAGACACGGATAATGTCGTCGGTCACCGGTTTGCCGGTCAGCAGCGCATTGCCGAGGTCGCCGTGCAGCAGATTGACAAAGTAGATGCCAAACTGGGTCATCAGCGACTGGTCAAAGCCCAACTGGTGATAGACCTGCTGGTAGGTGCTCTGGTCGGCATCCGGGCCGACAATCGCCAGCACCGGGTCGATAGGCATCACGCGGCCAATAAAGAAGGTCAACAGCAGCAGGCCGAAGAGCGTAATCGCCACCTGCACCAACCGTTTTGAGAAGCGCCGGGTCCGGGAGCCGGGCGCAAGCATTGCCGTACTCATCCTTTCTCTCCTTCGCTGACTTTGTAGACTTCACGCAGGAACGTGGTGGCCGACGGATGCGGCTTGTACTCCTTCACCTCATTACGCACCACCACCGAGTCGACCATCTGCGACACTGGGATCATCGCTGGGATCAGCGCATCGAAGCGGGTCTGAATGGCCTGATAATCGGCAATCTGTTTTTGCGGGTTACGCTCAAGCAGCGCGCCGTCGATCATCTCGTTAAGCTGTTTGTCATAGAACCCGGTGCGCCAGCCCTGGAAGTTGGTCAGGCGCGCTTCGTCGCTGTTGTCCGGGTTATAGACCAGCGCGCGCAGGCTAGAGTGCGGGTGTGGCTCCATGCCGCTGCCGCCGCGCCCTACCAGCATGTCGAACTTACGTTCGCGCATCGCGCCGTAAATCTGGTTGCCGGTGCCGGTGATAATTTTGGCGTTAATGCCCGCCTGCATCAGCGTGGACTGCACGGCGATGGCGATATTGAGGAACGGCTGGTCGGCGAGTACGCGCAGGGTGGTGTCAAAGCCGTCAGGATATCCGGCCTCCGCCAACAGCTTTTTCGCCCGCGCCAGGTCAAAGGTGTAGCCCGGGTCCGGCAGCGTTGACGGCATACCGGCCTTGATCGGCCGTTGGTGCAGCACGCCATAGCCCGGCATCAATGCCTTATTAATCCCCTGATAATCAATCAGGTAGCGCACCGCTTCGCGCACTTTCGGGTTGGCGAAGTGCGCCTCTTTCATGCTCATCGACACGTAGTACATGGTGCCGCGCTGTACCGCGTCAACGGTGAGCTGCGGGTCTTTACGCAGGGCATTGATGTCCGATACCGCCATATTGCTGGCTATATCGAGGTCGCCTTTTTCAATCATCAGGCGCAGGGTCTGCGACTCCTGGAAGTGACGCAGCACCACGCGATTCATCTTCGCTTCGCCGCGCCAGTAGTCCGGGTTGCGCTTCATGCGCAGCACGTCTTTTGCCTGCCAGGTTTCCAGCATAAACGGCCCGGAACCGGCTTCGTGGGTCGTCAGCCACTTATTGCCCCAGTCGTTATTCTGTTCATGGTTTTGGACGGTTTTACTGTCGAGCACGCCAAGGTTGCCGAGCGCGCCCAGCGAGTAAATGACCAGCTGCGGGTCGTTATCCTTTGGCAGGGCAATCTGCACCGTATAGTCGTCCAGCGCCGTTACCTGCTTGTCGACGTTCTTCTTACTAAACCCGTAGGATTTCCACACCGATGCCTGCGCCAGGTTAAGGTGCAGAATACGACGCATCGACCACACCACGTCGGCGGCGGTCAGCGGGTTGCCGGAGTGAAACTTGACGTTGTTGTGCAGATGAAAGGTCAGCGTTTTGCCGTCCGGGCTGATATCCCAGGATTTGGCGAGCGCCGGTTTAACGTTGGTGAGCTGTTCAGGGTCAAGCTCCACCAGCGAGTCATAGAGATTCACCACAATCCCCACCACTTCGTTGCCGGTCATTGCCGCCGGGTCGAGGGTGAGCAGGTTATTCATGTTCATGCCGATAATGAGCTGATCCGGCGGCGTTTTTGCCAGCGCCGCCCCGCTCCCCATCGTCATGGTCAGCGCGAGCAAACACGCTCCCAGTAAGGAGGATTTTTTCATCTATCTATCGCCTGTAGGGTACGACAGGCGACGAATCCGTCCGTGCCTGTCTTGTATTTGTTATGTGTCAGTCGTGGCTGACGGTGTTGGCTTCGATAAAGGCAAAATTGATGTCTTCGCCCAGTCCAGGGCGTTGAGACAGATGAACATAGCCATCGGCGTCCATCGGGTCGACGATGCTGTTCAGGTAGGCCGCTGGCTGGTCGTAGTCGAGGAACGGGTGAAGCAGGCCACGCTCGTACCAGCGACAGTTGCGAATGGCGCCAATCACCGCCAGGCTCGCCGCGCCGTTACCGTGAACTTCGCAGTCCATACCAAACGACTCTGCCAGTGCCGCCACCTTCATGGTTGGCGTAATGCCGCCCACGCCGTTGGCACCTGCGCGCAGAATGTCGCAGGCCCCGGCTTTCACCCAGTCGGCACGGCTGTGGTGCTTACCGCCAAAGCTTTCCGGCCCGATAATCGGAATAGAGAGGTTTTCAGCCAGCCACGCATAGGAGGACATGCTGTCTTCTTCCATCGGCTCTTCGAACCAGGCAAAGTTGAGTTTTTCCAGCTCTTTACCAATCCACAGCGCTTCGGTGCGGCTATACCAGTGGTAACCATCGATCATCAGGTCGATATCCGGGCCTACCGCTTCACGTACCGCGGCGCAGGCTTTGATATCCATTTTAGGGTTTGGCGCGAACGAGACCGGCGGCATCCAGGTATGCAGCTTGATGGCTTTATAGCCGCGCGCGACCAGCGTTTCGGCAAAGGCTGCGTACTCTTCCGGCGTGGACAGGCCGCCTTCGAGGTCATCACCGCACATGGTGCTGCCGTAGGCAGGTACTTTATCGCGATAGCCGCCCAGCAACTTGTAAACCGGCATGTTGAGCTTACGCCCAATCAGGTCCCATAACGCCTGCTCAACGAAGGAGAGCGCACGTTCGGTCAGTTGATGCGCGCTGCCACGCTGCCAATGCACCAGATCCTGCCAGATACGTTCGCGGTCGAACGGATCCTGCCCTACCAGCACCTTGCGGAAGAAGGTGTTGACGACAAACGGACGCACGATTTCCGGCGGCGCAAAGGAGTAGCCCTTGCTACCGTCGTCGGCGGTAATGGTCAGCATCGCCATTTTGGCCATGCTTTCTGGCCCCGGATGTGAGTGTCCGGCGCTGTCGGAGACGCGGCGCGTAGGGTGCTGGAAAACGGTGACATTTACAGATTCAATTTTCATTAAGTGTCCTTTATACAACATGCTACATGGCGATTAATTCACCACGGGTCTGTGTAAAACACGGTTCCGGTAAAACGGTTTTGTGGAATTGAAAAGGCGTTTCATCACTAATCTAAGCACAAAATACCGCCACTTCCACGGACAAATTCCGCTAACGCCGGGCTGTTTTTTGGGCATGCGCACGAGGGTGCGTGACGTTTTTCACAAAAGGACGGGGAAGTGTGAGTGCGATCATTATCCTCTCCCGGACGGGAGAGGATGGGCAAAAATCAGGCGAAGGTGATTTTACCGTCGAGGTAGACGTCCTGAACGGCGTTGATAAGCTGCACGCCATCGGCCATCGATTTTTTGAAGGCTTTACGGCCAAGAATCAGACCCATACCGCCCGCACGCTTGTTGATCACCGCCGTACGGACCGCATCCGCAAGGTCGGTTTCGCCGCCCGCTGCGCCACCGGAGTTAATCAGCCCGGCACGGCCCATATAGCAGTTCGCTAACTGGTAGCGCACCAGGTCGATAGGATTCTCGCTGGTCAGTTTGCTGTAGACGCGTTCATCGGTGTAGCCGAAGTTCACCGCTTTATAGCCGCCGTTGTTCTCGGCCATTTTCTGCTTCACGATATCGGCGCCGATGGTAGCGGCCAGATGGTTGGCCTGACCGGTAAGGTCAGCGGATACGTGGTAATCCACGCCGTCTTTTTTAAACGCCGGGTTGCGCAGATAGGCCCACAGCACGGTGACCAGCCCCAACTCATGTGCGCGCTCAAAAGCGGCAGAGATCTCCTCAATCTGACGACGAGACTCTTCCGAACCAAAATAGATGGTCGCACCCACCGCAACCGCACCCATATTGAATGCCTGTTCGACGCTGGCATACAGCGTCTGGTCGAAGGTATTCGGGTAGCTAAGGGTTTCGTTGTGGTTCAATTTGACGAGGAACGGAATGCGGTGCGCGTAGCGGCGAGAGACCGAGGCCAGCACGCCGTAGGTGGAAGCTACACAGTTACAGCCCGCTTCAATCGCCAGTTCAACAATGTTTTTCGGATCAAAATAGAGTGGGTTAGCGGCAAACGAGGCCCCGGCCGAGTGCTCGACGCCCTGGTCCACCGGCAGAATCGACAGATAGCCCGTACCCGCCAGACGCCCGGTATTATAGAGGGTCTGCATATTTCTTAGCACGGCAGGCGGACGGTTGTTATCCACCATCACCCGGTCAACGTAGTCGTGGCCAGGCAGATAGAGCTGGTCGGCTGGAATGGTCATACAACGATGCTGTAAAAGGCTGTCGGCGTCTTTGCCAAGCAACTGCGCAATATCAGTCATAGCTATGCTCCCGTAAGCGCCGACATCATGTCGGCTGGATATCCTGCTCAACACTTTTGAGCAGGATAAGCCTGGTACCGGGAGCGTGGAATGTCCAACTTTTGGCAGATTTTAAGCACAACCGACTGGCACGTCAGCCGGACAGCTACCACCACTCGTGGAAATGGTGCACCGGCCCAATACCTTCACCTACCTGTAAGGTATCGGCCTGCGCCAGCGCCTGCGACAGCCAGACTTTGGCGACCGGTACCGTCTCCTGCCAGCTGGCGTGGCGCGGCCTTAATGCCGCCAGCGCGGCCGACAGCGTACAGCCGGTGCCGTGAGTGTTTTTGGTCACCACGCGCGGGGCGGTAAAGCGCATTTCACCCTCGGCGATAAACAGCCAGTCGGGGCTTTCTGCATCATCAAGATGGCCGCCCTTCATCAGCACCGCTTCGCAGCCGAGCGCCCGCAGCGCTCTGCCCTGCTCCAGCATCTCGCGCTCGTTACGAGCATGCGGCGTATCGAGCAGCGCTGCGGCCTCCGGCAGATTTGGCGTAATCAGCGACACCTGCGGCAACAGGCGCTGACGCAGCGTTTCAACGGCGGATGGGGAAAGCAACGGATCACCGCTTTTCGCCAGCATCACCGTATCCAGCACCACGTTCTGAATATGATAACGCTGCAGTCGCTCGGCCACCGCCTCGACGATATCCGTCTCCGCCAGCATGCCGATTTTGGTGGTGTCGATACGCACGTCGCTGAACACGGAATCCAGTTGCGCAGCAACAAAGTCCGGTTCAATCCGGTAGACCGACTGCACTCCACGGGTGTTCTGCGCCACCAGTGCGGTGATAACAGAACAGCCGTAGGCGCCAAGCGCCGAGAAGGTTTTCAGGTCGGCCTGAATGCCCGCGCCGCCGCTAGGATCGGTGCCGGCAATCGTCAGTGCATTAATACGTTTCATACCGCGACCTCCCCGTGCATCACGTACAAGGCATCGAGAAACGCGGGAACAAAGCTGCCTGGCCCTCGCCCCTGCGCAGCAACCTGCCCCGCCCGCTTCATCACCGCGCAGGCCCCCGCGACGTTCAGCAAGCGGTCGCCCGGTAAGGCACAGCTCGCCGCCACGACGGCCGAGAGCGCGCAACCAGTGCCGACCACGCGAGTCATCAGTGGAGAGCCACCGTTCACCGCCAGCGTGCGTTCACCGTCGGTGACATAATCGACTTCGCCGGTCACCGCAACAATCGCCCCGCTTGCGCGCGCCAGTTTCTGCGCCGCCGGCAGCGCCGCTCCAGCGGTATCGGTGGTATCCACACCGCGCCCACCCTGGCTTTCACCGGCCAGCGCCATTATTTCTGAGGCATTGCCACGAATGGCCGCCGGGGTCATCTGCACCAGTTCGCGACAGAAATCACTGCGCAGCGTCAACGCGCCTACCGCCACCGGATCGAGCGCCCACGGCGTTCCCACCAGGTTCGCACTCTCAACCGCCGCCCGCATCGCCTGCGCGCGCGGCTGAGTTAAGGTGCCGACGTTAATCAATAATCCGCTGGCAATAGCCGAGAACTGCGCGGCTTCTCCGGCATCAATGACCATTGCTGGCGATGCGCCGAGCGCAAGCAGCACATTGGCGGTAAAGGTCTGCACGACGTCGTTAGTCATACAGTGAACAAGGGGAGAATGTTGCTGCAGAAGGTGTGCGGTGTGCGCGAATTGCGCGGGACTTAGCAGGTCGGCTTGCATGGTTTGCTCCTGCCAAAACGCGAAGAAGCAATGACCAGGCGGTCTCTGACTTCCCTACGCTGGCATTATCCAGATCAGGTGGTACGGGTTTTTCTCAGCCTTCACAAGGAAGGGCACCCCGAGTCATTTACTACAAAATCAAAATATTGCGATGAATCGCTGGTCAGGATAGTAATGCCAGCGATAGGTCTTGTAAATGGCAAAAGTGAATAGCTGGCGTTAAAGACAAATATTAGCCAGCCAGATTACGTGTTACTCTGAGCATCAAAATATCAATCAATGCAAATCAGTCCAGTTAAATTTCTCTCCAGTGGTATCCATAATGACTACCTTTTTATTATAGTTCTGGAGCCACTCCTTCATGCTAATGGGATTATTTTCGGCACGATGAATACCAAGCCATAATTCAGAGAGCGTATTCGCATCATCCGTAGACCAGGGAGTTTGGTAGTCACCAAGCCACTTATTTTTTTCATCTACTTCAGGACTATACCAAATGAAAGCAGGTATAGATAAAGCCTCTTTTGGTGGATTAGCCCCCGCATGAGAGTAAACGACGGCGCGCGAAGGATCGCGGATTAAAGCGTGGTCAGAGAAATAGAAAACGGAAGAGCGAGACTGGGAAAGTCGGTTAAAAATCTTGCCCATTATATCATCCGTAAAGCGCACCGAATTATCATAGCAATCATCATAGTCATTGCCATTTTTGAAAACGGCGGCCTCACCCGGGAAACGGATACAGGCAGGCTCATGGCTACCAAAGAGATGCAGGACAATTAACTTCTTACCCGGTTTTTGCAGGGCGGAATCAAGCGCAGGTAATAATGCATCGTCAAAACCTTGTTCAATCCACTGATGATCCTGAGCATTCATGGCAATTCCCGTGATCACGTTATTATGTGCGCCGCCTTTTCCCTGATGACTATACCAATAGGTACCGTATCCCGCTGTGTTGGCAATACTAATGATATTATCACCGTACTTCTCCGGTGCCGCATCCTGTACCGAAGCAGCGGTGAGAGCGAGTGGAACGGCCATAATAGTCACGGGAGCTGGGCTAATAGCGTGCTGGAACAGCAGAAGGTTCTTACTCTCGGCTTCCAGTTTTGGCGTGGTGTCCTTCGAATAGCCATAAATCCTCATATTTGCCGTACGCTCCGACTCACCGATAATCAATACATAATTATCAATGCCAGTATCTGAGATCGCTATCTTGTAGTCAGGCGTATGTTTGTTAATATCTGAGGTAATATTCATATCAGAGATAGCCTGCATAAAGACCATCGCGGTACTCAGCGGAGTTGAATTCATCACGCGCTGAGCAAGGCTCTCGACATTACTGACACGTAATTGATGCAATACCGCCTGCACCGTATAGCCCGTTAGCAACAGCACTAAAAACACTGCCGGGAATTTTTTATATTTCCTGGGAATAACATTTTCACCATAATTTATAGTGAGGACAAACACCCCCAACAACCCTATAAATAGAGCACAGTTACGCCAATAAACACCTAACATTTGAAATGCTTCGTTTGCGGTCGTATTTATTACACTTAATGCGAAGCCATAGGAGAATTTAGTATTGAAGTTACTCCAGGCATAAAGCTGAAGAGATAAATCGGCAGCAATTAGCACCAGTGGAACAATGCCAATGATATTCCTTAATACTTTACTACTAATGCAGCAAAGCGTTAATAAAACCAGTGCAAATACAAAAGTACGATTAATAACCGAGTTGTATTTTGCATTGATAAAATTGACCATAACAACAATGGTAATTGAAATCAAAAATAACATCCAACCGAAAAAAACTCTGCCATTTTCATGGCGAATTTTCTCAATAGCTAACAACATTCTAAAATACCTTTATTTATTTTTAATTTTTTATTTGCCGGCAAGTCGATGTGAGGAAGTAACAGGGATGTTACTTTTTAAGTATTTTATATGACTTGATTAATGCAAATACGCTTCATCATACTATCAACGAAATATTCAAATAAGCTGCGTGGATTGGTAGCTTGAAAAAACTCTCCGCATTAGGATTTTTCTGATGAGACATATACTACCAAGTATTATTCATAATACAAATCATTCAGAGGATTTTTATCGACATCTCTTCTACGCGGGTTGTCGCGTTGTGGAAGATTCGCATAACCACTTGATTAAAATAACTTAGTATAAATTAAATCCGTTCTGTGCTGCTACGCTTTACCTTGTTTGGCTACGTACATCGCCCTATCAGCATAATCGAGTAGCTGGCGTTCATCGCTGCCGTGTTGAGGATAACAAGCGATACCGATGCTGGGCGCAATCATCAAATCGTTCCCTTGCAGGTTGAAAGGCGTGAGGAACATATCATCAATCTTTTTAGCAACCCGCGCCGCACGTTCAGGCGACAACGTTCCCTGAATCAATATCACAAACTCATCGCCGCCGATGCGCGCGACGGTATCCGATTCACGTATACACCGCGTTAGACGCACGGCGGTCTCTTGCAGCAGGAGATCGCCCATACCATGACCCAGCGTGTCGTTCACCTGCTTAAATTTATCGAGATCGATAAACAGCAGCGCCAGTTGTCCATCTTCACGGCGTACCGTCGCCAGCGTTGTTTTCAGGCGATCGTACAACAGGCTGCGGTTTGGCAAGTCGGTGAGCTGGTCGTACTGCGCCATGTGCTGCAATCGGGCCTGCATCTGCTGGCGTTCAATGACCGTCGCAATTTGCGTCGACACAAACTGCAGCAGCTCCTGATCCCGTTCGTTGTAGCACACGCCTCCCGGATAGCTTTTCAGCACCAACGCGCCAATAGTGCCTTTATGCGACTTTAGCGGCACGCCCAGCCAGCAGAATGGATTAGGACCAAATGAGCTGCGCAGTTCCTCGATACGCCCCGTCATCGTCTCAGACGTGAGCAGCAGAGGCTGGCCAGTATGGATAACTTCCGCATAAAACGTTTCAGGGATCAGGGTGAACGGCTCGGGGGTTTGCTGAAACTCATCGACATGATACGGAAAGCTCAGCTGGGACGTTTTTTCATCATAGAGCGTCACCGAGAAATTATCGGCCGGTAGCAGCGTACCGACTATCTCATGAATACGCTGGAATAGTTTGAGCAGATCTTCGGCGGTATGTGCGGCTTCCGAAATGGCATAAAGCACCGACTGGAGCAATTCGGAACGTTTACGCTCGGTGATATCGCGGGCCACGCCGATACGTAATTGATCGGCCGGTGACCAGCGCGCTGACCACATGATATTCAAGACCTGCCCATTTTTGTGGACATAACGGTTTTCGAAATGAAATTGTGGGTTACCCGACATCACGTCAACTATCGAATTCCGGGTTAATTCCCGGTCTTCCGGCAGCATCATCTCGAACATGTTTCGGCCAATCAGTTCTTTCGGCGTATAGCCAAAAATACGCTCGCAGGACGCACTGGCAAAAATGATATTGGCGTGGGCGTCAACGGCAAAAACCGCGTCCATCATGAGATCGATAAAACTGCTCAACGGTGCGTGAGAATTCGATTCCATAGAGAAAGTCAGGCCTGAATATAGGAATGAGTGCGACTACTCTTGAGGACCGTCGCCCATAAGCACTATAGCAAAGGTTAAATATAGTACAGCCGCAGTTTACTATACAATCAGAAAACGCCACGTGACGATTCTAAAAAAGCACTAAGGTATCGGAGATATAATGCCGCCAGGGCTGAATTGGGCGTTTGTAAGGTAGTAATGTTGCTTTTTATGAGGGTAAAGACGGCCTATATTTTAATATAGGGCCGCCTTTCGAAGGCCATATAATAACGGTGGTTAATTATTTATCTTATTGCGCCTGATAAACCTGTTTCCCTTCAAACATGGTCCACAGCACTTTGGCATCCTGCAATTTATCGATACTTACCGTTTCCAGATTACGGTCAAACAGCACAAAGTCAGCGCTTTTCCCCGCTTCAATTGAACCAATCTCTTTATCCCGCCCGATCACTTTGGCAGCGTTCAGGGTGTAAGCCTGCAACATCGCCTCGCGGTGCATTTTTTCACTGGCAGGCGGCAGCTCTCCCAACTCACCCATGCGCGTCACCGCCGTGTAAATCGCCAGCATCGGGTTCGGGCTGGAAACCGGCCAGTCGCTGGCACCGGCAATCAGCGCATGATGGCGGTATAAATCCCCCGCCGGGTAGAGGTTTTTCAACAACGGCGCCGGCACTTTA
The DNA here is from genome assembly GCF_036759945.1 of Kluyvera sp. CHPC 1.251. Lineage (NCBI taxonomy): Bacteria > Pseudomonadati > Pseudomonadota > Gammaproteobacteria > Enterobacterales > Enterobacteriaceae > Kluyvera > Kluyvera sp. CHPC 1.251. Next base: position 310,529 of record NZ_JAPKIC010000001.1, on the reverse strand, counting down.
CCGTCAATCAGCGTGGTCGAGGCCGCATCCTTACCGGCCCACAATAGCTGCATGGATGCCGCCACGTTCAGTTGCTGGAAGCGAGGCAGGCTTTGCGGGCTGACCACTTCAAGATGAGTAATGCTGTGCATGACGCCGCTATCACCATTCTGTTGACGGGCGCAGGCAATGCCGTCAAGCGCTTCAGAGACGGCCCGGTCGCCGATGGCATGGAAATGGGCAATCAGATGTGCCGCATCCGCTTTGGCAATGAGCTGGCAGAATTGGGCTTTATTCAGGGTGTTATCACCGCTGTAGCCCGGTCGATTAAGATAGGCCTCGCTGAGCTTTGCCGTCTGGGCCGGGTATTCAATCACCCCATCCTGGAAAATCTTTATCCCGCCGAGGCGCACGTCTGGCGTGTGGGAAAATTTCGCTCTCAGCGCCACAACGTTATCAATGGCCGCTGGCGTGGAGTGAATATTCACCAGCGCCAGGCCGGTCACGTGAGCATTGAGCTTACCTTCTGCGGCAAGCGTGGTGTAAGCCGGCAGTAAGCCCTCATCGTGCAGGCCGGGATGAGCATTGAACACTGGCGCCAGCGGGCGAACGTTGCTGATAGGGTCCATCCACGCCGTGATACCCACGCTGTTCATCTCTTTGGTTCCCGCGAGGATCCCCTGAGCAATTTTATTATCATCGACAGGTGGAATAGCATTGAGCACATAGTCCCATGCGCCTTCAGCGACGAATCCGTTAATTTTTCCATCGGCGGTTAATCCGGTTCCGGCTTTAATTCCTGGGTCGGCTTTACTCAGCATCTCATCGGTCAGATTAGACTGTCGTAGCATCGCCTGATTAGCCCAACCGGTATGCGCATCCGAGCCAGCTAATACGACCGGAATATTTTTATACTCAGGGGCGTTAAATACCGACGAGAGCAGCTGAATATTATTCCAGTAATCTAAGTTAAGGTTGCTATAGAACTGCACGCCATTGAGGTCACGCTGGCTATTATTTTTATTATCGGCAACAAATTTCTGAATCGCGGCGGCATCTTTCATGCCATCCGGGAAAGCGAGCGTTACCGTTTGAAACCCCGCGTAAGCAACATGGGCATGGCTATCGATAAGCCCAGGCAGCAGATATTTGCCGTTCAAATCCAGGCGTATCGCATCCTTTCCGGCCTTTTTGAGCACATCCTCATAATTACCGACCGCGATAATTTTATCTCCCTCAATCGCAATAGCCTGTGGATGAGGATTGCGCGCGTCGGCGCTGTAGATAACACCGCCGTAAATCAGCGTCCTGGTTTCCTGTTGAGCCATAGCAGACAAAGAGGTTGCGCCCAGTGCGCACACCAGAAATAGTTTTGATAACTTCATTATTAACTCCGTTGCGTTGCGAATAAACTCATTTATTATTTTGTGTAAGCGTTATTCTTCTGATGCTGTCTGCAAAGGAATGCAAATATCAAAAACATAATAATTTCGTGAGACATCCGTTTCATTATAATAATATTCATAGCAGGGTTTATCATTTTTAATAAAGCCACGGGAAGCTATCCACGCAAATGCCCATTCCCATGCAGGCTCCAGTTGCTCTTCAAATACCGCAAATTTACAGACCGCGTAGGTTCCTCCCGTTAATGTTTGCACCGCAATCCCCCTGCCCGTTTTTTCCGTACTGCCAATATCGACCGCGACGTCCGTTCGACAGCGTGATGCCGAGGTAATTTCTGGCGCATCCCAGTAAACACAAATCGTCCCTGCCGGCTGCGACGGCGTTCGTACAGGCAATGAGGCCAGCAGATCCTGATGCGTCTGCTGACAGGTTTCTTTGCCATAAGGACCAAAGCGGCGCATATAGGCTACCCGCCGTGCCGGAAGCTGGATGATTTGCGCAGCCAGCAGGCCAACGTCGGGGGCAGTGACAAGAGAATAGGCACTTTTTTCCAGCGCGACGTTTCCTGGCTTGCTCATTGTTGCGGGAATGTGACGACGCCGAAATTCTCCCGGCGAAACGGCAAAGTGGGCGCGAAACGCTTTGGCGAAATTCTGCGAACTGGAAAAACCGATACGCAGTGCCAGCCCGGTGATATCCGCCTGTGGGAAGGTCAGTAGCCACATCGCCGCTCTTTCCATCCGCAGACGTCGGGTAAACGCCGCAACCGTTTCACCCACCTGAGCCCGAAACAGCCGATGGAAGTGAAAGCTTGAGAGCGCCACTGAACTGGCTATCTCTTCCAGCGTGGGGTTCAGATGGAGATTCTGACTGATGTAGTCCATTGCCTTAAAGACTGGCTTACGGCGATCCTGTTGCATCGTACGCTCTCGTTTACGCTGGGTAATACCTCTGACGGTATTTTTAACACATCAGCGTTTAATACTCATTATCGGTAAATCACACTTGCAAACTAATATTTAAATATTAATTAACAATGATGATTTAAGAATAATCTGCACATCAGGATAATCTCTTCATATGAAACTCACGCGGCATAGAAACGCCATGCTGGAATAATGTTCAACGGAAATAAAAAATGAATGAAATCATTAAACTCCAGCAGAATCAGCAAAAAAAATCTTTGCTATTTAGCAATAATTACCATTCACAACAGAGATAAGAAAAGAACATAACTGATTGTTTATTATACCAAATAACAATAAATTGCATTGCTGAGACGCCCCCTCATCCCTTCCGATTCTATGCATGATCTAAATCAATATTCACTGAGCCATCTTAGTTGATAGTTGCTTTGCGTTACGAAAGAAGAGAATCGAGTGTCCGGTGCACTGCTGCCGGTTTTCTTTTTTGGTACAACGTAAACAATAATGACGATAGCCGTTCTATAAAAATAAAGACCGATGATAAAAATCATTCTTGCTTACGCCATTGCCTCTATGGCTCTGGTGGCAACAGGCGTGCTTCTTGGTACGATATTTAACAATACTCTATCAACGATAAGCATTGACTGTAACCACGAATAATTCAGATTGCACTTATACTTTAAACGTTTTGTTGGTAATAACGGAAGTGATTAAATAATCCTTCCGGCTAAATATTGTGTATTGGTAAATAAGAAAAAAGGTTAATGATGAAAGCAAAAATGATGGTGTTAGCCGTTCTGGTCGGTTCCGCAGCGCTGGCAGGTTGCAGCTCCCCGGCACAGCGCATGGCATCCTGCGAAGCACAGGGCGTCTCTAAAGACACCTGCTATTTATCTGAGCAGAACCGCCAGCAGAGCATTAACAATGCGGCGATGACGGCGGCGTACGCTAACGCGGCAAACGCTACCCGCAGCAAAGACGTCGAGCAGCACGCTCAGGCAGCGCACGTCGCTGACCCAATGCGTGAAGCCACCCTCTCTTCCAACGTCCTGAAAGCGACCCTGTCAAACGGCTTCTTCTCTGCGACCATCAACGGTAAGAAAGCAGTGGTTAAGCGTGTTAACGCCAATTTCTATGAAATTCACGGGGCGGGCTATGTTATTTCCGTCAGCATGAATGCCGATGGTATTGAAAGTGCGTCATGGAATAAAACTCATGGCCGCGATAACGGAATGCTGACCGTTACCCAGAAGTAATTCGGTAAGGAGGCCTCGGCCTCCTTATTTTTTATTGGGCGGCATCTTTCCGGCGTCGCTTTGCCTGGCCGGGCTACGGTTATAGCGCGCCGGTTTCGCGAAGTTCTTTTAACAGCAATGTGAAGCAGGCTTCGATAAGCGGCGGCAGTGCCTGTGGGCCACGCATTAACGCGACGGTACGCGTTAGCTCTGGCTGCTGAAGCTGCGCGACCCGCAGCGCCGCATCCTGCAGATGAGTTGTGTACAGCTGCGGGAGGATCCCCACCGCTAAGCGCGAACGCACCAACCCGTACAGCGTTTCAATATAATCAACTTGATAGCGGGTATTAAGCGTCAACCGCTGACTCTCCACCAGCGCGCCAACCAGACGCTGAATATTACCTTTTGAGAACACCGCAATATCGCGTCCCGCCAGCTGTTTCCACGGCAGATGCGGCTGCCCGGCCAGCGGATCATCCACATGGAGTATCGCTACCAGCGGGTCTTCACGCAGCGGGAAAACCTGCAATTCTGCGGGTAGAGAACTGTCGATAGCTCCCACACCAAAATCAATGTGCCCGCTTTGCAGATCGCGCGCCAGCGCATCGTTAGTGCGATCAAGAAACTCCACGCGCAGGCGCGGAAATGCCTGCGCAAGCGCCTCGGGTAACAGCGGAAACAGCAGCGAACTGACCGACGGCACCAGCCCAATACGCACCGTGCCATCACCGCCCGCCTCAACAATCTGCTGCATATCGTGAAACGCCATCTGCGCCACGCTCAGCACTCGTTGGGCATGCGGCAGAATCGCCGCGCCCAGCTCGGTCAGCGTCACCGCCGAGGCGGTACGGTTGACCAGCTTACCGCCCAGCACCGTTTCAATCTGGCGCAGGGCGCTGCTCAGCGCCGGTTGGCTAATCGCCAGCCGGTTAGCGGTATCGGTAAAGTGACGCAGCTGCGCCAGCGTGACAAAATACTGCAACTGTTTAAGCGAGAGCGCAGGCAATCGCTGCCAGGGGTCGGTCATGGTGTGCTTCACTCGTGGCTATCACGCAGAATAAGCTGAAGTTATCGGGTGATAAATTTAATCATCTGGGCAACCGTTTGCTCTGCCCCTAAAGTAGCACGCATTATCCCTGCGCCGGAGTTGTTATGTCCAGCAATGCTGAAAACCGCCGCCGCGCCGTCCAGGCGGCACGTGGCGAGTCCCCGTTTGATCTTTTAATCACCGATGCCAACGTTGTCGATATGGCGACCGGTGAAATTCGTGAAGCCGATGTCGGTATCGTTGGCGATATGATTGCCAGCGTCCACCCGCGCGGCAGCCGCAGCGACACGCTAGAGCGCCACTCCCTGCCCGGCGTTTACCTCTCTCCAGGCCTGATGGACACTCACGTTCACCTCGAAAGTTCACATCTGCCGCCGGAGCGCTACGCGGAGATCGTACTGGCGCAAGGCACCACCGCCGTATTCTGGGATCCGCATGAGCTGGCAAACGTACTGGGCGTGGCGGGCGTTCGCTATGCCGTAGAAGCCAGTCGCCATCTGCCCCTACAGGTGATGGTCGCCGCACCGTCCAGCGTGCCGTCTACGCCGGGGCTGGAAATGTCCGGGGCCGATTTTGCCGGTGCCGAAATGGAAACCATGCTTGGCTGGCCGGAAGTGCGCGGCGTGGCTGAAGTGATGGACATGCACGGCGTGCTCCACGGCAGCTGCCGGATGCAAGAGATCGTGCAGGCGGGGCTCAACAGCGGCAAGCTGATTGAAGGCCACGCCCGTGGGCTAAGCGGTGCCGATCTGCAGGCCTATCTTGCCGCAGGCGTCACCTCCGATCACGAGCTGACCTCCGCCGACGACGCGCTTGAAAAACTGCGTGCTGGGCTGACCCTGGAAATTCGCGGCTCGCACCCTTACCTGCTGCCGGATATCGTCAAGGCGCTGAAATCACTGCCGCATCTCTCTTCACAAATTACCGTCTGCACTGACGATGTACCGCCGGACATGCTGTTGGAAAAAGGCGGCATTATTGCCCTGCTGAACCTGCTAATTGAACATGGCCTGCCAGCGACCGATGCCCTGCGCTTCGCCACGCTGAACGCCGCCATTCGCCTCCAGCGCTATGACCTTGGGCTGATTGCCGCCGGACGCCGCGCCGACCTGGTGGTGTTCGATTCGCTGGAAAAACTCAACGCCCGTGCAGTGTATGTCGCCGGGAAGCAGATTGCCCGCGATGGCAAGCTGCTAAGCTCCTTGACCGCAGCCGATGGGGTCACGCCGCCGCGTAATACCCTGCGCCTCTCCCCGCTTGAGGCTGATGATTTCGTGCTGCGCGTGGGCAATATCCAGCACGGCACCGCCCGCCTGCGCCACATCCGCGGCGCGCGCTTTACTCAGTGGGGCGAAATCGACGTGCAAATCCGTCACGGTGAGGTCGAGATCCCTGCGGGCTTCAGCCTTATCTGGGTGAAACACCGTCACGGCCGTCACGAAGCTAAACCACAGATTGCCCTGCTCGAAGGCTGGGGTGAGCTGCGCGGCGCGATTGCCACCAGCTACTCACACGACTCCCACAATCTGGTGGTGCTGGGGCGTAACGCCGAAGATATGGCAGTGGCTGCCAATCAGCTGATCGCCTCCGGCGGCGGCATGGCGCTGGCGCAAAACGGCGGCATTCTTGCCCACGTGGCGATGCCGATTGCTGGCATGCTCTCCGACAAACCGGCGCAGACGCTGGCCGCCGAATTCCGCCAGCTGCGCGACCTGAGCGCCGAAATAGCCGACTGGGAACCGCCATATCGCGTCTTTAAGGCGATTGAAGGCACCTGTCTTGCCTGCAACGCCGGGCCGCACTTAACCGATTTAGGGCTGACCGACGGCACGACGCGCCAGATAGTCGACCCTGTACTGGATTGCCGGGAAACGCCGGAACACACATCACAACAATAATCACGGGAGCGCCACACCATGGCCGATAACACCCTTCAAACGCCAACCGCTGGGAGTTGGCTTGAGCGACGTTTTGCATTGTCTTCCCGCGGCAGTTCGCTGCGTACCGAGTGCCTGGCAGGAGTCACCGGTTTTCTCGCCGCCGCCTACCTTCTGGTGGTGATCCCTGGCCTGCTGGCCGTAGGGGGAATGGATAAAGGTGCGGCCACCACCGGCACCATTTTAGTGTTCGTTGCCGGTACGCTGTTGATGGCGTTCTACGCTAACCTGCCGTTTATCGTCGGCCCGGGTATTGGTGGTTCGGTGCTGGTCGGCGTGACGCTGGCGGGCAGCGAAGGCATTGGCTGGCAGATTGGCCTCGGCATCGCCTGCTGGTCGGGCATCCTCTTCTTCCTGCTGACCAAATTCGGCCTGCGCGAAGTGGTCACCCGCTCGGTTCCACAATCGATTAAGCTCGGACTCACCGCCTCAATCGGTCTGTTTGTTGCCGTATTAGGTTTTCGTAATGCCGGACTGGTGCTGGCCAACGCCAAAACCAACTCGCTGATGCTGGGTGACTTTATGGCACCCGGCGCTCTGGTCGCTCTGTGCGGTTTGTTCCTCGCAATAGCGTTACAGGCTCGCCGCATTCCAGGAGCGATTTTATGGGCGATTTTGTTCGCTACCCTGGTCGGTATTCCCGCAGGCGTGACGCATCTGCCCGCCAGTTTTATCGATATGCCGCACTCGCTGACGCCGGTGCTCGGTCACGTCGATATGCTGGGCGCGCTCAATATCGCCTTCCTGCCGTTCCTGTTCGTCTTTTTTGCCTCTGAGTTTTTCTCCACCATGGGCACCACGTTAGCGGTCGGAGGTGAAGCGGGTCTGCTGGATAAAGAAGGCAATATGCCGCACATCAACCGCCCGTTTATGGTGGACTCCATTGCCGCCGCTATCGGCCCGTGGCTCGGCATTCCGGCGGCCACCGCGCTGATTGAATCTTCTGCGGCGGCGGAAGCCGGTGGCAAAACTGGCCTGACGGCGCTGGCAGCAGCAGTGATGTTCCTGCTGATGCTGCTGTTCACGCCGGTGGCGCTGATGATCCCAAAAGAAGCGACCGCCCCTGCACTGATGCTGATCGGGCTGAATATGTTCAGCGGCCTGCGTAAGGTTGACCTCGGTAACTTCACCGACGGCCTGCCGGTCCTGATGATGGTGATGATTACCCTGATTGCTAACAGCTTCGGTACCGGGATTGCCGGCGGCCTGCTGTTCTTTATCGTGATTAAAACCATCGCTGGTAAATGGCGTGAAATCCCGATTGGCCTGTGGGTGCTGGCGATTCCGTTGGTGTACTACTTCGCGACGCTGGTGAAGCACTAAAACCGCTGCCCCATCAGGTGAACACCTCTACCTGATGGGGACTCAGAGTATGCTGAATTAATTGTAATTGTTTTCAAATCTTGATGACGCCCACTGCAAGCAGATAATATATTTCCAGTTTACCAAGAGGCTGAATATATTATGCCAGAACCATCAGATATTAAACTAAGACCCCTGGAACGGGAAGATTTGCGCTTTGTTCATCAACTCGATAATAACGCGAGCGTGATGCGCTATTGGTTCGAAGAGCCCTATGAAGCGTTTGTTGAACTTAGCGATCTTTACGATAAACACATCCACGATCAGAGCGAACGCCGTTTTGTCATTTCGTTTAATGGCAATAACGCGGGCCTGGTAGAGCTTGTGGAAATAAACCATATTCACCGCCGGGCTGAGTTTCAGATTATCATCTCGCCGGAATATCAGGGTAAAGGCCTGGCGACCCGCGCCGCGAAGCTGGCAATGGATTACGGCTTTACCGTACTGAATCTCTATAAGCTCTATCTCATCGTCGATAAAGAGAACGCCAAAGCGATTCATATTTACCGTAAGCTCGGTTTTATCCAGGAGGGAGAATTAATCCATGAGTTCTTCGTGAACGGTGAATACCGCAACACGATCCGCATGTGTATCTTCCAGCATCAATATTTAGAAAATAACAAATCGACGGGCGGGATACTGAAACCAACAGCGCAATAACGGTGAGCATCCGGGACGCAATCTAGCGGTTATCGTCAGCCTGTTCCTGCACCGAATGAGGTGCAGGAACGTGATAGCCGACCGCAACATTACCGCAATGACGACGCCGCCATCCTGACCCAGGTATGGCGCTTGCCGCGCACCGCCATTGATAGCGTGTACACCGCCTGTGGGTCGGCCATCCCGGCTACACCGGCATCGCCGAAGTTATAAACGTCGGCGCCACAGCGCTTACTGGCAAGGGCAATCTGGCGTACCGTCTGTTCGTCCGCCCCTTCCTGGCTGCTGCTGATGGTGGTTATCGCCATTCCACCGGCAGCCCGTATTGCCAGCATCGCCTGCTCGACCCGCGCTTCCGTTGCGCCACGGCAGCTGGACGGCGCGGGCACCATCACGCCATCCGCACCGGCGCTGATATACGCCGTATACTCCTCAGCCTCTGCCAGCCCGGCACTGTAGAATTTCGCCACCAGAATCAGCTTATCGGTCAGCCCACGCAGCTGCCTCACCGCTTCCTGCACCCGCGCCGCATCCACGCCGGGTTTGTCATAGGCCGTCAGACAGTAAAAATCCGCGTCTGTCATCAGGCCGAGATGGAACGGATCCCAGGCACGAGGATTGTCCGGCGCATTTTCCGCCAGCACTTCCAGGCTTACGCCAACCAGACGCCCCGTCAGCTGTTTGAAATGGCGCAGCCCATCGCAGCCCTGAATGCGCTGCGTCTGACAGTCCATCCCTTTCACCAGCAGCATGTCCGCACCAAACGCGCATAGCAGCTCGCCGTTGGTCACCTCGCCGTACAACGGCGCCGCACCCGCGGCGACTTCCGCCATAATGACTCTCCCCTCGGAAGCCATAATGGCCTGCTTTAACGCCGCCGCCGTCACTGGCGCCGCGAAGTCACTGGCGCGACAGTTCAGTATCCTTTGCATATTCGTTCCTTAGACTAAAGCCAGTAGCGAAGGTGATGGCTGACGGAATGCGCCCGCCAGAATTTCCAGATTGGTTAACGCCTCTTCTTCACTGACGTAGTTCGCCGCTCCAGCGGTCAACGAGGCATAAATAGCATCGTAAACACGTCCGTAATCCCCCTTCACCGACGCAAGATGTTCAATATGACTGACGCCCTGCTCATCGACGTACTCCAGCAATGCCAGCTCTTCATCCTCTGCAAAGTGCTTGTCGTGCGGCATTACACCGTTTTTCAGGCAGGTTTCCTGCTGGTCAATCTGATAGCGGACGAACGAACCGCGCGTGCCATGAACCAGAAATTTCGGATACGGCGTTTTCACCAGATGGCTGGTTTTGATAATGGCTTTCATTTCGCCGTAAAAGAGCTGCGCTTCAAAGGTGTCGTCCGGATTACCCGGCTGACGAAGGTGGCGCAGGTGATAAAAGACCTGCTGCGGGCGACCAAACAGCGACAGGATCTGGTCAAGCGTGTGCACGCCCAGGCCATAAAATGCGCCGTCAAAATGCCCACCGGGCTGAAGCGCGGCGTCAGGGCGGAAATAGTCAAAGTGGCTCTCTACCTCAACAATCTGCCCAAGTTTGCCGCTTTCAATCGCCTGCTTCATGGTTAAGAAACAACTATCAAAGCGGCGGTTCTGGAACGGAGTCACCAGCAGACCTTTTTCTCGCGCCAGCGCAAACAGCGTTTTCGCCTCCTCCGGGGTGGTCGTAAACGGCTTTTCCACCAGTACGTTCTTACCGTGCTCAAGGCACAACCTGGCGTAATAAAAATGACTGTCCGGATGGGTACAGACGGTCACCAGCGTAATATCCTTATCATTCAGGATATCCTCAACCTGCGAAGTAAAGGCGATATCCCGATAAATCGCCTCTTGCTCACGCTCGGGATTGCACCGCTGGTCATAAATACGCTTAACGTTAAATTTGTCCTGACGAGCCAGAACATAAGGCAAATGGTAGCGCGTGGCACTTTTCCCAAAACCAATAAACGCACTGTGAATCATCGTATAACCTCCTGTTAAATTTCTTTGATGCCAGTTAGTTGGCTGGCCGCCTCTTCAATGGCTGATTTCCCGTCCAGCTTGCTGAAATATTGCGTATTAATTGGAATAACCGGGCAGGCCGCATGTATATTTTCGATAATGCTCTCTTTCATATAAACCACCTGCGGCCCTAATAAAATCAGGTCGGCTTTGTGGTATTCCTCTTCAATACGCCCAATGTTGACGGCATAGACCGTCAGCTCGCAGCCCTGTTCCTGTGCGTATTGGCGCATCTTTTTCGCCATGATGGATGTCGACATACCTTCATTACAGGTCAGGATGATGGTTTTATTATTCAGGATATCCAGCCCGCTTAATGCAGGCGTATTGTCGGGTGCCTCTGGCGTATTTTCGGTGGTCAGCGTATTCACCAGATCTTTCACTTTGCTTTTCAGCATGGTGCGTTCATACGCCATTAAGAACGGCAGATAGAAAATGACGCCCAACGCTAAGAGCACCACCTGCAGCAGTACATTGCGGAAATCGCCGCCTGACCCTAACCAACCGGAAAGCAGCGGTGGAACCGACCACGGCACATAGGCAACAATTCGCGAAACCATGCCAAACTCGGTCGCGAAATAGGCGATAACAAAATTAATCTGCGGGTAAATAATGAATGGGATCATGATTAACGGGTTGTACAACACCGGGAAGCCAAAAATAACCGGCTCATTAATATTGAATAATCCCGGTGCCAGCACGGTTCTGCCGAGCTTTTGGTGGCTGGAGATTTTGCTGCGTAGAAAGACCGCCAGGAGTAATGCCAGCGTACTGCCAGTGCCGCCCATGTGGCCGTATAAATCACGAAACGGCAGCACGATAATATGTGGCGGTAGCTCACCTCGCGCGAATGCAGCCATATTTTCCTGCATCGCCACCAGCAGCGGTGGCTCCAGAATCGGGTTAATAATGCCCGATGGATGAATACCCAGTGAAAACAGGAAGTTGGTTAAAGTGGTCAGCACCAGAAAGCCAGGCAGATTAGTGGTTAAATGCACCAACGGCGCCTGGATAATGGCCTGAATAATCTCATGAACCTCTTTGCCGCTGGTCATCTTCACCGCCGCCGCCACCAGCGCGAAGGCCAGCACCACCAGCATAATCGAGAACATCGACTGGAAAGATTGCGTCACCATCGGCGGGACTTCGTCGCCCATGCGAATTTGTAGCCAGCGGGTCTTCGCTATCCACAAAAACAGATCGGTGGCGACAATGGCGGTGATAATGGCCATAAATACGCCGCCCGCGTTGGTGAGGTTCTGGGAGATAATGCCGCTAACCTGCACCGGTTCGGATGCATTCAGCGGCACAATGGATAATGTTCCGGGCATCAGCACCAGAAAAGCCGCCAGAGAAACCATCGCCGGGATCATCGGCGCGGCAAATTTACGCTTGCTGGCGATACTCCAGGAGATTAATACCACTAGCATCAGCGCCAGAATGTTCATGGTGCCGTTCAGAATACGATCGCCCACGCTGCGTAACGCCGCCAGCGTCTCGGCTGAAACCCACTGCCCAACCCACCCTTTCGCATCCAGAAAAACGAAGTTCACCATGATAAAAAGCCCGGCTAACACCAAAAAGGGCACGGTGATAATAAAGCTATCGCGCAGGCTTCGAAGATGAACTTCCGATGCCATTTTCTGCGATATATCAGTAATTTTCGTCAATATCGTTGTTTGACTCATGACTCTTCCCTTGCAATGAAAACACCCCTCTGCGCCGGGTTAGCACACCTTCAGGCAAGACCGCCCGCTTCGCCGAGATCTGAATCCCCTTCTGCGCACCGCCGTTGCAGAATGAAACTCGCCTTCACTCAAGTCAATACCTTTATTTTAAAAGTAGTCTACTTTTAAAATAAATGAGATCTGGATAAAAATTTAAGGTGTGCGATATACTCCCAGGCGGGATAAAGCAGGAGGTGGACATTGCGTAGGTATATTGAAATCGCGAATATAATCAGGGAAAGGATCGTCAATAATGTCTATACGACTGGGGAGAAGATCCCTTACGGACATCAGCTTTGTGAAGAGTTTAGCTGTAGCAAGATAACGCTAAATAACGCGCTGGAGATTCTGGTTAACGAAGGGTTTATTACCCGTCAGCGTGGTCTTGGCACCGTGGTCAAAACGGCAACACCACGCTATACCCACGCGGAGAGCAACCTGGTTTCGCCGATCCTTGGCGTCAGCACCATTAACCAGACGCAGGGGCATAATGTCAGAAGCCATCTGCTGCTGTTTGAAATTGCTAACCCTTCCGCTGACGTCGCTGAAATGCTGGCGATCCCAACGGATCGCTTCTGCTGGCATTTTCGTCGCGTTCGATACGTCGACGATCTTCCACTGTCGATTGAAGACACCTGGCTTCCCGTGCATATACTGCCGGAGTTTACGCGTCAGGATGCGCTAGGGTCTATTTACCAGTATGTGGAATCCACGCTGCGTAAAATCCCCGCCAGCAGTCACACCCAGTTTTCTTCGCTGCCGAGCGATGATGAGGCGCAGGAGTGGCTGGCGCTACAGCCAAACGAACCGGTCAGCGTTACTCGCTCGGTCACCTATCTAAGCGATGGTCAGCCCTTCGAGTTCTGCACCAGTCGCTATCACTATCAGCGCTTTAACTACAACTCAGTCGTCCAGCGTAACGGCAGTTAAGGCTGTTTCGACGCACACTCCGCTTTCACCGCCTCATACAATAACCGCACCGCCGCAGAGAGCTGCTTGCGGTGCGGGCAGATCATATTCAGCGGCACCCGGTCGCCCAGATAGTGCGGCAGCAGTGCCTTGAGCCGCCCTTCCCGCAGGTCGTCACTGACGTCGAGTCCCGATTTAAACGCTATCCCTTCTCCCGCAATAGCCAGGCGACGGATCACTTCCGCATCATCGCTGGTGATGCTACCTGAGACCTGCACGCTGTGCTCCACGCCATCGAGACTGAGCGGCCAGCGGTCGAACGGCCTGCCACGCAGCACGTAGGTTAGCGCGTTACATTTTTCGAGGTCGGCTAGCGTCTGTGGTTCGCCGTGACGGGCAATCCAGTCGGGCGAGGCCACCACCACGCGGCGGTTTTCCGCTGCGACCGGCAGGGAGACAAACGAAGCATCGTCGTTTTCACCGTAGCGAAACGCCACGTCGACCGGGTCCTTAAACACATCGGTGCGGTGATCGGAAAACAGGATGCGCAGGCGCAATGCCGGATGGCGTTCGCGGAACTGGCGAAACACCCGCAGCAGTAAATTACGACCGAGATCGGACGGCACGGCGATTTGCAGCGTGCCGCGCACCTCATCGTCCGGGGTATGAATTTTTTGCAGCCCGTTTTGCAGCGCATCAAGCATCTGTACGGCAAACGGCAGCCAGGTCTCCCCTTCCGCCGTCAGGCGCAGGCTGCGCGTTGAACGAGCAAACAGGCGAACGTTGAGCGCGGTTTCCAGCCGTTTCATGGCCGAACTGACCTGCGCCGGGGGTATGCCCGCTTCGCGCGCCGCATCGCTAAAGCTGTTCAGCGCGGCGGCGCGCACGAACAGAGATAAATCTTCCAGCCTGAACATGAAGGGGTCCTTAGTCGCGAGTGCCAGAATAGTCCTCAAAACCGAATAGTCGCGGTTTGCTTACACTTTTTAAGAAAGCAGCGCTTGCCATTCAGGCCGCGCATCAGGAATCATACGGAGCTGCAATTTTATATCCAGGATAATGTGGGGATAGTATGCGTAAAACAAAAATGATGCTTCTGGGCGTACTGTTGGCGACGGCGAGCGCAGCGTGGGCTGCACCGGCAACGGGAATCAAGCAGTATGAACTGCAAGAGTTCACTGCCGACTTCACGCAGTTCAAGATTGGCGACAAAGCGCCGGCAATGTACCTGACGCCGGAGTACAACATCACGCAGTGGCAGCAGCGTAACCTGCCAGCGCCGGATGCAGGCACCCGCTGGACGTACATGGGCGGTAACTATGTACAGATTAGCGATACCGACGGCACCATCAGCAAAATCTACGACGGCGAAATTTTCTACCACCGTTAATGAATAAAGGCCGGGCGCATCACTGATGCGCCCGGCCTCTTTCTTCCCCCGTTACACCGCGCGGAACGCGATGTCGCCAGGAATCACTTCGCCCTGCCAGTAGAGCTGCGCCGCAACGCGCCCCGCCAGTCGACGATAAATCTCGGTGAATTCACTGTCCGGACGCGCAATCACCGTTGGCGTACCGTTATCCAGATCTTCACGCAGATTGATGTGCAGCGGCATTTGACCCAGCAGCTGGGTGTGATACTGCTCCGCCAGCTTCTCTGCGCCACCGGTGCCGAAAATCGGCTCGTGGTGACCACAGTTGCTGCAGATGTGCATGCTCATGTTTTCCACGATACCCAGCACCGGCACTTCCACCTTCTCGAACATCACGATGCCTTTTTTGGCGTCGATCAGCGCAATATCCTGCGGCGTAGTGACGACCACGGCCCCGGTCACCGGAATGTTCTGCGCCAGCGTCAGCTGGATATCACCGGTACCCGGTGGCATGTCGAGCACGAGGTAGTCGAGATCCGGCCACAGCGTCTCTTGCAGCATCTGCATCAGCGCCTTGCTGGCCATTGGGCCGCGCCATACCATGGCGTTGTCGTCCGTCACCAGATAACCGATAGAGTTAGTGGCGAGTCCATGCGCCATAATCGGCGCCATATGGGTGCCGTCCGGCGAAGTTGGGCGTTGATTTTCTGCGCCCAGCATGTTCGGAATGGACGGGCCGTAAATGTCGGCATCGAGGATGCCCACTTTCGCCCCTTCCGCGGCCAGCGCCAGCGCCAGGTTCACGGCGGTGGACGATTTCCCCACCCCGCCTTTGCCAGAGCTGACGGCAATAATGTTTTTCACGCCGTTAACGCCCGGCTGATTTTTCACGCGCTTCAGCGTGGCGATGCTGTGCGACAGCTTCCAGTCGATGGCTTTCGCCCCGGTGACCCGCAGCAGTTCCGCGCTGGTTTGCTCTTTTAATTCTTCAAAGGCGCTATGCCAGACAAACGGCATCTGCAGTTCGATGTGCACGGTGTCGTCAAGCCAGGCGACGTGGTGCAGCGCTTTCAGCGCTGTTAAGTTGTGCTTAAGGGTGGGGTGCTGGAAGTTTGCCAGCGTGCCGGCCACCATCGCACGTAGACGTTCAGGTGATTTGGCCTGGGATTCTGAGTTCATCCCGACTCCTTTGTTGTTTTAACATGCTTTCAGTACGCCTAAGTCTACCACAGGTAAGCGGCATCCATATATGGCACACCCTCTACCCTTTTGGTAATATCAAAACCCCTTTTTTAAAACAGAAGAAGTAATACCCACTATGACTCAAGTCGCGAAGAAGATTCTGGTAACGTGCGCACTGCCGTACGCCAACGGCTCCATCCACCTCGGCCATATGCTGGAGCACATCCAGGCTGATGTCTGGGTCCGTTACCAGCGAATGCGCGGCCACGAGGTTAACTTCATCTGCGCGGACGATGCCCACGGCACGCCAATCATGCTGAAAGCACAGCAACTGGGCATTACCCCAGAGCAGATGATTGCCGAAATGAGTCAGGAGCATCAGACTGATTTTGCGGGCTTTAACATCAGCTATGACAACTATCACTCGACGCACAGCGACGAGAACCGCGAGCTGTCCGAGCTGATTTACGGTCGCCTGAAAGAGAACGGTTTTATTAAAAACCGCACCATCTCTCAGCTGTACGATCCGGAAAAAGGCATGTTCCTGCCGGACCGTTTCGTTAAAGGCACCTGCCCGAAATGTAAATCACCGGATCAGTACGGCGATAACTGCGAAGTGTGCGGCGCGACCTACAGCCCAACCGAGCTTATCGAGCCGAAATCCGTGGTGTCTGGCGCGACCCC
Organism: Kluyvera sp. CHPC 1.251; assembly: GCF_036759945.1. Classification (NCBI taxonomy): domain Bacteria; kingdom Pseudomonadati; phylum Pseudomonadota; class Gammaproteobacteria; order Enterobacterales; family Enterobacteriaceae; genus Kluyvera; species Kluyvera sp. CHPC 1.251. The sequence continues at coordinate 294,089 of NZ_JAPKIC010000001.1, read as the reverse complement.
AGTGATGCGCGAGTCTGAGCACTTCTTCTTTGACCTGCCGTCCTTCAGCGAAATGCTGCAGGCGTGGACCCGCAGCGGCGCGCTGCAGGAGCAGGTAGCAAACAAAATGCAGGAATGGTTTGAATCCGGCCTGCAGCAGTGGGATATCTCCCGCGACGCACCGTACTTCGGTTTTGAAATCCCGAATGCGCCGGGCAAATACTTCTACGTCTGGCTGGATGCGCCAATCGGCTATATGGGTTCGTTCAAGAACCTGTGCGACAAGCGCGGCGACACCGTAAGCTTCGACGAATACTGGAAGAAAGACTCTACCGCCGAGCTGTATCACTTTATCGGTAAAGACATCGTCTACTTCCACAGCCTGTTCTGGCCAGCAATGCTGGAAGGCAGCAACTTCCGCAAGCCGACCAACCTGTTTGTACACGGCTATGTGACGGTGAACGGCGCGAAGATGTCCAAGTCTCGCGGCACCTTCATTAAAGCCAGCACCTGGCTCAAGCACTTCGATGCCGATAGCCTGCGCTACTACTACACCGCGAAGCTCTCTTCCCGTATCGACGATATCGACCTGAACCTGGAAGACTTCATCCAGCGCGTCAACGCGGATATCGTGAACAAGGTGGTAAACCTGGCTTCCCGTAACGCGGGCTTTATCGCTAAGCGTTTCGACGGCGTACTGTCCGCTGAACTGGCTGATCCTGAGCTATACAAAACCTTCACCGACGCGGCAGCAAGCATTGGCGAAGCGTGGGAAAGCCGTGAATTCGGTAAAGCGATTCGCGAAATCATGGCGCTGGCCGACGTGGCTAACCGCTACGTTGACGAGCAGGCACCGTGGGTGGTGGCAAAACAGGAAGGCCGTGATGCCGACCTGCAGGCTATCTGCACCATGGGTCTGAACATGTTCCGCGTGCTGATGACCTGGTTGAAACCGGTTCTGCCAGAGCTGGCCGCCCGTACCGAAGCATTCCTCAACACCGAACTGAGCTGGGATGCTATCAACACGCCGCTGGTCGGTCACAAGATCAACACCTTCAAGGCGCTGTATAACCGTATTGAAATGAAACAGGTGGAAGCGCTGGTGGAAGCGTCTAAAGAAGAAGTAAAAGCAACCGCAGCCCCGGTCACCGGCCCGCTGGCGGACGACCCGATTCAGGAAACCATCACCTTTGACGATTTCGCCAAAGTTGACCTGCGCGTGGCGCTGATTGAAAACGCCGAGTTCGTGGAAGGTTCCGATAAGCTGCTGCGCCTGACGCTGGATCTCGGCGGCGAGAAGCGCAATGTCTTCTCCGGCATCCGTTCCGCCTACCCGGACCCGCAGCCGCTGATTGGTCGCCTGACCATCATGGTCGCCAACCTGGCACCGCGTAAAATGCGTTTCGGCATCTCGGAAGGGATGGTGATGGCCGCAGGCCCTGGCGGGAAAGATATCTTCCTGTTAAGCCCGGATGACGGTGCGCAACCAGGCCAGCAGGTGAAATAATCTGCATAAAAAAACGCTGCTTCGGCAGCGTTTTTTATTGGTCCGTAATAATACTCTCCCTTTCCGTTGCATTGACCTATGAGTCATTTACATCTAGCATTCTACTCATTATATGAGTCGAATAATGCCGGTATTTAGCTCAGGGGGAGAAAACATATGTGGATTTGGCAGCAAAAAGAATGGCCCGCATTCCATTGGGATCGACAACAACTCTCCCCACTGTTGCGCGAAACGCAGTTCCTGCAGGGCACACTCTACGGTAGCAGTCAAATCGCCGATGCGGCGCAAACCACGCTTGACGCGATTTTGGCCAACATCATTTACTCCAGCGATATTGAGGGTGAACAACTCAATGCGCACTCGGTACGTTCATCGCTCGCCGTTCACCTCGGCGTTCAAACCGATCTCCCCTATCCGGTCGATAAAAAAACAGAAGGCCTGGTCGAATCAGCCCTGGATGCCATTAACAATCTGGATGCCCCATTAAACGAGGCGCGACTACTGCACTGGCATCACCTGCTCTTTCCTGAAAACCACACCATCCTACACACAATTGTCGGTGGCAAGTTCCGTGATAGCTCAGTACAGGTGGTCTCAGGTCGAATAGACAAACCAGTTATTCACTTTGAAGGCCCGGAAGCGTCACGTATCAACGTGGAAATCAGCGCGTTTACGACCTGGTTTAACGAGAGCCGACAGGATACCAGCCTTGATCCGCTGTTACGTGCCGGCATCGCCCATCTCTGGTTCTTAACTATTCACCCCTTCGAAGATGGGAACGGCAGGATTGGGCGGCTGATTATGGATTTGGCGCTTGCCCAGGCGGAACAGCGAACCGTTCGTCTCTATGCCATGTCACGCACCATCAATGAGCAACGTAAAGCGTACTATGAGGTGATAGAAAAGACGCAAAAAGGTGAGCTGGATATCACCGTGTGGCTAATCTGGTTCCTCAATACGCTAAAGACCTCTATTGAGCAAACGCAGGAACTTATCGCACAGACAGTATTCAAGGCAAAGTACTGGCGCTTTTTTGATGCTTCCTCGCTCAACGCAGAGCAGGTCAAAGTACTTAATCGGATGCTGGACGGTGATTTTGAATTGGGAATCAACAACACGCAGTATAAAGCCGTTGCCGGAGTGAGTCGGGCGACGGCAACGCGCCATCTGGCACAATTGTGTGAACTTGGTTTTCTGCAAACCGGCGAGGCTGGAGGGCGTAGCGTTCGCTACAAACTGCCGATGGTAAGTTAGGAATGCCTGATGGCGAGATAGTTATCAGGTCTGAGTATTTTTTAGGTTTCGAGCATCCCTGGCGGCGCTACGCTTAGCGCCGCCAGGGAAAAACGTGAAATTACTTCGCGGCGTGCTCGCGAATCGCCAGGCCGCGCAGGAAGTAGCGCAGGAACTGGTCGCCGCATTCGCGGAAGTTTTTGTGGTCTGGTGCACGCATCATGGCGGTGATTTCCGGCATGGAGACGCGGAACTGCTGCTGGGTCAGGATCGCCAGAATATCGTCGGTTTTCAGCGCAAACGCGATACGCAGTTTTTTCAGCATCACGTTGTTGTTGATACGGCGTTCCACCGCCAGCGCTGGCGCAGATTCGTCGCGGCCGCGTTTTTCGTAGATCAGGCCGTTCAGGAAGCACGACAGCATAATGTCCGGGCAACGTACGAAGCCTTCCTCATCCTCTTTGCGCAGCCACGGCGCCAGTTGTTCAACGCTGACTTCGGCTTCGCCCAGCGCGAAAATACGCACCAGATCGTTGTTGTTCATTTTCAGGATGTAGCGGACGCTGCGTAAAATATCGTTACTGACCATAGTGCCTTCGGTGGTGATGGTGAAAAATACGGTGGGCAAATTTATACTCTAAGCGATTCGAGTTGCAGCAAGGCGGCAAGCGCGCGAATCCCCAAGAGCATAGCAAACTATGTGACTGGGGTGAGCAAGCGCAGCCAACGCCGCTGCAACTTGAAGCGCGACGAGTATACACGAATTATAACCCCAGTGCTTCTTTCAAGGTCTTCAAATAGCGGCGGCTTACCGGCACGGTCTGCCCGTTACGCAGCAGCAGCTCGGCCTGGCCGTTATCCTCCAGACGAATCTCCTTCAGATGCGCCATGTTCACCAGATGCTGACGATGGCAGCGGATCAGCGGCGTGCGGCTCTCCAGCGTGCGTAAGGTCAGCTCGGTAAAGCCCTCTTTACCTTCACCGCTGGTGACGTACACGCCGCTCATCCGGCTGCTGACAAACGCCACGTCGTCCATCTGCAGCAGGTAAATCCGGCTGTGTCCGGTGCAGGGAATAAACTTCAGCGCCTGCTGGTTTTCGCCCAGCACCGACATATCCTGCACCGCCCGCTCCTGACGCAGACGCATCAGCGTTTTTTCCAGCCGTTTTTCTTCAATCGGCTTGAGCAGATAATCAAACGCGTGCTCCTCAAAGGCCTTCACTGCGTATTCGTCAAAAGCGGTCAGGAACACGATGTAGGGGCGATGTTCCGGGTCAAGCATGCCGACCATCTCCAGCCCGCTAATGCGCGGCATCTGGATATCGAGAAATAGCACGTCCGGGCGTAGCTTATGCACCGCGCCGATGGCTTCTACTGCGTTGGCGCACTCGCCCACAATCTCAAGATCCTCCTGCGTTTGCAGCAGGACGCGCAGGTTCTCTCGCGCCAGCGGCTCGTCATCAACAATCAGCACTTTAATCATGCATTCTCCTCCAGAGGTAAGCGCAGAGTGACCCGGGTAAAACGGTCCGGTTCGCAGGCGACGGCAATCCCGCATTCGTCGCCAAAACGCATCCGTAGACGCTTGTCCACCAGGCTCATGCCCAACCCACTGGACGAGGTATTGGGTTGATACAGCCCGGCGTTATCTTCGATGTCCAGCACCAGATGCCTGCCCTGCTGGCGGGCGCGCAGCGTAATCTCGCCGACATCCATCAATTGCGAAGTGCCGTGCTTAATGGCATTTTCGACAATCGGCTGCAGGGTGAACGCCGGAAGCTGCTGATGCTCCAGCGCGTCGGGGATATCCAGATGTATCTGCAGCCGCGACTGAAAACGCGCCTTCTCAATTTGCAGGTAGGCGTTCACGTGCTCAATTTCATCCGCCAGGGTGACAATCTCCGACGGGCGTTTGAGGTTTTTGCGGAAAAAGGTCGACAGATACTGCACCAGCTGGCTCGCCTGTTCGCTGTCGCGGCGAATCACCGCTTTGAGCGTATTCAGGGCGTTAAACAGGAAGTGCGGGTTGACCTGCGCGTGCAGCAACTTGATCTCCGACTGGGTCAGCAGCGCTTTCTGCCGCTCATACTGCCCGGCCAGAATCTGCGCCGACAGCAACTGGGCAATGCCCTCGCCTAACGTACGGTTGATGGAGCTGAACAGGCGGTTTTTGGCCTCGTACAGTTTGATGGTGCCTATCACCCGCTGGTTCTCACCGCGCAGCGGGATCACCAGCGTCGAGCCGAGCTTGCAGTTGGGATGAATCGAGCAGCGATATGGCACTTCGTTGCCGTCGGCGTAGACCACCTCGCCGGTCTCAATCGTTTTTTGCGTATAGCGTGAGGAGATAGGTTTGCCGGGCAGATGGTGATCTTCGCCGATGCCGGTGAAAGCGAGCAGCTTCTCGCGGTCGGTGATGGCCACCGCGCCGATATCCAGCTCCTGAATCAGTACCTGCGCCACCTTCATGCTGTTCTCTTCGTTGAAGCCCTTACGCAGGATCCCCTCCGTCGAGGCGGCGACCTTCAGCGCGGTGGCGGAAAAGGCCGAGGTGTATTTCTCAAACATCGCCCTCTTATCGAGCAGGATGCGCATAAACAGCGCTGCACCCACGGTGTTGGTGACCATCATCGGTGCGGCAATGCTCTGCACCAGATGCAGCGCGTCTTCGAACGGGCGGGCAATCAGCAGAATAATCAGCATCTGCACCAGCTCCGCCACCAGAGTGATCGCCCCAGCCGTCCACGGGCTGAATACTTTGTCCGGGCGGCCACGACGGATCAGCAGGCTGTGCACCAGCCCGCCAAGCAGCCCCTCAACCATCGTCGAGATCATGCAGCTAAGCGCGGTCATCCCGCCCATCGAGTAGCGATGTAAGCCGCCGGTCAGCCCTACCAGCCCGCCGACCACCGGGCCGCCAAGCAGGCCGCCCATCACCGCACCAATGGCGCGGGTGTTGGCAATCGAGTCTTCAATGTGCAAGCCAAAATAGGTGCCGAGAATACAGAAAATGGAGAACGTGACGTAGCAGAGCAGCTTGTGCGGCAGGCGCACGGTAACCTGCATCAGCGGGATAAAGAGACGCGTTTTGCTCATTAACCAGGCGATGACCAGGAAAACACACATCTGCTGAAGCAGCAGCAACACCAGATTAAACTCGTACATACCCGTTCACCACAGCAGAAATAAAACTGCGTAACATACACACAGTTGGCATAACTTTCTTTGAAACCTGGCAAAAAAAGTGCAAAAAATGCTACCGATCACATTTTATCCATCACCATGGTCGCGAAGTGGATAAAAAACAATCAAAGCAGGCCGCGCCGGTAATCCCCGTCTAAAGTTATACACAAAATCATTCAAGTTGCATCAAGGCGGCAAGCGAGTGAATCCCCAGGAGCTTACTCTAGTAAGTGACTGGGGTGAGCGAGCGCAGCCAACGCCGAGGCGGCTTGAAGGATGAAGTGTATAAATGGGATATCGCATGCCGGAGGAAAAGATGGCGCTTTATACGATTGGTGAAGTCGCACAGCTCTGTGATATTAACCCGGTGACGCTTCGCGCCTGGCAGCGGCGATACGCGCTGCTGAAGCCGCAGCGCACCGACGGCGGCCATCGCCTGTTTAATGATGACGATATCGACCGCATCCGCGAGATCCAGCGCTGGATAGAAAACGGCGTTCAGGTAGGCAAAGTCAAAGGGCTGCTCAGCGAGCAGCAGGACGGCTGGCGGGAGCAGCAGGAAAAGGTGCTGAGCTATCTGCGCAGCGGTCATCTGCACCCACTGCGCCTGTGGGTCAAAGATCTGCGCCGCAGCCACAGCGCCCGCACGCTGGTCGACTGCCTGTTTAACCCACTGCGCCAGCGGTTACAGAGCGCGCAGTTTGCCCAGCAAACGCTGCTGGGGTTGCTCGACGGCGTGCTGATTAACGACATCGCGCTGAATCTCGCCTCCGGCCGACGTAAATCGGGGCCGCACGCGCTGGTGGTCGGCTGGAACGTCACCGATATGACGCGCCTGTGGCTGGAGAGCTGGGTCGCCTGCGAGCAGGGCTGGCGCGTTGACGTGCTGGCTCATACGCTCACCCACGTGCAGCCGGAGCTGTTCCCCGGCCAGACGCTGCTTATCTGGTGCGGTGTGTCACCCAGCGCCTTGCAGCGACAGCAGCTCGCCTGCTGGCAGGAAGAGGGCGTGGCCTTCGCACTTCCCACAAATTAATCGTTCGTTAACAGACCAGCTTCGCGGTATAATCTTTTGGTTAACAAAAGGAGTACACCATGAAGTCTACCAAACTTGCCGCGATCTTCATTTTTGCCCTGATGGCCATTAGCGGTATTGGCGGCGTGATGCTCGCAGGCTATTCATTTATTGTGCGCGGCGGTGTTGGCTGAGCCGTCGACTCAGTCGCTCAAAGGCGCGGTCGACGATAATCGCCGCCAGCGCCACCAGAATAGCCCCCTGCACCACGTAAGCCGTGTTGAACCCACTCAGGCCGATGATAATTGGCGTGCCTAGCGTATTCGCGCCCACCGTGGAGGCGATGGTTGCCGTACCGATATTGACGATAACCGAGGTCCGCACGCCCGCCACGATAACCGGCGCCGCTAACGGTAGCTCCACCTGACGCAGCCGCTGCCAGCCCGACATTCCCATCCCTTCTGCCACGCTCAACGCACTCAGCGGTACTGCCGCCAGCCCGGCTAACGTGCCTTGCAATACCGGCAGAATGCCATACAGGATCAGTGCAATAATGGCTGGTTTTTCACCGAAACCCATCACCGGAACCGCCAGCGCCAGCACCGCGACCGGCGGAAAAGTTTGTCCCATTGCCGCCAGCGTCTCAACCAGCGGGCGAAATTCACTGCCCGCCGGGCGCGTTACCGCCACACCAGCACTCACCCCAATGACGATCGCCGTCAGGCTGGAAACCCCCACCAGCCAGGCATGGGCCAGCGTCAGCGACAAAAAGCCCGCCTGCTGATAGAGCGGGCGCGGCTGCTCAGGAAACAGCAGGTGAAACAGCGGCTCGCTGTAGGGCAGCCCTACCAGCAGTCCGATAAACAGCGCCAGCAGCCACAGCAGCGGGTCACGGAATAGTCGCATCGCTTGGATCCTCGCGTAGCAGGTCAGCAAAATGCAGCGTGCCGTAAGCCCTTCCCGCCTCATCCGCCACCGGCAAAACGGTGCGCCGCTGGTCCATAAAACCGGAGAGCGCATCGCGCAGCGACGAAGTGGCAATAATTGCCTCACCCTCGGCTTGCTCGCCGCGGCGCACGTAGTCCGCCACCCGCCGCAGCGACAGCAGGCGCACGCCCAGCTCGCTGCGGCCAAAAAAGGTACGCACAAATTCGCTGCCCGGCTGGCTAAGCAACTGGAGCGGCGTGCCCTGCTGCACCACCTCGCCGCCGTCCAGCAGGATAATGTTGTCCGCCAGACGTAGCGCTTCGTCAATATCATGGGTCACCAGCACGATGGTGCGCCCTAACAGCTGGTGAATACGACGCATCTCCTGCTGAAGCGCGCCGCGCGTCACCGGATCCAACGCACCGAAGGGTTCATCCATCAGCAACACCTCCGGGTCACCCGCCAGCGCTCGCGCCACACCGACGCGCTGCTGCTGGCCGCCGGAGAGCTGATGCGGGAATCGCGTGCGCAGCGTCGGCTCCAGCCCCAGCAGCGCCATCAGTTCATCGATGCGCGCATCGACCTTTGCCTTCGGCCATTTCAGCAGCTGCGGCACGGTGGCGATATTTTGCGCCACCGTCCAGTGCGGGAACAGGCCAATCGACTGAATGGCATAGCCCATACGTCGGCGCAGGGCGAGCAGCGGCTGCTCGCGGATATCCTGCCCGGCAAAACGAATTGTCCCGCTATCGGGCTCCACCAGCCGGTTAATCATCTTAAGGGTGGTGGATTTGCCCGAACCGGAGGTACCAATCAGCACCGAAAACGCCCCTTCTGCCAGCCGCAATGAGAGGTTTTTTACCGCCGGATGGTGACCGAACGATTTGTTGACCTGGAAGAATTCAATCATCGGTCTCTCCTTGTAATAAGCTGCCCGCCAGGCTGAACAGGGCGTCGGCGATAACCGCCATCGCGATGGTCGGGATCACGCCAAGCAGCACCAGATCCAGCGCGCTGCTGAGCAGCCCCTGGAACACCAGCGCTCCGAAGCCACCCGCGCCAATCAGCGCCGCCACCACCGCCATGCCAACCGTCTGTACGGTCACCACCCGCAGGCTACGCAACAGCACCGGCAGCGCCAGCGGTAACTGCACGCGAAGAAAAGTCTGAGCACGGCTCATGCCCATCGCCGCGGCGCTTTCCAGCACCTGCGGCGAAACGTGCTGCATACCAGCAACCACGCCGCGTACGAGGGGTAGCAGCGCGTAGAGCACCAGCGCAATCAGCGCCGGGGCCAGCCCGGTTCCCGCCACGCCGACATTCGCCAGCCACGGGAAGCGCTGCACCAGTCCGGCAAGCGGCGCAATCAGCAGGCCGAACAGCGCCACCGAAGGGATGGTCTGGATAATATTGAGAACGGTAAACACGCTCGACTGCCGCCCCGGATGCCGCCAGCACCACATGCCGAGCGGCACGCCAAGCAGCAGTCCCGGCAGCAGTGTGCCCCAGAGCAGCGTCAGGTGCTGGCTCAAGGCATCGTTAAAGGTCTCCTGCCGGTTGGCGTACTCTTTCATCAGCGACAGGCCATCAAGCGCCCCGCTCCACAGCAGCCAGCAAGGCAGCAGCCACAGCTGCACATTCAGCAGCCAGCGCCACCGCGCATGCAGCGTCAGGCGGCGAATGGCCTCGCTGCAACTCAGCAGCATCAGCAGTAAGCCCAGCCATAGCCCGCTCCCCGGCGAGGTTCGCGCCAGCGGGCTGCTGCTCTGCGCCAGTTGCTGCGCGGCCTCGCCGCTCGCCCACAGCAGGAGCGCAAAGCCGCCTTCGGCCAGCAGCAGAATCAACAGACTCGGCAACCGACCGGGCAGCCAGCTAAACCACAAAAACAGCGCCGGAATAATCAACAGGATAAGCGGAGGGAAATCCCAGATTTGCCATAGCCAACGACCTTCGCCCGATACCAGACGATTCGGGGCGAAATTGACAAATGGCAGCGCGGCGGCCGCCAGCAGTAAAACCGCCAGCAGCGCCACCACGCGATGAGTACAACGAGGCATGCGATTAACCGATTACTTCGCCCACCCTTTTTGCTTCAGGTATTTCGCCGCCACGGTTTTGGCGTCCAACCCTTCGACCGCAATCTTCGCGTTCAGCGTTTGCAGGGTCTTTTCATCGAGGCTCGCAAACACCGGTTTCAGCCATTCGTCCAGTTGCGGATAGGCTTTCAGCACCGCTTCACGCACCACTGGCGTTGGCGCATAAATCGGCTGCACGCCTTTCGGGTCGCTCAGAGTCTGAAGCCCCAGCACCGCCACCGGGCCGTCAGTGCCGTAGGCCATCGCCGCATTGACGCCCGAGGTTTGCTGTGCCGCCGCCTTAATGGTGACGGCGGTGTCCCCGCCCGCCAGCGACAGCAGCTGGTCCTGACTCAGTTTAAAATCGTAGGCTTTTTCAAACGCCGGGAGCGCATCCGGGCGTTCGATAAATTCAGCAGAGGCCGCCAGCTTAAAGGTGCCGCCTTTTTTCAGATAGCCGCTCAGGTCGGCCAGCGAAGTGAGTTTGTTCTGTTCTGCCAGCTCTTTACGCACGGCGATGGTCCAGGTGTTATTCGCCGGTGCGGGGGTCAGCCAGATCAGATGATTTTTCTCGGCATCGAGCTTTTTCACTTTCTCGTAGCCCGCCGCCGCATTTTTCCAGGCCGCGTCGGTTTCATCTTTGAAGAAAAATGCGCCGTTGCCCGTGTACTCCGGGTAAATATCCAACGCATTGGAGGTGATAGCGCCGCGCACCACCGGCGTGGTGCCAAGCTGAACTTTATTCACCGTTTTGACGCCGTGGCTTTCCAGCACCTGCAGGATAATGTTCCCGAGCAGCGCTCCTTCGGTATCAATTTTAGAACCGACTTTTACCGGCTCCGCGGCCTGTAACGGCAGCGCAACCGCCGCCAGGAGTACCAGTGACGCCGTCCATCCCCTTGCCATCGTCATACGCTTTCCTCTTATTATTTGCGCTCAATTAACAGGCGCTTAAGTAAAAAGCGTAGACGAAATCTCAGCAATCAGCCCTTTTTCGGGATCGTTAACGGGATCGTCAGCAAGCTCGCGGCGAAGTACAGCAGTGCGATAACCCATAGCGTGCCTTCCACGCCGAGCGGGTTAACACACAGGGTGACGATAAATGGCCCGACAAAATTACTCAGGCCAGATCCAAGGTTCAGGCAGGAGATCGCCGCGCCTTTATTTTCCGGCAGCAGCGAGGGAATCAGCGCACTCAGCGGGCCGAACGCGCCAAGGCCGATGGCATAAATCGCCAGCGCGATAACCATCGCCACGATGCTATGGCCAAACAGTACCGGTGCATAGCACACCGCCAGCGCCGACGCGCCGCAGAGCGTTCCGGCAAACCAGACCACGGTGTTACGCCAGCCGATGGTATCGCCCAGCCAGCCGAAGAAATAGTTGGCGAAGATATTCACCACGTTCACCAGCCCCCAGATAGTCAGCCACTCTTCAATGCTGAAGCCAAAGCGCGGCAGGTAGACCGGCATCAGAATCACCAGCGAGAACTTGCCGATATCGTTGATGGTTTTGACCACCACTGCCAGGCGCATTTTCGGCTCGCGCACCAGTACGATAATCCCTTCCGCCAGCGCCTTGCCGACCGCGCCATCCTGCTGCCACTGCGGTTTATCGCGGTTGAGGAGCAGCGCGCAGCCGCAGCCCGCCAGCACAAAGATAAAGCCGGAGAGTAAGGTAGTGGTCTCCCCCAAGCGCGGGATCATAAAGCCGGAGAACCACGGCCCGACGATGGTCATGCCGACGCCGAAGGCAATCCAGAACCAGGAGACGGCACGGCCGAGGATCCGGCTTTCGCAGCGCTGGTTAATCCACACCAGAAACGAGTAGGCGAACAGCGGATAGGCCATGCCGCGCACCGCGTAGCTCACCATCATCAATGGGTAGTTGCCGTCCGGCAGCGCGACGAAAATAAACGGCACTGAGCCGACAAAGTAGAGTAGCGTCGCCAGCCACATCAGGCGACGTACGCCAAGCACGCCCGCGCCAATGCCGGAAAACCACGAAATCGCCGCCACGCACAGACCAAAGACGGATGACAGCAGGCTGATGTGTACCGCATCAAGCCCGCGCTGTTGCAGCAGCGAGGCCAGCCAGCTCTGTTCGATGGTTGCCCCGGTAATAAACAGGAAGACGCCCACGAATCCCCATACCAGCTCACGCGGTAGGCCGAGGCGCGCCCAGATGCCCTGTTGAATATATAAACTTTGATCGGTCATTTCTGTTATCCAAAAAAATCCCGGGGTCGCTGCGCTCGCCCGGGCTACAAGGTGTTTATTTGTTTGGTTTTACGCGTTTTTCAACTGCGCTAACTGATGCTGTTTGGCTTTGAGCAGACTGCGGTTGACGTGGCCGACGGTGTTATCCCCCCAGCAGTGGTCGTACGGCATCCCGGTCAGGCTTTCGATCACCTCTTTGGTTTCTGCCGTCACGGTTGCTTTGCTGCCGCCCTGTTTCAGGCGCGCTACTTCTTCATTCAGCACCGCATGGGTACGGCTGTTCACTTTGAACTGGAAGGCCGACCAGATGCCCCACAGGGTCAGGAGAACCGGCAGAATAATCATGATGGCGAGGATCATATTAATCGCCGACTGCGGCTGGCTGGTGTGGCCGGTGATAAAGCCGGACATCTGCAGCGCCACGCCAACGAGGAAGATGGAGAACGCCTGGGACGCTTTACGCAGCAGGCTCATAAAGCCGGCAAAGATCCCTTCACGGCGGTTACAGGTCAGAATTTCATCCACATCCGCCACGAAGGTGTAGTTGTTCCATGGAATGGAGTAGATACCGCCGCGCGCCAGACCGGCCACGCCTGCTGCCAGATACAGCATCGACATGCTGGTCGAGCCGTAGAGATAGGTCACCGCGAACAGGGCAAACGCCACCAGCGCCATTAGCGCCTGAGTCGCAAACGCGCGAGACGGCGAGTAACGCAAGGTCAGCCAGGTGGCGACGCCGACGCCGAAGAACTGCAGACCGTTGATGACGCTCAGCAGGTTACTGGCCACAACGGAAGAGGTCGCCAGGGCAAAGACCACGAAATAGGTAAAGACGGAGTTAAAGATATCCTGCGCGACCGAACCGCCCAGATACATCCCCAGGTGAGAACGGAAGGTTTTGATTTTCAGGGTAGAGACAAAATCGTAGTAGATATCGAACAGGCGCTTACTCAGCGGCGGCTTCTCTTCGGTCTCAACGCTGCGTTCGCTCTGCTCAATCTCTTCCAGCGAACGTTCCCATGTACCGAAGTAGACGAAGAACAGCACCACCATAAAGGCAACGGTGAAAATCGCCCCGGCGTAGAAGAACGATATCGCCGAATCAGAGCCAAAGTAGGCCAGCAGTCGGCCCGGCAGGAACGCGGCGGTGAAGCCCGCGAACTGCGCAATGTACATACGGGCGCTGGTCAGCTTAGAGCGTTTGGTAAAGTCATTGGTCATCTCGGCCGACAGCGTGTCGTACGGGATCAAAATCATTGAGTAGACGATTTCAAACAGAATGTAGACCAGCAGGTACATCCAGTAGTTAAAGCCCTGCACCCACAGCAGGCTGTAGACCGCCACCAGCGGAATGCTCAGCAGCAGGAAGAAACGACGACGGCCAAAGCGACGACCGAGGCGCGTTTTGTGGAAGTTATCGGAGATGTAGCCCATGCACGGACACATGATCACATCGACGATACGCGCCACGGCAAACAGTGAACCTGCTTCAATCGGCGTCAGGCCGCAGAAGGTGGTCAGGAAGAACAGCAGCCAGGCACTCACCAGAGTAAAAGCCCCTGAACCGATAACATCGGCCAGGCCGTAACAGATATAGTTGTGGAGTTTTATCTCCCGCACTTTTTTTATCATTTTCCATCCCCTTGAACATAACAGGACGGCGAGGCCGCAAGCCGCGCCGTCGTCAAATAGCATCAGGCGTCGGCGTTTTCCTGCACGATGGCATGCTCACTCCAGCCCTGCGGCAGCGGCTGCGGGCGGCGTATGCGCAAATCGTTAAGCGTGAGTCCCCTCACCCCGTTGGCGTACAGCGCAGGCAGGCCGCCCGGATAGGCATCCACGCCCCAGGCGCGGCCAGTTTGTGGGTTCACGCGGTAGGCGTTGTCGAGCCCCATCCCGGTTGGGCTTGCGGGGTTGCACGGCGGACGAATGTCATAGCAGCCCTGCTCATCGGACGGGCCGGTAAGCTGCTGCAATGAAAGCCCGTTGAAGGTGACGTGGCGGATATCGCCCGGCGTTTCCGCGTGCAGGTTGATGGCCCCTTCACTCACCCCAGAAAGCTGGCTGAAGGTAATGTCCTCAACCCTTCCCGGCTGCACCTGCGGGTCGCGGTGGCGCACCGAGATAAATACCGGGTCGGCTTTGCCCCAGTGGCACGGGTGGCCGTGACGGCAGTCGAACAGGATGTTGCTGAAGATCATCTGGCTGAACTGGCCGCCGTCGCGGGAGACCAGGCCAATGCCGCGGTTGGACTCAAAGATTGAGCAGTTATGCACCGCGATATGGCTGATGTCGGCGAAGGTTTCGGTGCCAATTTTGATGGCGCAGCTTTTCGAGCGGATCAGGCAGTTGCTGACCACCACGTGGCGCGTCGGCTGCTGAAGCCCTTCTGGCTTACGGGTAGTTTTCACGCAGATGCCATCATCGGCGGCGCTGAAGTAGCTGTCGCTGATATGCACGTGCTGGCAGCTGTCGATGTCCAGCGCGTCGGTGTTGGAGAGCGCCAGATCGTTATCAATGGTCAGGTTCTGGATAAACACCTGGTTGCAGCTCACCAGATGTGCGGTCCACATCGGCGAGTCGCTGATGGTGATATCGCGGATGCGCACCTGCTGGCAGCCTTCCAGCACCAGCATGCGTGGGCGCATGGTTTTCGGCTGGCGGTAGCCCTGGGCATCGGCGCTGGCAGAAAACCAGGCGTTGGCACCGCCCGTCAGGCAGCCCTCACCGCTGAGCGTAATGTGGTGAGCGTTGCGCGCATAAATCAGCGCCATGCGGGACAGTTCGGCGACGGTTTGCGTCAGCTCAGCGGGATAATCCTCAGCATGAGGGCTCGCCAGCAGGCGCGCCCCGGCTTCCAGATGCAGGGTAAAGTTCGACGGCAGGACCAGCGTGCCGGTCATCCAGTCGCCCGGAGAGACCACCAGCGTGCCGCCACCCGCGCGGTCGATTTCATCAATCAACTGCTGAAGCTGCGCGGTAAGCGGGGTGTTGCCGCTGCGGTCGAGGGCGGTGTTATGCAATGAAATCTTCATGTAGCTACCTGCGTAGGTTGAGATAGCTGCATTTAACGCGGTTCCGCCGATTCTCTCGCCGGGCAGATAGGGGCTTTTTTACGTATTAGTGAATGGCATCACGCCGGTTATGGCCCCCGGTCATCGCTTTTGAGCAAGCGCACAAAACGGCGAGGCGGCGGGATTTGATGAGTGACGGCGGTCACATATTGATTGAGTTTGGTGGGAGAAAAGCGGTGGGTTGACGCAGATAGAGAAGAAATGGGGGATAAATTGGGAGGAGGATCACAAAGCGGTGCGGGAGTCAGGGTTGGGGGATTGCCCCCTCACCCTAACCCTCTCCCCAAGGGGGAGAGGGAACCGTTCGGTGTGGTCTGGAGGTTTGCACACTCCCTCTCCCTTTTAGGGAGAGGGTCGGGGTGAGGGTAATCCTTACAGCAGCTCGAACTCGCCCTGCTTCACGCGCGCTGAATCCACACCGATAAAGACGTTAAACTTGCCCGGCTCCGCCGCGTACTTCATCTGCTGGTTCCAGAACTTCAGCGCGTTGACGTCAATCGGGAAGCTGACGGTCTGGGTTTCACCCGGCTTGAGGGTCACTTTCTCAAACCCTTTCAGCTGCTTAACCGGACGGCTCATTGAGGCGGTGACATCCTGCAAATACATCTGGATAACCGTTGCCCCTTCACGCTTGCCGGTATTGGTCACCTGCACGCTGGCGGTCACGCTGCCGCCCGCTTTCATGGTTGGCGCGGACAGCTTCACGTCGGAGACCGAGAAGGTGGTGTAGCTCAGGCCGTAGCCAAACGGATAGAGCGGGCCGTTCGCTTCATCAAAGTAGCGCGAGGTGTACTTGTTCGGCTTGTCGGCATTGTACGGGCGACCGGTGTTCAGGTGGCTGTAGTACTGCGGGATCTGCCCCACGGAGCGCGGGAAGGACATCGGCAGCTTACCGGACGGGTTGTAGTCGCCAAACAGCACGTCGGCGATAGCGTTACCGCCTTCGGTACCAGCAAACCAGGTTTCCAGAATGGCGTCAGCCTGCTGATCTTCTTTCACCAGCGTCAGCGGACGCCCGTTCATCAGCACTAAGACCAGCGGTTTGCCGGTGGCTTTCAGCGCGGCAATCAGATCCTGCTGGCTTTTCGGAATGGAAAGCTCAGTGCGGCTGGAGGCTTCATGCGCCATCCCCTGCGCTTCCCCGACCACGGCAACAACAACATCGGACTGTTTCGCCGCTTCAACCGCTTCATCAATCATCGCCTGCGGCGAGCGCGGGTCAATTTTTACCGCTTCTTCGTACAGGTTCAGGAAATCGACGATGCCTTTGTCGTTGGTAACGTTAGCCCCTTTGGCATACACCACTTTGCCTTCGTTGCCCATGACGTTCTTGATACCGGTCAACACGGTCACCGACTGCGCGGCAACGCCTGCGGCAGACCAGCTACCCATCACGTCGCGTTGGCTATCGGCCAGCGGGCCAACTACAGCAACAGTGACATTTTTCTTCAGCGGCAGGGTTTCCAGACGGTTTTTCAGCAGCACCAGGCTCTGACGCGCGACTTCACGCGCTTCGGTGCGGTGCAGGCGGCTTTCCGCGTTGGTGTCCTGCGGGTCAGAATCTTTCGGCCCTAAGTGGCTGTACGGGTCGTTAAACAGCCCCATATCATATTTGACGTTCAGCACGTGGCGCGTGGCATCGTCGAGTTCCGCCATCGTTACCTTGCCCGACTTAATCAACCCCGGCAGGTATTTGCTGTAGAACTCGTCGCTCATGCTCATGTCGATACCGGCTTTCAGCGCGACGCGTACCGCATCTTCCGGGTCGGCGGCCACGCCGTGTTTAATCAGCTCTTTGATGGCCCCGTGGTCGGAAACGGTAATACCTTTAAAGCCCCACTGCTTACGCAATACGTCTTTCATCAACCAGGCGTCGGCGGTGGCCGGTGTGCCGTTCAGGGAGTTCAGGCCGATCATTACCGCGCCGCTGCCAGCATCCAGCCCTGCTTTGTACGGCGGCATATAGTCGTTGAACAGGCGCTGCGGGCTCATGTCGACGGTGTTGTACTCTTTACCGCCTTCGACCGCACCGTAGGCTGCGAAGTGCTTCACGCTGGTCATCACCGAGTAGCGGTCTGCCGGGCTTTTACCCTGCATCGCGCCGACCATGGTTTCACCCATGATGGAGGTCAAATAGGTATCTTCGCCAAAGCCTTCAGACGCTCGGCCCCAGCGCGGGTCGCGGGACACGTCGACCATCGGCGCCCAGGTCATGTTCAGGCCGTCGTCGGCCGCTTCATAGGCCGAAATGCGGCCCACGGTTTTCACCGCATCGAGGTTAAAAGTAGAGGCGAGCCCTAAGCTTATCGGGAAGACGGTACGCTGACCGTGCACCACGTCATAGGCGAAGAACAGCGGAATTTTCAGGCGGCTAAGGGACATCACCTGATCCTGCATGGCGCGGATATCCTGGCGGGTAACGGTGTTAAAAATCGCCCCGACCTGCCCTTCTTTAATCATGTCGCGAATGGCTTCTTTCGGGTTGTCCGGTCCGACGCTAATCAGGCGCAGCTGACCGATTTTTTCATCGACCGTCATCTTCTTAAGCAAACCGGTCACAAAGGCGTCACGCGCCTGCGGCGTGAGTGGGTGGTTGCCGAACAGATCCTCCGCCAGAGCGGGTTGCAGCGCCAGGCTCACGGCGACGCCAACAGAAAGTAGCCATTTCATATTCTTGTAATCTCTTTATTCCATGCCGAATAGCGCGGCGAGAGTCGATGAAAAAACGCAGTTTGCCATAAACTTAAATGACGGCGGTACAGAAAGCTAAGGTTATTCTCTGATTTTTAGAAACATTCACTCACCAAATGATCATACAAAGCGCTATTCTTAGAAACGACAAATTTGTCTCGCCACAAGGAGTGGAGAATGTCTTCTCAAACCACAACTGATAATAATGCGCTGATTAACGAACTCTCCCGCCTGGTTGGTCATGCCCACCTGCTGACCGACCCCGCTAAAACCGCTCGCTATCGCAAAGGCTTCCGTTCTGGCCACGGCGACGCGCTGGCCGTGGTCTTCCCCGGCTCCCTGCTTGAGCTGTGGCGCGTGCTGAACGCCTGCGTCAACGCCGACAAAATTATTCTGATGCAGGCCGCCAACACCGGTCTGACCGAAGGTTCAACCCCAAGCGGCAACGACTACGACCGCGATATCGTCATTATCAGCACCCTGCGCCTCGATAAGCTGCACCTGCTGGATAACGGCGAGCAGGTACTGGCATGGCCGGGAACTACGCTCTATTCGCTGGAAAAAGCGCTGAAGCCCTTTGGCCGTGAGCCGCACTCGGTAATCGGTTCTTCCTGTATCGGCGCCTCGGTGATTGGCGGTATCTGCAACAACTCCGGCGGTTCGCTGGTGCAGCGCGGCCCGGCCTATACCGAAATGTCGCTGTTTGCGCGCATTGATGAACAAGGCAAGCTGACGTTGGTTAACCATCTGGGCATTGACCTTGGCGAGACCCCGGAGCAGATCCTCAGCAAGCTTGACGACGAGCGCGTCAAAGACAGCGATGTGCAGCACGATGGTCGCCACGCTCATGACTATGACTACGTGAACCGCGTGCGCGACGTGAACGCGGATACGCCAGCGCGCTATAACGCAGACCCTGAACGTCTGTTTGAATCCTCCGGCTGTGCGGGCAAGCTGGCGGTATTTGCGGTGCGCCTCGACACCTTCCCGGCGGAAAAACGTCAGCAGGTGTTCTATATCGGCACCAATCAGCCTGACGTGCTGACCGAGATTCGCCGCCATATTCTGGCCGAGTTCAAAAACCTGCCGGTCGCGGGCGAATATATGCACCGCGATATCTACGATATTGCTGAGCAGTACGGCAAAGATACCTTCCTGATGATCGACAAGCTCGGCACCGACAAAATGCCGTTCTTCTTCACCATGAAGGGTCGCGCAGATGCGATGCTGGAAAAAGTGTCGCTGTTCAAGCCGCACTTCACCGACCGCTTTATGCAAAAGCTGGGGCACGCCTTCCCGGCGCATCTGCCGGAGCGCATGAAAACCTGGCGCGATAAGTACGAGCATCACCTGCTGCTGAAAATGTCCGGTGACGGCATTGATGAAGCGCAGGCGTGGCTGACCGAATACTTTAAAGATGCAGAAGGTGACTTCTTCGTCTGCACGCCAGAAGAAGGCAGCAAAGCGTTCCTGCACCGCTTCGCGGCGGCGGGCGCGGCCATCCGCTACCAGGCGGTTCACGCCGATGAGGTGGAAGATATTCTGGCGCTGGATATCGCGCTGCGCCGTAACGATACGGAGTGGTTTGAGCATCTGCCGGCAGAGATCGACAGCAAGCTGGTGCATAAGCTCTATTACGGGCACTTTATGTGTTACGTGTTCCACCAGGATTATATCGTCAAGAAAGGGGTCGATCCGCACGAGGTCAAAGAGCAGATGCTGGCCCTGCTGCGGGAGCGCGGCGCGCAGTACCCTGCGGAGCATAACGTGGGGCATCTGTATGAAGCAGATGAAAACCTGAAGCGCCATTATCGCGAGAACGACCCCACCAACAGCATGAACCCGGGGATCGGTAAAACCAGTAAGCTCAAATATTGGGGCGAAAAAACCGACGTGTGAGAAGATGTTGGGAGGTTCATTGTAGGCCGGATAAGGCGGATACGCCGCCATCCGGCAACGTGACGCACCATGCCTGATGGCGCTACGCTTATCAGGCCTACATAGCGCCAGATTAACGATGGAAACCATAAGGAATACAATGATGTCTACGCTTGATGTCACCCGCGACGGCGATGTTGAAATCCGTGACGCGCAGGCTGACGATGTCCAAGCCATTGCCGCACTGTATGCCTGGCACGTTCTTAATGGCCGCGCCTCGTTTGAAGAGGTGCCGCCGTCCATTGATGAAATGCAGCAGCGGATGCGCAGTATTCAGGAACAGGGCCTGCCGTGGCTGGTGGCACTCTATCGCGGCGAAGTGGTCGGTTACTGCTATGCAAACCACTACCGCCCTCGCCCGGCCTACCGTTACACCCTTGAAGAATCTATCTACGTCGACACCACCATGACGGCGCACGGCATCGGCAGTCGCCTGTTAACGGCGTTGATTACGATTTGTGAGCAAGGTCCGTGGCGGCAACTGCTGGCAGTGATTGGCGATGGCAATAACAATACCGGTTCGCTGCGCCTGCATAAAAAGCACGGTTTCGAGGTGGTGGGTCAACTGCGTAGCGTGGGCTACAAGATGGGTGACTGGCGGGATACGGTAATCATGCAGCGTCCACTCAACGACGGTGACTGGACGCTGCCCGAGTAATTAATCGTCCTGGGTGGTCTGCCCGCTCTTCTGGGCTCTGGCGATATCGCCTTCCACCTGGGCTTCCTTCTGCTTTTTATAGCTCAGCGCGGCCGCAGGTACCGGCATCACTTTCCCGGTTTCTACCCAGGTACGCAGACGGCTGGCGTCGGCGAAGTGGGTAAATTTACCGAACGCATCCATTACCACCATCGCCACCGGGCGCTTGTTCATCACGGTGCGCATCACCAGGCAGTGACCCGCGGCGTTGGTAAAACCGGTTTTGGTCAGCTGAATGCTCCAGTTATCGCGATACACCAGATGGTTGGTATTGCGGAACGGCAGCGTGTAGGCCGGATGGGCGAAGGTCGCGGTGTCTTCTTTGGTGGTGCTGAGCTGACCAATCAGCGGGTACTGTTTGGTGGCGATCAGCAGCTTCGTCAGGTCACGCGCGGTCGACACGTTATGAATCGACAGCCCGGTTGGCTCAACGTAGCGGGTATTGGTCATCCCCAGCGATTTTGCCTTGGCGTTCATCGCCCGGATAAACGCGTCATAGCCGCCAGGATAATGGTGAGCCAGGCTCGCCGCCGCACGGTTTTCTGAAGACATCAGCGCCAGCAGCAGCATATTTTTACGGCTGATCTGGCTGTTCAGACGCACGCGGGAGTAAATCCCTTTCATCTCTGGCGTGTGGCTGATATCCACCGTCAGGATCTCATCCAGCGGCAAATGCGCGTCCAGCACCACCATCGCCGTCATCAGCTTGGTGATAGAGGCCATCGGGCGCACCAGATCCGGCTGGTTGGCGTAAATAACTTTGTTCGTTTCAAGATCAACAATCATCGCGCTACCGGAAGCAATTTCCGGCTGCGAGGCAACGGCGGTGACGGCCGTTTTAGCACTCGCCTGAGGCGCAAAAGGCAAAGCCAGCACAAAGGCAAGGCTCAGCAGGGAAACGCGAAATTTCTGCATGGTGAGTATTCTGGTGGTTATTTATGCACATTATGATAGACAACCGCCTCGTACCTAAGGGGTACGAAGCGGAATGGCTCATCATAGCGCGGAGTACGCGGCATCTACCAGAAAAGAATAGTGAATAAATGCTGCATTGCTGACGGAATCTACATTCACATCAGCAATGCATTCAGCGAGTTAAAACAGCCTGTATCCGTAGCCCCACAGCACCACGGTCAGCGCCAGCAGTACTTCGAGTACCAGCACCCCAATTGCCAGGGTGGAACTGGCAAAGCTCAGCCCCTCTTCCCGGTTAATATTGAGGAAGGTAGGAATACCGACGTAGAGCAAATACCCGGTGTAGAACAGCGCTACCGTTCCCACCAGCGCGCACAACCACACCAGCGGATAGAGCGCGACGATACCGCTCAGGAAGATTGGCGTCGCCACGTAGCCGGCAAACACCATACAGCGCTTGAGTGAAGGACGTTGCGGGTAGTTGCGCGCCATCCACCAGATAACCCGGCCCATCACCGCTACGCCCGCCAGCATCAGCGCGTAGAAGAGTATCGCCAGCCCAATCCCGGTCATCAGTGAAAGCCTGACCACGGTGCCTTCGCCAAAGTTCCAGCCAAGCTGGGTGGTACCGATAAACGCGCACACCACCGGAATGGCCGCCATCACCAGCACATGATGCATATAGTGGTGAGAGACGGTTTCGTTCTCACTACGGATCACATGCATCTCTTTATCAGGGTGGGAGAAGAGTCCCCATACATGGTTCATAACGCCTCCTCAGCACGGCTTCGTACCACGTTGCTCTAAGTATAATTCACATAAATAGATTGTTTTATGTACAACGAAAAAAATAGACGCAGCCGCACTTCTCGCGTGAGGGTGTATGATTAAAGGATTGATGCAGTAAGGAGTGAGTGTTTGCATGGATATCAATAACCTGATTTCCCACTATGGTTACGCTGCGCTGGTGATTGGCAGTATGGCGGAGGGCGAAACGATTACGCTGCTCGGCGGGGTGGTGGCGCATCAGGGTCTGTTAAAATTTCCGCTAGTGGTCATTTCTGTAGCGCTGGGCGGTATGATTGGCGACCAGTTGCTGTACCTGCTTGGTCGGCGGTTTGGTGGGCGGCTGCTTAAACGTTTTTCACGCCACCAGGCGCGCATTCGCAAGGCACAGCGGCTGATTAAAAGCCGTCCCTACCTGTTCGTGATTGGCACCCGCTTTATGTACGGTTTCCGCGTCATTGGGCCGCTGCTGATTGGCGCCAGCGGTTTGCCGCCGAAGATCTTCCTGCCGCTGAATATTCTGGGCGCGTTAATCTGGGCGCTGCTGTTCACCACGCTTGGGTACCTTGGCGGTGAAGCCATTGGCCCGTGGCTGCATCATCTGGATAAACATCTGAAGCATCTCATCTGGCTGGTGCTGGTGGTCGCGCTGGTGATTGCCGTTCGTTGGTGGATGAAGCATCGCGAAGCGAAAAAACCGCAGGAATAAACCCGGCATGGGCCGGGTTATAGGTAGCCCGGCCGAGTAACGCGACGCCGGGAATCACGCAAAACTTAAAACGAATACTGCACGCCCACACGATAACGCGTCTGACGCTCGTCGGTCGTATTGCGCACAGAGACGTTACCAATTTCCACATACGGCTTCCAGTTTTTATCGATACTGTAGGCCGTTTTAACGTTCAGCTCGTAGTCATCTTTACCGTTATCATAGCGATTAAAATCTTCGCTCTTTTTATAAAGGTAGTTACCTTCAAATGCCCACGCCCCGGTTTTATAACCCAGCCACACGTCACCGCGGTTAATATGTTCATCGTCTTTATCTTCAGAAGTGTCACGCACATATTCATAGCGATATCGCGCCGCCAGATAAATACCATTACTAAAATTATATTGCCCACGAATATACGGTTTATAAATTGATTTTGACGAAGAGGTCTCTAATGCCAGGCCGGGTTGAATCGTTATTTCCGGCGTCGCATTAAACTGATAGCTCACCACATATTCGCTACCATTATCAACGACGTCATTAAACGCTTTCCGAGAATGTTCACCGCCCGATTTGCTTTTTGCCTCAACCGAGAAGCCAAAGCCGTTAGCAAAGCGGTGTGATATCAGCACCCTGTCCTTCTGCGCCTGACTGTCGTCAGTATACTCATGGCGTAGATCGATAGTGACCGCCTGTGCGTATGCGCTGGCAAAGGCCAGCATCCCAAAGGTTATTACTTTTTTCACGCAATCGTCCTCAGTTGTTATCGTTAACTCCAAAGCGGTGAGGAACTGGCTTTAATATTTAAAATATGAATACAAAAAGGTGTAGGGTATTTATTATCAATAAAAGAATATTCTTTCTTCGGAGGGCGATACTAGTGGTGAGTACATTAGGTGTCATTAATTTAAATCAAAATACGTGATCGCAAACATATTTTAATGCAATATTGATGGTGATTTTTAATAAAGTTAAAAATCAAATGCTGAGGGTGGATATTAGCGAGTGATATTATTTAATCTAAGTATTTATTTTCCACTTCCCCCTGTATGAATAATACAGGGGGAAAGTAACACGAGGTTGGTTATTTTTCTTCGCTGATGTGGTAGCCACCGCCCAGCGCCGAGGTCAGTTGGATGCTGGCATCGATCCACTGGCCGTGCAGGCGTAACGCGTTCACGCGCTCCTGCAGAGCGGGCAATTTAGCAAGGCTGACTTTAGAACCCGGAATAATCCCGGCGTTCATCCGCGCCTGCGCCAGCGTCACCACACGCTGCGCGTCTTTTTCAACCTGCTGTTGCTGCTGGTTTTTCTCCATCAGTGTCTCAACCTGGCTGGCGGTTTTCGCCACCTGGTTTACCGCATCCACCACCGCTTTATTATATTTAGCAATGGAGAGATTGTTCTGCGCATTGGCGATATCAAGGTTAGCGTTCAGACGGCCGCTATCGAAGATAGGTAGCGTCAGCCCGGCGGTCACGCCCATCTGGTTGGCCGAGCTACGGAACAGATCGCTTAAGTGCAAGGCATCCTGTTGCAGGAAAGCCATCAGGTTGATGTCTGGGTAGAACGCCGCTTTCGCCGCGTCGATCTCACTCAGCGACGCTTCGATATACCAGTGTGCTTCCTGCAGATCCGGACGACGCGCCAGCAGATCGTAGCCTAAGCGAGCCGGCATTTTGCTGGCGACCGCTGGCAGGTCGACCTTACGCAGATTCAGCGACTGGCTCTGGCTGTTGGTCAGCGCCATCAGCCGCGCCTCAATCTCTTTCATATTGCCAGCCACGTCGGTCAACTGCTGGTCGGTTTTGCTGACGTTAATATCATTCTCTGCCCCTTCGGCGGAGTTGGTCAGTCCGTGCTGATACAGCTCGGTATCCACGGTCACGATATTATTCTGTTCGCTTTTCACCTGCTCTAACACGTCGCGAATCGCCGCTTCGGTCTGCCACTGCCAGTACAAACGCGCCACGCTGCTGGAGAGCAGTTCCTGGGTTTGCGCCCGCTCGGCAACCTGCGCCTTCACTTCACCGATACGCGCCTTCACCTGCGCGCGGTTTTTACCCCACAGGTCGAGATCCCATCCGGCGGTCAGGCCGAACGTACCGTTGGTGTACCACGGACCGGTATTGCCGTCAGTGTCGGTGGCAAACGGCCCCATCAGGCCTTCAGAGGACATTTTCTGGCGTTCAAGGTTACCGCCGAAATCCACTTCCGGGCCCAGTGACGACTTCGACATCCGCGCCTGTGCTTCGGCCAGCTTGATGCGCTGATCGGCAATCTGCATATCCGGCGCATTTGCCAGCGCGCGGGTAATTAAGCTGTTCAACTGTGCGTCGTGGTAGCCCTGCCACCAGTTACTCTGCGGCCAGCCGTTTTGCACCGCCGCAGGGAGCTCCGTTGAAACGTTCGAGGCCGGAACCTGCTGTTTAACAGGACTACCAATATCGTGCGAAGGAGCACAGCCAGCCAGCGCGATGAGCAGGGGTAAACCAGACAACACGCTTTTTTTCAGAGTTAAGTTCATTTGAGAGGTCAGGTTACAAAAGAAGGAGGTTTATATTAATTTAAATGCAGCCAATCCTTTTAGTAAAGCGTGTGGGAACATAATTTGACATACTTAGTGACAGTCAAAAATTATTAAATTTCATGGAGTAGAAATGAGTCAGAATATTTATGACAACCCTGATTTCTTCGCCGGGTACGCCACGCTTGACCGTTCGGTTAAAGGGCTCGCCGGTGCGCCGGAATGGGCCACCATAGTACACATGATGCCCACGCTGGCCGGTCAGCGGGTGGTGGATCTTGGCTGCGGCTACGGCTGGTTTTGCCGCTGGGCGCGCGACCAGGATGCCGCTAAGGTTACCGGGCTGGATCTCTCCAGCCTCATGCTGGAACGGGCACGAGAGATGACCCACGATGCGGGAATTGAATACCGCTGCGAAGATTTGCAAACCCTCACCCTTGCCGCCAATAGCTGCGACGTCGTTTACAGCTCGCTAGCGCTGCACTATTTGCCCGATATCACCTCGCTGCTCACCTGTGTATATCATGCTCTGACGCCGGGCGGTACGCTGTTGTTTTCCGCCGAGCATCCTATTTATACCGCCCCGCTTAAGCAGGGTTGGCAGGAAGATGAGCAGGGGCAGAAAAGCTGGCCGGTGAGTCATTATCAGCAGGAAGGCGAGCGTATCAGCAATTGGTTTGCCGACGGCGTGAAGAAGCAGCACCGGACGCTTGGCAGTTGGATTAACGCGCTGGTAGCCGCCGGCTTTGTGATTGAATGCCTGAACGAGTGGGGGCCAACCGCGGAGCAGATTGCCGCCAACCCGGCGCTGGATGAAGAGAAAGAACGCCCGATGATTTTTATTCTGCGCGCGCGTAAGCCGGTGTGAGTTGGGTGAGTGCCGGATGGCGGCTACGCCTTATCCGGCCTGCAAGTGAGCGGTGAGGTTTGTAGGCCGGATAAGCAAAGCGCCATCCGGCAATTCACCGATGCTTACGCTTTCAAACTCGCGCCGTTAGTCGCAATCACCTCTTTATACCAGTCGAAGCTCTTCTTCTTGCTGCGCGCCAGCGTGCCGGTGCCATCGTCGTGACGATCCACGTAGATAAATCCGTAGCGCTTTGAGAGCTCCGCCTTCGAGGCGCTGACCAGGTCAATCGGCCCCCAGCTGGTAAAGCCCATCAGCTCAACGCCGTCTTCAATCGCTTCCCGCGCCTGCACCAGATGGTCATTCAGGTAGCTGATACGGTAGTCATCGTTGATGCTGCCGTCGGCTTCCACTTTATCCTTCGCGCCGAGGCCGTTTTCAACGATAAACAGCGGCTTCTGGTAGCGATCCCACAGCACGTTCAGCAGCGTGCGCAGCCCCAGCGGGTCAATCTGCCAGCCCCACTCCGAGCTTTCCAGATGTGGATTCGGCACCATGTTGAGGATATTGCCGCGCGCTTTCTGGTTCAGTGCTTCGTCGGCGGTCACGCAGCCGGTCATGTAGTAGCTAAACGAGATAAAATCGACGCTTGATTTCAGCGCTTCGCGGTCGGCGTCGGTAATCTCCAGCGCAAAACCGTTGTCACGGAAATAGCGCAGCATATAGCCCGGATACGCCCCGCGCGCCTGTACGTCGCCAAAGAACTGCCAGCCGCGGTTCTCCTGCAGGGTTTTGAACACATCTTCCGGCTTGCAGCTTAGTGGATACATCAGACCGCCCAGCAGCATGTTGCCAATTTTCCCTTCCGGCACAATCTCATGGCAGGCTTTCACCGCCAGCGCGCTCGCCACCAGTTGATGGTGAATGGCCTGATACACCTCAGCTTTGCTGCTATCACTCGGCAAGCCTACGCCGGTCATCGGCGCGTGCAGCGACATGTTGATTTCGTTAAAGGTCAGCCACAGTTTAACCTTGCCTTTGTAGCGCTCGAACACCGTGCGGGCATAACGCTCGAAGAAGCCAATCACCTTGCGGTTGCCCCAGCCGCCGTAGTTTTTCACCAGCGCCCACGGCATTTCATAGTGAGAGAGCGTGACCAGCGGCGTAATGTGATGTTTAGCCATCTCGTCAAACAGCCTGTCGTAAAAGGCCAGACCAGCCTCGTTTGGCTCGGCATCATCACCGTTCGGGAAGATACGCGTCCAGGCAATCGACACGCGCAGGCAGTTAAAGCCCATCTCGGCAAACAGCGCGATATCGTCCGGGTAGCGGTGATAGAAGTCGATGGCGATATCCTTTAAGCCAGCGTCACCCGGCACACGATCAACGACGTCACCAAAAACACCGTGCGGCTGCACATCGGAGGTGGATAACCCTTTGCCATCCTCAAGAAAGGCGCCTTCAACCTGGTTTGCTGCGGTCGCGCCGCCCCAATAAAACGTCTGCGGGAATGCTTTCATCTCTCTCTCCTGTGATTAATGCGTAATGGTCAACAGCGGCTGACCGGCGCTAACCGCGCTGCCTGCAACGATCTCCAGCCCCGGATAATCATCGCTGTTGCTGATAATAATGGGCGTCGCCAGGTCGTAACCGGCGTCCAGAATGGCCTGACGATCGAAAGTAAGCAGCAGATCGCCCGCCCGCACCTTGTCGCCCTCTTTCACGTGGGCGGTGAATGGCGCGCCGTCCAGCTTGACGGTATCAATACCAACGTGGATCAGCAGTTCAATACCGCTGTCGCTCTCAAGACCGATGGCGTGTTTGGTTTGAAAAATCGAGGCCACTTCACCGTTAAAGGGGGCAATCACTTTGCCCTCCGCCGGGATAATCGCCACGCCTTTGCCCAGCAGGCCGCTGGCGAAAGTGGTATCCGGAACATTTTCCAGCGCCAGTACGCTGCCGGTCATCGGTGCCAGCACGTCGTTTTCCGCAGCTTTTGCCACCGCTGCAGGTTCAGAAGCCTTGTGTGGCATCCCGAAGAAATAGGTCAGCGAGCCAGAGAGGATAAAGGCCACCGCCGTACCAATAAGCCCGCCCCATACGCTTGCGTCAATGCCGCTTGCCGGGATCATCTGCGCCGGGAAGAAGATATTCGGCAGGCCAAAAGAGTAGGTCGCGCTGTTGCTGAAGGCGGTAATCGCACCACCGAGGGCGCCTGAGACGCAGCCAAAGATAAACGGGCGACGCAGCGGCAGCGTCAGGCCATAAATCGCCGGTTCGGTAATACCAAAAAGTCCGGCAGAAAACGCAGAGCCCGCCAGTACTTTCTGGCGCACATCGCGGGTGGCGAGGAAAATCCCCAGTACCGCCCCCACCTGCGCCAGCACCGCCGGCAGAATAATCGGCAGCATTGAGTCGTGGCCCAGCACGTTCAGGTTGTTGATCATCAGCGGCACTAGCCCCCAGTGCAGGCCGAAGATAACGCAGACCTGCCACAGCCCGCCCAGCGCGGCCCCTGCCAGCCACGGCGCAACGACGTAAACCGTCTGGTAGCCGTTCGCCAGCATCACGCTAAGCCAGGTAGCGATTGGCCCGATAACCAGAAACGTCAGCGGCACCACAATGGCAAGGCAGATAGCCGGGGTAAAAAAGTTCTTCATCGCCGACGGCAGCAGCGCGTTGCTGCGCCGCTCAATCCAGCAGCACACCCAGGAGGCGAGGATAATCGGGATCACCGAGGAGCTGTAGTTGATAAAGGTGACAGGGATGCCCAGGAAATACTCCGCCGTGGCGCCCGGCAGTTGCCCGGCCTCAAAAGCCTGAATCATCAGCGGATGGGTCAGCGCGCCGCCGATCACCATCGTAATAAACGGGTTACCACCAAACTTTTTCCCGGCGGTGTAGCCGAGGAACAGCGGGAAAAAGAAGAACAGCGCGTCGCTTGCCGCAAACCAGATTTTGTAGGTCGCCTGTTCGGTGTTCAGCCAGCCGCACACCACCGCCAGTGCCAGCAACCCTTTCAACAGACCGGTGGCCGCCATCACGCCGATAAACGGCGCAAAAATACCGGACACCACGTCGATAACCTGGCCCAGCACTGAGGTTTTTTCACCTTTGGCCGCGGCCGGTTCGCTATCGTCGGTAATGCCTGCCGCCTCGCGTACCGCCAGCCAGACATCGTGGACGTGGTTGCCAATCACCACCTGAAACTGACCACCGCTTTCAACCACCATAATCACGCCGGGGTTCGCCTTCAGCGCCTCGGCGTCAGCTTTGCCGCTGTCTTTAAGCTTAAAACGCAGCCGGGTAGCGCAGTGAACCAGACTCACCATATTCTCTTTACCCCCCACGTGGCGGAGAATATCCTGCGCAAGTTCATGATATTTCATACCAAATTCCTTGACCGAGTATAAAAACAAAAAAACCCGAGAACGACGCCAGATGGCGCCGCGCTCGGGTTTTGCCTGCGTTATGCAGTAACAATCCCACTGTATTGGGGGATTAACGCCCCTCTTTTCTCACCCGTTCAATATGAATGGCGAGAAACATAATCTCTTCCGTCGTCAACGGCCGCTGGTAGCTGTTTTGCAGATGCAAACCGACGGTTTCCGCACACTTCCACGCTTTGGCGTAGTTGTCCTTCACCGCGCTATGCAGTTCGGCGTCATCGCCCTCTACCACCGTTCGCGTCAGCATTCGCTGGGCAAAAAATTTCAGGTGGGTCACGAAACGCTGATAGCTTAACGACTCTTCGTTGTACTCCAGGCGCAGTTGATACTTCACCAGCTGCAAAATTTCCTGCATCACCCGGGTGACGTGCATCACTTCCGGCATTTCGCTGTTGAGCTGCGCCGTGACCAGATGTAGCGCGATAAACCCGGCTTCATCCTCTGCCAGCGCCACGCCGAGCCGCTTTTCAATCAGCGCTCGCGCCTCTTGCCCTAGCGCAAACTCTTTCGGGTAGAGCCGCTTTATCTCCCACAACAGCACATTGCGCAGCGCTACGCCCTTTTTCTGCCGCTCAATAGCGAAGTGGCAGTGGTCGGTCAGGGTGATGTAAACGCTCTCCTGCAGCCTGCCGAGCCGCTCGCGCGCCCGTTCGATGATCCGGTCGCAGGTGGTCATCACCTCAAGCGGGATCTGACTGAGTAATTCACCTAAACGCCCTACCAGCTCATCGCTTTGCAGGGCAAAAATTTTCTCGATTTTCGTCTCATCCAGTGAGTCGCCGACGCGTTTCTGAAAGGCTAGCCCTCGCCCCATCACGACTTGCTCACGCCGGTGTTCATCCAGAACCACCACCACATTATTATTAAGTACTTTGGCGATTTGCATTTATGAACCCCAGAAACAAAAAAACCTGACTTCTGACAGGAGCCAGAGAATCAGGTTTTGCCTGCCGAAGCAGTAACAATCGTTTATGAGTATTTCACTTTCATGCAGTGAAGCTCAATGAAGCAAAGAGAAAATTGTGATGGAGATCTGATACTTTATACGCGCCAGTCGGTAATCGCCCGCGCAATCAGCTTCGACTCCTGCAGCGCGCGCACGGCGCTAAACAGTTCGCTAGCCTCGTCATACTCTTTACGCAGGTAGCCAAGCCACTGCTTAATACGCGCCACATGATACAGCCCGGTATCCCCCTGTTTTTCCAGGAGAACATATTTTTTCAGCAACATCACCACCTGCGGCCACGGCAGACGCGGCTCGTTGTATTTGATAACCCGACTAAGGTTCGGCACGTTCAGCGCGCCGCGGCCAATCATCACCGCATCGCAGCCGGTGACGGCCATACACGCCTGCGCGCTGTCGTAGTCCCAGATTTCGCCGTTGGCGATAACCGGAATGGTGAGCCGCTGGCGAATCTCGGCAATCGCCTGCCAGTTGATACGCTCGGCCTTGTAGCCATCCTCTTTGGTGCGTCCGTGAACAGCGAGTTCGGTAGCACCCGCCTGCTGCACCGCATCGGCAATTTCAAACTGCCGCGCCCCGCTGTCCCAGCCCAGACGCACTTTTACCGTCACCGGCAGATGCGCGGGCACCGCTTCGCGCATCGCTTTCGCACCCTGGTAGATAAGCTCCGGATCCTTCAGCAACGTCGCCCCACCGCCGCTGCCGTTTACCGTTTTCGACGGACAGCCACAGTTGAGGTCTACGCCCCAGGAGCCAAGCTCCACCGCGCGGGCGGCGTTCTCCGCCAGCCACTCGGGGTATTGCCCCAATAGCTGAATTCGCACGCGGGTTCCGGAAGGTGTGCGGCTTTGGTTATGCAGTTCGGGGCATAGCTTGTA
This sequence comes from Kluyvera sp. CHPC 1.251, assembly GCF_036759945.1. Taxonomy (NCBI): domain Bacteria; kingdom Pseudomonadati; phylum Pseudomonadota; class Gammaproteobacteria; order Enterobacterales; family Enterobacteriaceae; genus Kluyvera; species Kluyvera sp. CHPC 1.251. The sequence goes on along the minus strand of NZ_JAPKIC010000001.1, from coordinate 262,475 downwards.
GAACGATTTTTCCGGCAATAGCTGATCCACCACGCGCAGAAATTCGGTGATGCACAGATCGTAATCATTCACTTCGGTCAGCAGCTCTCGCACTAAGGAGTCGAGCACGCCTTCCATCGGTGCCAGTAAAACACGCATATCGTTATCCGGAAAAAAAAGAGGCGCTATGGTAACGTCTTAGTATGCCGCTTTCCACTGCCAGTCAACACACCAGGAGGTGAATGATGAATTCAAGGGATATTAAGCTCAAAGCCATCCAGCCGCCGCACGGATTCAGCGATGTGCCACCGGTCACGCTGACCGATGCCACCCTGCTCGAACGTAAAAATAAACTGCTCGAACGGATGCAGGAAGAGCGCTTTGATGCGCTGGTGATTTACGCCGATAAAGAGCACGGCGGTAATTTTGAGTACCTGACCGGCTTTATCCCGCGCTTTGAAGAGGGCCTGCTGGTGCTGCATAAGTCCGGGCACGCCACCGCCATTCTCGGCAATGAAAACCTGAAGATGGCTGCGCATTCACGCATTCCGGTGACGTTAAAGCACTGCCCGCTGTTCTCGCTGCCCAATCAGCCGATGGATAACGAAAAGCCGCTGGCGCAGCTGTTCAGCGAAACCGGGCTGAGCGCGATGTCTAAAGTGGGGCTGGTCGGCTGGAAGATGTTTACCACCGCCGGGAGCGATAACGCAAAGCTGTTCGACCTGCCGTGGTTTATCGTCGAGGCGATAAAACAGAGTACCCATGCCGATCTGGTCAACGCGGCGCATCTGTTTATTCGCGGTGATAAAGGCGCGAGAACGGTCAATAACGCCAACGAAATTGCCCATTACGAATATGGCGCCAACCTCGCCTCCCGCTGCATGCTGGCGGCGCTGGATGCCGTCGAACCGGGCGTTCGTGAAGTGGATCTGGGTGCGCTGCTCGCTGCCGAAGGGCAGGCACCGTCTGTCGTCACCATCGCTGCAACGGGCCAGCGTTTTGAGAAAGCCAACCTCTATCCTTCGTGGAAAAAGGTCGGGCGCGGCCAGCCGCTATCGATGACCACCGGGTTTAAAGGCGGGCTCTCCAGCCGCACCGGGTTTGTGATTGCCGAGGAGAGCGAGCTGCCGGAGAACCAGCGTGATTACCTGGACCGGGTGGTGAAACCCTATTTTGGCGCGGTGGCAACGTGGCTTGAAAATATTAAGGTCGGGATGCCGGGCGGTGAGCTTTATGATTTAGTCGAGCGCGTGCTGCCAAAAGCGCAGTACGGCTGGCACCTTAACCCAGGGCACCTGAGCGCCGATGAAGAGTGGATGTCGTCACCGGTCTATTCCGGCTCAAGCGAGACGCTGAAAAGCGGCATGGTGATGCAGATTGATATTATTCCGTCGGTACCGGGATATACCGGTACCAGCGCGGAAGAGAGCATTGCCCTGGCCGACGCCAGGTTACGCCAGCAGATAGCGCAGGCGTATCCAGCGCTGTGGGCACGCATCGAGGCACGGCGAGCCTATATTCGCGAGACGTTGAATATTGCGTTGAGCGATGACGTGTTGCCGCTATCTAACGCCGTGGGGTATCTGCGGCCGTTTATGTTAGCCAAAGATAAGGCGCTGGTGGGTTAGTGCGGTGATATTCCCGGCGGCGCTTTGCTTGGCCGGGCTACAAACCCTGCTCCATTCGGTCCCCTCGCCCCTTTGGGGAGAGGGTTAGGGTGAGGGGCATAGATGCACCGAACCCTCACCCCGACCCTCTCCCTTAAAAAGGGAGAGGGAGCACATGGTGCCAACCGCTATTACCGCGGTTGCAGACAGTTATCTTCTTTCCAGCCGTACAGCCACTCGATGCCGCGATAGAACTCTTCCTGAGTCTTGCCTTTCCACAGCAAGTTACGCACCTGACGCTCGACCCCTGCCGCATGATACAGACGCCCCATTTCACGGGTAGACCAGACAATACGCGCGGTACGCGGAATACGCACCGACTCGTACAGCGCAAACGCGCTGGCGGCATCGCCGTCGCACTGGGTCAGCGCCTTACCGAGCGTTACCGCATCTTCCAGCGCCATGCAGGCACCCTGGGCCATATACTGCGCGACCGGGTGCGCGGAGTCGCCCACCAGCGTAATCCTGTCGTTACCCCACTTCTCCACCGGCTCGCGGTCAGCGGTTGACCAACGACGCCAGGAGGTCGGTTTATCCAGCATCTGACGCGGACGCGGGTGAATGCCCTTGAAGTACGACAGCACCTCTTCTTTGGAGCCGTCGCGCACGCCCCACTGCTCGGTTTCGCGGCTGTGGAAAGTCACCACCAGGTTGTACTGCTTACCGCCGCGCAGCGGATAGTGCACCAGGTGACAGTGCGGGCCAGCCCATAACACCGGCGCGTTGATACGCAGGTCTTCCGGCATATCGTCACGTTCCACCACGGCGCGATAAACCACGTGGCCGGTCACGCGCGGCGTATCGCCGAGCAGGCTCTGGCGCACCACGGATTTCACCCCATCGCAGCCAATCAAAATATCCGCCGTCCAGCTGTTACCTTTATCGTCAAATACGGTGACATCATCGGCGGTCTGGCGAATGTCCACCACGTGGGTGGAGGTACGGTATTTCACGCCCGGGTGCTGCATCGCCGCTTCCCAGACGGTGGCATGGATATCGACGCGGTGGATAACCGCATACGGGCCGCCGAAGTGGTCGCGGAACGCCTGCCCCGTCTCAATGTGAATCACCTCTTCGCCGTTGACCGCATCCATCATGGTGATATGGTCGGTAAAGACCGCACGCTGACGGGCTACCTCGCCCACGCCGAGGCTGTCGAGCGCGGAAAACGCGTTCGGCCCAAGCTGGATCCCGGCGCCAATTTCGCCAATTTCGTGCGCCTGTTCCAGCAGCATCACCTGGATGCCCTGACGCGCCAGCGACAGCGCGGTGGCCGCACCACCGATACCGCCGCCGACAATGATTGCACGCGTTACTTTAGCCATGATTCTTCTCCTGTTCTGACTACGCCGGGATCTTGTCCTGCTGGTTTTCAGGGGCCGCCGCGATAAATGCCGGCAGCGCCGTGCACGCATCAAACACGGCTTTACAGCGTGGGAAACCGCTTAAATCGCAGCCCATACGCTCCGCGTTCGCCCACTGCGGCACCAGGCAGCAGTCGGCCAGCGTCGGCGTATCGCCGAAGCAAAATACCCCTGACTGGCCACGGCGCAGCAATTGTTCTACCGCGCTCAGCCCCTGCTGGATCCAGTGTGCATACCAGCGTTTTTTCTCTTCTTCACTCACCTTCAGCTCATCGCTGAGGTAGCGCAATACGCGCATGTTGTTGATGGGGTGGATGTCGCAACAGATGGCGTACACCACCTCCAGCACGCGCATGCGCTGGGGATCGTTCGCCGGTAGCAGCGGCGTCTGCGGGAAATGTCTGTCCAGCCAGTCAATAATCGCCAGCGACTGCCCCAGCGATTCACCGTCATCGGTGACCAGTGCTGGCACCAGTCCCACCGGGTTCAGGCGTCGGTACTCCAGCGCATTCTGCTGGCCGATGCGGATATTGACCCCGACGGTCTGGTGGTCAATGCCCTTCAGCGCCATCGCAATACGTACGCGGTAAGAGGCCGAACTATTAAAAAAACTGTACAGCTTCATCATTCACCTCAAACAATGTTGACCGCGATTGGCGTTAACCCTTCCACATTACCGGTGATGGTTTCGCCCTTCACGACCGCGCCAACGCCTTCCGGCGTACCGGTGAAGATCAGGTCGCCCGGTTGCAGTTCGAAGAAGCCGGACAGGTAGCTGATGGTCTCTTTCACGTCCCAGATCAGGTGCTGAATATCGCTGCGCTGGCGGTCTTTGCCATCAACCTGCAGCCAGATTGGCGCTTTATCGAGGGACGGTGCGTCGGCCACTTTATGCAGCGGCGCAATCGGTGCGGACAGGTCAAAGGCTTTGCCGATTTCCCACGGACGGCCCATCTGGCGCATCTCCATCTGACGGTCGCGACGGGTCATGTCCAGCCCGGTGGCGTAGCCCCAGATATACTCTTCGGCTTTCTCCAGAGGGATATCGCTGCCTTTTTTACCAATGGCCACCACCAGCTCGATTTCATAGTGATAGTTATCGGTCTGCGCCGGGTAGGCCAAGTTCAGGGTTTCGCCAGCGGCAACGGGAACCACGGCATCCGCCGGCTTGCAGAAGAAGAATGGCGGCTCGCGATCCGGGTCAAAGCCCATCTCACGGGCGTGAGCGGCATAGTTACGGCCCACGCAGTACACGCGACGTACCGGGAATTTCTCATCGCTGCCAACAACCGGCACGGCAACCGGCGCCTGGGGTTCAAATACGTATTTGCTCATCTTTCTTCTCCTGATTAATAGCGCGCTTCGCGGAACAGTCCCAGGGCTTCCTGGACAGGCCTATCCGAGAAACTGAATAACACGGTCTCTTCTGGTGTGTTAAAGGACACGCTGTGCCAGGTTGGCACGACAAAAATATCTTTCGCTTTAAAGCTGAAGGTCTGCTCGCCGATGGTCACCTCACCGCTGCCTTCCACCACGTGGTAGATGGTGCTGTCGGTGGTGCGCGCCCGACGCGTCTGGAAGCCTTTCGGCAACAGCTGCAGGAAGGCCCCCATCGACGGCATCGGGTAGCCCCCGGTCACCGGGTTGACGTAGCGCATCTTGTAGCCATCCCACTCATCGGCATCGCCCATCCGCATCAGGTCATGCAGCGCTTCACGGCTGCGGTCATAGCGGTAGTTGAAAATCGGCGATGAGTTACCCACCTGGTGGCGCAGCGGCAGCATGTTGGCGGCGTAGCGCGGCAGGTAGTCGCCCTCTTTGCGGGTGACCGGCTGCTGTTCTTCCGGGTAATCTTCCGCAAAGCCGCAGCCGAGGTAGTTGACCAGCGGCAGGTCGAGGCCGTCGAGCCAGATAACCGGTTCATCGCCTGGGTTACCGTGGTCATGCCAGCGCCACTGCGGGGTGAGGATAAAATCACCGGGGCTCATCTGAGTGCGTTCGCCGTCAACGGCGGTAAATGCGCCGTGGCCTTCCACCACAAAGCGCAGCGCAGACTGGTTATGGCGATGGCTTGGTGCCACCTCACCCGGCATGATCAGCTGCAGGCCCGCGTACAGCGATGAGGTAATCGATGAGTGACCGCGCAGGCCGGGGTTTTCCAGCACCAGTACGCGGCGTACCGCCTCTTTTGCGCCAATCAGCGTGCCGCTTTCCAGCAGCAGCGGGCGAATTTCCTGGTAGTTCCAGTAGGCCGGAGCGCAGTTGGCGTTTGGCGTTTTGGGCACCAGGTGATGCAACGATTCCCACAGCGGCGTCAGGTTTTGCCCGGAAATATGCTGGTAGAACTGTTGGCGATCGTGTTTTACGTCCGAGGTCATTATTATTCTCCTTAACTTTTCACCGCGCCCATCACAGGCGACGATTCGGGTACTCGGGATGATTGACGTACGACCAGGGTCAACAGCGTCAGCACGACGGCGCTAATGGCGGCCGGTACGGCAATCACAAAGAACAGGGTGTCGAATGAGAAGTTCATCGCCATCATCACGCCGCCGGAAACGGAACCGACAATCGCGCCACAGCGGCCGATAGCGTTTGACCAGCTCACGCCGGTGGCGCGGCTTTGGGTCGGGTAAAGCGTGGCGGTCAGTGCATTCAGCCCCACCTGCGAGCCGCTGATGCCGATACCTGTGCCGAAAATCGCCAGCGCCATCATCCACAGGCCGTTTTCACTCAGGCCAATCATCACAATGCACACCGCTCCCAGGGCATAGCTCACCGCCAGCACCCAGAACGGATTGAATTTATCCATTAAGACGCCGAGCATCAGCGCCCCCAGCGTGCCGCCCACCTGGAACGCCGCCGTCACCCACGAAGCGTGCTGGAGATCGATCCCGCGATGATTCAGCAGGGTTGGCATCCAGCTGGAGAGTAAATAGATGATCAGCAGGCTCATAAAGAACACCACCCACAGCATCAGGGTAATAGTGAGCTGACGCCCGGCGAACAGCTGGCTGATGCTGCCTTTTTTGGTTGCCGCTGGTTCATCAAGCCAGAACTCGGCATCGTCATAGCGCTCGCCGGTCATGGCGCTGATGGTACGGCGAATTTCCGCCTGCGGACGCTGACGACGCACCAGCCAGCGTGGGGATTCAGGCAGCACGGCCAGCAGCGCGAAGAACAGCACGATAGGCAGAACGCCGCCCAGCACCAGAATGCCGTGCCAGCCAATCACCGCCACCAGCTGCGCGCTGACAATACCGCCCAGCGCCGAGCCGAGGGTAAAGCCGCAGAACATCAGGGTGACCAGTGCGCCGCGACGGCGGGCCGGCAGATATTCAGAGGTCATGGTGATGGTATTGGGCATCGCGCCGCCAAGGCCGAGACCGGTTAAGAAGCGCAGGATGATTAAGGCTTCCAGATTCGGTGAGAACGCCGACAGCAGACTGAAGAGGCCGAACAGCGCCACGCACCATTCGATAACCCGTTTGCGCCCGAGCCGGTCAGAGAGCGGGCCGCACAGCAAGGCGCCTGCGGTTAAACCCAGCAATCCGGCGCCAAACAGCGGCGCTAAATCGCCTGCGGTTAACTGCCAGTGGTCACGAATGGCCGGGGCGATAAAGCCAATCGCGGCGGTATCAAAACCGTCCATCATCACTACCAGAAAACAGCAGATGATGACGCGCCACTGCATCTTGCCGATCGGAGCGACATCGATGAGTGCCTGTAGTTCACGTCGTTGCGTCATAGGGAGGGCCTCGGTATGTGCAGGTTATCCACATCGCCGTTCACGCTTTCGCCAGAACGGCTCAGAGTAAGATGTTTATTTTTTTGCTTTTATGTTGCTATCTTGTGACATGTGAAATGAGTTGTACAATGGCATTTCATGCCTATCCATAACCTGGAGGTTATATCTCATGGCCGATTGGACGCAGAAGCTGAAGCTCCACCATCTGAAGATGTTGGTGGCACTTGGCGAGCAGGGAAACCTGACTCAGGTCGCTAAAATGATGCACATCACCCAGCCCGCGCTGTCGAAATGGTTAACCCAGTTTGAAGAAGAGCTGGGCATCACGCTTTTTGAGCGCCACAGCAAAGGGCTGCGCGTGTCGGAAGGTGGCAAACTGCTGCTTCAGCACGCGCAACGGCTGATTAACGATATAGAACGTTCGCAGTTTGAGATGGAGCGTTTTAAGCAGGGTGGCCTGGTAGGGAGCCTGAAAATCGGCTGCTCGCCGGTAGCGACCGACTGCGTCTCCCAGGCGATTTTCCCGCTGCTGGCCGAGATGCCTACGCTGCATCTGAATATTGAAGAGAAGGTGATGACGCCGCTGCTGCATGATTTGCAGTCCGGCGTCGTGGACGTGGTGGTTGGGCGCATCGGCGGCCGGGCGCTGGAGTTACCGCTAAACTATGAGGTGCTCTACACCGAGCCAGTCTGCTTCGTGGCGCGAACCGACCACCCCCTCGCCCACCGCAGCCGCCTGTCGTGGGAGGACCTGGCATCATGGCGCTGGATAGTCTGGCCTAACGGCACGCCGATTCGCCAAAGCATCGACAACGCATTGGTGGAAAACGGCGTCATGCTGCCGGAAAATACCATAGAGTCGGCCTCAATGAACGTCAGCGTTAACCTGCTGCAAAGCAGCGATATGGTCTCAATTCTGTCACTGCGTCTGGCGGAGCGATACCAGAGCCAGGGCCAGCTCGCCATTCTGGCGCTGCCACGTGTTGAGCAGAAAGGCAGCGTCGGCGTATTCTGGCGCAAATCGAGCATTCCTTCGCTGGCGCTAAGCCGGTTTCTCCACTATTTGTCGCATCCGGTACAAATGGCGGAATAACGCCGGGCAGATGCCTGATGTTCGCGTTATCTATATCAGGTATGCTCAGATTTCATGATGTGATCGGTAGCACATTTCAGGGTTTAATTGTATGATGAATGCATTCCACCAAAGGTGAATACCATGCTCAAATCACTGAATTTAATCTGGCAATACCTGCGTGCATTCGTGCTGATTTACGCCTGTCTGTATGCCGGTATTTTTATTTCGTCGCTGCTGCCGATTACCATCCCCGGCAGCATTATCGGCATGCTTATTATGTTCGTGCTGCTGGCGCTGCAAATCCTGCCCGCGAAGTGGGTCAACCCCGGCTGCTACATCCTGATCCGTTATATGGCGCTGCTGTTCGTACCCATTGGCGTCGGTGTGATGCAGTACTTCTCGCTGCTGAGCGCGCAGTTCGGCCCGGTGGTCGTCTCCTGTACCATCAGTACGCTGGTAGTGCTGGTGGTGGTGAGCTGGAGCTCTCACCTGATTCACGGTGAGCGTAAAGTGGTGGGTCGTGAGGGAGCGGATAAATAATGCTGCACTATATCTGGTGGTCTTTACCGCTGACCTTAGCCGTCTTTTTCGCCGCCCGTAAGCTTGCCGCGCGCTTTAAGATGCCGCTGCTTAACCCGCTGCTGGTGTCGATGGTAGTGATTATTCCGTTCCTGCTGCTGACCAATATTCCTTACGATCATTACTTTAAGGGCAGTGAGGTACTGAACGACCTGCTGCAGCCTGCGGTGGTCGCCCTGGCCTATCCGCTGTATGAACAGCTGCACCAGATCCGCGCCCGCTGGAAATCCATCATTACTATCTGCTTCGTCGGCAGCGCGGTGGCGATGATCACCGGGACGTCGGTGGCGCTGATGATGGGGGCGTCCCCACAAATCGCCGCCTCTATTCTGCCAAAATCGGTGACCACGCCGATTGCGATGGCGGTCAGCGGCAGCATCGGCGGTATTCCCGCGATTAGCGCCGTGTGCGTCATTTACGTTGGTATTCTCGGTGCGGTGTTTGGTCATACCCTGCTGAACCTGATGCGGATTACCACCAAAGCCTCTCGCGGGCTGTCGATGGGTACCGCCTCGCACGCCCTCGGCACCGCTCGCTGTGCCGAGATGGACTACCAGGAAGGGGCGTTTAGTTCTCTGGCGTTGGTCATCTGCGGCATCATTACCTCGCTGATTGCGCCATTCCTGTTCCCGATTATTCTGTCGGTAGTGGGATAAAACGAGACAAATCACACATTTTTAATTGATGTTACACACGTTGCATTAACAATGAGATATTGATCACTAATTGGGGCGCTTGCGCCCCGTACACTACGATCCCATTACATTGTTATGAGGCACAACGCCATGCATCCACGTTTTCAATCTGCTTTTTCGCAACTGGCGGCAGATCTGCAGACCGCTATCGCTCCCCTGCTAGCCGATCCGCACTTCCCTGCTCTGCTAAGCGCCGAGCAGGTCTCTTCGCTTAAAACGGCGACGGGGCTGGACGAAGACGCGCTCGCTTTCGCGCTTCTGCCACTGGCTGCAGCCTGCGCCCGTGCTGACCTGTCTCACTTTAACGTTGGCGCTATCGCCCGCGGCGTGAGCGGTACCTGGTACTTTGGCGGCAACATGGAATTCCTCGGCGCCACCATGCAGCAGACCGTGCACGCAGAACAGAGCGCCATCAGCCATGCCTGGCTGCGCGGCGAAAAATCCCTGCAGGCCATTACCGTTAACTACACGCCGTGCGGCCACTGCCGTCAGTTTATGAATGAACTGAACAGCGGGCTGGCGCTGCGTATTAACCTGCCGGGCCGTCAGCCGCATACGCTGCAAGACTACCTGCCGGACGCGTTCGGGCCAAAAGACCTCGATATCAAAACCCTGCTGATGGATGAGCAGGATCACGGCTATCCGCTCGAGGGCGATGCGCTGGCGCAGGCCGCGATTCAGGCCGCTAACCACAGCCACACCCCGTACAGTAAAGCGCCTTCCGGCGTGGCGCTGGAACTGCGTGACGGTACCATTTTCAGCGGCAGCTATGCGGAAAACGCGGCGTTTAACCCAACGTTGCCACCGCTGCAGGGTGCCCTGAACCTGCTGAGCCTGAATGGTTACGACTACCCGGATATTCAACGCGCCATTCTGGCCGAACGCGCCGATGCGCCACTGATTCAGTGGGATGCCACCGCCGCCACGCTGAAAGCGCTGGGCTGCCACAATATCGATCGCGTGCTGCTGGCGTAAACGGTAGGCCTGATAAGCGTAGCGCCATCAGGCGAACTGGAGCTGATTGCCGGATGGCGGCGTTGCCTTATCCGGCCTACAAACGGCAATCCGTCTCCGTTGTCTAATTTCCCCGCAATTAAACGATGGTTTCTTGCTCTTGCCCGGCGGGTAAAGTAGCCTGATGTCTCCCTCGTCCACTATTGAGTCAAGTTCATGTTAAAGCGTGTGTTATACAGCCTGTTAGTCCTATGCGGCCTGCTGCTGTTGACCGTGCTGGGTCTTGACCGTTGGATGAGCTGGAAAACCGCCCCCTATATCTACGATGAACTGCAGGATCTCCCCTACCGCCAGGTTGGCGTGGTGCTCGGCACCGCCAAGTATTACCGCACCGGTGTGATCAACCAATATTATCGTTACCGCATTCAGGGCGCGCTGAACGCCTACAACAGCGGCAAGGTCAACTACCTGCTGCTGAGCGGCGATAACGCGCTGCAAAGCTATAATGAACCGATGACCATGCGTCGCGATCTGATTAAAGCTGGCGTCGATCCTGCCGATATTGTGCTCGACTACGCTGGTTTCCGCACGCTCGACTCCATCGTGCGTACCCGCAAAGTCTTCGACACCAACGATTTCATCATCATCACCCAGCGCTTCCACTGCGAGCGTGCGCTGTTTATCGCCCTGCATATGGGCATTCAGGCGCAGTGCTACGCCGTGCCGTCGCCGAAAGATATGTGGAGCGTTCGCCTGCGCGAGTTCGGTGCCCGCTTCGGCGCGCTGGCTGACCTCTATCTCTTCAAACGCGAGCCGCGTTTCTTAGGCCCGCTGATCCCCATTCCTGCCCAGCAGGAAGTGCCGGAAGGCGCTCAGGGTTATCCGGCGGTCACGCCAGAGCAGCTGCTGGAATTGCAGAAGAAGAAAACAAACTAACCCTTTCTAAACACCATGATTCCCGCCATTAAATTAGTTAATGAGTTTTCATTCGCTAATAGCTCCTATTTGCATCTTATGTATTCTTGCGATCCCCAATAAACCACATTAATTATCAGGTTATTTGTGAATACTTTCACAGAACCATCCCCCTCATCCGCTTAGCCTGCCAGTAGTTGTTTCACTTTATTTGCCTTAATTAAACTAATCATTAAGGGAGCAATTATGTCGCAACACGAATACCAGGATGAGCTGATTCCCGCCTTTACGCCGCTACTGGCGATCAAAGAAGCCTCCCGCTGCCTGCTGTGCCACGATGCGCCGTGCAGCCAGTCCTGCCCGGCGGAGACCGACCCGGGCAAGTTCATTCGCTCACTCTATTTCCGCAACGTTAAAGGCGCTGCCGAAACCATTCGGGAAAATAATGCGTTAGGGGCGGTATGCGCACGCGTCTGCCCAACGGAAAAACTGTGCCAACAGGGCTGTTCCCGCTCGGGAATCGATACGCCGATTGATATCGGCCGCCTGCAGCGTTTTATCACCGACTTTGAACAGCAGACAGCGATGCAGATTTACCAACCGGGCCGCAAGGATAAAGGCAAAGTGGCGATTGTTGGCGCGGGCCCTGCCGGATTACAGGCCAGCGTCACGCTCACCAATCTGGGCTATGACGTGACCCTTTTCGAAAAAGCGGCCCAGCCGGGCGGCTGGTTGCGTCACGGTATTCCTGAATTCCGCCTGCCGCAAAAGGTGCTGGATGCTGAGATTGCACGCATCAGTGAAATGGGCGTGACGATTCGCTGCGGCTGTGAAGCCGGCAAAAACCTGACCCTCGCCGAGCTAAAAGCCGACTACCGCGCCGTGCTGCTGACCGTTGGGATGTCTAAAGGCGCAACGCTGCCAATGTTTAACGACGCAGACCCGGTCGAGATTGCCGTCGATTTTCTCCAGCGCGCCCGTACCTCAGGCGGCAACATCACCGTACCGCAAAGCGCCCTGATTGTCGGCGGCGGCGACGTGGCAATGGACGTGGCCAGCACGCTGAAAATTCTCGGCTGCTCCTCCGTCACCTGCGTCGCGCGCGAAGAGCTGGCCGACTTCCCGGCAAGCGATAAAGAGTTCACCACTACCCAGGCGCTGGGCGTGTCGATTATCGATGGCTTTACGCCTGTCAGCGTGACGGGCAACAAAGTCACATTCCAGCACGTCCGCCTGCCCGGTGAGCTAACGCTGACGGCGGAGCGTATTTACCTGGCGGTAGGCCAACACGCTGAGCTAAATGCCTTTGCGGGCATTCAGGTACAGCGCAACGTCGTGGAAACGCACGACTACCAGACCAGCGATCCTGCGCTGTTCGCCGCGGGCGATATCGTCAAGGGAGATAAAACCGTGGTCTACGCCGTGAAGACCGGGAAAGAAGCCGCTCAGGCCATTCATCACTATTTAGAGGAGGCATGAACATGTTAATCAAAGATCTGTCGGTCACCTTCTGCGGCGTTAAATTCCCTAACCCGTTCTGCCTCTCGTCTTCACCGGTAGGCAACTGTTATGACATGTGCGCCAAAGCCTATGACAGCGGCTGGGGCGGGATCGTGTTTAAAACCATCGGCTTCTTCATTGCCAACGAAGTCTCTCCGCGCTTCGACCATCTGACCAAAGAAGACACCGGGTTTATCGGCTTTAAGAATATGGAGCAGATTGCCGAGCACCCGCTGGCGGAAAACCTGGCGGCAATCCGCCAACTCAAGCAGGATTATCCCGATAAGGTGCTGATCGCCTCGATCATGGGCGAAAATGAGCAGCAGTGGCAGGATCTGGCGAAGCTCGTCGAGGAAGCCGGGGCCGACATGATTGAGTGTAACTTCTCCTGCCCGCAGATGACCTCTCACGCGATGGGCAGCGACGTCGGGCAAAGCCCGGAGCTGGTAGAGAAATACTGCCGGGCGGTGAAGCGCGGCTCCACTCTGCCGATGCTCGCTAAAATGACGCCGAACATCGGCGATATGTGCGAAGTGGCGCTGGCGGCGAAACGCGGTGGTGCCGACGGCATTGCGACCATCAACACCGTTAAATCTATTACCAATATCGACCTAAACCGTAAAATCGGCATGCCGGTGGTCAACGGTAAATCCAGCGTCTCCGGGTATTCTGGTAAAGCCGTGAAGCCGATTGCGCTGCGCTTCATTCAGCAACTGCGCACGCACCCCGAACTGAAGGATTTCCCCATCAGCGGGATCGGCGGGATTGAAACCTGGGAAGACGCCGCCGAGTTTTTACTGCTGGGCGCGGCGACGCTGCAGGTCACGACCGGCATCATGCAGTACGGCTACCGTATCGTTGAAGATATGATAAGCGGCCTCTCCCACTACCTTAACGATCAGGGCTTCAATTCGCTTGATGACATGATTGGCCTGGCCAATCACAACATCGTGCCGGCCGAAGACCTTGACCGCAGCTACATCGTCTATCCGCATATTAATCAGGAAAAATGTGTCGGCTGCGGCCGCTGCTATATCTCCTGCTACGACGGCGGGCATCAGGCGATGGAGTGGAATGAGGAGACCCGCACGCCGCACTGCGATACCGAAAAATGCGTCGGCTGTCTGCTCTGCGGACACGTCTGTCCGGTGGCCTGTATTAGCCTTGGAGAGATAGTCTTTAAACCGGGTGAAACAGCGCACGCCGTGGCGCTTTAACGCCCTTCAACATACCGGCCCGCCGAACGGGCCGGATGGATAACGCTATGAGCACACTTGTCGCCATCGCGCTAACCACTGGGATTTTATCCGGTATCTGGAGTTGGGTTGCCGTGACATGGGGGTTGCTTAGCTGGGCGGGTTTTCTTGGCTGTACCGCGTATTTTGCCTGTCCACAGGGCGGGCTAAAAGGGCTGGGCATTTCATTTTGTACGCTGGTCAGCGGCGTATTCTGGGCGGAAGTGATTATTCATGGTAGCGCACTGTCGCCTGCGCTGACGATTGTCAGCTATCTGCTCACCGGTGTGGTGGCCTTCGCTATGTGCATTCAGGCCAAAAGCGGCTGGCTCTCTTTTGTCCCCGGCACCTTTATCGGCGCCTGTTCAACCTTTGCCTGCGACGGCAACTGGCGAGTGGTGCTGCCTGCACTGCTGGTAGGGTTGGTTTTTGGTTATGCGATGAAAAACAGCGGGCTGTATATTGCCGCCCGCAGCAAGTCGTCTGGCCGAGCGAAGCGACGCCGGGGCCCCGGAGTCGGTGCTTTGCACTTCGTCCGGGCTACAATGAAAATGCCCGGCATTTCGCCGGGCTTGTTTTTATTTCTTACGTGCGTACTTGAGGGAGTCCAGCGCCACGGCGAAGATAATAATCCCGCCCTTGATGATGTACTGCCAGTACGGGTTCACGCCGATATAGGTCAGGCCGTAGTTGATAACGGTGAAGATGATCACACCGGTCACCACGCCCAGTACGGTACCTACGCCGCCGCTGAATGACACCCCACCAACCACGCAGGCGGCAATCGCATCCAGTTCATACATAAAGCCGAGGTTGTTGGTTGCCGAGCCGATACGCCCTGCTTCCAGCATCCCGCCGAAGGCATAGAACACGCCGGACAACGCATAAATCACCAGCAGGTTCAGCGCCACGTTCACGCCGGAAACCTTCGCCGCTTCCGGGTTACCGCCGATAGCGAAGATGTTTTTACCAAAGCGGGTCTTGTTCCACAGGATCCAGACAAACCCTACGGCAATCAGCGCGTAGAAGGTAATGTACGACAGGCGGAAACTGCCCAGCGCGATAAACCCTTGCGTGAACGTCGAGAAACCGCCGTCGAAGCCAGAAATCGGCGATGCGCCCACGAAGTCGTAGTACAGGGAGTTGATACCGTAAACTATGATCATCGTACCCAACGTGGTGATGAACGGCGTCACGTTCAGGTAAGCAATGATAATCCCGTTAATCAGGCCAATCACCGCACCAATGGCACAGACAATAATCATCACCACGAAGATTGGCATGGTTGCCATCTCAGGGAATACCTTGTTGGCGTTCTCCATCGACTGCAACAGCGTCGCTGCAATCACCGCCGCGAGGCCAACCTGGCGCCCCGCCGACAGGTCGGTACCCTGGGTAACAATCAGACCAGCAACGCCGAGGGCGATAATAATACGTACAGAAGACTGAGTCAGGATATTACTAAGGTTCAACAAACTTAAGAAAGTCGGGTCCTGGATAATAATAATGGCCAGCAGAACCAAAAGAACAACGTAAATACCGCCATCTTTCAGATAAGTGAGAAAGCTTTTTTTATTTAACGCACTCATGTCGAGCCCCTGAAATTAAAGGTGCAATGACGCAAGACGGAGAATTTCGTTTTGCGTTGCGGTTTTCGTTTCTACAATCCCAGCAACCAGGCCATTACTCATGACAAGGATGCGGTCAGTAATACCCAGCAGCTCTGGCATTTCTGAAGAAATAATAATGATCCCTTTATCTTTCTTCGCCAGTTCGGCGATTAATTGATAAATTTCAAATTTCGCACCAACGTCGATACCGCGGGTCGGTTCATCCAGCATCAGGATTTCAGGCTGGGTTAGCAGCCAGCGTCCAATAATCACTTTTTGCTGGTTACCACCGGATAACGAACCAATTTGCGTGTGATGCCCCGGCGTTTTCACGCGCATTGAGTCGATAACCCATTGGGTGTCGCTCTTCATGCGGGAGTTATCCAGCAGGCCCACTTTGTTTTTATAACTCTTGATATTCGAAATTAATGAGTTAAATCCAATATCAAGGTAGGCGTAAATACCGGTTGAGCGGCGCTCTTCGGTAACCAGCGCAAAACCGTTATTAATCGCTTCGTTGGCACTATGGTTGTTGATTTTCTTACCGTGCAGCGTAATGGTACCGCCCGATTTTTCGCGCACGCCAAACAGCGTTTCCACGATATCGGTACGCTTAGCGCCCACCAGCCCGGCGATGCCGAGGATCTCCCCTTTGCGCAGCTGGAACGACACATCGCGAATCGACGGCTGACGCAGGGACGTCAGGTGCTGAACGTCGAGGATGACTTCACCCGGTTCGTTCTGCCTGTCCGGGAAGCGCTGGTTGAGCGAACGGCCCACCATCATGGCGATGATCTTGTCCATATCCAGCCCTTCCAGCGGCTGGGTGGCAATCCACTGCCCGTCGCGCAGAACGGTGATTTCATCACACAGCTGGAAGATTTCTTCCATCTTATGCGAGATATAGACGATGCCGCAGCCACGGTCCTTCAGCTTACGGATAATGGTAAACAGGTGGTTTACCTCTTTTTCCGTCAGCGATGACGTTGGCTCATCCATAATCACGATTTTCGCGTTATAGGAGAAGGCCTTAGCAATTTCAATCATCTGCATCTGCGAAACGGACAGCGTACCCACGCGCGCACGCGGGTCGATATCAATATCCAGCTCATCAAAGATGGCTTTGGTATCGCGATACATTTTATCCTGGTCGACAAACATGCCTTTGGTGGGGTAACGACCTAACCACATGTTGTCCATGACCGAGCGTTGTAATACCAGGTTAAGTTCCTGGTGGACCATCGAAATACCATTCTCCAATGCTTCTTTGGCAGAATGGAAGTCAATCTCTTTGCCCTGGAAGAGAATACTGCCGGAATCTTTTTGGTAGATCCCAAATAGACATTTTAATAACGTTGATTTGCCCGCACCGTTCTCGCCCATTAATGCATGGATCGAGTGCGGACGAACTTTCAG
This sequence comes from Kluyvera sp. CHPC 1.251, assembly GCF_036759945.1. Classification (NCBI taxonomy): domain Bacteria; kingdom Pseudomonadati; phylum Pseudomonadota; class Gammaproteobacteria; order Enterobacterales; family Enterobacteriaceae; genus Kluyvera; species Kluyvera sp. CHPC 1.251. The sequence goes on along the minus strand of NZ_JAPKIC010000001.1, from coordinate 245,738 downwards.
GTTAACATTATCGAGTGCTTTAACGCCCGGAAATGACTTGTTGATCTGGCTCATTTCCAACAAGAATTCACCAGACGGCTCTCTATTATTGTTGTCCATATATATACCTGGCTGCGATATTTCTGCGTCAGTATTTATAGGGCGCACAAATGCGCGCCCTATATATTTAAAGATTACTTACCGGTGAATTCGCTAAGGTTGTCTTTATCTACGCCAACGTAAGGAACGCGGACGATTTTGTTCTCGATCTTCCAGTTGGTACCATCAGCAGCACCTTTACCGGCAGCGAGGTTTTTCGCCAGATCGAAGGTCGCCTTCGCCTGGTTGTTCGCATCGTTCAGCACGGTACCGGCCATCGCACCGGATTTCACCAGCGCCAGCGCTTCTGGCAGGGCATCAACGCCAAATACTGGAATGGAAGATTTGTTGTGTGCTTTCAGCGCTTCTACCGCACCCATTGCCATCGCATCGTTGTTGGCGATAACGACTTCAATTTTGTTGGCGTTAGGGCCGGACAGCCATGCGTCCATCTTATCTTTAGCCTGAGCGGTATCCCACATTGCGGTATCTAACGCCAGCTGCTGGGTTTTCAGGCCCTTGTTGTTCAGCTCTTTGATAACGTAGGTGGTACGCGCTTCAGCATCCGGGTGACCCGGTTCGCCTTTCAGCAGAACGAACTGAATCTGGCCGTCTTTGTTCAGGTCCCAGTTCGGGTTTGCCGCCCAGTGTTTAGCAATCAGGTCGCCCTGGATAATACCGGATTCTTTAGAGTCAGTACCGACGTAGAACGCTTTGTCATAGCTATCCAGCGCTTTACGAGAAGGTTCTTTGTTAAAGAAGACGATCGGCACGTTCTGGCCGCGCGCTTTTTCAATAACCGTGCCCGCCGCAGCTGGGTCAACCAGGTTAATCGCCAGCGCTTTCACGCCTTTTGCCAGCAGCACGTCAATCTGGTCGTTCTGCTTGGACTGGTCGTTCTGGGAGTCGTTCATCAGCAGCTGAACGTCCGGCGCGGTTTTCGCATCTTTCTCGATAGCTTTACGCACAACGGACATAAAGTTGTCGTCGTATTTATAAATTGTCACACCAATACGCGTATCGGCAGCGTGAGCTGCTGCACCGAAAAACATGCTGGCCATCAGGGCAGACAGGGTTAACACCTTCTTATTCATGGTATCTCCGGTTTTATTATGCAGGGTAGTTCGGGTGAAAATAATCGGCGGGCAGCGTTAACGGAATGTTACTGCTCGACGAAATTCACTGATAAAAATTTGTTCTTCCGTGTTGAGTAACAATCCAGATGACGATCTAAACTGTTTTTGCAGCTGGAATACGTTATAAAAAGTGATTAATCACCGTTACATCATGTTTCAGCCTGATAAACGCTGCCATCATAGCCATGCCGATGTTAACAATCTGTGAATTTACTCACAGATTGAAAACGGTTACATCGAGCTAACAAATCAGTTCGTGATGGGATGCACAAATTGCCGTTGCGCCACCGAATGGCGGCGAACTAAGGTCGGCATAAAGCAGTGCGTTGCTTCGCCGTCGAGCTTTCCTGCCGCCCCTAACAGCGCCAGTTCCGTGGCCTGTTTTGCCATAGAAACAATCGGGTAGCGGATGGTCGTCAGCTGCGGGTCGGAATAGCGAGCGATGGGTATATCATCAAAGCCAATGACCGACACCTGCTGTGGCACCGCAATACCGTTATCTTTAAGCGCACTGAGCGCGCCAGCCGCCATATTGTCGTTATAGGCAAACACCGCCGTCAGCCCGGCATTACGTCCGAGCAGCTCAACCATCGCCGCTTCCCCGCCCTGCATATCCGGCGAGCCGGTGCCGACCCAGCTATCGGGTGCCACAATCCCCTGCTCCAGCAGCGCACGCGCCCACCCTTCCCGCCGCATATCATCATCTTCAATGCGGTGGCTGGAAGCGAGATAACCAATGCGTTGATGACCATGATTGAGCAGCATCCGCGTCCCCATCAGCGCACCGCTGACGTTATCAAGGCAGACGCAGCGGTGGGCATAGCCGGGGACGATGCGGTTGATGAGCACCATGCCGGGCATCTGCGCCATAAACTCGCTCAGTTCACGATCGCTTAAGGCTTTTGAATGGACGATTAACGCGCTACAGCGCTGACGAATCAGCACCTCAATGGCGTTACGCTCTTTTTCTGCTTCGTGGTAGCTATTGCCGATCAGGACATACTTATGATGCTGCTGGGCGACGGTATCCACCGCTTTGACCAGGGCGCCAAAAAAGGCGTCGGACACGTCCATCACCACGCAGCCAATGGTATCGCTGACCTGCGTAGCCAGCGCCTGCGCGTTAGCATTCGGGCGATAGCCCAGCGCTGACACCGCTTTCATCACCATGTCGCGCGTCTCATGGCTGACCAGCGCGCTGTTGTTCAGCACCCGCGAAACGGTGGCAACGGAGACGCCCGCCTGGCGGGCGACATCACGAATGGTGACCATACACACCGCCCGGTTGAAAATTGCTGCAGTTCACGATACACCCCCTATGTCCAGCGTGAGCGCTATTCTGGCAGCGAGCTTGCGGCAACTACGTGAGTGAGGTCACAGGGTTGGAAACGGTTACATCCATTTTGTTAATGGTTGTGATCTGGATCGTTATCTAAATGTGCCGCGAAATGACACGCCTGACGCTTTTGCCGTCAATTGTCGCCAGAGCCATTCAACCGGCCCCTGACGGAAATAGCGCAGCCACAGCAGCGAGAATGCGAGGTTGACCAGCCAGACGGGAACGACAAACGCCAGCAGCGTCAGGCGATCGAATTCCATAAACAGGCCGAAGTGATAAAACAGCGTGGTGCAGATAAGCGTTTGCAGAAGATAGTTGGTGAGCGCCATGCGCCCGACGCAGACCACCGCCGCCGCCAGCCGGCTGCGGCTGATTTGCGGCCAGTAAGCATAGGCCAGCGCTGCATAGCCCAGCGTCTGGATAGGCGCGCTGATTTCACGCGGTGCCTGTAGCAGGAACGCACACCAGCGATAGTCCCAGTCGAGATGCCACTGGGCGGCAATCGCCGGCAGGTTAATCAGCATGCCAAGCGAAATGCACACCGCCGCGCAGCGACGATAGTGGCGGTGGCTGAACTGTCCTTTCAGCCAGCCGCAGCGCATCAGCGCCGCGCCCATCAGCATCATGCCCGCCAGCTGCCAGCCGTACTGCGCGCCCAGCGCCAGCAGGTTCGCCGACAGCATATCGCTGCGGTTAGTGATGGCTTCCATTCCGCCGTTCAGCTTCCAGTAATGTTCGTAGAGCAGACTTGAAGCATCCGGCACCCATGAACGACTTTGTCCGTTATCGGCAATCAGCCCAAGTAACAGCAGTACGGCAACGCCAATGACGTACAGCATCGCGCCGGTGTTGAATAATGCTTTCACTTCACGCGCATCGCGCACCAGCCGCCAGCAGACCAGCCCCACCAGCGAATAGGCCAGCAGAATATCGCCGTCCCAGAACAGCAATCCGTGGATAAACCCAAGCAGCGCCAGCAGCGTCAGGCGGCTTTGGATCCAGCGAGAACCGCGCGGTAGCAATAGCTGAAGACCCGCGCCAAACAGCAGCGCAAACAGGGTGAGGAATTTCACCTGCGCAAACAGGTCAAGAATGGCCCACGTCCAGGCATCGCGAGAGGTAATCTCGCCGTACCAGGCGGGGTTTAGATAGGCGGCCTTCGGCAAGCCGAAGGCGCTGATGTTCAGCAGCAGGATACCCAGAATGGCTACGCCACGAATAAAATCCAGCGTGACGTTTCGCTCCATGTGCCCTGCTCCATTGGTCAATTAATTGTGGTGACGTACCGCGCGCAAGAACTCCTGGCGGGTATTCTGGCTGGACTTGAACAGGCCGCCCAGCGAGGTTGTGGTGGTGGCGCTGGTCGCATCACGAATGCCACGCGCTTTCACGCAGTAATGCACCGCATCAATAGAAACCGCCACATTGTTGGTACCGAGCAGGGTTTGCAGCGCGGTCAGAATCTGCTGCGTCAGACGCTCCTGCACCTGTGGGCGCTGGGCGAAGAACTGCACAATACGGTTGATTTTCGACAGACCAATCACCGAATCTTTCGGGATATAGGCCACGGTCGCTTTACCGTCGATAGTGACAAAATGGTGTTCGCAGGTGCTGGTTAAGGTGATATCGCGCACCGTCACCATTTCGTCGACCTTCATTTTATTTTCGATGACGGTAATTTTCGGGAAATTAGCGTAATCAAGCCCGGAGAAAATTTCGTCGACATACATTTTGGCAATGCGATGCGGCGTTTCCATCAGACTGTCATCACTCAGATCGAGATTCAGCAGCTGCATGATCTCAGTCATATGCCCGGTAATCAGGCGCTTACGGGTTTCATTATCCATTTCGCGCTCCGATGGGCGCAGCGGCGTTTCCAGACCACGGGCGACCAGCGCTTCATGAACCAGGACCGCTTCTTTACTCAGTGATGACATCGTTTATTCTCCTGCAGGTGTGGCGCTTTGCTTTTTCGGTGCAAAGTTTGCACTCATTGTGCGTGAGGCGACGCACAGAATCCAGTATTCGTCGCGATAATTATTGCAATCGTTATTCTCTTTCAACCCGCGGACGCCAGACCAGCGCCCCGCCAATCAGTAAGGCCACGGCGGCAATGCCCAGCGCGGGCTCCAGCCGTTGCGTGAGCCAGGTGGATATTGCCGAAGTCATTGGCCCCACTAATTGCCCAACAGCGTAACCGGTGGTCAGCAGCCCGGCCATATAGCGCGCGTGTTTTGGCGCGAGTTCTCGGCCATAAAGCAGCGACAGCTGAACCGCCGCCAGGAATCCGCCGCCGACCAGCAGTGCGCCGCTCACCAGCCCGCTCATCCCCGGCAGCAGCCAGGCCAGCAGTACGCCCAGCCCCTGAAGCCATAGTACGACGGCCAGACGCTGATGCGCGTGACCTACCCCACGCATGGCGATACTCAGGCCAATACCCGTAACGCTCGCCAGCCCGAAAATCGGCCAGATAAACTGCGCAAACAGGCTCTCAGGAAAGCGATGGCTCGCCATCTGCGATAAAAAGGTGGCGGGCAGAATATAGCCGAAGCCTGCCAGGCTATAGCTCCACACCAGGCGTTTCAGGTTAGTCGTTAAGGCCAGCGGCTCAGGCTTTTCGCCGCTGCGGTGCAGTTCACCCGGACGGGGCAGCCAGCGGCCAATCAACGCCACCAGCAGTAGCGCCAGCACGCCATAAAGCTGCCAGCCCGCCGCAGCGCTTAGCGACTGCGCATGAATAAATACGCCCAACAGCCCGCTTAGCGCAATACCTGCGCCCGGCCCGGCAAAAACCGCCGCGCTGAGGCCAGGCCTTGCGTAGTGCGCCAGCCGTTCGTTAACCCACGCCGCCGTCAGCACCATTGCCCAGCCGCTCATGCAGCCAATGACAAAACGCAGCGCGCCGTGCAGCCAGGCGTTATCCGCCAGCGCCGAAAGAAAGGTCAGCGCAACGGCGCCCACAATCCCCAAATAGAGACGCATTTCCACGCCGCGATGGGCGCGCATGGCATCCCACGCGCCAACCAGATATCCCAGATAGTTCAGCGCGGCGACCAGCCCGGCGCTGGTCAGCGTCAGCTCGCCTTCGCCGATCATCAGCGGCACCTGTGGGGTAAACGCGAAACGCCCTATCCCCATCGCCACTACCAGTACCAGAAACCCACTTAGCGCAATACGTACCGGCATGAACGCCCCGGATGTAAATGTAAAGTTATCTTTATGATGCAACATGTGGATGTTATGCGGAAGTGAAAGTTACTCACCGCCGATGAATTATCTGTATGATGGACTGATATATTTTGACCAAAACCGCGAGGAGCCCGCATGGAAATGCTCGAAGAGCACCGCTGTTATGGCGGCTGGCAGCAGCGCTGGCAGCACCATTCTGCCACGCTAAATTGCCTGATGACCTTTAGTCTGTTTTTGCCTCCGGAAGGAAAAAAAACGCCGCCACCGGTGCTGTACTGGCTGTCCGGCCTGACCTGTAACGATGAGAACTTCACCACCAAAGCCGGGGCGCAGCGGGTTGCCGCCGAACTGGGCATTGTGCTGGTGATGCCCGATACCAGCCCACGCGGCGAGGGTGTTGCCAATGATGCCGGTTACGATCTCGGCCAGGGCGCAGGCTTCTATCTGAACGCCACCGAGTCCCCGTGGGCCTCACATTATCGGATGTATGATTATCTGTGCGACGAACTGCCTGCTCTGATTCAGGCGCAGTTTAACGTGAGCGCACGCATCGCGATAAGCGGCCACTCCATGGGCGGCCACGGTGCGCTGATGCTGGCGCTCAAAAATCCGGGCAAATATTGCAGCGCGTCGGCCTTCGCGCCGATCGTCAACCCAAGCCGGGTGCCATGGGGGCAGAAAGCGTTTAGCGCCTATCTGGGCGATGACGTTGCTCGCTGGAAAGCATGGGACAGCACCGAGCTGCTGCTGGCAAGCCAGACAGAACATGCTATCCCGATGCTAATCGACCAGGGCGATAACGACCAGTTCCTCGCCGACCAGCTCCAGCCCGCGGTGTTCGCCGAGGCAGCGCGGCAGAAAGACTGGCCGCTCACCCTGCGCATTCAGCCGGGGTATGACCATAGCTATTACTTTATTGCCACGTTTATTGAAGATCACCTGCGCTTCCACGCCGAGTATCTGCTGAAATAATGGTGGCCCCGGCGTAAGCGCTTACGCGCCTCGTCCGGGCTACCTCTCCGGCAACGTGTACGGATACGCCTTGCGATACTGCAACGGCGTTTTCCCCATATTCTTGCGAAAACAGGTAATAAACCACGCGTATTCGGTAAAGCCGACCCTTTCGGCAATCTCCCTCACCGAATGCTGTGAGTGCAGCAACAGCTCGCAGGCCTGGCGAATGCGCCGCATCATCAAATACTCCTGAATCGTCCCGCCGGTTTCATCATGAAATCGCCGCGAAGTATGCCCGCGCGAGCAGCCCATCACGGCGGCAATCTCCTCTAACGAACAGCGTTCATGATAGTGATTCTCCAGCCAGCGGATAATCGTCGACGAGAAGGTGTTATGCCCCACCGCCTGCTCCTGCTGTGGCAGCAGGCTAATCAGCTGCATAATTAAAAACGCGCTGTCGCTGGTGCTCCAGCTCTCTTCGTGCGTTAAGGTTTCAAAGCGCTGTAACAGCGTTTCAATCACCGGCAGCTGGTCGCCAACGTCGAACACCCTCGCTTTTTCACCGCGCCCGCAGAGGTGGCGTAGCAGCATCTGCTGACGGGGAAAATCCCGCAGCCAGGGCTCAATCAACGACGGGTTAAAGTGCAGCGTGGTGCGGTGATAGAGGTTGCGCTCGCTCTGCTCGACGTAGACCTTGTGCAGCTTGCCCGGTGGGAAAATAAACAGCCGCCCCGGCTTCACCGTATATTGCTGATGCTCCATCAGCGCGATACCCACGCCCCGTGAAACGGAGAGGATCTCCGCGCACTGGTGCCAGTGGTAATAGTTGGCGGGAAGATTCTGCATCCGGTTGAAATAGATAGATTTATCGTTGAGATGAATCTGCTCGAGATAAGTGGTGTCTTCCGTTGGTTGTGAATGTGCCACTGCGCCAGCTCCGCATGTTAATAAACTTAAACTTTCATCATCGGAATAAAACTTTTGCGCCAAATTACGCCATAAAATTATTTTTAATTACCCTTCATGCTTAAAAGTAAGAGCGTAATCACATTTGCCAACCGCGCCAAATTCCTATTATTCGTCCGCCATCAACAAACTGAAACGGGATTTCATCATGCGGACGAAACAAGAATACGGTGCATTAGTCGAGGGTTGGATAGCGGCGGCGGTTCCCCGTTTATCGGCAGACTGCACGCGACTTCATGCGGGCGATACCGCCGCGCAATACCCGGACGACGTCGCCGGAATGGAAGGTTTTGTTCGCCTGATGTGGGGATTGTTTCCGCTGGTGAGCGGCGGCACCGTGCCGGCGTGGCACGACACATTCGTTACCGGAGTGCGTCACGGCAGCAACCCGCAGCACGCAGGCTACTGGGGCGATGTAGGCGACAACGACCAGCGCTGCGTGGAAATGGCGGCCTTTGGCCTGGGCCTCGCGCTGCCTAACGGTAAGCTGTGGTCGTCGCTCTCAGCCGAAGAGCAGGATAACCTCGCCCATTGGCTCAGCCAAAGCGCAGACGTTGCGGTGCCGGACAATAACTGGCACTTCTTCCCGGTGCTGATCCAACTGGGGCTGAAATGCGTCGGACGCCCCTACGACATGGCGGTCATCAATCGCCATCTCGACGCCATTGAGCCCTTCTGGCTCGGCAACGGCTGGTACAGCGACGGCGCGGGCAAACCGCGCGACTATTACATCTCCAGCGCCTTCCATTTTTATGGCCTGATCTACAGCCACTTTATGCAGGATGTCGACCCCGAGCGCTGCCTGCGCTATCGCCAGCGCGCCCAGCAGTTTGCCAACGATTACGCCTATTATTTTGCTGCTAACGGCGACGGTATTCCGTTTGGCCGCAGCCTGACCTACCGCTTTGTGCAGGTCGCGTTCTGGAGCGCGGTCGCCTTTACCGAACTGGAAGTCTTTACCCCTGGCGTGGTGAAGGGGCTGATTTTGCGCCACCTTGAAAGTTGGCTCGAAAAACCGTTTATCGGCGCCGATGGCCTGTTCACCATTGGCTACAGCTATCCAAACCTGATTATGGCCGAGGACTACAACAGCCCAGGCTCCCCTTACTGGGCACTGAAGGCGATGCTGATTCTGGCGCTGCCGGAAGAGAGCGCCTTCTGGCAGGCCGCCTGCGAACCGCTGCCGACGCTGGATGCCGTTCACCCTGTTCCCGAAGCCGGGCAAATCATCGTCCACAGCGATGAACAGCGCCACGCGTGGATGCTGATGTCCGGTCAGTTCGACAAAAACAACTTCGTCAACTTCGAGCAGAAGTACTGCAAATTCGCCTACTCCAGCCAGTTTGGTTTTACCCTGGAGCGCGGGCGTTTTGGCCTGAGTCATGCGGCGGTGGATTCCATGCTGCTGTTCAGCAACGGCGATGACTACTATCGCGGCCGCCGCGAGTGCGACAGCGCTGAGGTAACGGATGACTGGGTTCGCAGCGAATGGCGTCCGTGGGCTGACGTCACCGTCAGCACCTGGCTGGTTGCGCTGCCGGAAGGCCACGCGCGCGTGCACCGCGTACGCACGCCGCGAACGCTGGAGTGCGTTGAAGGCGGGTTTGCCGCTAATCGCCACCAGCAAACGCGCCAGACCGTTACCGACAACGGCGTCACCCTTGAAACCATACACCACTACAGCCGGATGGTGAGCCTGACCGACAGCCGTCACCCGTTCACCGTCACCACGCCGCCGAACAGCAATTTGCTGTATGCCGCACCGGCCACTATTCCCTGCCTGCGCGCACAGCTTAGCGCCGGAACCCACTGGCTCGCCTGTTATGTCAGCGCCGACCCGGGCGCGGTGCGTGAGCTGCCGGGGCCATTGCATTTTGATGTGACGACACAGCAGTTAACCGTGAACGACCTGACGCTCACCCTAAAATAACCCTGACCTCTGGATAACGGCGGAGACCGCAATGACCACGATGATTCAGTCGACACGTTCGGCGTATATAAAACTCAGTCTCTTTGTTTTTCTGTTTACCTTTACCTGGGCGGCAAGCTTCGGCCTGTATGCCATCTGGCTTGGCGATAAAGCGGGGCTCGATGCCGTGGATATCGGCACCGTCTTCGCCGTTAACGGCGTGTTCGCAGTGGTGATTAAGCCGGTGTACGGCTACATCATGGATAAAATCGGCATGAAGAAGCATCTGCTCTATTTTGTCTGCATCGTCTCGGCGCTGATGGCACCGTTCTATATCTGGATCTACCTGCCGCTGCTGCAAACGCATTTTATCACCGGCATGATTGTCGGCGCGCTGTTCTTTAGCCTCGGCTGGTACGCAGGCGTGGCGGCGGAAGAGTCCTATGTTGACCGCTTTAGTCGTCTGTATAACATGGAGTTTGGCCGCATCCGCATGTGGGCGGCGCTCGGCTGGGCAACCGCCTCCTCTTTCTCCGGCTTCCTCTATAACATTTCGCCAAAAATCAACTTCGCCATCAGCAGCGTGTCAGCGCTGTGCATGTTTGCCGTGCTGCTGACGCTCAAGGTGGACCACTTCGGCAAAGAAGAGAATAACGTTTTATCAAAAGAGAAAATCGTCATTACCGACGTGCTGAACCTGCTGAAAAACCGCAAGTTCTGGATGTTTGCGCTCTATATTGCAGGCGTAGCCTGGATGATGTTTATCGCCGAGCAGCAGTTCTCACGCTACTTCGTTACCTTCTTCACCACCAAAGAGGAAGGCAACGCGATGTTCGGTTATATGAGCACCGCGCAGTCCGCCGCCGAATTCTTCGGCATGATGCTGGTACCGGCGATTATCAACCGCATCGGTGCCAAGCAGGGGATGCTGCTCACCGGACTGGTTATCAGCCTGCGCCTCATTATCTCCGGTATGACTAACGACCCGCTGATTATCTGCCTCGTCAAGCCGCTCTACGGTATTGAGATTGCCCTGATTCTGGTGTCGGTCTTCAAATACATTGCCGAGCATTTCGACAAACGCGTTAACGCCACCATGTATCTGCTGGGCTACCAGGCGATGATCTACGTCGGTTCTATCGTCGTCGCGCCGCCGGCGGGTTATGCCTATCAAACCATCGGCTTCGAGCACACCTATCTCATCATGGGCATTATCGCCCTGGTGTTCACCGGCGTCTCCGCCCTCACCTTATCGACCTGCTACAGCCATAAAAAAAGCGCTGTAGAACAGGAAATCAAGCAGCAAGCGCTGAATTAAAACGGGAATATGCCAGCATGATGTCTGAACAGATCAGAAAAGAACCGCTCGCCTCACACACCCTGAAACCGGGCGAACGTGAAGAGATTGGCCGTAAAATTCGCGGGGCGATGCCCGCGCTGCTAAAGGCGATTGATGACAACGTCGACTATTTCGGCACTCGCTTCCCGGATGCGGCCTGTAAAAACGGGGTCTATCCGATTATTGATAACGTCGAATGGACCACCAGCTTCTGGACCGGGCAGCTGTGGCTGGCCTATGAGTGGACGGGGCTTGAGCGCTACCGCACGCTGGCGGAGCAGCATATCCACTCCTTCGGCCAGCGGATTATTAACCGCGACCACACCAACCATCACGATCTGGGCTTCCTTTATAGCCTCTCCTGCGTGGCGGGCGAACGTCTGACCGGCAACCGTGAAGCGGGCTACATCGCCCTGCTCGCCGCCGAGGCGCTGATGGAGCGTTACAACGAGAAGGCCGGGATCATTCAGGCGTGGGGCGAGCTGAATAACCCTGAGCAACAGGGCCGTATGATCATCGACTGCAACATGAACCTGCCGCTGCTGTATGAAGCCAGCGCCGCCAGCGGCGACCCGCGCTACGCCGAGGCGGCGAAGCAGCATATTGAGCGGGCGCGCCGCCATATCGTGCGTGAAGACGGTTCTACCTTCCATACCTGGTATATGGACGTGGAAACCGGCGAGCCGCGCTTTGGCAACACCCATCAGGGCTTCTCCGACGATTCGTGCTGGGCGCGCGGCCAGGCGTGGGGCGTGTACGGTTTCCTGCTGAACTACCTGCACACCGGGGATGAACGCCTGCTGGCGCTGAGCCAGACGCTGGCGAATTACTACCTGAACCGGCTACCGGAGGATCTCATCTGCTATTGGGATCTGGCGCTGACCGATCCTGCCAGCGAGCGCGACAGTTCGGCGGCGGCGATTGTGGCCTGCGCCCTGCTGGAGCTGGTTAAGCACCTGCCAGTCACCCATCCGGATCGCGAAAGCTATGAAACCCTGGCGCTGCAGATGATTGGCAACATGATCGACGGTTACATTAACCGCGAGCATACGCCGGGCCAGGGGCTGCTTAAGCATTCGGTCTATTACTTTAAAGGCGGGATTGGCGTGGACGAGTGCTGTAGCTGGGGGGATTACTTCCTGATGGAAGCGATGGTGCGCGCGACGCGGAACTGGCAGAGCTACTGGTAATAAAAGGCCCGATGGCGCTACGCTTATCGGGCCTACTTACAGTGCGATTCCCAGGGGCGCTTTGCTCGCCCAGAGTACCATCGTGAGTAGCCCGGCCAAGCGAAGCGCCGCCGGGGTTAGCACAGGTTTAGAAGCGGTAATCTACCGCCATAAAGTAGCGGCGACCGTCTTCGTTATAGCTGTAGTCATCACGATTCAGGTCTTTATCACCCACGTTGAGCACGCCTGCGCGCAGCTTAACGTCTTTGGTCGCCTGCCATGCCCCGCCGATATCCCAGGTGGTATAGCCGCCCGGCGTTTTCGAGGTTGCCGTGGTAGCACGCTGCTTACCGGTGTAGCTTCCCGCCAGATAGAACGTCCAGTCCTGAATCGGGCTCCAGTCCACGCGCCCGTTACCAGTGTGGAACGGCAGCTCCTGCAGCGGCTTGTCACCACCGTTGCTCAGGTCTCGACCGTCGTTATAGGTGTAGTTCAGCGTCACCTTCCAGTCGTCACCAAACGGCACCTTCAGCTCGGATTCCACGCCGCGGATACGTGCTTTATTGACGTTATAGTAGGCAAAGACCGGCACGCCGTTATCGAAGCCGACAAAGTTCGGATAGCCCGGCGCTGCATTTTTATCGCGCGTACGGCTGATGTTAATCATGTCGTCGATATCGTTCTGGAAGGTGGTGACGTTCGCCTGCACGCCCTCCAGCCAGCCCTCTTCCCCTTGATAGTAGAGGCCGATTTCATAGCTCTCACTGGTTTCCGGTTTCAGATCCGGGCTACCGACAATTCGGCAACCGCCGCGACAGGAGTTGGTGGCCCAGTCCGGGCTCAGCTGCAGCAGTGAAGGCGCTTTAAACGCCGTGGCCCAGCCCCCTTTCACCGTCACGGTATCGGTCGCGTTATAGACCAGATACGCACGCGGACTCCAGTGGTCACCATAGGTCTGGTGATCGTCCATACGGATGCCGGTGGTCAGCGCCAGCGGTTCGAAAATGCGCCATTCGTCTTCAAGGAACAGCGCGTACTGGCTGGCTGAAGTTTCGCTGCTGGTGCCGCGCGTCAGGTTAACCGGGTCGCTCAGCTTGTCGTGACGCCATTCGCCACCTAAGGTCACCAGTTGATTTATCGCACCCAGCGGCAGCACGTATTTACCGTCGATGGTGTTGCTTTCAGAGGTGATTTCACTGGTGTTACCCGGGTTCTTATTCACCACCTTCTCGCCGTAATACTTAAGCTCGCTGTTGCCCAGCTCCCAGCGGCCATTGTGGCTCAACGAGTAGTTCTGGCGCTCAACACGGTTACGGTCGAGCGAATCGGAGTCGCGGTCCTGGCGGTCGAAGCCATAGCCTGCGGTGATGTCGTTGCTCTCGTTCGGCGTCCAGGCAAACTCGACGTTGGCATCGCGGCTGGTGAAGCCTTCAATACGAGGGCTCTCACCGGTCGCGCTGGTGCTGGAGGGTTGTTGATCGTCCTTCTCGCGCTTTGCCAGACTGCCAAATGCTTTCATGCCAAGCACGCCATCCACCAGCGGACCGGCGGTATAGAACTGGCCGTTCCAGGTGTCGCCACGGTCGCGGTGTTCCTGAATGGTGGTATCCGCGGTGACGGTGCCGGTCCATTTGGCGCCAATCTTTTTGGTGATGATGTTGACCACGCCGCCCAGTGCATCGGAGCCGTACAGCGAAGACATCGGCCCGCGCACCACTTCAATACGTTCGATGGCGTCTACCGGGATCCAGTTGAGATCGAAATCATTGTGGCGGAAGACGACGTTACGCGAGTTGACGCGCTTGCCGTCAATAAGAATCAGGGTATAGCTGCTGTCCAGGCCGCGAATACTCACGCCCTGACGGTTATCCCCTTCGTTGGTGAGCTGAACGCCCGGCACTTCTTTCAGCACATCCTTCAGGTTCTGCACCGGCTTGCGCTGCAGATCTTCCTGGGTGATGACGCTGATACTCGCAGGCGCATCCTTCACGCTTTGTTCGGTGGCAGCCGCCGTCACGACCATCACGTCTTTATCATCTGCAGCGCTGACCGGCAGCGCCAGGGACATTACGGACGCACAAAGCCCGCCCCGAACCAAGGGGTTTAACCTGAACATTTCCTATCTCCATGAGGTGAATACTGAATTAAAACAAAGAGGTCTTACTCACAAATGCTGCTGCAATGCCGTTGACCGACGGCCTGTTGTTTTATGCAGATGTGGCTGGTCCCTCCAGGTTTTATCCATCAGGAGTGGAAATGGCTTCATCTATTTATATGAGGCGTGATAATAAACGTAATGATAATGATTATCAATTAAGTTTATTTAAAGTTATGTCAAGAAGTAACTATTTGCGTCGATTTTATAGACGGCAAGCATAAAAAAACCTCTCCGGAGAGAGGTTTTCACATTATACCGAACGGCTAATTATTTCTTAAAGCGTTCCGGGAAGTGCATTTCGCTATAGCTCACGAAGTGCGTTCCGCGGGTCAGCTTATAACCGAACCAGATAACCAGGAACAGCGGAATACCAATATAGGTTGCTGCTACGCCGCCCCAGTCGATGGTATCGGCCAGGAAGGCTTCGTAATTCTGGCCCAGGGTAATAATCAGGCACAGTACGAAGGCGAAGATTGGCCCCAGCGGGAAGAACCCGGAACGGTACGGCAGATTATTCAGGTCATGACCCTGCATCACATAGCCACGACGGAAACGATAATGGCTAATCGCAATCCCCAGCCAGGCGATAAAGCCGGTCATCCCGGAGGTGTTCAGCAGCCACAGGTAGACGGTCTGGTTGCCAAACATTGACGTCAGGAAGCACAGGCCAGCAATCACGGTTGTCGCATACAGCGCGTTACGCGGCACGCCGCCACGGGAGAGCTTCGCGAAGATGCGTGGCGCTTTGCCGTCGCAGGCCAGGGTGTAGAGCATACGGGTAGAAGCGTACATCCCGGAGTTACCTGCCGACAGCACCGCCGTCAGGATAACCGCGTTCATAATCGCCGCCGCAGAGAGCAGACCCGCATGTTCAAAGACCAGCGTGAACGGGCTGACGGAGATATCTTTCACGTCGTTACGCAGCAGGCTTGGATCGGTGTAAGGGATGATCAGGCTGATAATCAGGATCGCGAACACATAGAACAGCAGGATACGCCAGAACACCTGACGGACCGCGCGCGGAATGTTCTTCTCTGGATCTTCAGATTCACCTGCAGCAATACCGATAAGTTCGGTGCCCTGGAAGGAGAAGCCGACGATCATCGCCACGCCAATCATCGCTGATAACCCACCGGCAAACGGCGCATCACCGGTTGTCCAGTTGCTCCAGCCCACCGGCTGTGCACCTTTGAAGATGCCGAGGATCATCATGATGCCGACAATAATAAAGATGATAACGGTCGCGACTTTGATCAGCGAGAACCAGTACTCCGCTTCGCCAAAGCCTTTAACCGAGATGTAGTTCAGCAGGAAGATAACGCACAGGAACAGCGCACTCCAGATCCAGCCTGGGGTATCCGGGAACCACCAGCTCATCACCAGCTGTGCGGCGACCAGGTCGACGGCAATCGTCACCGCCCAGTTGTACCAGTAGTTCCAGCCCAGCGCGAAGCCGAAGCCCTCTTCCACATAGTTCTGGCCATAGGTGGCAAAAGAACCGGATACCGGCATATAGGCTGCCAGCTCGCCAAGACTGGTCATCAGGAAGTACACCATCAGGCCAATCAGAATATAGGAAAACAGAGCGCCGCCCGGACCCGCCTGAGAAATGGTTGCGCCGGACGCAACAAACAGACCTGTACCAATGGAACCGCCAATGGCGATCATCGTCAGGTGACGCGCCTTGAGTTCGCGACGTAACGCGGGCGCTTGTGTGGTTTTTGTTTCGGAACCCATGTGAAAATGCTATCCATCCAAAAAATGAGGCGCGATTGTAACAGACGATTCCGGCATATCACGGTAGAAATGCGCAGTTATAAGAGAGCTTCATGATCGCTCTCTTATTATAAGTAAAGCATCCGATGGCGATTTTAGATATCGCAGTAGTGCAGAAAACGCTTGAGGGCGTTGGAGAGGTGCTTTTGCCGATGATGGATGCGCCACAGCGTACGGCTAAGCGTCGGCAGCGGAATGGAGACCTCCACCAGCGTCCCGGCTTCTAGCTGTTCAGCGATCACCCGCCGCGACAGGCAACTGATGCCAAGATCATGACGTACCGCGTGTTTAATGGCTTCCGAGTTACCCAACTCCATACCCATCTGGAACTGCGGCAGATGCGAGAGCAGCAGATAATCGACGATTTCCCGCGTGCCCGACCCCTTCTCACGCAGGATCCACGGCGCCATTGCCAGCTTCTCGAGCGTCACCTCCCCCAGCAGCCAGGCGCTGTTCGGCGCGGAGAACACCACCAGCTCATCATCGAGCCACGGCTCGGCAATAATGTCCGCCGAGTGGCATGGGCCTTCGATAAGGCCAATATCGACGCGGAAGTCCGCCACCGCGTTAATCACATCCTGGCTGTTGCCCACGCTTAGCTCCAGCGGCAGCGTAGGAAAGTCTTTGCGGTAGCGGGCGATAATGCCCGGCAAAATATAGTTGCCGATGGTGCTACTGGCATAGACGCGAATCGCGCCGTTATCTTCGCGAAACAGCTGTTCTATTTCTCCAGCCTGTTCCAGCAGCGCCAGCGCGCGCGGGTAGAGCAGGCGACCGTGCTCGTTAACCACCAGCCGTTTACCGACGCGGTCAAAAAGCTGAACGCCGAGTTGGCCTTCCAGATCGGTGAGCGCCGCGCTGACCGCCGACTGCGACAGCGCCAGCATCTGCGATGCCTGGGTGGTTGAGCCACTTTTCAGTACCTCTGCAAAAACTTCTAACTGCCGCAGCGTGATATGCATAGCGCTTCAGCCCGCACGGGCCGCCCTTACCAGTTATTACGATTAATTATAAATATATAATCAATTTTATCTTTAAACCAGCGAGGCGTACTCTTTTAGCCAGACAAAGGAGAAGGCTATGACACAGGTCACCTTAGAAACGCATCATCATCGCGGTATCAAACATTTTATCCCAGGTCTTGCGCTGACCGCCGTGATTACCGGCGCCGCGGTCTGGATCGGCAATATCCCGGCCGTTGCAGGCGTCGGCATGAGCGCATTGACGCTGGCCATCCTGTTTGGGATGGTGATTGGTAACACGATTTACCCGAAACTCTGGCAGTCCTGCGACGGCGGCGTACTGTTCGCTAAGCAGCATTTACTGCGTCTGGGGATCATTCTTTATGGCTTCCGCCTGACCTTTTCCCAGATTGCAGACGTGGGCGTGAGCGGGATTGTTATTGATGCCCTGACGCTTTGCAGCACCTTTACGATGGCCTGCTGGCTCGGGCAAAAAGTCTTTGGCCTGGATAAACACACCAGCTGGCTGATTGGCGCGGGTAGCAGCATCTGCGGCGCGGCAGCGGTACTGGCGACCGAACCCGTAGTAAAAGCTGAGGCAAGCAAAGTGACCGTTGCGGTAGCGACCGTGGTTATCTTCGGTACGTTGGCAATCTTCATCTACCCTGCCATGTACCCGCTGCTGGCACACTGGTTTAGCCCTGAGGCTTACGGGATCTATATCGGTTCCACCATGCACGAAGTGGCGCAGGTTGTGGCGGCAGGCCATGCGGTGACGCCAGAAACCGAAAACGCAGCGGTCATTGCGAAAATGCTGCGCGTGATGATGCTGGCGCCGTTCCTGCTGTTTATGGCCGCTCGCGTTAAACAACTGGCTCCGGCTGGTGCGACCGAGAAAAGCAAAATCACGATCCCATGGTTTGCCATCATGTTTATCGTGGTCACTATCTTTAACTCGTTCCACCTGCTGCCAAACAGCGTGGTGCAAATGCTGATTACGCTGGACACCATTATGCTGGCCATGGCCATGGCGGCATTGGGTGTGACCACGCACGTTAGCGCACTGAAAAAAGCTGGTGCAAAACCGCTGATGATGGCGCTGGTGCTGTTCATCTGGCTGATTGTTGGCGGCGGTGCGATTAACTACGCTATCCATAGCGTGATGGCATAATCGACAACGACTAACCCCCCCGAACCCGCTATACTCTCCCCTTTTGAGTATGGCGGGTTTAACGATATGAAATACATTGGAGCGCACGTCAGCGCCGCGGGCGGCCTGGCAAATGCCGCAATTCGGGCTGCGGAAATCGAAGCGACCGCATTCGCCCTGTTCACCAAAAATCAGCGCCAGTGGCGCGCCGCGCCGTTAACCACCGAGGTTATCGACGACTTCAAAGCCGCCTGTGAAAAATATCACTACACCCCGGCACAAATTCTTCCTCACGACAGCTACCTGATTAACCTCGGCCACCCGGTTGAGGAGGCGCTGGAGAAATCCCGCGAAGCCTTTATCGACGAACTGGCACGCTGCCAGCAGTTGGGGCTAACGTTGCTGAACTTCCACCCGGGCAGCCACCTGCTGCAAATTGACGAAGACAAGTGCCTGGCGCGGATTGCCGAATCCATCAATATCGCGCTGGCGCAGACCGAAGGCGTCACGGCGGTGATTGAGAACACGGCCGGTCAAGGCAGCAACCTCGGCTTTAAGTTCGAGCATCTGGCGGCCATTATTGACGGCGTAGAAGATAAGTCCCGCGTCGGCGTCTGCATCGATACCTGCCACGCGTTCGCCGCGGGCTACGACCTGCGAACCACCGAAGCCTGCGCGGAAACCTTTGCTGAATTCGAACGCATTGTCGGCTTCCAGTATCTGCGCGGCATGCACCTCAACGACGCCAAAAGCGAGTTCGGCAGCCGCGTTGACCGCCACCAGAGTCTGGGCCTCGGCAATATCGGGCACGATGCGTTCCGCTTCATCATGCAGGACAACCGCTTTGACGGTATCCCGCTGGTGCTGGAAACCACCAACCCGGATATCTGGGGTGAAGAGATTGCCTGGCTGAAGGCGCAACAGCAGGAAACGGTGGAAGCCTAATCATGAACGACAGGGAAAAGCAGATACTCAAGATCCTGCGCCGCAATCCGCTGATTCAGCAAAACGAGATTGCCGATATTTTGCAGATCAGCCGCTCTCGCGTGGCGGCGCATATTATGGATCTGATGCGCAAAGGAATGATCAAAGGTAAGGGCTATATCCTCACCGAGCAGGAGTACTGCGTGGTGGTGGGTGCCATCAATATGGATATTCGCGGCATTGCAGATATTCACTATCCACAGGCCGCTTCTAACCCAGGTAACATCCGCTGTTCAGCCGGCGGCGTGGGGCGCAACATAGCCCACAACCTGGCGTTATTGGGCCGCGATGTGCATCTTATCTCGGCGGTCGGCAGTGATTTTTACGGCGAAACGCTGCTGGAACAGACCCGCCAGGCCGGGGTGAATATCTCCAGCTGTATTCGCCTGCACGGGCATAGCACCGCCACCTATCTCTCCATTGCCAATCAGCAAGAAGAGACGGTGCTGGCCATTAACGACACCCATATCCTTGAGCAGCTCACGCCACAGCTATTGAACGGTTCGCGAGAGTTGATTCGCCACGCGGGCGTAGTGCTGGCTGACTGTAACCTGACGCCGGAAGCCATTGAGTGGGTCTTTACCATTGCCGATGATATTCCGGTGTTCGTGGATACCGTATCCGAGTTTAAAGCGGCCAAAATCAAGACCTGGTTCTCACGTATTCATACCCTAAAACCGACGCAGAAAGAGCTGGAGATTCTGTGGGGCCAGCCTATTGTTTCCGCTGCCGACCGCGTTCAGGCCGTCAATGCGCTGCATCAGCAGGGTGTTCAGCATATTTTTGTCTGTCTGGAAGATGAGTCGGTTTTCTGCAGCGAGAAAGATGGCGAGCAGTTCGTTCTGACGCCACCTGCGCACACCGTTGTCGATAGCTTCGGTGCCGATGACGGCTTTATGGCGGGGCTGATTTACGGTTTTCTGGAAGGGAGCGAGTTTCGCGACCGCGCGAATTTCGCCATGGCCTGCGCTGCGCTATCGCGCGCCAGCGTCAGCATCAATAACCCGACCCTCTCCGCTGATAACGCAATTTACTTACTGCAAAATGCCCAGGCATAACGCCTGGGCTTTACGGTTCCGTTAATTATGACAATCCGATAAAGAGCCCGGCGATGGTGGCGCTCATCAGGTTAGAGAGCGTTGCCGCCGCCAGCGCGCGCATCCCGAGCTGAGCAATTTCCGGCGCTCGCTGAGGCGCAATGGCGGAAAATGCCCCGACCACCACCCCGATAGAGCCAAAGTTGGCAAAACCGCACAGGGCAAACGAGATAATCGCAATCGTCTTCACGTCCAGCGAACCGCCGGCTTGCAGGTACGGTGAGAAGTTGAGATAGGCGACGAATTCGTTGATCGCCAGCTTCTGACCGATCAAGCTGCCCGCAAGCGTCGCATCGCTCCAGTCGACGCCCATAATCCAGGCAAGTGGCGCCAGCACCCAACCAAAAATCCCTTCCAGGGTCGCATGACCGAAACCAAACCAGCCGCCAATACCGCCAATAATGCCGTTAATCAGCGCGATAATGGCGACAAAAGCCATCACCACCGTCGCTACACCAGCCGCAATTTTCAGGCCGGTCATCGCCCCGCTCGCCGCGGCTTCAATGATGCTTTTTGGCGGCGTTTCGGTAAATGACAGGTTCTCGAAGGTGACAGTTGATGCCTCGGTTGCCGGGCTCAGCATACGGGCAAACAGGATCCCGCCGGGAATAGCCATCAGCGAGGCCGCCAGCAGGTAATCAATCGGCACCCCCATGCCCGCATAGCCAATCATCATCGACCCCGCGATAGACGCCATGCCGCTACAAATTGCGGTAAACAGCTCATTGCGATTCAGGCGATGAATAAACGGTTTGACGATCGCCGGGATCTCATTTTGCCCAAGGAAAATGGTGGTCACGGCCACGAAGGACTCAATTTTGCTGATGTTCAGTGCTTTCTGGAAAATACCGCCCAGTACGCGAATCAGCAGCCCCATCACGCCAATGTAGTAAAGCAGGCTGATAAGCGCGGTAACAAAGATAATGGCGGGCAGCACGCGGAAGGCGAAGATAAAGCCCGCTCCGTCAAACAGCACATCCATCTTCGGCCCCACCAGCGAGCCAAAAATAAAGGCGCTGCCCGCATCGCTGTAGGACATCACCTTATGAACGCCCAGCGCCGCTTGCTCCACCAGCCATTTCCCCGGAGGGAAATAGAGCATAATGCCGCCGATGGCAATTTGCAGCACCAGCGCTGCGCCAACGGTACGCAGGCTAATGCGCTTTTTATTCACTGACAGCAAAAACGCGATGGCCAGCAATACCACCATACCCACAAGACTTCTCATTATATCCATAATGATTTTCCCTTCATGCCAGGAAACCCGGCGTAAACGCCAGGTTTTGGTATGTTTGATATTCGCGGGCGACCGCACGCTGCCCGTGAAGTTGGTTTATGCGAGGCGTTGATACTCCTTCGCAATTTCACAAGCCAGCACCGCGTTGTTGAACACCAGCTGAATGTTGGATTTCAGGCTATCGCCACCGGTCAATTCCGCCACGCGAGCCAGCAGGAACGGCGTGCTCTCTTTGCCCACAACGCCCTGCTCTTCCGCTTCCCTCACCGCTCTGTCGATGGCTGCATTGATGGTTTCTTCCGCCATCGCAAACTGTTCTGGAATAGGGTTTGCCACCACCAGACCGCCGTTCAGACCGGCCTGCCATTTCACCGCCATCGCACGAGCAATTTCTTTCGCACTATCGAGGCGAATGCTGACCTCAAAAGGACTGGTACGGCAGAAAAATGCGGGCAGCGCCTGGGTTTGATAGCCAATCAGCGGCACACCAAAGGTTTCCAGATATTCAGTGGTTAAGCCGAGGTCGAGAATAGATTTCGCGCCTGCACAAATAACCGTAACGTTGGTATGCGCCAGCTCTTGTAAATCGGCAGAAATATCGAATGAATGTTCCGCACCGCGGTGAACACCGCCAATACCGCCGGTAGCAAAGACTTTAATACCGGCCAGCGCGGCAATAATCATGGTAGAGGCAACGGTGGTCGCGCCATTTTTTCCGGCGGCAACCACAAACGGTAAATCACGGCGGCTGACTTTCGTCACGCTATGCCCTTCGCGGCCTAATAATTCGATTTCCTCTTTGCTCAGGCCCACTTTCATTACGCCGCCAATAATCGCAATCGTTGCAGGAACAGCACCGTGCTTGCGAATGGTTTCTTCAACTTCAATCGCCGTTTGCGCATTCTGTGGGAAAGGCATGCCGTGAGAAATAATGGTCGACTCCAGCGCAACAATCGGCTTTTTGCTGTTTAAGGCTTCCTGGACTTCTGGTGAAATTTGTAATAATTCAGGGGAAAGAGTTAATTCAGACATTCTATTTTCTCCACTAACGATGTAACGTTCGCAATAGACAGATCAGGGTTATTGGTATATTCACTGGACAGCGCCATTGATGAACAACCCTGCGCAAATCGGACAGACTCAATAAACGGCACGTTATCAACCCAGCAGGAAGCTAGCCCGGCCATCATCGCATCACCGGCCCCGGTAACATTAATAACGTTGGTTTTCAGCGGCCGCGACCAGCCGTGTTCACCGTGAATATCGCTGTAGTAAACGCCGTCGCCGCCCATGCTAAGCACCAGGCGATTCAGGCCGTGATCATGGAACCATGCGGCGACTTTGCCGACATCTTCTCGCCCTGAGAGCGTGATACCGCTTAGGGTTTCGGCTTCCAGACGGTTCGGTTTCAGGGTATGGATTTTGCCTAACCGCTCGCGAATTTTGACGCACTTCCAGGCTGAGACCGGGTCGACAAACACCGGCGTGGAGCCAGCGTTTTCCAGCACCCAGGTCAGCGCCGCTTCGCTGATATTACAGTCGGCAATAATCACCTTTGCCCCACGAATAAAATCCATATGCTGCGCTAAAAACTCAGCAGAAATATATTCGGTGATACTCATATCGTTGATAGCCACCAGCATTTCACCAGTATTATCCAACAGAGATAAATAACTTGAGGTATTTTCCCCAGAAACGATAAGGCATTTATCAACGTGCACACCTGGCTGACTGGTCTGGGCTAATAATGACTGACCATAAAAGTCACTGCCGACGGCCGTTAATAACCACGAGTCCTTTCCCAGCAGTGCCAAATTATGTGCAATGTTGCGCCCGACGCCGCCAGGAGTGAATTTTATTTTGCCTGGGTTGGAATCTGCATAGTTTAAAGAAGCATGCGAATATCCTGCCACGTCCATATTGGCAGAGCCAATAGTGACAATGTATTCCTTTTCACGCATAGCACGTCCTCTGGCAATAAATTGCCATAAAAATGAGTTCGTTAACGATGTTGATCGCAATGAAATTTATTAGAGCACATGTTCATTATCAAACATGTGCTCATAATAAGCTGGATTTAGATAAAGTAAATCCATCCGCAAGCGCGAAAATGAATAGATATGAGGGGAGTCACAAATTTTTATTGCAGGCGACTGAAAGCGAGGAAAAAATTGAAAGGCAGGACACAGATTTGAAAAATAAAAAAAGGGCAGAGATCGCTCTGCCCTTTCCGAATGAAGGTAAACTTATGCCTGTTTAGCGACGGCTTCCGGGCGTTTCAACACCGCGTAAGAGAGGCCAGCCACCAGCGTACCCACGATAATCGCCACCAGATAACCCACCACCGGCGTGATAGCGCCAGGGATCAGCAGGACGAACAGACCACCGTGTGGTGCCATCAGTTTCGCACCAACCGCCATCGAGATAGCACCGGTAACGGCACCGCCGACGATACAGCAAGGCAGGACGCGCATTGGGTCACGAGCCGCGAACGGAATCGCCCCTTCGGAGATAAAGCACAGGCCCAGAACCAGCGCCGCTTTACCACCTTCACGTTGACCCTGATCGAATTTCTTACGCGCAATCAGCGTAGCAATACCCATTGCCAGCGGTGGAACCATACCGGCCGCCATAATCGCCGCCATCGGCGCGTAGGTTTGGGTACTCAGCAGACCAACGCCGAATGCGTATGCCGCTTTGTTCACCGGGCCACCCATGTCGGTACACATCATCGCACCGAGGATCGCACCCAGCAGGACCGCGTTCGCGGTACCCATGGTTTGCAGCCAGTGGGTCAGCCAGTTCAGCAGCGCCGCAACCGGGGTGCCGATCAGGTAGATCATCGCCAGACCAACGATCAGGCTGGAGACCAGCGGGATTATCAGGATTGGCTTCAGCGCTTCCATGCTTGGCGGTAGCTTCAGCCTGGTGCTGATAAGTTTCGCGACGTAGCCGGCCAGGAAGCCTGCAATGATACCGCCGATAAACCCGGAACCGCCGCTCACCGCCAGCATACCGCCGATAAGACCTGGGGTCAGGCCCGGACGGTCAGCAATGGAGAAGGCAATAAAGCCCGCCAGTACCGGCACCATCAGCGCGAAGGCTGAACCGCCGCCAATCTGCATCAGCGCCGCCGCCAGCGTGCCTTTCACTTCAAACGCTTTGATACCGAAGGCAAACGACAGGGCGATACACAGACCACCCGCCACCACCATTGGCAGCATATAAGAAACACCGGTCAGCAGGTGACGATACGCCCCGCCGCCGCTCTCTTTCTTCGCGGAATCCGCAGGGGATTTACTCTGGCCAGTCGGTTGATACGGCTTCGCCTCAACCATCGCTTTATCCAGTTCCTGCGCGGTTTTCTTCAGCGCCAGACCGGTGGTGGTGCGGTACATCGGCTTGCCAGCAAATTTCGCCAGATCCACTTCAATATCCGCCGCTACGATAACCAGATCCGCCTGCTCAACTTCTTCTGGCGTAATCGCGTTACCGGCACCCACGGAACCACGGGTTTCCACTTTCACCCACAGACCGCGTTTTTTAGCTTCGGTTTCAATGGCTTCAGCCGCCATAAAGGTGTGCGCCACGCCGGTCGGGCACGCGGTAACCGCCACAATGCGTTTTACGGCACCTTTTGCGGTAGGTTCGGCTTGCGCCGGAGCCTCGTAAGGCAGGGCGTGGGATTTGGCTTCGCTCAGGAACAGTTCCGGATGGGAAACTGCACGGTTGATGTCGCCAAGGTAAACCTGTTTACCTGCCAACGCGGTATCCGCTGGCAGAGCTGTGCCCAGCACGATCGCCAGGTCGGCGTCGTTCGGGTTATCAATGAACTCCAGGCGCGCTTTCTGCGCCGCCGCACCCAGCAGGGTCTTCGCCATATAAGCGCGAGCCTGTCCGAGTTTGGCATCGATAATCAGCAGCGTTTTCATACGCCTCTCCCGCTGTTAGTTAAAAGGTTTCAGGTCGACGCGCGCCATCATCGCGGCCAACTGGGTACGGTCGGTGATCCCGACGTTGCTCTGGCTTACCGCCAGCGCTGCAACGGCGGTCGCCAGACGCAGGGTATGCTCGCTGGACTCGCGCATCAGCAGGCCGTAAATCAGACCGCCAACCATTGAATCCCCTGCCCCTACGGTGCTTACCACTTCCATTGACGGCGGCTTGGCGATCCATTCGCCGGAGGCGTTAACCCAAAGCGCGCCTTCTGCACCCAGCGAAATCACCACGTGAGCAATACCCTGCTCGCGCAGCGCGTGGGCCGCTTCAATCACATCTTTCATTTCAGGCAGCTTGCGACCAGCCCAGATTTCCAGCTCGCGGCGGTTTGGCTTCACCAACCACGGCGCGGCTTTCAGCCCGGCAACCAGCGCTTCACGGCTGCTGTCGAAAATTATGCACGGACACTGGCTACGCAGACGCGTCATCCAGTCGGTGAACGCTTCAGGGCTCACGCCCGCTGGCAGACTGCCGCTCACGCACACCATGTCGAACTGACCCAGCCAGCTCAGGGAATCATTGACGAAACGCTCCCAGTCGGACGGGGTAACTTCAAAACCAGAGAAGTTGAAGTCGGTAACTTCACCATCTTTTTCCGTCAGCTTGACGTTAATACGGGTACGGCCCTGGACGACCTGGAAACGGTTAGCAATGCCCAGTTCGCTGAACAGCTGCTGAAAACCATCCTGGTTGTCTTTCCCCAGGAAACCACCTACGGTGACGTCGATGCCTAAGTCCTTCAGCACTTTGGCCACGTTGATGCCTTTACCCGCTGCGTGCAGCCCGGTGGTACGCACCAGGTTCACTTCGCCACGCTCAACTTCTGGCGTGAACCCTACCAAATCATAGGCTGGGTTTAAGGTAATTGTGGCTACTCTTCTGCTCATTTATGCGCCCTCCCCGAGGCCTGAAGCAATGGCTTCGCCAATAGCGTCCAGCGCCTGACGAGCATCATCACCCTGTGCGGTAAAGCGCAGGCGATGACCTTTTTTGACACCCAGCGCGACAACCTTCATCAGGCTACGTCCGTTGGCTGGTTTACCGCTGCCGTCAAGATTGGTGACGGTAATGTCACTGTTAAACTGTTTAATGGTGTTCACCAGCACGGTGCCCGGACGGGCGTGCAGACCGTGTTCGTTACGCACTACGAATTCTTCATTCAGCACGTCTTCAGCCAGCGCTTCATCACTGGTCAGCAGCGCCAGCAGCGTAGCGGCATCGGCTTTCAGCAGACGTTCAGCTTTGTTGTCCAGCAGAATATTGACCAGGCGGTTCAGCACCGCGGTCGGCTGGGCATCGGCCATGGCGACGGAGATCAGCAGTGAGGCAGAAGCGTCACCGACGGTAAATGGCGTTGCCGCGCGGCTTACCGCGATAGCGCTGCGCAGGTTGCCTTCCGCGCTGTCATTCAGCCAGATACCCTGGCCCAAGTTCAGCGGCTGCTCGTTAATCACGCGCGCCACAAAGTTGGCATCTACCGCGCCCGCTTCTTTCAGACGTGCGGCGTTAAGCGCCTGCAGCGTCACCAGGTCACTGGCGACCACGTCAAGCGAGAGCGTGTCGTTATCAAGCTTCAGCGCTTCGCTCTGCTTTTCACCCATCAGCAGCGCACGCAGCTCTTCTGCAGTGGTGGCGGTTTTCAGCTGTTCAGCCACCGCGTCATCGCTCAGTACATGCGTCAGCTGACGCAGCAAGCCGAGGTGCTCATCGGAGCTGGCGGCGATACCAATAGCGACATACGCCGTCTGGCCTTCGCCCCAGGTTACGCCCTGCGGAAATTGATAAACCTGAACACCGGTTTTCAGCACCTGATCGCGGGTATCGGTGGTGCCGTGCGGAATCGCAATGCCGTTGCCAAGGAAAGTGGAGGTTTGTTGCTCACGCGCCAGCATACCGGCAACGTAACCGTCAGCAACGTTGCCTGCGCTGACGAGCGCCGCAGCAACCTGCCGAATAGCCTCTTCTTTATTCGCGGCCTGCTGGCCGGGATGAATATCCTGAACAGTTAACTGGAACATGGTTCCCCTCGCGCGCTGAATTGAATCGATTCAGCTTTGGTGAGAAAAAATCGTCGTACTTAGCGAGTGAGGTGCTGAAGACGACGCTGAAACGTTTCAATAATATTGTGCCTTTCTTAATCAGCCTGCAAGTTTTGCTGACAATTTGATTGCATAAATTAGATCTACAGCACATTTCATTAGCATTCTCGCCACATCTGCTGACGCGCTGATGGCGACTCAACAACTGCTTCAGCAAGACGTAAGCTAGATTTTGAAATGGCCTTTTAATTTTTCGTGCCGAATTTGATTTAGGTTACTGTTCATTTTCTGAGTCGCGGCGTAAACTCCCCGCCTCTCCTAAAGCGACCGATAAAACAACATGCAAAACAGTACCGCCGCCGCCCCACGGCGATCGTTTGATTTCACCTCGTCATCCTTTCTGATTGTTGCCTTTTTAACCGGTATTGCCGGCGCACTACAGACCCCAACGCTGAGCCTGTTCCTCAGTAATGAAGTGCACGTTCGCCCGGCGATGGTCGGCTTCTTTTTCACCGGCAGCGCCGTTATCGGCATCCTGGTCAGCCAATTTCTGGCGGGCTACTCGGATAAACGCGGCGACCGTAAAAATTTGATCGTGGTCTGCTGCCTGCTCGGCGTGCTGGCCTGCATACTGTTCGCCTGGAACCGCAACTACTTTATTTTGCTGTTTGTCGGTGTCTTCCTCAGCAGCTTTGGCTCCACGGCCAACCCGCAAATGTTTGCCCTCGCCCGCGAGCACGCCGATAAAACCGGCCGCGAGGCGGTAATGTTCAGCTCGATTATGCGTGCGCAGGTGTCGCTGGCGTGGGTGATTGGCCCGCCGCTGGCCTACGCACTGGCAATGGGCTTTAGCTTTACGGTGATGTATCTGTCGGCTGCGGTGGCGTTTGTGGTCTGTGGTGCGATGGTCTGGCTGTTTTTGCCAACCATGCGCAAGGAGAAAGCGGCGGCCAGCGGTACGATTCAGGCACCGCGCACCAACCGTCGCGATGCGCTGCTGCTGTTTGTTATCTGTACCCTGATGTGGGGCACTAACAGCCTCTATATCATCAATATGCCGCTGTATATCATTAATGAACTGCATTTGCCGGAGAAACTGGCTGGGGTGATGATGGGCACCGCCGCCGGGTTGGAGATCCCGACGATGCTGATTGCGGGCTACTTTGCCAAACGCCTGGGTAAGCGCTTCCTGATGCGCCTGGCCGCCGTGGCTGGGCTATTCTTCTATATAGGCATGCTAACCTTCAGCAGCCCAACGCTGTTGCTGGCCATGCAGCTACTGAACGCGGTGTATATCGGTATTCTCGGCGGGATTGGCATGCTGTACTTCCAGGATTTGATGCCGGGGCAAGCCGGTTCAGCCACCACGCTGTACGCCAATACTTCGCGCGTCGGCTGGATCATCGCCGGTTCGCTGGCGGGCGTCGTGGCGGAAATCTGGAACTACCACACCGTATTCTGGATTGCGCTGGCGCTGTGCGTCGCCACCCTTTGCTGCCTGGTGCGGATTAAAGACGTTTAGGGCGCAGTCAGCGCTTCGAGGTGAAGCAGATAGGTCATCGCCGCGTCGCGGGTGACGCCGCACATTTCAGGCGCGGGCTGCAACCCTGCGCACACCTTCGGGCGCAGCGGTGAGCCAAAGATTTTACACCGCTGGCGATCGTCGAGCTGCACGCAGGGCGTGTTAGCCGGTTTGCCGTTGGGCATGCCGGGAATGGGGCTGGAGATTGAAGGTGCAGTGCAGCAAGCCCCGCAGTCCGGACGACATTCCATCGCGGGTTCTCTGTAGAGTAGATAAGGTGGTGGCGCGCACATTACCACCTTTTGAGCAGGCATAGCAAAAGCCTTTAAATCCTCTTGCCTGAAACGCCCGGCACGAGTACTTTTACGCGATATTTTTGACACCCTAGTTCACAGGATAATTGCAATGCCAAGAGCGAACGAAATTAAAAAAGGTATGGTGCTGAATTACAACGGCAAACTGCTGATTGTAAAAAATATTGATATTCAGTCACCGAGCGCCCGTGGCGCAGCAACGCTGTACAAAATGCGCTTCTCCGATGTCAGCACCGGCCTGAAGGTTGAAGAGCGTTTTAAAGGCGACGACATGGTTGATACCGTGACCCTGAACCGCCGCTTCGTTGACTTCTCCTACATTGATGGCAACGAATACGTGTTCATGGATAAAGAAGATTACACCCCGTACATCTTCACCCACGACCAGATTGCTGAAGAATTGCAGTTCATTCCTGAAGGCGGTATGCCGGAAATGCAGGTTCTGCTGTGGGATGGTCGGGTTCTGGCGCTGGAACTGCCACAGACGGTCGATCTGGAAATCGTTGAAACGGCACCGGGCATCAAAGGCGCTTCCGCCAGCTCCCGTACCAAGCCAGCAACCCTGACCACCGGTCTGGTTGTACAGGTTCCTGAATACCTGACCACCGGCGAAAAAATTCGCGTTCATATCGAAGAAAAACGCTATATGTGCCGCGCGGACTAACTATCTTTGGTAGCCCGGCCGAGCAACGCGACGCCGGGATTTCCCGGAGTCGGCGCGATGACGCCTCGTCCGGGCTACGAAAATAGGCCAACAAAAAGGGCAACCAAACGGCTGCCCTTTTTTATTTTGAGAAAATGACGAATTACAGCAGATCGCGGAACTTGGTCATTTTCAGCGCCAGCTCAACGCCGCGCACTTCCGCCAGACCTTTCAGACGACCAATCGCAGAATAGCCTGGGTTGGTTTTCTTCTTCAGGTCATCCAGCATCTGGTGGCCGTGGTCAGGACGCATTGGGATAGGACGCAGATCGCCCGCTTTCTTACGACGCTGCTCTTCGGTCAGAATCGCATCAACTACCGCAACCATGTTCACATCGCCCTGCAGGTGTGCAGCTTCGTGGAAGGTTTTCGGGTTCCCTTCACGGCAGGTAGAACGCAGGTGCGTGAAGTGGATACGGTCGCCGAAGGTCTCGATCATTTTCACCAGATCGTTATCCGCACGCACGCCGTAAGAACCGGTGCACATGGTGAAGCCGTTGTTGATGCTATCAACGGTCTCTTTCAGCCACTGCATATCTTCAATGGTAGAAACGATACGCGGCAGGCCGAGGATTGGACGCGGTGGATCGTCCGGATGAACCGCCAGACGCACGCCCACTTCTTCCGCTACCGGCACGATAGCGCGCAGGAAGACCGCCATGTTTTCACGCAGGTTTTCTTTGCTGATGTGGTCGTATTCCGCCAGACGCGCACGGAACTGGTCCAGGGTGTAACCCTCTTCCGCACCCGGCAGGCCAGCAATGATGTTGCGGGTCAGCTTAGTGACTTCCGCTTCGGTCATTGCCTGGAAATATTCCTGAGCCTCACGCTGCTCTTCTGCGGTGTAATCCGCCTGTGCGCCTTCACGCTTCAGGATGTGCAGCTCAAACGCCGCAAAAGCGATCTGGTCAAAGCGCAGCGCTTTAGAGCCATCTTCCAGAGTGTACTCGAGGTCAGTACGCGTCCAGTCGAGGATCGGCATGAAGTTGTAGCAGACGGTGTCGATGCCACATTCAGCCAGGTTGCGGATGCTCTGCTGATAGTTGGCAATCCAGGTTTTGTACTCACCGGAGCCGGTCTTAATATCTTCGTGAACCGGGATACTCTCAACCACGGACCAGGTCAGACCTTTTTCAGCCAGCATCGCTTTACGCTGTTTAATTTCTTCAACCGGCCATACCTGACCGTTTGGAATGTGGTGCAATGCCGTTACGACGCCCGTCGCGCCAGCCTGACGCACATCATCAAGAGATACCGGATCGTTCGGGCCGTACCAACGCCAGGTTTGTTCCATTGCCTCACCCTCTAAAGTTGTTATACCAATAAAATCACCTTCAATGACGACTACCATACATGTTTATTCAGAACCGTCAATAAATCCGCTGGGATTGATTGATCAAGCTCACATTAACGCGATAAATACGGCACACCAATTCAATTTGCTGTCATATAACTTTACACTGCACACGTTAATTAATCGTTAATCGGATGTGTGAACAATGAATACAATCGCCTCAAGCGCCCTTCCCGCCAGCGTCCAGCTCCCTCAATATGATAGACAACAGCTACGTTCGCGGATTGTGCACTTCGGTTTTGGTGCATTTCACCGCGCCCACCAGGCACTGTTAACCAACCGGGTATTGAACCAGCACAGCGGGGACTGGGGAATTTGTGAAATCAGCCTGTTTAGCGGCGACGTGCTGATGAGCCAGCTCCGCCAGCAGGATCATCTGTTCACCGTGATGGAGAAGAGCGCAGCGGGCAACCAGCCGATTATCATTGGCGCGGTCCACGAGTGCCTCAACGCGAAGCTTGATTCTCTGGCAGCGATTATCGAAAAATTCTGTGAGCCGCAGGTAGCGATTGTCTCGCTGACAATCACCGAAAAAGGCTACTGCATCGATCCGGCGACCGGTCATCTCGATTTCACCCAGCCGCGGATCGTTCACGATCTTGAATCCCCCACGGAGCCCCACTCCGCGCCGGGCATTCTGGTCGAAGCCCTATCCCGCCGTCGCGATCGCGGTCTTCCGGCCTTCACCGTCCTCTCCTGCGATAACATTCCTGATAACGGCCATGTGGTTAAAAATGCGGTGCTGGACATGGCAACCCGCCGGGACCCAGAGCTGGCAAGCTGGATTGCGGAATACGTCAGCTTCCCCGGCACCATGGTCGACCGTATCGTCCCGGCCGCCACCGAAGCGTCGCTGGCAGAAATCACCCAGGAACTGGGCGTGGAAGATCCGTGCGCCATCAGCTGCGAACCGTTTATCCAGTGGGTTATAGAAGATAACTTTGTCGCCGGGCGCCCTGATTGGGGCAGCGTTGGGGCTCAGATGGTCAACGACGTCCTGCCGTGGGAAGAGATGAAGCTGCGTATGCTTAACGGCAGCCACTCGTTCCTTGCCTATCTCGGCTATCTTGCGGGCTACGCGCACATCAGCGACTGCATGCAGGATGAATCTTACCGCCGGGCGGCACGTCATCTGATGATGGCCGAGCAGGCCCCCACGCTACGCATTACCGATGTAGACCTCGGCGCGTATGCCGATAGCCTGATTGACCGCTTCAGCAACCCGGCGCTTCAGCACCGTACCTGGCAAATCGCCATGGACGGCAGTCAGAAGCTACCGCAGCGTCTGCTGGACGGCATTCGTATTCATCTCCAGAACGGCAGCCGCTGGCCACTGCTGGCGCTGGCCGTCGCCGGATGGATGCGCTATGTAAGCGGCGTGGACGATGCCGGGCAGCCGATTGATGTTCGTGACCCGCTGGCGGAGAAAATTCGCAACATCGTGGCGAATAGCAGCGACGAGAACCGGTTTGCTGCGCTGCTCACGCTGCAGGAAATTTTCGGCAGCGACCTGCCAGCCAACCCGCAATTTGTTCAGGCCATCGAGCAGGCCTGGCAGCATCTGGTGCAACAAGGCGCACGCCAGGCGGTGCTGACCGCGCTCAATAGTTAACATTTTCTGCTATTTCGCGGGCTAATATTAGATTAGCCCGCCTTAACACTTCTCTTTTCGACGCCGCTTCGCCAGGATAAAGTGATCCAGATAACATTATCACTATGTCCTGTGCGGAGTTTTCGTGACTAAAACCAATCTGATCACCGGCTTTCTCGGCAGCGGGAAAACCACCTCAATTCTGCATCTGCTGGCCAATAAACCCGCCGACGAAAAATGGGCCGTGCTGGTCAATGAGTTTGGTGAAGTCGGCATCGACGGTGCCCTGTTGGCCGACAGCGGCGCGTTGCTCAAAGAGATCCCCGGCGGCTGCATGTGCTGCGTTAACGGCCTGCCGATGCAGGTCGGATTGAATACGCTGCTGCGCCAGGGGAAACCGGATCGTCTGCTGATTGAGCCTACCGGCCTCGGTCACCCGAAGCAGATCCTCGATCTGCTTACCGCCCCGGTTTACGAGCCGTGGATCGACCTGCGAGCCACGCTGTGCGTGATCGACCCTCGCCAGTTGCTGGACGACAAGGTTGCCAACAATGAAAACTTCCGCGACCAGCTCGCCGCGGCGGACATTATTGTCAGCAACAAAACGGACCGTGCCACCGCAGAAAGCCGGCAGGCGCTGGCCGCCTGGTGGCAACAGCACGGCGCTGAACGCCAGCTATTCGAGGCCACACAGGGCAATATCGATAATGCCCTGCTGGATATGCCGCGCAGCAACACCACGCCGCTTAAGGCTAGCGCGGCGCACTCACATTCTCATCCGTCAAACAAAGGCCTCGCGGCGTTAAGCCTGCCGGAGCACCAGCGCTGGCGCAGAAGCGTTAATGAGGGCCAGGGCTATTATGCCTGCGGCTGGATTTTTGACGCCGATACCGTGTTTGACACCATCGGCCTGCTGGAGTGGGCGCGTCTATCTCCGGTGACTCGTCTGAAAGCAGTGATGCGTATTCCTGAAGGGCTGGTGCGTATTAATCGCCAGGGCGCCGATCTGCACATTGAAACACAGAACGTTGCGCCACCGGATAGCCGTATTGAGCTGATAAACGACGCACAAACCGACTGGAATTCGCTACAAACGGCGCTGTTGAAACTTCGTTTAGGTTGAAACCGCTAAGGTTTCCGCCGAGACTAATTGCTATGAATACTAAGATGCGTACACGTTTTCCCCTGATTATTTTACTCAACGCCGCCGGCGTGGCGTTGTTTCTCTCCTGGTTCCTGCCAGCAAATCACGGATTCTGGTCCGCGGCTGACCTTGGCATTTTTCACTTCTTTAACCGGGGTTTAAACGCAGATAATTTGGGCTACGCCTGGTTCTTAGCCATTATTAATAATCGCGCCTTTGACGGCTGTTCGCTGTTGGCAATGGGCTGTCTGATGCTGAGTTTCTGGCTAAAAGAAACCCCTCAGGGCCGTCGCCGAATCGTGGTGATGGGGTTGGTGATGCTGCTGTCGGCGGTCATCATTAACCAGCTGGCGCAGCACCTGATGCCGGTCACCCGTAGCAGCCCGTCGCTCTCCGTGCCGGGCGTACACCGCGTCAGCGACTTTATCGACTTCTCGACCAAAGACGGCTCGCGAGACAGCTTCCCCGGTGACCACGGAATGATGTTGCTGATATTCGCCACCTTCATGTGGCGCTATTTCGGTCAGAAAGCGTTCATTATTTCACTGATTATTTTTGTGGTTTTCGCCTTCCCGCGCGTGATGATCGGCGCACACTGGTTTACCGATATTGCCGTCGGTTCGTTAACCGCTGTGCTGATTGGCGTACCGTGGGTGCTGATGACGCCATTAAGCGATAATGTAATGGGTCTCTTTGAACGAAATTTGCCCCATTTATCCAAAGTGAAATCGGCGCAATAAATAACCAATTCATCTGATATTCCAGAAAGAGGGTATTCGCCCTCTTTTTCTTTTTTTTATCCCGCCGCGTTATTGTCATCATCCCGTCACAACATTCATTTTGATAATGAATGAGTTGCCCATTTTTCATTCACCATTGACGCAATTTTGGCCATTCACAATTTTTAACTTTGTGTATCACGATTTCTTATAAAAAATCGGGCAAAAGCGCTCGCAATGCCGCTTTCGTTAAGGTAATCTCATTCGCGTTTGTCGTTTCAAAGAGCAATTATTTGGTTCGTAAATAAAACTTTGTGCGCTAAGCCACAAAAATGAATTCAAAGAATTGTCTCATTGATTGCGTGTATTTAGTCTCAGACGCGTTTGGCATTTTTTATAACGACTCCATCGTTAAGGACTTCAAGGGAAAACAACGAAAATGGTCAAATCTCAGCCGATTTTGAGATATATCTTGCGAGCGATTCCAGCAGTAGCAGTTGCGGTTCTGCTTTCTGCCTGTAGTAACACCAGCAACACCGCTAAGAACATGCATTCTGAGACGCATGCAGTGGGCACCGAAGATGCCTCGTCACTGCAAGCCTCTCAGGATGAATTTGAAACCATGGTGCGTAACCTCGACGTGAAGTCCCGTCTGATGGATCAATACGCAGGATGGAAAGGTGTACGTTACCGTCTGGGCGGCGACACCAAGCGCGGTATCGACTGCTCAAGCTTTGTGCAGCGTACCTTCCGCGAACAGTTTGGTTTAGAGCTGCCTCGCTCCACCTGGGAGCAGCAGGAAACGGGCAAATCCGTTAAACGCAATCAGCTTCGAACCGGTGATTTAGTGTTGTTCCGCGCCGGATCTACCGGTCGCCATGTAGGCATCTACATCGGCAACAACCAGTTTGTTCATGCTTCCACCAGCAGTGGTGTGACGATTTCCAGCATGAACGAACCATACTGGAATAAACGTTACAACGAAGCACGTCGCGTCCTGAGTCGTTCGTAATGTCGTTTACCGCCAGTTTCCCTTGGCTGACGGTAAGCATAAAAAAAGCACTGCTTCGGCAGTGCTTTTTTTATGCTTCATCATTATTCTTTTCTTTAGAGTTCCGTAGCATAGAGAAGTTGCATGTTCACTCGCCACTCATCGATTAACCGTCGAATCGTCCTCACCAGTATTGTCGCTGGCCTGCTGATTGCGCTCGCTGCCGGGCTGGCACAGTATTCAATTTTCCATCACCGCCGCTCGGTCCAGTTTGATAACACAATTTCCAGCCTGCAAAACTACTTAAATAACTACTTCAGGCAGATCCTGGTGACGATGGATTCCCTGCAGCCGCTGACGATGGATCCGTGCCATGCCGTGTCGTCGGAACTCACCGAACGCGCCGCGTTCAGCATGAACGTGCGGGCATTCTTACTGGTGAAAGATCAGATAGCCTACTGTTCATCGGCCACCGGGGAGATGTCGCTGGGGCTTAAGGATCTGGTACCGGATCTCGATCTCAGCAAAACGCACGTTATGGGGATCGTCCCCGGCACACCGATGATGCCGACCACTCCTGCCTTTGTGCTGTGGGTAAAAAGCCCGCTGCTGGAGAACCGCGGCGTTTTCGCCTCAATCAACGCCAATCTGATGCCCTGGGTGCTCTACTCGTCAAAGCAGACCCCGTATAACGGCGTCGCACTGGTCGTTAATGGTAAAACAGCCATCTCCACCTTTAGCAGCAAACCCCTTGCGGTCGACGACATTACCGATACAGCCGTCCGCCACGTGAAGATCAACGACGTGCCGCTGGAGGTCTATCTCTACAGCAACGCACTCAACAGCGATAACTCGCTCTATTCCATCCTGCTTGGACTCACCTGCGGCCTGATTGGTGGCCTGCTATGCCTCTATATTCTGGCCATTCGATCGCGTCCGGGAAAGGAGATCCTCTCCGCCATCAAACATGGTCAGTTTTATGTCGCGTATCAACCCGTGGTGGATGCAAAGCATCGCCAGATCACCGGCGCGGAGGCGCTAATACGCTGGTCACACCCAACCGTCGGCAATATCCCGCCAGACGCGTTTATCAGCTACGCCGAAGCCCAGGATTTAATTGTTCCCCTTACCCGCCATCTTTTTGAGCTGATCGCCCGCGACGCGCCCGTGCTAAAAGACCTGCTGCCGCCGGGTGCCAAGCTCGGCATCAATATTGCGCCCGGTCATCTGCATGCCGAGAGCTTTCAGCAGGATATCCGTAACCTGGCGGCCAGCCTGCCGCAAAACTACTTCCAGTTGGTGCTGGAGATGACCGAGCGCGACATGCTACACCAGGAGAAGGCCATGAGCCTGTTTACCTGGCTGCGCGGTGAAGGCATTGAAGTGGCTATTGATGATTTCGGCACCGGGCACAGCGCGCTTATCTACCTTGAACGTTTCACCCTCGATTACCTGAAAATCGACCGGGGTTTTGTCAACGCTATAGGTCGGGAGACCATCACATCGCCAGTGCTGGATGCCGTGCTAACCCTGGCCCATCGCCTGAATCTGGTGACGGTCGCCGAAGGGGTGGAAACCGAGGAGCAGGCAAGCTGGCTTCGCGATCACGGCGTCGACTATCTTCAGGGCTATCTGATAAGCCGCCCTCTCACGCTGCAGCAGCTGATTGTGGAATATCGTAAGCCAGCAAAGTATTTCACAAGTTAAGCAAGGTCATTTAAGATTCAGGGATAAAAGACGTTTTCAATCAATACTTTTCAATGCGGGGTAGCCCTATCGTGATCGTAGCGCGTGTCTGTTTGACCCTGCTGATGCTGTTCAGCCTGTCCCTGCAGGCGCAGACCATTAAAGAGAGCTACGCATTTGCGGTGATCGGCGAACCTAAATACGCCGTCGACTTCAACCACTTTGATTACGTCAATCCTGCCGCTCCAAAAGGCGGGAACGTCACATTGGCCGCACTCGGCACCTTTGATAACTTCAACCGTTTTGCGCTGCGCGGAAACGCCGCGGTGCGCACCGACTCGCTGTACGACGCGCTGTTCACCACCTCCGACGACGAACCGGGCAGCTACTATCCGCTGGTCGCCGACCGGGCGCGCTACGCCGATGACTATTCCTGGGTCGAGTTAACCATCAACCCGCGCGCCCGCTTCCACGACGGTAGCCCAATTACTGCTCGCGACGTCGCCTTTACCTTTAACAAGTTTATGACCGAAGGCGTGCCGCAGTTTCGCCTGGTCTACAAAGGCACCACGGTCAAGGCTATCGCCCCGCTGACGGTACGCATTGAGCTGGCGAAGCCGGGTAAGGAAGATATGCTGAGCTTGTTTACCCTGCCGATTCTGCCGGAAAAATTCTGGAAAGATCATAACCTCAGTGAACCGCTCAGCACGCCGCCGCTGGCAAGCGGCCCTTACCGCATCAGCGCCTGGAAGATGGGGCAATATATCGTCTATCAGCGCGAGAAAGATTACTGGGGCGCCGACCTGCCGGTAAACCGTGGACGCTGGAACTTCGACACCATCCGCTATGACTACTACCTCGATGACAACGTCGCGTTTGAGGCTTTCAAGGCCGGGGCCTATGACGTGCGCACCGAGAGCAGCGCTAAAAACTGGGCGACGCGCTATATCGGCAAAAACTTCGCCAGCGGTTACATCGTTAAGGATGAACAGAAAAACAACGCCGCGCAGGACACCCGCTGGCTGGCCTTTAACATCCAGCGCCCGGTATTCAACGACCGCCGTGTGCGTCAGGCGGTCAGCATGGCGTTTGATTTCGAGTGGATGAACAAAGCGCTGTTTTACAACGCCTACAGCCGTGCCGACAGCTATTTCCAGAATACCGAATACGCCGCGCGTGGCTACCCGGATGCCGACGAGCTAACGCTACTGGCTCCGCTCAAAAGCGAACTGCCGCCGGAAGTGTTCACCTCTATCTACCAGCCCGCCACGTCAGACGGGCACGGCTTTGACCGCGACAATTTGTTGAAGGCGGGAAATCTGCTGACCGACGCCGGCTGGGTGCTGAAAGGCCAGCAGCGCGTCAATGCAAAAACCGGCCAGCCGCTGCGCTTTGAACTGCTGCTACCCTCCGGCGGTAACGATCAGTGGGTGATGCCCTTCCAGCGTAATCTGCAGCGTCTGGGCGTGACGATGGATATCCGCCAGGTCGATATCTCACAAATCACCAACCGGATGCGTAAGCGCGACTACGACATGATGCCGCGCCTGTGGCGGGCGATGCCGTGGCCAAGTTCAGATCTGCAAATCTCCTGGTCGTCGGAATACATCAACTCGTCCTACAACTCACCTGGGGTGGCAAGCCCGGCTATCGACAGCCTGATCAACCAAATCATCCGCTGGCAGGGCAATAAGCAGAAGCTGCTGCCGCTCGGGCGCGCCCTCGACCGGGTCCTGACCTGGAACTATTACATGCTGCCGATGTGGTATATGTCCGGCAGTCGAACCGCCTACTGGAATAAGTTTTCTTATCCCAGCATCCACCCGCTCTATGCCTCCGGCACGGATGCGCCGGGCTTCGACACCTGGTGGTACGACGTGAATAAAGCGGCGACGTTACCCGCTTCCCGACGTTAAGGAGAGAACATGGGTGCCTATCTGATTCGCCGACTGCTACTGATCATCCCGACCCTGTGGGCAATCATCACGCTCAACTTTTTTATCGTACAGATAGCGCCCGGCGGCCCGGTTGACCAGGCGATTGCGGCGGTAGAGTTCGGCCATCAGGGTGGGCTACCCGGCGGTGGTGGTGGGCTGGAGCGTAGCCAGGCGCGGGCGGGCGTCGGCAATATCGCGGAAAGTCAGTACCGCGGCGGACGCGGCCTTGACCCAGAGGTTATCGCCGAGATAACTCATCGCTACGGTTTCGACAAACCGCTGCACGAGCGCTATTTCAAGATGCTCGGCGACTATCTGCGCTTTGATTTCGGCAACAGCCTGTTCCGCAACGCCTCGGTCATGCAACTGATGAAAGAGAGCCTGCCGGTCTCCATCTCGCTCGGGCTCTGGAGCACGCTGATTATCTATCTGGTATCCATTCCGCTGGGTATCCGTAAGGCGGTGTACAACGGCAGCCGCTTTGATATCTGGAGCAGCACCGGCATTATTATCGGCTACGCTATTCCGGCGTTTCTCTTCGCCATCGTACTGATCGTTTTCTTCGCTGGCGGCAGCTATTACGACATCTTCCCGCTACGCGGACTGGTCTCAGCGAACTTTGACACTCTGCCGTGGTATCAGAAAATTACCGACTACCTCTGGCATATCACCCTGCCGGTGCTGGCGACGGTAATTGGCGGCTTTGCGGCGCTCACCATGCTGACGAAAAACTCGTTTCTCGATGAGATCCGCAAACAGTACGTGGTCACCGCGCGGGCAAAAGGGGTCGGTGAAAAGCAGATCCTCTGGAAGCATATCTTCCGCAACGCCATGCTGCTGGTCATCGCCGGCTTCCCCGCCACTTTTATCAGCATGTTCTTCACCGGATCGCTGCTGATCGAGGTGATGTTCTCCCTGAACGGGCTGGGGCTGCTGGGCTACGAGGCGACCGTCTCTCGCGATTATCCGGTGATGTTCGGCACGCTCTATATTTTCACCCTGATAGGGTTGCTGATGAACATCGTCAGCGACATCAGCTACACGCTGGTGGACCCGCGCATTGATTTTGAGGGCCGGTAATCATGACCCTGAACGCCGTTAACCAGGCCCGCTGGGCGCGCTTTTGCCACAACCGACGCGGCTACTGGTCGCTGTGGATCTTCCTGGTTATCTTTGTCTGTAGTCTGGGCGCAGAGCTTATCGCCAACGACCGTCCGCTGCTGGTCAGCTACCAGGGCAGTCTGTACGTGCCAGTGGTGAAAAACTACAGCGAAAAAACCTTCGGCGGAGAATTCGCCACCGCCGCCGATTACCAGGATCCATGGCTACAGCAGCGGCTGGAGGAAAACGGCTGGGTGCTGTGGACGCCGATTCGCTTCGGCGCCAGTAGCATCAACTTCAGCACCGACATCCCCTTCCCCGCCCCGCCGTCGCGGCAAAACTGGCTGGGCACGGATGCTAACGGTCGTGACGTGCTGGCGCGTATTCTCTACGGTACGCGCATCTCACTGCTATTTGGCTTGATTCTGACGGTCTGCTCCAGCGTGATGGGGGTGATTGTCGGCGCCGTGCAGGGCTACTATGGCGGGCGTATTGACCTATGGGGGCAGCGCTTTATCGAAGTGTGGTCGGGTATGCCGACGCTGTTTTTGATTATCCTGCTCTCAAGCGTCGTGCAGCCAAACTTCTGGTGGCTGCTGGCGATCACCGTGCTGTTCGGCTGGATGTCGCTGGTCGGTGTGGTGCGCGCCGAATTCCTGCGGACCCGCAACTATGATTATATTCGCGCCGCGCAGGCGCTGGGCGTCGGGGATCGCAGCATTATCCTGCGCCATATGCTGCCCAATGCGATGGTCGCCACCCTGACCTTTATTCCGTTTATTCTGTGCAGCTCCATCACTACGCTGACCTCGCTCGACTTTCTTGGCTTTGGCCTGCCGCTCGGTTCACCCTCGCTCGGCGAACTGCTGCTCCAGGGCAAAAATAACCTGCAGGCCCCCTGGCTTGGGATCGCCGCGTTTCTCTGCGTTGCCGTACTACTCTCGCTGCTGATCTTCATCGGCGAGGCGGTGCGCGACGCCTTCGATCCTTCTAAGGCGGTATAAGATGCAGCAACCACTTCTGGAGATCGATAACCTCTCCATCGCCTTCCGCCAGCAGGGCGTAACCACCACGGTGGTTGAACAGCTCTCACTGACGCTCGCCGCCGGAGAAACGCTGGCGCTAGTCGGGGAATCTGGCTCGGGTAAAAGCGTCTCGGCGCTGTCGATTCTGCGCCTGCTGCCCGAGCCACCGGTCAGCTACCCAACGGGCGATATCCGCTTTGCCGGGGAGTCATTACTGTACGCCAGCCCGCAGACGCTGCGTGGGGTGCGCGGCAACCGCATTGCGATGATCTTTCAGGAACCGATGGTGTCGCTGAATCCGCTGCACAATCTGGAAAAGCAGCTTTATGAAGTGCTGTCACTGCACCGGGGCATGCGCAAAGAGGCGGCGCGCGGCGAGATCCTCGACTGCCTTGACCGGGTCGGCATTCGCAATGCCGCAAAACGGTTGACCGATTTTCCCCACCAGCTCTCCGGCGGTGAGCGCCAGCGCGTGATGATCGCCATGGCCCTGCTGACGCGCCCGGAATTATTGATTGCCGATGAGCCAACGACCGCGCTGGACGTTTCGGTGCAGGCGCAAATTCTTCAGTTGCTCAGAGAGTTGCGCAGCGAGCTGAATATGGGGCTGCTGTTCATCACCCACAACCTGAGCATCGTACGCAAGCTGGCTGACCGGGTGGCGGTGATGCAGCATGGCCGCTGCGTTGAGCAGAACAGCGCTAGCGCGCTTTTCGCCGCGCCACAGCATCCCTACACCCGCAAGCTTCTGGACAGCGAACCGGCGGGCGATCCAGTGCCTTTACCGCCGGAGGCCGCTCCGCTGCTGGAGGTGAACAAGCTCAGCGTGGCCTTCCCGATTCGTAAAGGCCTCCTGCGCCGGGTGGTCAGCCACAACACGGTGGTCAACAACCTGAGCTTTACGCTGCGCAAAGGGGAAACGCTGGGGCTGGTCGGAGAGTCCGGTTCCGGTAAAAGCACCACCGGGTTGGCACTGCTGCGTTTAATCGCCTCGCAGGGCGATATTCGTTTTGCCGGGGAGGCAATTCAGGGGCGTAACCGTCAGCAGATGCTGCCGCTGCGTCGTCGCATTCAGGTCGTGTTTCAGGACCCTAACTCGTCGCTCAATCCACGGCTAACCGCGCTACAGATTATTGAAGAAGGTCTGCGGGTTCATCACCCCGCCCTCACCGCCGCAGAACGCGAGCAGCGGGTGATGGCAGCCATGCAGGAGGTGGGACTGGAGCCGGAGACCCGGCAGCGCTATCCGTCTGAGTTTTCCGGTGGCCAGCGGCAGCGCATTGCCATCGCACGGGCGCTCATCCTGCAGCCGGAACTTATCGTGCTGGACGAACCAACGTCCTCGCTCGATCGCACCGTTCAGGCGCAAATTCTGGCGCTGCTTAAAGCGTTACAGGAAAAGCATCAGCTGACCTACATCTTCATCAGCCACGATCTGCACGTCGTTCGTTCGCTGTGCCATCAGGTGATGGTGCTGCGTCAGGGAGAAGTCGTCGAACAGGGAGAGTGTCGGCGCGTATTTTCAGCACCGCAAAAGGAATATACGCGTCAGCTCATTGCGCTGAGCTGACGGTTAAAACGGGTTGTTGCCGGAGAACGGTTCGGCAATGGCTACGCCGAAATTTTTCAGGCGGCAGGTTGCCGCAAACTCATCCTGACGTTTCACGAACAGGCACGGCTCCCCTTCGCACTCGAGCACCGAGCAGTCGACGGAGATATCGGTTAACGCCTGGCTAAGAGAGTGCATCACCGGCCAGGCGTTATCGCCATCCGGGCTCAGCAGTTTGAGGGCCACCAGCGCATTTTCGCCGGATGCGCCATTTTGCGGAATCGGTTCAACTTTCGAACCTGCAAAACCCGCAGACCAACGATAGTCCTGCGGCAGTCGATGTACGATTGATAGCTGTAATGTCATTACGTTCTTTTCCCCGGAAGCGATAGTGCTTCACAATTATTTCACATCCATATTAACACATTGTTGACAAATCGTCCTGCATCCAGAAAAAAAACGCCAGCATTCAACATTCTTCTTACGACATAGTTCGGTGTACTGATGCGTTTTCGCGCTATATGTACCCGTATCTGTGATCTAACGCAACCTTTTTATCTACAACAATGTGACTTTTTACATTAATGGATTTTACATAAAAGAAACATTACACCCTATCAGGAATGCGATTTCTGTTGATATGTATCAACAAAGGGGCGTATTTCGCCCCTCTAAAGGCTTATTAGTGCGCGGTTTTGCGGGGTCTACTGGCGTAGAGATAGAAGAGAATCGAGCAGGTCGCGCACAGGGCGATGGAAATCAGCATTGGCCAGGCGGTGGTGAAGGTAGCAAACGACAACAGCGCGCCAATGATGGCCCCAATACCAAAGCGGAACGTCCCCGCCAGCGATGAGGCCGTGCCGGCCATATGCGGGAACTCATCGAGGATCACCGCCATCGCGTTCGAGGAGACCATCGACACGCAGCCGACGAACACCGCAATGCCCAGCACCAACGACCAGAAGCCGACGCCTAGCAGGGCGCAAACCACCATCCAGATTGCCATAACGAACTGTATCGTCAGCCCGGCGCGGAACATCCACAGCGCCCCAACCCGGCGAACAAAACGGCTGTTAATGGTGGTCATGACAAAGAGGAACACAATGTTCAGCGCAAAGTAGTAGCCGAAGTGCTGTGGCGACACATGGTTAAGCTCGATGTAGACAAACGGCCCGGCGCTTAAGAACGAGAACATCGCCGCAAAGCTGAAGCCGCTCGCCAGCATGTAGGACAGTACGCGCTTATGGCGGAACAGCGACGCAAAGTTGCCAAGCGTGGTGCTCAGGCGGAACGGCTGGCGTTTCTCCACCGGCAGCGTTTCGTCAATAAAGAACCAGATTGCCGCCGAGGCCAGCAATGCGGCAGCCGCCAGGATCCAGAAGATGGCGTGCCAGCTAAACCAGACCAGTACCGCCCCCCCCACCATCGGCGCCACCAGCGGAGCGATGGTCGTCACCAGCATCACAAACGACATCATGCGCGAGAACTCTTCCTTCGGGTAGATATCGCGCATCAGGGCGTTGATCACGACGCTTGCCGCCGCAGCCGCCAGGCCGTGGAAAAAGCGGGTGACGATCAGGTAGTCGATGGTCGGCGCTAGCGCACAGGCCACCGCCGCCGCGGCAAAAATAAGCGTACCGCCCAGAATGACCGGTTTACGCCCGAGGCTGTCCGCCATCGGCCCGTACAGCAGCTGACCCAGCGCAAAGCCCAGAATATAGGTACTCAGGGTCATCTGTGCGCTGCCTGCCGGCACGCCAAACTGTTGCGAAATGACCGGCAGCG
Source organism: Kluyvera sp. CHPC 1.251 (assembly GCF_036759945.1). Lineage (NCBI taxonomy): Bacteria > Pseudomonadati > Pseudomonadota > Gammaproteobacteria > Enterobacterales > Enterobacteriaceae > Kluyvera > Kluyvera sp. CHPC 1.251. The sequence continues at coordinate 200,836 of NZ_JAPKIC010000001.1, read as the reverse complement.
CCGGAAGGTACATGTCGATCGATAACGGCATTAACATGGCCAGGAGGCCAAGAATAAATACAATTTTTAACGACGAGCGCGGCCTGGACGTCACAATTTACCTCGGTAGTTGGTTAGCGCTACGGTGCGCCAACGCTGGCAATTTCTGCTTCTGTTAACGGACGGTATTCACCCGGTTCTAAGTCTGAGTCGAGCGCAATCTCACCGATGCGTTCGCGATGCAGGCCGACAACGTGGTTACCCACGGCGGCAAACATGCGTTTCACCTGGTGATAACGACCTTCACTGATGGTCAGACGCACTTCGGTCGGCGTAATCACTTCCAGCACCGCAGGCTTGGTGAGATCTTTCTCATTATGTAGCTGAACGCCTTTAGCGAACTGCGCGGCGGTGTCATCGCTGACCGGATTTTCCAGCGTCACCAGATAGGTTTTTTCACAGTGATGACGCGGCGAGGTGATGCGATGTGACCACTGACCGTCATCGGTCATCAGTACCAGACCGGTGGTATCAATGTCTAAACGACCCGCGGCATGCAGCTTGTGTGCCACCGGGACATCGAGGAAATAGAGCACCGTTGGGTGATCCGGGTCTTCCGTGGAGCACACGTAGCCCTGCGGCTTATTCAACATGAAATAGCGCGGGCCATTCTGCTGGGTCAGCGGGTTGCCTTCATAGGCTACGTCGTGTTCGGGCAGCAGTTTAAACGCGGTATCGCGCACCACTTCGTCATCAACGGTCACGTGGTGGCCGCGGATCAAACGCCCGGCAATAGCACGGCTGACGCCGAGTTGCTGAGCGATAAACTTATCAAGTCGCATGAAGTATTTTTAGCCTGTAATAGTGCCGGGTGCCGGACGAAAGGTCCGAAAAATGGGGTAATCGACTCGATGCCTGCCGCGTAGCGGGATAAAATGCACCGGCAACGGGAGAGACAACGAGTATAACAATCCGTAAGTATAACGGGCTTGTTATCCCACTCAAGTGAAAAGATTCATGGCATACTATTTGGCTGTTAAGGACAATCATCACGCCAATGACTTTTACACTTCGCCCCTATCAACAGGAAGCGGTTGACGCCACCCTGGCCTACTTCCGCCGCCACACTCAACCTGCGGTTATCGTATTGCCCACGGGCGCCGGGAAAAGCCTGGTGATCGCCGAGCTGGCGCGGCTGGCGCGCGGCCGCGTGCTGGTGCTGGCGCACGTCAAAGAGTTGGTGGCGCAGAACCACGCGAAATACTGCGCGCTAGGGCTGGAGGCCGATATTTATGCTGCCGGGCTAAAACGTAAAGAGAGCCACGGCAAGGTGGTATTCGGCAGCGTGCAGTCGGTGGCGCGTAATCTCGACCACTTCCAGGGTGAGTTTTCTCTGTTAATTGTCGATGAGTGTCACCGCATCAGCGACGATGATGATAGCCAATACCAGCAAATTCTCAGCCATCTGGGGAAAGTGAATCCTCACATCCGCCTGCTGGGACTCACGGCCACGCCGTTTCGCCTGGGCAAAGGCTGGATTTATCAGTTCCACTACCACGGTATGGTGCGCGGCGATGAAAAAGCGCTATTCCGCGACTGTATCTACGAACTGCCGCTGCGCTACATGATCAAGCACGGCTATCTGACGCCGCCGGAGCGGCTGGATATGCCCGTAGTCCAGTACGATTTCAGCCGCCTACAGGCCAATAGCAACGGACTGTTCAGCGAGTCTGACCTCAACCGCGAGCTGAAACAGCAGCAGCGCATTACGCCGCACATTATCAGCCAGATTGAGGAGTTTGCGCAGACGCGCAAAGGGGTGATGATTTTTGCCGCCACCGTCGAGCACGCTCGCGAGATTACCGGGCTGCTGCCCGCCAATGACGCGGCGCTGATCACCGGCGAAACCCCCGGCCCGCAGCGCGACGAGCTGATTGAAGCCTTTAAAAATCAGCAGTTCCGCTATCTGGTGAACGTCGCCGTGCTGACCACCGGTTTTGACGCCCCGCACGTTGACCTGATTGCGATTCTGCGTCCTACCGAATCCATCAGCCTGTATCAGCAAATTGTGGGTCGCGGCCTGCGCCTGGCGCCGGGGAAAACGGACTGTCTGATCCTCGATTACGCCGGTAACCCACACGACCTCTACACGCCGGAAGTCGGCTCACCTAAGGGCAAGAGCGATAACGTGCCGGTGCAGGTTTTCTGTCCCGGCTGCGGCTTTGCCAACACCTTCTGGGGAAAAACCACCGCCGACGGCACCATTATTGAGCACTTTGGCCGCCGCTGTCAGGGCTGGCTCGAGGATGATGAAGGCCATCGCGAGCAGTGCGACTACCGCTTCCGCTTTAAAAACTGCCCGCAGTGCAACGCCGAAAACGACATTGCCGCCCGCCGCTGTCGGGAATGCGACACGGTGCTGGTTGACCCGGACGACATGTTAAAAGCGGCGCTGAAGCTCAAAGACGCGCTGGTGCTGCGCTGTAGCGGCATGGTGTTACAGGACGGCATGGATGAGAAAGGCGGCTGGCTTAAAATCACCTATTACGACGAGGACGGTGCGGACGTCAGTGAGCGCTTCCGTCTGCACACCCCCGCGCAGAAAACGGCGTTCGAGCAGCTGTTTATCCGCCCGCACACCCGTACGCCCGGCGTGCCGCTGCGCTGGATAACGCCTGGAGATATCATCGCCCAGCAGGCGCTGCTGCGGGCACCGGATTTTGTCGTCGCCCGTAAGAAAGGCGTCTACTGGCAGGTGCGCGAAAAAGTGTTCGACTACGAAGGCCGCTATCGCCGGGCTAACGAACTGCGTTAGCCGCGTGTCTGCTTCACCCACAGCAGGTTGTCGACCGGGAACCCGAGCCCACGGGCGATAGTCAGGTAGTTTTGCTGTACCTGCGGCGGCAGCGTTGGCGTGCGCGATAAAATCCACAGATAGTCGCGGTTCGGCCCGCTGACCAGCGCGTACTGGTAGTCATCATCCAGCGCGATGACGTTATAACCGCCGTAGAAGGGACCAAAGAACGATACCTTCAGTGCAGCAACGCTTGGATCGCCGATGAAATACGCCTTCCCCTCACTCTCTTTCCACTCGCCCTGCACGGGGTCAAACCCACGGTTAAGCACGCTAATGCCACCGTCCTTACGCTTACCGTAGTGAGCGGTTACCTGCTCCAGACCGCGCTCAAAGCGGTTATCCAGACGAGCAATTTCATACCATTTCCCCAGATAACGGCTAGCATCGAAATGGCGAATCGGCGTCACCCCTTTTGGTGGGGTGGGTGAACGGCAGGCCACCAGCGCAAGCGACAACGCCACTCCGGTGACAACGGGCCATAGCTTCATGCAGTTTCCTCTCTTTACGATCCTCAGTTAAGTGTAGAGGATAAAAAGCCACGCGGCCGGAAGCGGGAGAACCTATGCTTGAGCTATGGCCCACCACAAACAGGACAATAATATGAACGACAAACCGATACTCGGCATCAGCGGCTGCCTGACCGGTGCTGCCGTTCGCTTTGACGGCGGGCATAAGCGGATGGGGTTTATTATGGATGAGCTTGCCGAATGGGTAACTTTCAAGCCCGTCTGCCCGGAAATGGGCATCGGTCTGCCCACACCGCGCCCGGCGCTGCGGCTGGTGAAGACCGCAAATGGCGATACCCGCGTGCGCATGAGTCAGGACCTGGATTGCGACCTCACCGATAAAATGCACCAGTTTGCCGAGGGGGTGCTGCCAGGCGCGGCGCAATTCTCGGGTTTTATCGTCTGTGCAAAATCCCCCAGCTGCGGAATGGAGCGGGTACGTCTGTACGATGAACGCGGCAATCGGGGTGCAAAGGAAGGCGTTGGCCTGTTTACCGCGGCGCTGCAGGCGCGCTATCCGTGGCTGCCGGTGGAGGAGGACGGTCGACTGCACGACCCGGTTCTGCGGGAGAATTTCGTGGCGCGAATTTTTGCGCTGCACGAGCTGAATACGCTGCGGGAAAATGGGTTGACGCGTCAGGCTCTACTGGCGTTTCACAGCCGCTATAAGCTGCATCTGCTGGCCCACAACCAGCCCGGCTACCGCGAGATTGGTCCCTTTATCGCTCATCTACATGAGTGGCAGGATCTGGATGCCTTTTTTGTTGCCTATCGCGACAAGCTGATGGCGATTCTGCGCCACCCCGCCTCACGTAAAAATCACACCAACGTGCTGATGCATATTCAGGGTTATTTCCGCAAACAGCTCAACGACCGCCAGCGGGCAGAGCTTCGCGACGTTATCGTCAACTACCACGCCGGGCACCTGCCAATCCTCGCGCCGCTGACGCTGCTGAAGCACTACCTCGCCGAGCACCCGGATGATTACCTGCTGACGCAGCGCTATTTTTCGCCCTACCCGGACAGTTTACGGCTGCGCTTAACGGCCAACTGAAGGTGAGGTTTTCATTGCCCGTAAGGCAATAGGCGGCTATAATGCCGCCCGCTTTCACATCCGTGAAGCAGATCATTTGCCTGCTGCTGGGTCGCCTGTAGCAGGATTAATTAAGAGAGCTATCAATGTTTACTATTAACGCAGAAGTACGTAAAGAGCAGGGTAAGGGTGCGAGCCGCCGCCTGCGCGCAGCTAACAAGTTCCCAGCTATCATTTATGGTGGCGAAGCAGCTCCTGTTGCTATCGAACTGGATCACGACAAGCTGTGGAACCTGCAGAACAACGCTGAATTCTACAGCGAAGTTCTGACCATCGTTGTTGATGGTAAAGAAGAAAAAGTTAAGGCTCAGGCGGTGCAGCGTCACCCGTTCAAGCCAAAACTGGCTCACATCGACTTCGTTCGCGCTTAATCGCTGACAAGTCTACGTGACGAAAAACGGCTCCTTACGGAGCCGTTTTTTTTTACTGCTTCGCCGCCTCCCGCACGACCGTCTCCTTCCCTGTCGACGTTATCACCTCATTATTCACGCTGTCTGAAAGCGTAATACCGCTCACCTGCGCAAGGTTCCAGGCATGCTCCGTATTATCAAACATGACGTTGGTAAACTGGCTGTCATGCAGGAAGGTGATTTTGCTCGCCTGTACGTTACGAAACTTCACGTTGCTGAACGCCAGGTTCTGGTGATAGGCATCGCGCGGGTAAGTAATACCGTAGGCCGCCGCCATCTCCTGCACCGTCATGCCATCCACCAGAATGCTTTTCTTAGCCGCCGTGCCATCAACGGTGACGTTCTCAACGGTCACATTGCGGAACTGCGCAGGCTCGGCTGCTGGTGTGGTGTCATTCACGTCGGCGCTGTATTTGATGGTGAAGATAAACGGCTCTTTCGCCAGATCTTTCATCGCATTATTGCGGAACAGCACCTCGCGCGCGCCACCGCCGTAGTACGGGCGGCTTTTCATTCGCAGGCCGATATCCGTCAGATACATAACGTTATCTTCCGCTTTGATCTTCTCGATCCAGGCGCCGGTATGGCTGCCGGTCACTACCGCGCCGTGGCCTTTGCGGAAGTAGTTATTGAAGATCCATGCCCCGCTCTGCGGCTTCTGACCAAAGGTTTCAACACCCTTGCCGTAGCCCGCTGCGAAGTTCATCCCGTCGTCACCGGTATCAAAGAAGTTATTGAAGACCAGGCTATTTTGGCTATTACTCAATTCGATGCCGTCGGCGTTATTACCGTCGAAAGTCTTATGGCTGAGCGCATTCAGCGCGATATTTTCCGACTCCAGCACCATAATCCCGTGAAATGCCGGGTTGAGAATCGTCAACCCTTCAATGTAGAGATTGCTGACGCCGCGCAGCGTCATCAGGCTGGAGCGGCGGTTTTTGTAGGCGCTGTCGCGGTCCATCCCTTCAGATACCGCCAGCTCGGTCTGATGTTTTGCCAGAATCCCGTCTTCGCCCACCTTATTGGCGTTGCTGGCGCGATACTGCGGCAGCGCATTACCGGCTTCATCAACGATAGACTCCGGCCCACCGTGCTTCACGCCTCGCGTCCAGCCGTTACCATCGATGGTACCTTTGCCTACAATACGAATATTGCGGAAAGTGCCCGCGTGGGAGCTTCCTTTATCATCGGCTTCCAGCGCGTTAATCAACGACGGTGGGCGCTTCGGCAGCGGATTATCAGTATAGGGGTAAAGAAAGTAACCTTTGTTCATTGGGTACTGTGCCGGGTCATCCGACCCCAGCAGCGTCGCATCTTCGGCAATCTCCAGCGTCATATCGCTGTGTAAAAACAGCGCACCGGTTTTAAACACGCCGCCGCGCACGCTGACTTTGCACCCTTGCGGATACTGCGCCAGCGTACAACTATCGATGGCTTTTTGCAGCGCGGCAGTATCAAGCGTTGTTCCGTCGCCGACGGCACCTGTCGCTTTGGCATCCACCACGTGCGGCACCTTCGTGGTGCGAAGGGAAATCGGTGCGCTATCGGCGGACTCGTTGCCGTCTGAATAGACCGCGCGGACGGTAAACTGGTAATCGGTATCGGCTTTCAACCCTTCGACGGTGAAGCTGCGCAGATCGACCTTCTGCTGCCAGTGGTCGTTATCCAGCGTCTGGTAGAAGTTGTCGATGTAAGGTTTAGCGGGGGAGAACGCGTCCTGATTGTCGCGGGCGCTGCCCAGCAATTCACCGCCACGATAGACGTGATAGTCCACCACCTTATCCGCCTCCAGCAGCGGTTTTTCCCACACCAGCACCGCGCTGTCATCGTCAACGGAGAGCACCGGCGACTGGACGTTTTGCGGCGCCGCTGACGCCTTCGCCTGAGCGGCTTCGCTATCGTCACAGCCGCTTAATACGCCTGCGATCATTATGGTGGTGGCCAACGCCAGTCGGGAGTGCCTGAAGGTATTGTGCATCTTGTTGTTAGTCCTCTCAGTGATTCGCGGCACCCAGTTGCCGCGTCCTTGAGCCCTTCTGAATCAGAGTGGCTCTTCATTTACAAAATCAAAATGTTTTTGCATTTAAAATGAAACGTATTTTTATTTATTTCATTAAGTATTAAACGAGAGTCAGCTCAAGTTTTAACCTGGATGAAAAAACATCGATACAGAAAATGAGAGGAACATCACTCAAAACTGGCGGGAATACGGATAGACAAAGCCCGCTCGGGGATGAGCGGGCTTTAGAGGGAGGACTTAGCTTTTTCCGGAGGTCCGGCGCTGGAGCTGGTCACGCAGGTTTGGCGGCGTGCCTTTAATGGTCAGCGTGTCGGTGGCCGGATCCCAGTAAATTCGCTCACCAAGCAGCATGGCGTCGAAGTTAATGGTTAAGCCACCGCCGCTACCGGCAAATTTGGTCAGCTGGCGCAGGGTGCTACGATCCGCCGGGAAGCTCTCTTCCAGCTCGTAGCCCTTCTCCGCGGTAAATTCGCTGAAGCTCACTTCGCTCACGCCGGAGAGCTCTTTTGACAGCGACTCCAGCTCAATCTCTTCACCGGCCTGCAGCTGTTCGTTGCAGTAGGAGTAGACCTGCTGACGCACGTTCTGACGCTCGTTTTTGTCGAGCTGGGCTTCGGCGGCAAAATCGTCCAGCGCCTGCAGCAGGCCGCGGTTTTGCACTTTCGCGTTCAGGCCTTCGCTCGCGCCGAGGAAGTCCATAAAGAAATCCGCGACTTTGCGGCCAACTCGCCCTTTCAGGAAGGTCAGGTAGCGGGTCGATTCAGGGTTGGTTTCCCATTCGGTTAAGTCGATGCGCGCAACAATATCCGCATGGTTGATGTCGAGATAATGGGTCGCGCTGATATCCAGCTCTTCGTTAACGCGCATGCTGCTGAGATTATTCAGCACCGCTACCAGCAGATACTCCACCGCCAGATAGCGGTAGTGGCAGAACAGCACGATCCCGCCGTCGGCGAACGGATATTTCGCCAGCTCATCGCGCAGACGACCGGTGGCCGCGCGGCTGAAGGCGAGGAAGTCTTCTTCCCCCTGACGCTGCAGCTTTAACGCCTGCGCCAGTTCGCTCTCTTCGGTAAACAGGCCGTAGGCTTTATTCTTCGCGCTGTACACCCGATGCAGCTCGGCCATCATCTCTTCAACCGGCGCGGTCGGCTCCAGCAGCGTGTCGCGCAGCACCACGTCCAGGTTTTGCTCATCGCGTTTGATGAGCTGATGCAAAGCAATCTGGTCGATATCCAGACTCATGTTAAACTCTCCTTTAAGATCGGGTGTATTCAATCACCCCCGATGCGACAGTGCAACTCACACATTACCGCCCTCGCGGCAGCATAATGGCGAAAGGATAACGCGTTCCGCTGAAAAAAAGCGGAAAAAATGCTGCTGCTACGGTAATATACTGCCCTTTAATGAATAGACAGATTTCGATTTATGCCACAACAATCCCGCTATAGTGATGAACACGTTGAAAAACTCCTGAGCGAGCTCGCCAACGTGCTGGAAGAACATAAAGCCCCGACCGATCTTTCGCTGATGGTGCTGGGCAATATGGTGACCAACCTGATTAACAGCAGCGTGGCTCCGGCTCAACGCCAGGCTATCGCACGTTCTTTTGCCCAGGCGCTCCAGTCTTCTATTAACAGCGATCCTGCGCACTAAGGGTACAAGCAACAGTTTATGGTGACTCATCGTCAGCCTTACCGAGAAAAAGTCTCCCAGATGGTTAGCTGGGGGCACTGGTTCGCCCTGTTCAACATGCTGTTGGCCATGGTGCTCGGTAGCCGCTATCTTTTTGTCGCCGACTGGCCGACGACGCTGGCTGGACGCATTTTCTCCTACATCAGCCTTGTTGGGCATTTCAGCTTTCTGGTGTTCTCTGCCTATCTGCTGATTCTGTTCCCCCTGACCTTTATCGTCATGTCCCAGCGCCTGATGCGCTTCCTGTCCGCCATTCTGGCGACGGCGGGCATGACGTTGCTGCTTATCGACAGCGAGGTCTTTACCCGCTTCCACCTGCACCTCAACCCGGTGGTGTGGGAGCTGGTTATCAACCCCGATCAAAACGAAACCGCCCGTGACTGGCAGCTGATGTTTATCAGCGTGCCGGTGATTCTGCTGGTTGAGATGCTGTTTGCCACCTGGAGCTGGCAGAAGCTGCGCAGCCTGACGCGTCGCCGTCACTACGCCCGCCCGGTCGCCTGGTTCTTCTTTGCATCGTTTATCGCCTCGCACGTGATGTACATCTGGGCCGATGCTAACTTTTATCGTCCGGTCACCATGCAGCGTGCCAACCTGCCGCTGTCGTATCCAATGACCGCGCGCCGCTTCCTTGAGAAGCACGGGCTGCTTGACGCGCAGGATTACCAGCGCCGCCTGGTGGAACAAGGCGATCCGGAAGCCGTTACCGTGCAGTACCCGCTCAGCGATCTGCGCTATCGCGATATGGGTGTCGGCAAGAACGTCCTGCTGATTACCGTCGATGGTCTAAACTATTCGCGCTTCGAACAGCAGATGCCATCGCTGGCTCGTTTTGCGGACAGCAACGTCAACTTTACCCAGCATATGAGCGCGGGTAACACCGCCGATAACGGGATCTTTGGCCTGTTCTACGGGATTTCACCGTCCTATATGGATGGCGTCCTGTCGGCACGTATTCCGGCAGCGCTGATTAGCGCGCTTAATCAACAGGGCTATCAGCTGGGTCTGTTCTCTTCTGACGGCTTCACCAGCCCGATTTATCGCCAGGCGCTGCTGTCTGATTTCTCACTGCCGCCGGGCAAATCGCAGAACGATGCCCAGACGGCAAGCCAGTGGACTAACTGGCTTAAAAACAACGCCCAGGACGAAAACCGCTGGTTCTCGTGGGTGTCGTTTAACGGAACCACCATCAACAACGCTCAGGCCAACGACCGTCAATATGCTCGTGCGGCAGCGGATGTGGATGCACAAATTGCTAAGGTACTGGACGCACTGCGCGACTCCGGCAAGCTCGATGACACCGTGGTGATTATTACCGCCGGTCACGGCGTGCCGCTCAGCGACGAGAACAGCACCTTTAACTGGTCGCGCGCCCAGCTTCAGGTGCCGCTGGTCATCCACTGGCCGGGTACCCCAGCTCAGCGCATCGACCTGTTGACCGATCATAAAGATATTATGACCACCCTGATGCAACGACTGCTGCACGTCAGCACGCCGGCAAACGAATACTCGCAGGGTCAGGATCTGTTCAGCGCCACGCGCCGCCATAACTGGGTGACGTCGGCAGATAACGATACCCTGGCAATCACCACGCCAGCGATTACCGTCGTGCTCAGCCATAATGGTCACTATAAGACCTGGAACGCGGCGGGCGAGAAGGAAGAAGATCAAAAAGCCCAGCTCAGTTTGCTGCTGCAGGTGCTGACGGATGAAAAACGCTTTATCGCTAACTGATTGATTAAATTTAAATCAATTGGTGAATACTGACTTGCAATCAGGGATAAAAGCGGTAGTATTTTTTCCATGCGTCGGCACGTAGCGCAGCCTGGTAGCGCACCGTCATGGGGTGTCGGGGGTCGGAGGTTCAAATCCTCTCGTGCCGACCAAAAAGCTTATATAAACCAGCCTGTTATGGCTGGTTTTTTTATGCCCTTACCGCGACTTCCCCAGCGCCCAGCGGCTGTCAAAATGCGCCTGATACTGGCGGATAACCTCCGGTTCATCACGAATCACCAGCACATTCTCTGAGTTTTCCGTCTCTGCCGATTTAGCGAAGTTAAACGAACCGGTCTCCAGCGTATTGCCGTCCACGATCATCACTTTGTCATGCTGAATGTGGTAGTGGCCGTCAATGCGAACATCAATGCCGTTTTCTACCGCCCGGGCAATGGCCTTCTGGCTGACCTCCCCCTGATTTCGTCGCTTATCAATCACCGCCCGTACCTTCACACCGCGTTTTTGGGCACGAATCAACGCGTCGACAATATCTTTGGCCTGAAACGAGTAGGCCATCATATCAATGGAGCGCTGCGCACCATCGATAGTGCTCAACACCAACTCACGGGCGGACCCTTCTGGTGAGAACCCAACCTGGATTGTGGCCTGTGCGGCAGGGATAACGCCGAGAAGCGCAGCTATAATAAGAAATCGGGTCATTTTCATCATTCTTCAGGATATCCGTACGTTATCAGGCGAATTAATCAGTCTTAATCGCTATATTCATTCTAAAACACAATATTTAGAACTAGTCCTAATGCAAAATTCAGTAAAATACGATTACCATTGATGTCAGGAATGATATTCTCCTCTCGTTGCAAACTGATAAAAAGGATGAACAGTGAAAAACACACATAAACTTGCCGCTTCGTTACTGGCCATCGCCTGCGCTTCCAGCTCCGCCTGGGCCGCAGAACAACCGCTGGAAAAGGTCGCGCCTTTCCCTAAAGCGGAAAAAGGTATGACGCGTCAGGTGATTCAGTTGCCGGAACAGAAAGATGAGTCTGCCTACAAGGTAGAATTATTGATTGGTAAAACGCTGGAAGTCGACTGTAACCATCAGCGCCTGGGCGGCGAGCTGGAAAGCAAAACGCTGGAAGGCTGGGGCTACGACTACTATGTGGTGGAGAAAATCTCCGGGCCAGTGTCGACCATGATGGCCTGCCCTGACCAGAAGAAAACGAAAAAATTCGTCACCGCATCGCTGGGCGATGATGGCATGCTGCGCTACAACAGCAAGCTGCCGATTGTTATCTACGCGCCTGAGAACGTAGAAGTGAAATACCGTATCTGGGAAGCCCAGGAAACGGTACATAACGCCGTCGCGCGTTAATAAAAAACCCGGGGTCGCTTGCGCTCACCCGGGCTTCCAAATAATAAATCCCGGTCTGACCGGGATTTTTTCTTTTTTAGAGTGCGATATCCGCCATCTCTTTTGCTTCAACCGGTTTGGACGATACCTGCACCGCTGGCGTCGGATCCGCTTCACGGGTCGCTTCATGACGCAGCCCCAGCACTTCGCTGGTATAGGCCAACGTTTTTTCAATCAGATGCGGGTTTTCCGTCAGCGTAGAACCGTAGGTCGGTACCACTGCGCGAATTTTTTCCTGCCATTCTGCCGTCTGCATCTTGTCCTTAAAGACTTTCTCCATCAGCTCCAGCATGATAGGTGCCGCGGTTGATGCCCCCGGAGAAGCGCCCAGTAACGCGGCAACGGTGCCTTCATCATCGCTGACCACTTCGGTACCCAGACGCAATACGCCACCGATACGCGCATCACGTTTGATGATCTGCACGCGCTGACCGGCCTGCCACAAACGCCAGTCCTGCTTTTTCGCCATCGGATAGTAGGCACGCAGAGCCGCGTGGCGGTCTTTATCTTTCTGTAGCACCTGACTGACCAGGTATTTCACCAGATCGAAGTTATCCAGCCCGACGTTCAGCATCGGCAGGATGTTAGATTTATTGGTCGAGGCCAGCAGATCCCACAGCGAACCATTTTTCAGGAAGCGCGTAGAGAAGGTGGCGAACGGCCCAAACAGCACTACGCGTTTACCGTCGATGATACGGGTGTCGATGTGCGGCACAGACATCGGCGGCGCGCCCACAGAAGCCTGACCGTAGACCTTCGCCAGATGATGGTTAACCACTTCCGGGTTTTCACATACCAGGAACTGACCGCCAACCGGGAAGCCCGCGTACTCTTTCGCCTGAGGAATTTTGGTTTGCTGAAGCAGCTTCAGCGCCGCACCGCCCGCGCCGATGAAAATAAACTTCGCTTTGATGGTGCGTTTTTCATGGCTGCCGTTGGCGTCAGAAACCGTTACATTCCAGCTGTTATCTGGATTACGGCGGAAACGGCGCACCACGGTGTTGAGCTGCAGCGTAAAGCGTTCGCGCTTTTTGAGGCCCTGAATGAGCTGACGGGTAATCTCACCGTAGTTCACGTCGGTGCCCGCTTCGGTCCGCGTTGCGGCAATCTTCTGCTGCGGATCGCGCCCTTCCATCACCAGCGGCGCCCAGTCTTTAATCTGCTCGTGATCTTCGGAGTAGCGCATGCCGTTGAACAGCGGGCTCTTTTGCAGCGCACGATAGCGCGCACGCAGGAAATTGACGTTGTCATCGCCCCACACAAAGCTCATGTGCGGCACGGTGTTAATAAAGCTTTTCGGCTGCGTCAGCACGCCGCGCGTTACCTGGTGGGCCCAGAATTGACGGGAAATCTGGAAGGCTTCGTTGATATCAATTGCTTTGTCGATGCTGACGGAGCCATCGGCTTTCTGCGGGGTATAGTTGAGTTCCATCAGCGCCGAGTGCCCGGTGCCAGCGTTATTCCAGCCGTTTGAGCTCTCTTCAGCCACGCTTTCCATCTGCTCAACCATGGTAATCGACCAGTCTGGTTCCAGCTCCTGCAGCCATGTACCCAGCGTAGCGCTCATAATGCCGCCACCGATCAGCAATACATCTGTCTCGTGCACCACACGAGTCTTCGCCTTAGTCGCCACAGAAACCTTCTCGGTACCCGATTTCTGTGCGTTGGGTACAGCTATCTTTTTTTTCATCGTAGGGGGCCTTACTTGACTTGCGATTTGTTACATGCAGGTAAAAACATCCGTACGGTTACGTTACCACCAGCTAAGGTAAATTTAAATATTGTTTAAAATTTAAGTTGAGTTTTGAGATCTGTTATTAAAATGTTTAATAAATGTGTACAAAAAATGAGATTTGGTACTGGTAGAATGTGACGTGAAGCGGTATTATCCTCCCCTTTGTGATGGTACGCACGGAAGCCGGGATTATAGAAATCCCGCCATCGATAACCTGTGAACACCCTATGTCAAATGCTTCCCCCTCCCCTTTTTCTGGCTCCCTGCTTGCCGTCCTGACATCACCCTCTCTATTGACGCGTGAAGTTCTGGCAGGCGTGATTACCGCACTGGCGCTGATCCCCGAAGTTATCTCATTTTCTGTGATTGCGGGCGTTGACCCGAAGGTCAGCCTGATTGCTTCCGTGGTGCTATGCCTGTCGATGTCGCTTCTCGGCGGCCGCCCGGCGATGGTCACCGCCGCTGCGGGTTCCGTGGCACTAGTTATCGGCCCAATGGTGCATCAGCACGGCGTTGCCTACATCCTGCCTGCCGTAGTGATGGCCGGTATCATTCAAATTCTATTTGCCGCCTGCGGGATGGCAAAGCTGATGCGCTTTATTCCACAATCGGTAATGACCGGGTTTGTGAATGCGCTGGGTATTCTGATTTTCTTTGCTCAGGTTCCCCATTTCTGGAGCCGTAGCCCGCTGATTGTTGCGCTATTTGCCGCCACGATACTCATCGTGTTGTGGCTCCCGCGCGTGATGAAAAGCATTCCGTCGCCGCTTATCGCCGTCGTCCTCCTCACCCTCTATACCGCTACCAGCGGGCAGATTTTACCGACCGTTGGTGATGAAGGTTCGATGAGTGGCGGGCTGCCTGGCTTCACCCAGTGGCTGGTGCCGATGAATCTTGAGACGTTGCAGATTATCTGGCCGTGCGCGCTGAGTATTGCTTTTGTAGGCCTGATGGAGTCGCTGCTGACCGCAAAGCTGGTCGATGACCTCACCGTCACCCCATCGAACAAAACGCGTGAGAGCGCGGGCCTTGGCATCGCGAATATTCTGGCTGGCTGCTACGGCGGCATCGCCGGCTGCGCCATGATCGGTCAGACTATCGTAAACGTGGAGATGGGCAAAGGCCGCACCCGGATATCAACCATCGCGGCAGCGCTGGTACTGCTGCTGCTGGTCACCGCCTTAAGCGAAGTGATGGCAAAAATCCCGATGTCGGTACTGGCGGGGATTATGGTGATTGTCGCCTTCAAAACCTTTAACTGGCACAGCCTGCAGCCAGGCACGCTGAAGCGCACGCCGTGGCCGGAAACGCTGGTGATGCTGGTCACCGTCGGTGCGACGGTCAGCACGGGGAATCTGGCGATTGGCGTACTGGCGGGCATCATGATGATGGTTGTCGTGCCTGCCCGCCTGAAGCACCGCGCAAAGCTTAAAGCAGAAACACGGTCGCCAGCCCCAGAAAAATAAAGAAGCCGCCGGTATCGGTGATCGCGGTGATCATCACGCTGGAGCCGACCGCCGGGTCGTGCCCCAGCTTCACCATGATCATCGGGATCAGCACCCCCATCACCGAGGCCACCAGCAGGTTGAGGATCATCGCCAGGGTCATCACGGCTCCCAGATGTGGATCGCCGTACAGTAGCCAGGTGACGGTGCCCATAATGCCGCCCCAGACGATGCCGTTAATCAGCGCTACGCCCATTTCGCGCAGGATCAAAAACGAAAAGTTGCCTGGCTGAATATGCTGTAACGCCAGCGCGCGCACGATCATCGTGATGGTCTGGTTACCGGTATTACCGCCAATCCCCGCCACAATCGGCATCAGCGAAGCCAGCGCCACCAGCTGTGAGATGGTATGTTCGAAACCGTCGATCACGCGCGAGGCGATAAAAGCGGTACAGAGGTTAATGGCGAGCCACGCCCAGCGGGTTTTCACCGCTTTCATCACCGGCGCAAACACATCTTCCTCGCTGCTCAGGCCGCCCATGCGGCGCAGATCGCTGTCGGTCTCTTCGTAGACCACATCAACGATCTCATCGATGGTCAAACGCCCCATCAGCTTGCCTTCCGAGTCAATTACTGCGGCGCTGATGAGGTTATCACGCTCGAAGGTACGAGCGACGCTTTCCGATCGCTCCTCCGGGTGAAACGCGACCGGATCGGCCTCCATCACTTCATGAACGTAGCGTTCCGCCGCATTCAGCAGGATCGTTTTAAGCTCCAGTTCGCCAATCAGGGTTTGGTCGCGCTTTACCACGAACAGTTTGTCGGTGTTCTCCGGCATTTTGCCCAGCCGACGCAAAAAGCGTTGCACCGAGGCTAGCGTGACGTCCGGGCGAATGGTGATCACCTCGAACTCCATGATCGACCCCACCTGCTCGTGGGCATAGTTCATCACCTGGCGAACGCGCGCGCGTTCAGCGGGATCCATAGAGGCCAGCAGGCGTCCGGTCAGGTCACGCGGCAGGTGCTGAACCAGGTAGATCTGTTCGTCGATATCCAGCGTTTGCAGTGCATCGAGCAACGCCCGGTCGCTCATATCTTCAATGAGGTCATCCCAGACGTTCTCCGATGCTTCCAGCAAAACTTTCCCGCGCCGATCATCTTCAACCATGTTCCACAGCGCGTGACGCTCTTCTGACGGCAACGCTTCCAGGGTATCGGCAAGATCCGGCGGCGGCAGGTGCGCCACCAGCGCGCCCACTTCCGCAAGGTCATCAACCAGCGTGCCCTCATCATACTGCTCGGCCAGCGTCAGCTTGCCCAACAGCGCTGAAGTCACCGCTTTATCGGTGGTCAGCAACCAGATGAGCCGCTGGCGCTCTTCATCACGCAGGCGGGCGCTGTTCTTCTTCAACAGAGACATGAATAATCCTTATTCCTGAAAGTGCGCCCAATCGGATGATTGAGCGCATTAAGCATAGCGCGGGGGAATATAAAAAAAATTAAACGAGCCGCTCAGACGTTGAAAAAATCAGCAAAGCGGCTAAAAAATCAGGCGGTACGCGCAACGGCATCGCGGGAAGCGCGCTCGCGCTCCTCGCCCACCAGTTCGCTCAGTTGACCGTTACGCATCTCCAGCAGGCGATCTGCGTGGGTAAAGTAGTGGTCATCGTGGCTGATGGCGAAAATCGTTTTGCCCATCTGCTGCATCAGCGGCAGCAGCACCTGATAAAACTCGCGGCGGAAGTGCGGGTCCTGATCGGCCGCCCACTCATCAAGCATAATAATGTCGCGTTCTTCCGCCAGCGCCAGCAGCAGCGCCACGCGTTTTTTCTGCCCTTTAGACAGCTTCAGGTCGAGAATTCGTCCATCCTCGAGCTTCACCTTATGGCTCATTTGCAGCTGCGCCAGCCACTTCTCTACCAGCTCCGGCTTCGCCTGCTTGCCTTCCGGCCCCAGCAGATGTTCAAACAGCCAGACGTCGGTAAACACCGCGGAGAACAGCTTGCGATAGTCTTCCGGTTTATCCGCTGCCAGCGGCTGGCCGTCGAGCAGGATCTGCCCGGAGATCGGCTGATACAGTCCGGTCAGCAGCATCGCCAGCGTCGATTTGCCGCTGCCGTTACCGCCAATCAGGAAGACCATTTCGCCGCGCTTTAGCGTCAGGTTCAGCGGGCCGACCGCGAAGGTGTTGTCTTCATAGTGGAAGGTCACATCGCGCAGTTCCAGCGTCTGCCAGTTCGGGTGCGCCGTTGGCTGCGGGAACGGCTCGCGGAAAGGCGCCAGTGAGAATTTATTCAGCTTGTTAAATGCGACCTGCGCGCTCAGAAGCGTAGGCAATGCCCCTACCGCCGACAGCAGCGGGGTACGCAGGAACAGCAGCGTCAGGGAGTAGGTTGCCGCCACGTTAGTGTCGGCCCAACCCAGTCCGTTTGCCATCCAGAACACCAGGCCAATCGCGCCCAGCATCATGATATTCGACCAGTTAACGGCGCTCAGGTGGAAGGTATCGGCGCGGATAATATGGTGGCGATAAGCCTTTGCGTCCGGCGTGAACTGCTGTTCAAACACGTACTGCGCACGCTCGCGGTTCAGGGTGAGCTCTTTGCGCCCTTCCAGCACCGTCTGATAGTCGTTATAGAGGCTATCTTCGGTTTCACGCAGCGTTGCCATATGCTTATAGACGCGCGCCACCAGCATAAAACCGCCCCAGATGGTCAGCGCCATCCACAGTGCAGTAATCAGCAGCATTTTAGTCGACAGCATCGCCAGATAGGCAGCGGAGCCCACGGTGAGGATAACCCCCTGTACCAGTTCGGGCAGGCGCACAAAGGCAATGGTGATAGCGCGAATATCGCTGGTCAGGCCCGCGAGCAGCGAGGCGCTGCCGAGCTTCTCCACGCGTTCAACCTGAGTGTCGAGAATACGTTTGATAAATTCGCGACGCAGGCGATAAACGAAATGATGCCCCAGCGTCGTCAGTGCCAGCTGAGAGCCCAGCGTCACGGCCATCAACAGCAGCAGCAGCCCGAGAAATTCCGGCAGCACCGTAAGGTTGGTGTCGACCATTTCAATCAGACGTACGTTAATAAAGGCGATAAGTCCAATACCGAGCGCCGCGCTCAGCAGGCTCAGGGCGATAACGCCAATGAAGGGCCAGCGGTACTGACGCCAGACGAGTAAAAGAAGTTCCATAACAGCAACCAGAGCAAGAAAAACAGCCAGCAGTGTAAACTGCTGAGCAACGACATCAAGAATAATTCTTATTTTTATTCGTCATTGCGCAGCACGGCGAAACGTCAGGTTGTAGCGCCAGGCGCCCACCTGCGGATGGCTTCCGGGCTTAAGGGGCAAAATAGCGTGGTAGAACAGCCGGGACGCGCCGCCCCATACCACGATATCGCCATGCTCCAGCCAGACGCGCTGCAGCGGATCGTTGCGTTTTGCCCCACCGAACTGGAAGGTAGCCGGTAATCCCAGCGAAACGGAAACGATCGGCGCATCCAACCGCGCTTCATCTTTATCCTGATGCAACGACAGCTTTGCACCCGGCTGGTAGCGATTGATAAGACAGGCATCGGGGCTGAAGTTCGGGTATCCGGCCTGGCTCGCCGCCACCTGCGCCAGGTGGAGAAACACCTCAGGGATTGCTGGCCAGGGATTTCCAGTCAGCGGGTCGATGGCGGTGTAGCAGTAGCCGCGGCTGTCCGTGCTCCAGCCAAGCGGGCCGCAGTTGGTCATCGCCACCGACATGGTATACCCGCCCGGCGTCACCATATGGCGAAACGGCGAGACGCTGGCAACCTGCTCAATAGCAGCGAGCAGCACATCGCTCTGTTCACGCGCCAGACGGCGCAGAACGACGGCACCCGGCGCCAGCGGCTCTGACCACGGCGCTTCATCAGCAAACAGATCCAGCATCACCGCTCCTGCTCTTTTTCACGCACTAACAGCGCAGCCTTACGCGCCACACCCCAGCGATAGCCGGACAAACTGCCGTCTCCGCGAACCACACGGTGGCACGGTATCAGAATCGCCAGCCGGTTCGCAGCACAAGCCCCGGCCACCGCCCTCACCGCTTTCGGGTTGCCGATATCGTCGGCTATCTGCTGATAGCTACGGGTTTCACCGGCAGGGATCGCGCGCAGCGCCTGCCAGACCTGCTGCTGAAAGGCGGTACCGCGAATATCCAGCGGCAGCGTTAGCGGTGTTGAACGCTGATTCAGGCTGGCGATAACGGTTTGAATCTGCGCTTGAGACGCTGCATTCGCTGCCGTCAAGTGGGCAGACGGGAAGTTCTGCTGCAACTCCGTCAGCAGCGTAGCGTCATCATCCCCCAGCAGCACCGCGCAAATGCCACGGTCGCTCAGCGCCACCAGGCAGCGGCCCAGCTCGCAGCGGTCAGTCGCATAATGAATGTCAGCGGCTCTGCCGCCCTGACGGTAAGCGCGAGCCGTCATCCCCAGCACATTGTCTGCCTGGCGATAGTAGCTGCTGCTTGAGGGGAATCCCGCCGCCAGCACCGCCTGGGTGACCGGCTCGCCGCCGCTGAGTGAATCACGCAGCCGACGCGCCCGCCACGCCTGCTGCCAGGCCTTTGGCGTGATGCCAGTGACCGATTTAAACAGGCGGTGGAAATGATATGGGCTGACGGCAACCGCCTCAGCCAGCGCCTCGAGCGTCACCGGACTATCCTGTTCCAGCAGCCGACAGGCCTCGGCAACTTTGTCGATTTTCTGCTGTTCGGGAGAAAGGCTATCTGGTTGGCAACGCTTACAGGGACGAAATCCGGCATCCAGAGCAGCCTGCGCATTGGGATAAAATCGGACGTTCTGGCGCAGCGCGTGACGGGCACGACAGGACGGGCGACAAAAAATACCGGTGGTCTGTACGGCAAAAACAAACTGACCATCAGCGCGGGCGTCGCGATTCATCACCGCCAGCCAGCGGTCATCATCGGTATGTAGGGTATGAGATGTCATAACGGGCTCCTCCTTTTAGTGTAACCATCACTGTGACCAAAAGGAGGAATTAAAAAACCCGCAATCTTGCTTTTTAATTTTTCCCACTGACCAGGAACGCACGGAACTGCGGCGACATCCAGGTGGTGAATCCGTCACCCTCTTTCATGATCATATAGACCGCCAGCCCCTGCTCACGCACCACCTGCTGGGCTTTTTCCGTGCCGAGCACCATCAGACCAGTATCCCAGCCGTCTGCTTCCAGTGCGGTTGGCGCAATCACTGTGACCGACACCAGCTTGTGGGTAATTGGTCGCCCGGTTTGCGGATCGATAACGTGCGAGATCCGCTGACCATCCAGCTCATAGTAGTTGCGATAGCTGCCGGAGGTGCTGATCCCGTGGCCGTTAATGTCGACGATCGCCTGCACCGCGTTTTCCCGGTCGGTTGGCTTTTGAATCGCCACACGCCACGGCTGGCCATCGGCATTCATCCCACGACTTACCAGCGCACCGCCCACCGAGACCAGATAGCGGGAGATCCCCTCTTCGATCATCAGACGCGCCAGATGATCGGCGGCGTACCCTTCGCCAACGGTCGAAAGGTCAACATACAGATCGGGGATTGCTTTTTGCAGATACTGCTGGCCCGCGCGGTTAATCACCGTCAGATTTTGCAGCCCGGTGCGCGCTTTCGCGGCATTTATCTGCGCCTGAGTCGGCGTTTTCACCGGTTGTTTATCCGGACCAAAGCCCCAGAGATTGACCAGCGGCCCCACGGTGATGTCCATCGCCCCCTGCGTTTTCTGCCCAATGCGCAGCGATTCGGTGACGATATCCGCCATCCCTTCACTTACCGGCCATGGGCTGGTGCTTTGCGACTGGTTAAAACGCATCAGCGCCGAGTCGTTTTTCCAGGTCGACAATAGCTGATCGTCACCATCGAGCAGCGTCTGCACCTTCTGACGCAGATTCTCCGCCCTGTTTTGATCGAGGCCAACCACGCTCACCCGCCAGAACGTGCCCATGGTTTTACCATCAAGTACGGTCACCTGCGCCTTTGGGGTTGCCGGCGCGCTGGCGTTGTCACAGCCAGCCAATAAAATAACGACGCCAAGCAGCATCGTACGTAAAAAAGTCATTTCCATCGGTTATTACCCTCCTGCAATCGGCGCAAGAGTACACTAATTAGCTGAAATCAGACATTAAAAAAGGGGCCCAAAGGCCCCTTTTGTCTCGGTCGAAACCGAATTAGAACTGGTAAACCATACCCAGCGCTACGATGTTGTCGGTAGAGATACCGGCAGCCTGAGTGAAGTCGTTTTTGTCCAGCAGGTTGATTTTGTAATCAACGTAGGTAGACATGTTTTTGTTGAAGTAGTAAGTCGCACCTACATCAACATATTTCAGCAGATCCTGGTCGCCGAAATCTCTCACGCCGTTGTCGATGTTTTTACCTTTAGACTGCAGGTAAGCGATGGACGGACGCAGACCGAAGTCGAACTGGTACTGTGCAACCACTTCGAAGTTCTGAGCTTTGTCAGCATAGCCGTAAACGCCAGCGTTCGGGGAACCACCGAAACGAGTTGCGTTGTAGGTCTGGGTGTACTGAGTTGCCAGATAGATGTTGTTCGCATCATATTTCAGGCCAGCGGAGTAAGTTTCAGCGCGATCGCCGCTACCGTAGATTTTGCTGGTGCTAGTTACATTAGTAGTAGCATCAGTGGTCACGAAGGTGCTGGTATTCTGCTCAGTAGTACGTTTAGAAGAGGAGATCGCACCACCCACGCTGAAGCCTGCGCCCAGATCGTAAGTCAGGGAGCCGCCGAAACCGTCACCGTTCTGTTTCAGAGCCTGACGACCGTTAGCCGTTGAGCCTTCACCAGATACGCTGCCGTTTTTACCCTGATACTGCAGAGCAAAGTTCAGGCCATCAACCAGACCGAAGAAGTCGGTGTTACGGTAGGTTGCAACACCGTTAGCACGGGATTGCATGAAGTTGTCAGAACCGTAGGTGTCGCCGCCGAATTCTGGCAGAACGTCGGTCCAGGAGGTCACGTCGTAAACCACGCCGTAGTTACGACCGTAGTCGAAGGAACCCGCATCGCCAAAACGCAGACCCGCGAAGCCAACACGAGTCCATGCCTGGTCGGAGGAACCTTCGGTGTTGTTCGCCTGGATGTTGTATTCCCACTGGCCGTAACCGGTCAGTTGGTCGTTGATCTGAGTTTCGCCTTTGAAGCCCAGACGAACGTAAGATTGGTCGCCGTCGTTACCGTTGTCGCTGGAGAAATAGTGCAGGCCATCGACTTTACCGTACAGATCTAATTTGTTGCCATCTTTGTTATAAATTTCAGCCGCATTTGCTGCGCCCGCTACCAGCAGTGCTGGTACCAGGAGGGACAGTACTTTAACTTTCATGTTATTAACCCTCTGTTGTTATATATATGCCTTTATATATGCCACTGCTTACTGATTAACCCTCATTAATCAGTCGGCAGACCCATTGTGCTGTAAAAATTAGAATAATCCAATAAGAATATGATACGAAAATCGCTCAAATGTTTCATTTATCCCTATAGATGTTTCAGAATGTAAATTTAAGGGAACTTTTATAAGCACAAAAAGCCATGAAAAATAGCACTAATAATCAAAATAGAAAAAAATAAATTCATCAAATCAATGAGTTAAAAAACAGATCAGGTATAGCACTGAATGGTAAAACAAAACTTTCACCTACAACTAAAATAGTCCTCGCTATCATCATTAACTTTATTTATTACCGTCATTCAATTCTGAATGTCTGTTTACCCCTATTTCAACCGGATGCTTCGCATCCGGTTTTTTTTACCTTTCTTTACGTAAACTGAATCAAACTGTGCTACCGCACGTAAATTGTAACGACTATTAACTAATCAAATCTCATACCATTTTTATGGTATCCAGACACTAGATTAATAATGTCTTGTTATTTAGTGCTATTTTTCAGTCGTTATTCGTAAATAACTGTACAATAAATGTTACATTGTACAATTAATCCGCAACAAACTATTTCTGCTCACCACCAATATCCAACGCCCTCCTCCGCATATCATTGCCGCCAGCTCCGCGCAGTGTAATTTGCCCCGTAGATGCATCTTGCCGACTTTTTTGTATATACTGCCAGCAGTGCAAAAACAGGATCTTCGCGCCTCAATGCCGATTCAGGCTTGAGCTTCTCCTCATTCAGATGCCGTTATGATGGGTTACACACGCCAATGAGTCAGTCCGACAAGATGAACCCGACGAAATTCTCTCTGCTTCCGGGGAGCATCACGCGTTTCTTCCTTCTTATGATCATCGTATTGCTGGTGACGATGGGCGTGATGATTCAAAGCGCCGTCAACGCCTGGCTTAAAGATAAGAGCTATCAGATTGTCGATATGACGCACGCCGTCCATAAGCGCATCGATACCTGGCGCTACACCACCTGGCAGATCTACGACAACATCGCCGCCGCGAATTCCAATACACCGCCTGCCGATGGCCTGCAGGAAACCCGCTTAAAGCAGGATGTGTATTACCTTGAGAAGCCACGCCGTAAAACCGAAGCGCTGATTTTCGGTTCGCACGACAGCGCCACGCTCGATATCACCCAACGTATGTCGACCTATCTCGATACCCTGTGGGGCGCGGAAAATGTTCCCTGGTCGATGTACTATCTCAACGGCCAGGATAACAGCCTGATTCTTATCTCTACCCTGCCGTTAAAAGATCTCTCCTCCGGCTTTAAAGAGTCAACCGTGGGCAGCATTGTTGACTCACGCCGGGCTGAAATGCTGCAGCAGGCCAACACCCTGGATGAGCGCGAAACCTTCTCGTCGCTGCGCCGTCTTGCCTGGCAGAACGGCCGCTACTTTACCCTGCGCACCACCTTCAACCAGCCTGGGCATCTGGCAACCGTCGTCGCCTTTGATTTACCGATTAACGACCTGGTACCGCCAACCATGTCGCTGGACAGTTTCCGCCTGGAGCCCGATCCGGCGCAGAATGCCCAACGCGCACAGGAAAAAGACCCGAGCGACAGCGTCTCCATCAACTTTAATAGCTCGCGCATTGAGATAACCTCGGCGCTGAACGGCACCGGCATGCGGCTGGTGTGGCAGGTGCCGTTTGGCACGCTGCTGCTCGACACCTTCCAGAACATTATGCTGCCGTTACTGCTGAACATTGGGCTGTTGGCGCTGGCGTTGTTCGGCTACTCGACGTTCCGTAATCTGCCCACTCGCGGCAGTAACAGCAACGTTCCTTCGACGGGAACCAATAATGAGCTGCGCGTACTGCGCGCCATCAATGAAGAGATTGTCTCATTGCTGCC
Source organism: Kluyvera sp. CHPC 1.251 (assembly GCF_036759945.1). Taxonomy (NCBI): domain Bacteria; kingdom Pseudomonadati; phylum Pseudomonadota; class Gammaproteobacteria; order Enterobacterales; family Enterobacteriaceae; genus Kluyvera; species Kluyvera sp. CHPC 1.251. Next base: position 176,634 of record NZ_JAPKIC010000001.1, on the reverse strand, counting down.
GCTCGGGCTACTGGTGCACGATCAGGAGTCGAACCGAACAATAATCAGCAACAAAATTGCCGACCATCTACTGCCGCATCTCAACCTGCAAAACATCACCAGCATGGCGGATCAGCATCAGGGAGTGATTCAGGCCACCATTAATAATGAACTGTATGAGATTCGTCAGTTCCGCAGCCAAGTTTCACCGCGCACCCAGATTTTCATTATTCGCGATCAGGACCGGGAAATTCTGGTGAATAAGAAGCTCAAGCAGGCCCAGCGTCTGTACGAGAAGAACCAGCAGGGCCGCGCAGCGTTTATGCAGAACATTAGCGACACGCTGAAGCAGCCGATCAAAGCGCTCGCCGCCGAGGCCAGCACCATTGAAACGCCAGACGGGCAGAAGCTCGCGAATCATGCCGACCTGCTGGTACGGCTGGTCGATGAAATTCAGCTTGCCAATATGCTGGAAAACGACAGCTGGAAAGGCTCGTCCACGCAGTTCTCCCTGCAGGAGCTGATCGATGAAGTGGTGCCTGAAGTGCTGCCGTCGATTAAGCGCAAGGGGCTGCAGCTACTGATCAATAACCAGCTTCCAGCAAAAGAGCAGCGCCACGGCGACCGCGATGCGCTGCGCCGCATTCTACTGCTGCTGATCCAATACGCGGTGACCACCACGCAGATTGGCAAAATTACCCTTGAGGTCAATGCCGATGAGTCGGTGGAAGAACGCTTAACCTTCCGCATTCTTGATACCGGCAACGGCGTGTCGCACGGTGAAGTCGATAATCTGCACTTCCCGTATCTGAACGACACCCAGTCAGACCGCTACGGCAAAGCCAACGCCCTCACCTTCTGGCTGTGCGATCAGCTGGCGCGTAAACTCGGCGGTCACCTTAACATTAAGGCACGGGAGTCGCTGGGCACACGCTATACGCTGCACGTCAAAATGCCGGTGCGCGAAGAGGACGTGGAGCCCGAAGAGCAGCTGCTGGATGATGTGGTGGCGATGGTGGATATCACCTCAAACGAGGTTCGCAACATTGTCACCCGCCAGCTTGAAAGCTGGGGCGCGACCTGTATCAGCCCTGACGAACGAGCAACAAGTCAAGAATTTGACCTTTTTTTAACAGATAATCCGTCTAATCTTACTGCTTCGGGCTTGCTTTTAAGCGATGATGAGGCTGGGATACGCAAAATTGGCCCAAGTCAGCTGCGTGTGAACTTTAACATGAGCAACGCCATGCAGGATGCCGTACTCCAGCTTATTGAAGAGCAACTGGCGCAGGAAGAAGTGACGGAATCGCCGCTGGGCGGGGATGAAAGTGCCGAGCTTCAGGCCAGTGGCTATTATGCTCTGTTTGTGGATACGGTACCGGAAGATGTTAGCAGGCTGTATACTGAGTCCGCGGCGAAGGATTTTGCCGCACTGGCACAGACAGCTCACCGCCTTAAGGGTGTGTTTGCCATGCTAAATCTGGTACCTGGCAAGCAGTTATGTGAATCGCTTGAGCATCTGATTCGTGAAAAAGATGCGTCAGGCATAGAAAAATACATCAGCGACATTGACACCTACGTCAAGAGCTTGCTGTAGCAAGGTAGCCTTTACATGAACAATATGAACGTAATTATTGCCGATGACCATCCGATTGTGCTGTTCGGGATTCGTAAGTCTCTGGAACAAATTGAATGGGTTAATGTTGTTGGCGAATTTGAAGACTCCACTGCGCTAATTAACAACTTACCAAAACTTGATGCACACGTACTGATTACCGACCTCTCCATGCCTGGAGACAAGTACGGTGATGGTATTACGCTTATCAAGTACATCAAACGCCACTTCCCGGGTTTGTCCATCATTGTGCTGACCATGAACAACAACCCGGCAATTCTGAGCGCCGTGCTGGATCTGGACATTGAAGGGATCGTGCTGAAGCAAGGCGCGCCGACAGACTTGCCAAAAGCGCTGGCAGCGCTGCAAAAAGGCAAGAAGTTTACCCCGGAGAGCGTCTCTCGCCTGCTGGAGAAAATCAGCGCGGGTGGTTACGGCGACAAGCGCCTGTCACCAAAAGAGAGCGAAGTGTTACGTCTCTTTGCTGAAGGCTTCCTGGTAACGGAGATTGCGAAGAAGCTGAACCGCAGCATCAAAACCATCAGTAGCCAGAAAAAATCGGCCATGATGAAGCTGGGCGTGGAAAACGACATCGCGCTGCTGAACTACCTCTCCTCCGTGACGCTTTCGCCGTCAGACAAAGACTAAACCATGTTGCATATCGGGCCTGCTTTACGTAGGCCCGATAAGCGCTACGCCATCGGGCAATCCTGTACAAATCGCCGGATGGCGGCGTTGCCTTATTCAGCCTACCAACAAAATCCCTTACTCTCGTGCTTTACGGACTCGTGCGGCATAGACCGTTAGCGTCTGTTTGAGCACGTCCAGCGTCACTGGTTTCGACAAACAGCTATCCATCCCCGATTCCAGACAGCGTTGCTTCTCTTCGGCCAGCGCGTTGGCCGTCACCCCGACAACCGGAAGCGTCAGCCCCAGTTGGCGAATACGCTGCGTCAGACGATAACCATCCATATTCGGCATGTTGACGTCGCTAAGCACAATATCAATGTGATTCTTACTTAGCACGTTCAGCGCATCAACGCCGTCGTTGGCAGTTTTACACTGATACCCCAGCGATCCCAGCTGATCGGCCAGCAATCGGCGGTTGATCGGGTGATCGTCGACGACGAGGATCATCATATCGTCGTTGCTGTCTGCCGGGGCTTCATGGGCAGACTGAAGCTCCGCCGCATCGCCTGTTTCCACCTTCACGCGATAGATACGTCCCAGCAACGTCATCAACTCATGCGGAGAGACAATGCTGTGCACCCACTGGCCTGGCGCATATTCCTGCGGAATACCAATATGGCGACGGCAGAAAACCACCGCGGCCCTGCCCGTCCACGGCTGTGACAGTTCGTCATCAGCGATCAGCAGATCGTCTGGCCCAGGCGCTTCACCGTCGTACAGGCGAACGTCAATACCGTGCCAGCTCAGCAGCGAATGAATAAAGTCGGAGAGCGACGCATTACGTACCGCCAGCCAGCAGCGAATCTTCGCCAGCCCGTCAATCGCCAACGGCGTAGCGTCCTGCTCACCGTACAGCGGAATGCGCAGCGTAAACTGGCTGCCCATACCCGGCTCGGTATCCACTGCGATATCGCCATCCATCATATTGACCAGCTTTTCACAAATCGCCAGCCCCAGCCCGGTCCCCTGGAAGTTACGCTGTACGCCGGTCCCCACCTGGAAGAATGGGTCAAACAGGCGCACCACTTCTTTAGCCGGGATACCGACACCGGTATCACGAATGCTGATGCTGAGGTAATACCCTTCACGCTTCAGATGTAAAACGATACAGCCGATATCGGTAAACTTGATGGCGTTGCTTAGCAGGTTAGAGATAACCTGCTGCAGGCGCATCGGGTCGCCCATCAGCTTCATCGGCACGTCCGGCTCGATAAAGCAGTACATGCCAAGCTGTTTTCTCACCACCAGCGGCAGATAGTTAGCGGTAATGTGGTTCATCACCTCTTTAGGCGAGAACTCGCGCGGCTCGATTTTCAGCTGCTCGGACTCAATTTTCGAGAAATCGAGGATGTCGCTGATGATCTTCAGCAGCAGCCCGGAAGAGTTGTTCATCGCCGTTACCAGGCGGTCCACGCCCTTCGGCAGCTCTTTGGTTTGCAACAGGTCGAGGTTACCGATAATCCCGTACAGCGGGGTACGCAGCTCATGGCTGACGGTGGCGAGGAACATCGATTTCGACTGGCTCGCCTGCTCCGCCGCCTGTGCCATCTCCTGCAATGACTCTTCCATTTTGACGCGCGAACTCACGTCCACCAGCACGCAGATCGCTACGTTTTCGTTGCGGTAGCGCGAGTGAACGAAGCTGATTTGCAGGTTGGTATTGTTGCTGGTCAGCACGTCGACGAAGTTAACCTGCTGGCCGCAGATAATCTGTGTCAGACGCTGACGATCCTCGTGGGTCAGCATATTGAGATAGTTATGCGCCAGTTCGTTACTCAGGATGTTGGTGCCGTCCTGAGTACGCAGAATACAGATCCCCACCGGCGCCGAGGCGACAATTTTGCGGTTGAACTGCTCGTGCTCTTCAAGGCGCAGCGCATCGGATTCAGCCGGTAAAAAGATACGTCGTTCGTACATGCGCGCCATAGTAAACAGCGCAATACCGGTCAACAGGTTCAGCAACAGCGCGTTCAGCACCAGAATACGAATACGTTCCAGCACCGCATCCAACGGCACCGAGTAGACGATACTGAGTGAGGACGGCGACAGCGTCTTTTTCAGCACCAGCTCACGGTAGCCGGCGGTATAGCCGAACCACAGTCGCTCCTGCAATCCACGCGCGTTGATATGCATTTTGGTATCCGGCCCCGCCAGATTAATCAGCGTGTTACCGTTATCATCCAGAATGGATACCCCCATCGGCATACTGCCTGGCGTAAAGAAGTTTTCCGCGCGAATGGTTTGCTCAACGCCCAGCAGCGCCTGCAGACGGTTCGCCAGATAGACCGGCGTCAGCGCATAGAAGTAACCGACGCTATGGCGCGGCCCTTGCCCTACCCAGAACAGGTTGCCGCCGCGATCGTCCTGCGGAGCATTGCGATAGGCCATAATACGTTCGTGCAAGGCCTTCAGCGCCTCGCTGCGATCTACCGGCATTTCGCGCAGGCCAAAGTTGGCCATGCACAGGTTGTCACTGCCAATTAAAAAGACGCGATTGAGATCGTAGGCCGCCGAGAAATTTTCCCGCCAGTAGCGCAGGAACCAGGACAGCGATTCCAGCGGGCCGCGCCAGGTGGTATCCAGAGTACCGCAGTCAGAGTCAGGGAACAGCGGTTCAAAATCAGGCACATCGGAATTGTCTTTTACCTGCCCGCCCGGCAGCGCGCCGTTCGCCGCGGTAAGACGGTTTTCCGCAATGTACTTGAGCTCCTTTATCACATCGGAGGTGCGCTGGAAGTAACGCTGGGCCTGATCGGAGTTAAGGATAAATTCCTGACGGATTTCCGACTCTTTTTGATGCAGGGCATTCACGATATAGAAGACGGAAATCAGCGCGATAAGCAGCCAAAGCAGCAGCGCCAGCGCCCGAAACAGGTAACGTGAAACTTTCAGCGTTGTGCGAAAGGAGACAAGATATTTCAAAGTGGCGAAACTCCGCCGTTGAGGGCTAACAGGATGTGGTTAAGGTAGCGGGAAAAGCCGCCAGCCGCAATCAGAGAGTCGCTTAGAACACCTAGCTCGGCCGAGCGCAGCGACGCCGGGAATGCAACAAGCATAAAAAAGGGCCAGTTTTCACCGGCCCTTTCTCAACGTTGCTCAACGATTACTCTTCAGCATCGTCCGCGACGTCGTCATCGCTGTCGGTTTCCGGCGCGATATCATCATCGCCTTCCGCCACGCTACCGTCGATAGCGTCCAGCTCTTCGTCATCAACCGGCTCGGCCACGCGCTGCAGACCCACCACGTTTTCATCTTCCGCAGTACGGATGAGGATAACGCCCTGGGTGTTACGCCCTACCACGCTGACTTCCGACACGCGAGTACGCACCAGCGTACCAGCATCGGTGATCATCATGATCTGGTCGCAGTCGTCGACCTGCACCGCGCCCACCACGGAGCCGTTACGCTCGGTGACTTTGATAGAGATAACGCCCTGCGTCGCACGCGACTTGGTCGGATACTCTTCAGCAGCGGTACGTTTACCGTAGCCGTTCTGGGTCACGGTCAGGATTGCGCCTTCGCCGCGTGGAACAATCAGCGATACCACGCTGTCTTTTTCCGCGAGCTTAATACCGCGTACGCCGGTCGCTGTACGACCCATGGCACGGACGGCATCTTCTTTAAAGCGCACCACTTTACCGGCGGCAGAGAACAGCATGACTTCATCGGAGCCGGAGGTCAGGTCAACGCCAATCAGCTCGTCGCCTTCGTTAAGGTTCACCGCGATAATACCGGCAGAACGCGGACGGCTGAACTCGGTCAGCGCCGTTTTCTTCACGGTACCGCTGGCGGTCGCCATAAAGACGTTCACGCCCTCTTCGTACTCGCGTACCGGCAGGATGGCGGTGATACGTTCGTTCGCTTCCAGCGGCAGCAGGTTGACGATCGGACGGCCACGCGCGCCGCGGCTAGCTTCCGGCAGCTGATAAACCTTCATCCAGTACAGACGACCAAGGCTGGAGAAGCAGAGGATCGTGTCGTGGGTGTTGGCCACCAGCAGGCGGTCGATAAAGTCTTCTTCTTTAATACGAGCAGCTGACTTGCCTTTACCGCCACGACGCTGAGCTTCGTAATCGGTAAGCGGCTGATATTTGACGTAACCCTGATGAGACAGCGTGACGACAACATCTTCCTGGCTGATCAGATCTTCGATATTAATATCGGCGCTGTTAGCGGTGATTTCAGTACGACGCGCGTCGCCGAACTGTTCACGAACCAGTTCCAGCTCTTCACGGATCACTTCCATCAGACGCTCGGCGCTGCCCAGAATGCGCAGCAGTTCAGCGATCTGTTCCAGCAGCTCTTTGTACTCGTCGAGCAGTTTTTCATGCTCAAGGCCGGTCAGTTTCTGCAGACGCAGATCCAGAATCGCCTGTGCCTGCTGTTCGGTCAGGTAGTATTTACCGTCACGAACGCCAAACTCAGGTTCCAGCCACTCTGGACGCGCCGCGTCATCACCCGCACGTTCCAGCATCGCGGAAACGTTGCCCAGTTCCCACGACTGTGCCACCAGGCCCGCTTTCGCTTCGGCTGGGGTTGGCGCACGACGGATCAGTTCAATGATCGGGTCGATGTTCGCCAGCGCAACGGCCAGCGCTTCCAGGATGTGTGCACGGTCACGCGCTTTACGCAGTTCGAAAATGGTACGGCGAGTCACCACTTCACGACGGTGACGCACGAACGCAGCGATAATCTCTTTCAGGTTCATGATCTTCGGCTGACCATGGTGCAGAGCAACCATGTTGATACCGAAGGAGACCTGCAGCTGGGTCTGGGAGTAGAGGTTGTTCAGCACCACTTCCCCGACCGCGTCGCGTTTCACTTCAATCACGATGCGCATACCGTCTTTATCAGACTCGTCACGCAGCGCGCTGATGCCTTCAACGCGTTTATCTTTTACCAGCTCGGCGATTTTCTCGATCAGGCGCGCTTTGTTCACCTGATACGGAATTTCATGCACGATGATGGTTTCACGACCGGTTTTGGCGTCGGCTTCGACTTCCGCGCGGGCGCGAATGTACACTTTGCCACGACCGGTACGATAGGCTTCTTCAATCCCGCGGCGGCCGTTGATGATGGCGGCAGTCGGGAAATCCGGGCCTGGGATGTGTTCCATCAAACCTTCGATGGTGATGTCTTCGTTGTCGACATATGCCAGACAGCCGTTGATCACTTCCGTCAGGTTGTGCGGTGGTATGTTGGTGGCCATACCTACGGCGATACCAGAGGCACCGTTAACCAGCAGGTTAGGAATTTTGGTCGGCATTACATCTGGAATACGTTCGGTGCCGTCGTAGTTATCGACGAAGTCTACCGTCTCTTTTTCCAGATCGGCCATCAGCTCATGGGCGATTTTCGACATACGGATTTCCGTATAACGCATCGCTGCGGCGGAGTCGCCATCGACAGAACCGAAGTTACCTTGACCATCTACCAGCATGTATCGCAGCGAGAATGGCTGTGCCATACGGACGATAGTGTCATAGACGGCAGTATCACCATGCGGGTGATATTTACCGATCACGTCACCCACGACACGGGCTGATTTTTTGTAGGCTTTGTTCCAGTCATTGCCCAATACGTTCATGGCGTAAAGTACGCGACGGTGTACCGGCTTCAGGCCATCTCGGACATCCGGTAGCGCACGGCCAACAATGACCGACATCGCATAATCCAGATAAGAGTTCTTTAGCTCTTCCTCAATGTTGACCGGTGTAATTTCTCTCGCAAGGTCGCTCATCTAACCGCTATCCCTCTACTGTATTCCCGGATTCAAAGGTCGCAAATTATAACACATTAGCGTAAAGACAGGTAAACCCATTAGCACCCCGCGAACGCTTTATTCACACCGTGGTACTGATATACTCGCTCTCAATAACGAAATAAGGAGCAGGAACAGCCATGAATGCCGAAAAAGCTGCGGTAGCGCACAACGTAGACCACGAAGAGATTGCCAAATTCGAGGCCGTCGCGTCACGCTGGTGGGATCTGGAGGGGGAATTTAAACCTCTGCACCGCATTAACCCGCTGCGTCTGGGCTACATCGCCGAACGTTCCGGCGGCCTGTTTGGCAAAAAAGTGCTGGATGTCGGCTGCGGCGGCGGCATTCTGGCCGAAAGCATGGCGCGTGAAGGTGCGACGGTCACCGGCCTGGATATGGGCTTCGAGCCGCTGCAGGTGGCCAAGCTGCACTCGCTGGAAACCGGTATTCCGGTCGACTACGTGCAGGAAACCGTCGAAGAGCATGCGGCAAAGCACGCCGGGCAGTATGACGTGGTCACCTGTATGGAGATGCTGGAACACGTTCCGGACCCGCAGTCGGTGGTGAAAGCCTGCGCCCAACTGGTGAAGCCCGGCGGGCAGGTCTTTTTCTCCACGCTCAACCGCAACGGCAAATCCTGGCTGATGGCGGTGGTTGGCGCGGAGTACATTCTGCGCATGGTGCCAAAAGGCACCCACGACGTGAAGAAATTCATCAAGCCTGCCGAGCTGCTGAGCTGGGTTGACCAGACCGTGCTGAAAGAGCGCCACATGATTGGCCTGCATTACAACCCGATAACCAACAGCTTTAAGCTGGCACCGGGCGTAGACGTTAACTATATGCTGCACACCACCGCAAAAGCAGAGTAAACACCCCATGCCGGATGGCCTGCGCTTATCCGGCCTACGTGTCGCCTACCAATCATGGGGGGCGTCTACGTTAAAATTGCGCTACATCATATTGCGCAATTTCCCCCTTCGACGAAGAAATCAGCACTCGATCAAATTTTCATTTTTTTTTGCAAATTATTGACATTCCCGCCAGCCCTTACGTGCCGTGGACTTCACCTTTTTTACCCTTTATCAACCTCAAGTTAACGCCAAAATCAACCCTTGTGCTCAAAAGAATCCAGACTAGAATACTCACCATATAGCGTTTAATTAATCAACGAACCCCTACATGTAGTATTTATCCACAGGTTTTGCTACAACGGCAATTGTGGATAAATCAGGGGATATTTTCCTTTTCACGGACAGGTAAAAATCACATGAATCAGAGTCTGCTGGTGACTAAGCGTGACGGCCGCACAGAACGCATTAACCTCGACAAAATTCATCGCGTGCTGGATTGGGCCGCCGAAGGGCTGCACAACGTTTCGATTTCTCAGGTCGAACTGCGTTCACACATCCAGTTCTACGACGGGATTAAAACGTCCGACATCCATGAAACCATCATCAAAGCAGCCGCAGATCTGATCTCCAGCGAAGCACCAGACTACCAGTACCTGGCCGCGCGCCTGGCGGTATTCCACCTGCGCAAAAAAGCCTACGGCCAGTTTGAGCCACCGGCACTGTTCGACCATGTCAAACACATGGTTAACCTGGGTAAATACGACAATCATCTGCTGGAAGACTATACGGAAGAAGAGTTCAAGCAGATGGACTCGTTCATTGTTCACGACCGTGACATGACCTTCTCCTACGCTGCCGTGAAGCAGCTGGAAGGGAAATACCTGGTACAGAACCGCGTCACCGGCGAAATCTACGAGAGCGCCCAGTTCCTCTATATTCTGGTGGCTGCGTGCCTGTTCTCGAACTACCCGCGTGAAACCCGTCTGAGCTACGTGAAGCGCTTCTACGACGCCGTTTCCACGTTCAAAATTTCTCTGCCTACGCCGATTATGTCCGGCGTGCGTACCCCAACTCGTCAGTTCAGCTCTTGCGTACTGATCGAGTGCGGCGACAGCCTTGATTCCATCAACGCCACCTCCAGCGCTATCGTGAAATACGTTTCCCAGCGCGCCGGTATCGGCATCAACGCCGGTCGCATTCGTGCGCTGGGTAGCCCGATTCGCGGCGGTGAAGCGTTCCACACCGGCTGTATTCCGTTCTACAAGCATTTCCAGACGGCGGTTAAATCCTGCTCCCAGGGTGGTGTACGCGGTGGTGCGGCCACCCTGTTCTACCCAATGTGGCACCTGGAAGTCGAAAGCCTGCTGGTTCTGAAAAACAACCGCGGCGTGGAAGGCAACCGCGTGCGTCATATGGACTACGGCGTACAGATCAACAAGCTGATGTACACCCGTCTGCTGAAAGGCGGCGACATCACCCTGTTCAGCCCATCCGACGTCCCAGGCCTGTACGATGCGTTCTTCGCCGACCAGGACGAGTTCGAGCGTCTGTACACCCAATACGAGAACGACGACAGCATCCGCAAACAGCGCGTGAAAGCGGTCGAACTGTTCTCCCTGATGATGCAGGAACGTGCCTCTACCGGCCGTATCTACATCCAGAACGTTGACCACTGCAACACCCACAGCCCGTTTGACCCGGTTGTTGCCCCAGTGCGCCAGTCTAACCTGTGCCTGGAAATCGCCCTGCCGACCAAGCCGCTGGACGACGTTAACGACGAAAACGGCGAAATCGCCCTGTGTACGCTGTCCGCCTTCAACCTGGGCGCTATCAAAAGCCTGGACGAGCTGGAAGAGCTGGCGGTGCTGGCAGTGCGCGCACTGGATGCTCTGCTGGACTACCAGGACTACCCAATTAAAGCCGCTGAACGTGGCGCAATGGGCCGTCGTACGCTGGGGATCGGCGTTATCAACTACGCCTACTGGCTGGCGAAAAACGGCAAGCGCTACTCCGACGGCAGCGCCAACAACCTGACTCACCAGACCTTCGAAGCTATTCAGTACTACCTGCTGAAAGCCTCCAACGAGCTGGCGAAAGAGCAAGGTGCCTGCCCGTGGTTCAACGAAACCACCTACTCGCAGGGCATTCTGCCGATCGACACCTATAAGAAAGACCTGGATGCGATTGCCAACGAGCCGCTGCATCTGGATTGGGAAACGCTGCGTGAGTCCATTAAGACCCACGGCCTGCGTAACTCCACGCTCTCTGCCCTGATGCCGTCCGAGACCTCTTCGCAGATCTCCAACGCCACCAACGGCATCGAGCCGCCGCGCGGCTACGTGAGCATCAAAGCGTCGAAAGACGGTATCCTGCGCCAGGTGGTGCCGGACTACGAACACCTGCACAACGCTTACGAGCTGCTGTGGGAGATGCCGAACAACGACGGTTATCTGCAATTGGTGGGTATCATGCAGAAGTTTATCGACCAGTCGATCTCTGCCAACACCAACTACGATCCAACGCGCTTCCCATCTGGCAAAGTCCCGATGCAGCAGTTGCTGAAAGACCTGCTCACCGCCTATAAATTTGGCGTGAAGACCCTGTACTACCAGAACACCCGTGACGGTGCGGAAGATGCACAGGACGATCTGGCGCCTTCCATTCAGGATGACGGCTGCGAAAGCGGCGCCTGTAAGATCTAATAACGATTGCCGGGCAGCGACACGCTGACCCGGCCTTTGATTTCCGTATCGACCAAAACCTTATTCGGTGTACGGATTTATTTGCGATGATATTGTAAGCAGGTAAGTAACCGCCATCCGGCATTACTCTCCAGACAGGATTGACATCAATGGCATATACCACTTTTTCACAGACGAAAAACGATCAGCTCAAAGAGCCGATGTTCTTTGGCCAGCCGGTCAACGTGGCACGCTACGACCAGCAGAAATATGACATCTTCGAAAAACTGATTGAAAAGCAGCTCTCCTTCTTCTGGCGTCCGGAAGAAGTTGACGTGTCCCGCGACCGTATCGACTACCAGGCGCTGCCAGAACACGAAAAGCATATCTTCATCAGTAACCTGAAGTATCAAACCCTGCTGGACTCCATCCAGGGCCGTAGCCCGAACGTCGCGCTGCTGCCGCTGATTTCCATTCCGGAACTGGAAACCTGGGTTGAAACGTGGGCGTTCTCTGAAACCATCCACTCGCGCTCTTACACCCACATCATCCGCAACATCGTCAACGATCCGGCGATTGTGTTTGATGACATCGTTACCAACGAACAGATTCAGAAGCGCGCGGAAGGTATCTCCAGCTATTACGACGAGCTGATCGAGATGACCAGCTACTGGCACCTGCTGGGCGAAGGCACCCACACCGTTAACGGCAAAACCGTGACCGTGAACCTGCGCGAGCTGAAAAAGAAACTCTACATCTGCCTGATGAGCGTAAACGCGCTGGAAGCGATTCGCTTCTACGTCAGCTTCGCCTGCTCCTTCGCCTTCGCCGAGCGCGAACTGATGGAAGGCAACGCCAAAATTATTCGTCTGATCGCCCGCGATGAAGCACTGCACCTGACCGGCACCCAGCACATGCTGAACCTGCTGCGCAGCGGCGCGGATGACCCGGAAATGGCGGAGATTGCGGAAGAGTGCAAGCAGGAGTGCTACGACCTGTTCGTACAGGCTGCGGTGCAGGAAAAGGAGTGGGCAGACTATCTGTTCCGCGACGGCTCAATGATTGGCCTGAACAAAGACATTCTGTGCCAGTACGTTGAGTACATCACCAACATCCGTATGCAGGCGGTTGGCCTGGATCTGCCGTTCCAGACCCGATCTAACCCGATTCCGTGGATCAACACCTGGCTGGTGTCCGATAACGTGCAGGTTGCCCCGCAAGAAGTGGAAGTCAGCTCCTATCTGGTCGGCCAGATTGACTCAGAAGTCAATACTGACGATCTCAGCGACTTCCAGCTCTAATGAGCCGCGTTTTTCTGCGCATCTCTGGCACGCGTTTACAGTGCCAGGATGAACACCCTTCCCTGCTGGCGGCGCTGGAATCTCACAACGTTGAGGTGGAATACCAGTGCCGCGAAGGCTACTGCGGCTCCTGCCGCACGCGGTTGGTGTCGGGCCAGGTTGACTGGCTGACCGAACCGCTAGCCTTTATCCAGCCGGGCGAAATTTTGCCCTGCTGCTGCAGGGCAAAGGGTGATATTGAGATTGAGATGTAACGGTTAGTGCACCTCGTGTGCGCTAACCAGCGGCATCGCGCCACGGCGCTTCATCTGCGAGATATACAGTGCCCCCGCCAGTACCACCAGCAGCGCCCCGACCAGGTAAATGGCGCGATAGCCTACCCCTTCGACCATCATCCCCATCACGAAAGCGCCAATTGCCAGTCCGGCATCCATCGCGTTGAAGAACAGCGAGTTCGCTACGCCAATTTTATGCGGCTCTACCGAGCTGATAATTTGCGTCTGGAAGATAGGCGTCACCGAACCGTAGCCAATACCAATTAACGCGCCTGCCAGAATCATCGACGCGCTGCCGTGGGTGTATCCCAGCACGACCAGGCCGACAGTGAACGCCAGCAGGCAAGGATAGACCACATATTTCGGCCCTTTTTTATCGCAAATGTTGCCGGTAAAGGCGCGGCAGATCATCAGGAAAATGGCGTAGCACAGCAGGAAGTTACTGGCGGCGGCCATCAGATCCAGCTCACGAGCATACAGGGCGAGGAACGCAGAAACGCCAGCGTAAGAGAAGGTCATAAAGAAGGTGACCAGCGCAAACGGCATGGCGGCGCGGTCGAACATGGCGGAGAAGCCAAGCTTTGGCTGAGAACCATCGGCATGACGAATAACCGGCGGCACGCGAACAATCAATGACAGCACGATACCAATGGCCGAGACGACGGTACACATCCAGAACGCCTGGGTGAACGCACTATGCCGCGCCATATTCAGGCCAATCCACGGCCCAACAACCATCGCCAACCCCATGGCTAAAGAGAAAAAGCTGATGCCTTCCCCACGTCGGGAAGCAGGAATCAGGCGCGCGGAGATCGTACCCTTCACCGTGGTGATCACCCCAAAGGTAATACCGTGCAGCACGCGAATAAAAAGCAGTGCTTCAATGGAATGACAGAACGGATACAGCGCAGTCACCGCTAAAAACGCCAGAGAGGAGAGCATCAGAATCGTTTTGTTCGAATATTTTCCCACCCATTGCCCGGCAAACGGGCGCACGATAATTGCAGCGGCGAGGAAAAAAGTTACCAGCAGCCCGGCTTTATCCGCCGTGGCGTGGAGGTTATCAGCGATATAAATCGGCAGGAGCGTGAGAAGAACATAAAATACGAAGAAGATAATAAAGCTAATAATTGTGATTGCCCAAAAATCTTTAGTCCATAATTTTTCTTTCATTTATATGCAACCTAATTAAACGGCGCGCATTATCACATTCATCACGAATATATAATTCAGGAATGCATTATAAATACAAATAATTGCGTGCGTGATTGTGTGATTCAGTCCGTAGAAAAAATTATAGACAGGCGGTATAAATTAGTAAAATTAATCGTTTTAATGACTTTAATTAGGAAAGACTAATGACGCTAACGCAGATTGGCGCGCTGTTAACGGTCCTCGAATGCGGGGGATTCACCGAGGCGGGCAAACGACTGTACATGACCCAATCCGCCATCAGCCAGGCTATTGCCGCGTTGGAGGAGGAACTGGGCGTCGCCATTCTGGTACGCGAGCGCCGTAAAGCCATTACGCTGACGGCAGCAGGCGTTCGCATCGTGTCCCACCTTCGCCGCCTGATGAGCGAAGTCAGCGCGGTTAAAGAGATTGCCGAGCAGGAGAAAAAAATGCCGCAACGCCTGCTGCGCATTGGCTGCTTTCCGAGTATTTGCGCCAGCGTACTGCCCAAGGTGGTGCGCTATTTTGAACAGTATCATCCCAATATTAAAATTGTTCCCCACGAAGCCAACAGCGCCGAAATTATCGACGCGATTCGCGACAATAATATTGACGCCGGCTTTGTGCATATTCCGGTTGAAGGCATGTTCGTTGCCCCGGTCTATAAAGATCGCTTTGCCGTCGTGGTGCCAGATAATCATCCCTTTGCGGGAAAAAAAGCCATTTCGCTGAACGCCCTGTTCGACGAACCGCTGATTGTCAGTAAAGGGCGTTATGAAATGAGCATCATGTCGCTGTTTGCCGGAATGCATATTACCCCCAACATTAAATACGAATTTAACCACCCCAGCACGGCAATGAGCTTTATTCGTCAGGGGCTGGGTATCGCGCTGCTGCCGGAGCTAACCCTGAAAACGCTGGAGCAACCGCTGCGCTCGGTGCCGCTGGAGCCGCCGTTCTATCGCCAGGTGTCGCTTATCGCCAGCGAGCCTCCGGTGAGCGGTAGCCCATTGCAAATGCTGCGTAACTGTCTGCACCAGTTAGTCAGCGACGGGCAGATCTAAGAAAGGCGATACGCAGCACATTTCTCACCATTACCCTTTTCGATTAATGCGCGAATATGTTCGAAATCAAACAAAACAATCCATGCACATGACTTAATGTTGTTAAAACGAACATTGAGGACACATTATGGACAGCGCCTCTGTCAATGAATACGATGCCATCATCATCGGCGGCGGAGCCACCGGAGCCGGTATCGCCCGCGACGCCTCCCTGCGCGGGCTGAAGGTTGCGCTGGTTGAGCGCTTTGATATCGCCACCGGCGCCACCGGCCGCAACCACGGTCTGCTGCACAGCGGCGCACGCTATGCGGTGACCGACAGCGAATCAGCGCGCGAATGCATCAGCGAAAACCAGATCCTGAGGCGCATCGCCCGTCACTGCATCGAGCCCACCAGCGGGCTGTTTATCACCCTGCCCGAAGACGACCTCAGCTACCAGCGCACCTTTATGGATGCCTGCCAGACGGCAGGGATTCAGGCCGAAGCCATCGACCCCGCGCTGGCGCGTCGGATAGAGCCCGCGGTGAACCCGGCATTAGTCGGCGCAGTGCGCGTGCCCGATGGCACCGTTGACCCCTTCCGTCTCACCGCCGCCAATATGCTCGACGCGCGCGAGCACGGCGCGGCGATTTTTACCGCCCATGAAGTCACCGGCCTGATTCGCCATCATGACCGCATCAGCGGCGTTCGTCTGCTCAATCACACCACCGGGCAACCGCGCGAGCTGCATGCGCCGGTGGTGGTCAACGCCGCCGGGATCTGGGGCCAGCGCATCGCCGAATACGCCGACCTGCGCATCCGCATGTTCCCGGCGAAAGGATCGCTGCTGATTTTTGAAAACCGTATCAACCAGCACGTGATCAACCGCTGCCGCCCGCCCGCCGATGCCGATATTCTGGTGCCCGGCGACACGATTTCGCTGATTGGCACCACCTCAACGCATATCGATTACGATGAAATTGACCGCTGCCGCGTCACCGCCGATGAGGTGGATATCCTGCTGCGTGAAGGCGAGAAGCTATCGCCATTAATGGTGAATACCCGCATTCTTCGCGCTTACTGCGGCGTGCGTCCGCTGGTTGCTAGCGACGATGACCCCAGCGGGCGCAACGTTAGCCGGGGCATTGTCCTGCTGGATCACGCCGAGCGTGACGGGCTGGAAGGGTTCATTACCATTACCGGCGGCAAGCTGATGACCTACCGCCTGATGGCGGAATGGGCCACCGATGCTATCTGCCGCAAACTCAACCACAGCGGTATCTGCACCACCGCCCAAACACCACTGCCCGGCTCCCGAGAATCGGCGGAGAAAACGCTCCAGCGCATGATTTCCCTGCCCGCCCCGCTGCGCGGTTCAGCGGTCTATCGCCACGGCGACCGCACACCGGAGTGGCTCGGCAACAGTCGATTGCAGCGCAGTGTGGTCTGCGAGTGCGAAGCCGTGACCGCAGGCGAAGTGGAGTACGCGGTGGAGAATCTGGCGGTCAATAACCTACTGGATTTACGCCGTCGCACCCGCGTCGGCATGGGAACCTGTCAGGGCGAACTGTGCGCCTGCCGCGCCGCCGGCCTGCTCCAGCGCTATCGCGCCGCCACCTCGGCGCAATCGCTCACCCAGCTTTCTGCCTTCCTTAACGAACGCTGGAAAGGCGTGCAGCCGATCGCCTGGGGCGATGCGCTGCGCGAAAGCGAACTGACCCGCTGGGTGTACCAGGGATTGTGCGGCCTGAAAAAGGAGCCTGAAGATGAAATTTGATAGCGTGATTATCGGCGGCGGGCTCGCCGGACTGCTGTGCGGCATTCAGCTACAAAAAGCGGGCCTGCGCGCGGTGATTGTTAGCCGAGGCCAGAGCGCACTGCACTTCTCTTCCGGTTCGCTGGACTTGCTCAGCGCTCTGCCCGACGGACAGCCGGTTACCGACCTCGACAGCGGGCTGGCCGCGCTGCGCGAGCAATCTCCGCAACACCCCTATAGCCTGATTGGCGCTAACCTTGTGCAGCGCTACGCGCGACAAACGCAGACCCTGCTGGCAGAGTGTGGAATGAACATGCTCGGTGATATAGCAAAGCCGCATCAGCGCATTACCCCGCTGGGCACCCAGCGCGCCGCCTGGCTCAGCCCGTCGGAAGTGCCGATTATCCCGCTTACACACGGGCGCATTCGGGTGGTGGGCATTAGCGGGTTTCTCGATTTTCAGCCGCATCTGGTCGCCGAATCCCTGCAGCAGCAGGGGCTTAACGCCGATGCCGCTGAAATCGATTTACCGGAGCTGGATGTGCTGCGCGAGAACCCCACCGAGTTTCGCGCGGTTAATATCGCTAGAGTTCTGGATGAAAAAGCGCATTGGTCGGTGCTGCATCAGGCGCTGCTACCGCTCAGCGAAGGGCGCGACACGCTGGTAATGCCCGCCTGCTTTGGCCTGCGCGATACCGCGCTGTTCGACTGGCTTAACCATAATCTCCCCTGCACCCTTTCGTTGCTGCCGACGCTGCCGCCTTCGGTGCCAGGCATGCGGCTGCACGCCTCGCTGCAACGGCGGTTTGTTGCGCTGGGCGGCACCTGGATGGCGGGCGATGAAGCGGTGCGCATCAGTCACGACCGCGGTAAGGTTCGCGAAGTCTGGACGCGTAACCACGGCGATATTCCTCTGCGTCCACGCTTTGCGATACTGGCCAGCGGCAGCTTCTTCAGCAATGGCCTGACTGCCGGTCGCGACGGTATTCGTGAGTCGATCATGGGGCTGGATATTCAGCAGCCCGCCTCGCGAAGCGCGGGCTACCGCGATGACTTCTTTGCGCCGCAGCCGTGGCAACAGTCCGGCGCCATCGTCGATGCCGAACTGCATCCCGCGCTCCGCGGCTTGCCTATGCGTAATCTGTTTGCCATCGGCTCGGTGCTCGGCGGCTTCGACCCGATTGCCGAGGGCTGCGGCGGTGGCGTATGCGCCGTCACCGCGCTGCACGCGGCCGCACAGATTATCCGTTTAGCGGGAGGTGAAGCATGAGCCAGCAAAGTTTCGAAAACTGCATAAAATGCACTGTTTGCACCACCGTCTGCCCCGTCAGCCGCGTCAACCCGCGTTATCCGGGGCCAAAACAGGCCGGGCCGGACGGCGAACGCCTGCGCCGCAAAGACGCCGGGCTGTATGACGAGGCGCTAAAATACTGCATCAACTGTAAGCGCTGCGAAGTCGCCTGCCCGTCCGATGTAAAAATTGGCGATATTATTCAGCGCGCCCGTGCCGACTATAGCCAGCAAAAGCCGGGGATCCGCGATACAATCCTCAGCCATACCGACCTGATGGGCACGCTATCTACGCCGTTCGCCCCCATCGTCAACGCCGCCACCGGCCTGAAGCCGGTACGCCAGTTGCTGGATAGCGCCCTCAAGATTGACCACCACCGCGCCCTGCCGAAATACTCCTTCGGCACCTTCCGCCGCCGTTACGCCCGCCTTGCCGCCCAACAGGCACAGTTTGCCGAGCAGGTCGCGTTCTTCCACGGCTGCTACGTCAATTACAACCACCCACAGCTCGGGCTCGACCTGATTAAAGTGATGAACGCGATGGGGATTGGCGTGCAGTTGCTCAGCAAAGAGAAGTGCTGCGGCGTGCCGCTGATTGCCAACGGATTCTTTGACAAAGCGCGTCGCCAGGCGCAAAGCAACGTCGCCTCGCTGCGGGAAGCCATTAGCGGCAAAAAGCTACCGGTGATTGCCACGTCATCCACCTGCACCTTTACGCTGCGCGATGAGTACCCGCACCTGCTGGACGTCGATAACCACGACCTGCGCGACAACATTGAGCTGGCGACCCGCTGGCTGTGGCGCAAGCTGGACGATGGCGCGGAGCTGCCGTTAAAGCCGCAGCCGCTAAAAGTGGTGTATCACACACCGTGTCATATGGAAAAGATGGGCTGGTCGCTCTACACCCTCGAACTGCTGCGGCGCATACCGGGTATTGAGCTGCAAGTGCTGGATTCACAATGCTGCGGAATAGCGGGAACCTACGGTTTCAAAACGGAGAACTACCCAACGTCACAGGCGATAGGCGCACCGCTCTTCGCGCAAATTGAAGCGAGCGGTGCAGACCTGGTGATTACCGACTGCGAGACCTGCAAATGGCAGATTGAGATGTCCACCAGCAAGCGCTGTGAACATCCGATTACGCTGTTGGCACGGGCGTTGGCTTAAACAACGCTCTGCAAAGGGGAGAACGCTAGTAGCTCCCCTTTCCTTGTGGCTGTTCGGTCACAGATTTGAATATCGCCAGGCGTTTATCAAGCGCGCTGGTATAGAGATTGGTATCCACCCCTACTGCAACAAAATTAGCCCCCCACCCGAGTACTTTTTGCGCCATTTCAGGGTCAACAGCCAGGAAACCAGCCGCTTTTCCCGCGGCACGAATGCGTCGTATACTCTGCTCAATAACCCGCTGAACTTCCGGATGCCCGGCATTATCCGGATATCCTAACGAGGCTGATAAATCAGCTGGGCCGATAAAGACGCCATCAATACCTTCCACTTCGAGGATCTCATCCAGATTCTCAAGAGCCGTTTTGCTCTCCATCTGAATCAGCAGACACAGCTCGTCGTTGGCCTGCGCCATATAGTTCTCTACGCGTCCCCAGCGCGCGGCGCGAGCCACCCCTGCGCCAACACCGCGGGTACCGACAGGTGGGTAGCGAGTGGCAGAGACAATATCCCTCGCCTGCTCGGCGGTATCGACCATTGGGATCAACAGCGTTCTGGTGCCAATATCCAGCACCTGCTTAATCAGGCTACGATTGCCCTCTACCGGACGAATTACCGGATGACTGGCGTAGGGAGCAATAGCCTGGAGTTGATGGTAAAGATCCTGGACTGTATTCGGCGCATGCTCACCGTCAATCAGCAACCAGTCGTAGCCCGAAGTGGCGGCAATTTCCGCCATGTAAGAAGAGGTCGTGCTCAGCCACAGACCAATTTGCACCTCTCCCTGCAAGAGTCCCGCCTTAAATGGATTCGATAAAATGGCGTTCATAGTGATCCCTTAAATTAATGCTGTAAGGTGCTAGCCTGCGGCACCGTGCGATTAACACGCAGTGAAAAAATAATAACGCCCCCAACAATCGCCACGCAGGCGAGCGTCAGTAATCCGGCAGAATTGCTGGCGAAGATCGTTTCGGCCTGAACGCGAATAATCGGGGCCAGAAAACCGCCGATGGCGCCAAACAGGTTGACGAACCCAATGCCAGCCGCCAGCGCCGTACCGGAAAGCAGTTGCGTCGGCATGGTCCAGAAGACTGGCTGTACGGCAATAACACCAACGGCAGCTACACACAGCGCAATGATCGCCAGCACCGGTGAAACCAGCCCTGAGACCGCAATACCTATTGCTGCCGCCAGCAGGGTGAATGCCGCGATATTACGCCGCTCACCGGTACGGTCGGAGTAGCGTGGAATCAGCCAGGTACCGAACAGCGCCGCAACCCATGGAATCGCAGTCACTACCGAGGCTACAAACCCCACTTTGGTGCCCAGCAGCGCAGCGACCTGAGTTGGCAGGAAGAAAATCAGGCCATAAACCGCAACCTGGATGGTCAGATAGATAATCGCCAGTTGCCAGACGCGGCCATTGCGCAGAGCATCGGACAACCGGGAGGTGACCTTTTTCTGCTCTTCGCTGGCCAGCTCGCTGATTAACGCCTGTTTCTCAGCGGACGTCAGGAAACGTGCATTTTGCGGGGTGTCGTCGAGCCAGAGGAAGGTGAAGAATCCCGCGCCAACGGCAAGAAGGCCTTCAATGATAAACATCCAGAACCAGCCGGGATGCCCCATAAAACCGTGCATCTCCAGCAGCGCGCCGGATAAAGGCGAGCCGAGCGTCAGCGCCAGCGGCGCGCCCATATAAAATAGCCCCATAATGCTGGCGCGGTTTTGCTGCGGGAACCACTGGGAGGTCAGGTAGATCATGCCGGGGAAAAAGCCCGCTTCGGCGGCACCGAGCAGCGTGCGCACCAGCAGAAATTTCGCTTCGGTATCCGCCCACGCCATCGCTGCCGACAGAACACCCCACAGCAGCGTGGTGCAACCAATCCATTTTCGCGCGCCGAATTTGCGCATCAGCAGGTTGGCAGGCACCCCGAGAAAGGCGTACACCACAAAGAAGATCCCCGCCCCCAACGCATAGGCTTCATTACTTAGCCCGGTATCCAGCTGATAGGTCTCTTTAGCAAAGCCAATATTCGAGCGGTCAAGAAATGCCAGCACGTACAGCGCCAGCATAAAGGGGATCAAACGGGCGCGGTTTTTCTTCACCACGCTCTCAAGCAAGGTGTTGCTCATCGTAATATCCTCAAAAAATGGGCCGTACATCAGCGCTGTACGGCACGGCTGGATCAGTGGCTATAAGGACGTTTCAGGTTGCAATCGCGGTTCAGCTCAACGCCGAAGCCCGGTTTGTCGAGAACGGTTTTATGAATGCGCCCGTTTTGCGGCACCGGTTCGCCGACCAGAATCGGGTCAAACTGCGGACGCATCGTTGAGCAGTCCGGGCTGGTCATCAGGAATTCGCTGAACGGTGTGTTGGTAAAGGTAATGACCGCGTGGTGCGAATAGACCGATGATCCGTGCGGGACCACCAGTTGACCGCGCGCTTTAGCAATGGCGGCAATCTCTACCAGCGTGGTCAAACCGCCGCACCAGCCCACGTCAGGCTGCATAATATCGATGCCGGTTTCCGACAGGGTACGGAAAGATTGCAGCGTGCCGTGGTGCTCGCCGCTGGTGACCATCATCCCGGCTGGCGCGTTGCGTTTAAGTTCACGATAACCTTCGTACTGCTGTGGCGGCAGACACTCTTCGATCCACTTAAGGTTGTGAGGCGCGCAGGCGTGAGCCAGCTTAGTGGCGTAGTTAACGTCCTGGCTCATCCAGCAGTCCAGCATCAGCCAGAAATCCGGGCCGCATTTTTCGCGCATATCAGCAACCATCGCGGCGTCTTTGCGAATCCCCGCATCGCCATCGTGTGGCCCCCAGTGGGTCGGCATTTTCCCGCCGATAAAGCCCATCTCTTTCGCCAGATCCGGACGCGCGCCGGTAGCATAGAACCGAATTTCATCGCGCACCGCGCCGCCCAGCAGTTTATACACCGGCAGGCCAACCACTTTGCCAAACAGATCCCACAGTGCGAGATCGATACAGGAGATGGTGTTCATCACCAGTCCGCCGGAGCCGGAATAATACATCGTGGCGTTGAGCATCTGGTCATGGATTAGTTTGATATCGCTGACGCACTTACCTTCGATAAAGCGGTTCAGCTGTTTTTCAACGATAAAGCAGCCCATTTCCCCCGCCGTTGATACCGCAAAACCGGTCTGCCCATTTTCAGCTTCAACTTCAACAATCAGCGTTCCCAGAACGTTGATGCCAAATGACTGGCGAGACTGCTCATACTGTTTGTACTTGCTCATCGGCGTGGCGATGTGGTCGTCAATCCAGTGGTTTGCGCCCTGGTCGTGATAATCACCGCCGCCAGCACCTTTCTCTGCAGTAGCGCCGCCGATAAACCAGGCGCGAACGTGTTTAATTTTCGGTAGGGTCATGGTGTTTTTCCTTATTATGAGGCTTGTTGTTCAAAGGGGCTTTTCCACCCCAACAGGCGTGAAATATCTTTCGCGCAGGCAATCGCCTTACCGGCGAGGTAATCACGATTGTCTTCGTTGATTTGCAGACGCGTGCCCACCACTGAGATAGCAGCGGTCAGCTCGTTATTCGCGTTAAATACGGGTGCGGCGACGCAGCGAACGTCGGGATAATCCTCGCCGTTATCGAAGCTCCAACCTCTGGCACGAATGCGTTTTAGTTCATCGTGAAGCTGCTGAGCAGTGATGATGGTGGTCGGCGTGGCCCGCTCCCAGCACAGTTCGCTGATAATCGACTCCTGAACCCGCTCAGGCTGCCAGGCCAGCAGGCATTTACCGATACCGGAACGATAAAGCGACAGGCTCTTGCCTTCATGTGAACGCACACTGATGGTGGCCGGAGATTCGATCTTCAGAATGTAATAGGCGTTGCCGTTATCGATGATCCCCAGGTGGCAGAGCAGTCCGCACTGATCCATCAGTTGCGTCAGGCGCGGACGCGCCAGTTCGCGCAGGTCCATTTTGCTCAGTGCATGACCGGCCAGTTCAACCAGCTTAGTCCACAAGCAGTAGTTATCCTGATTATCCAGGCTGAGGAAACGCTGTTTTTTTAACTCCCCCAGCAGCAGATAGGCCGTGCTTTTCGGGATACCCAGTTCGTCAATAATGGTCGCCGCGCTGCAGGGGCCAATACGGGCGATCAAATTGAGAATATCAATGGCGCGGGTGAGCGCCGGGACCTTACTTAATTCCAACATACTGGACTCCAATCCTGAATACTGGAATCAGTGTTGCGGTTGTCAGGGTGCTAAATTGTGAGCAACTTCAAACGATGGGGCTATTCCAGCTTGATGGAGGTTTGGAAGGGAAAAGATGAGAGATAGCGCACAGATTATTTCAAAGCAAGTACAACAGGTTGGACTGAAAAAGCGCCGAAGGTCATCTCCGACGCGTTGATGTGTTACAGCACCAGCGAATCGACCACATTAATCCAACCGTGTTCGCTGGCAACCGGGCGGCCGTTCAGCCAGCGGCGCAACATATTCAGCGCCATCATCGCGCACACTTCCTGACGCACCGCCAGACTATGTCGCGTATTGCTGAACTTCACCTGGAGCGCGTGGGTGGCGTCCGGGGTGGCGAGCGCAAAGTTGATATGTTCGCTTTCAAGGCCGCTTACCGCCAGCGCCAGCCCGGCAAAATGATTCACCCGGCGTTCAGCGGCCCAGCGGGCGGTCTGCGCTAAGCTCTCATCCTGCGGCGGCACCACTTCGCTGGCGAGCAGCGGCGCCTGGGCGCGGGACAGTTGCAGGGCAATCAACCCGCTGGTGAACTGCTCGCTTAAGGTCAGGCTGAGCTGTTTCTCTTTCAGCACCCGCGCCAGCTGCGCAGGCAGCCCTTCGGTACCTTCGAAAATCAGACTTTCCCCCGCCACTTTCTGCACTTCCGGCCACAGCGCCAGCATGGCTTCGCGATGCTCCGCAGGCCCGGTCAGCTTCAGTTCGATAATCGGCATTGAGGAGCGATAGCCCATGCTGACGCCCGGCGGTAGCTCAAGGTGCTGCAGGCTCTGAGCGAGATCGCTTTCTGAGCGGCCAAAGGTGGTCAGACGCAGGCACAGCGGCGGTTCGCCGACCGGATAACGCTGGCGAATGCGCGGCAGGATCTCTTTTTCGACCATCACCTTAAACTCGGACGGCACGCCCGGGGTGAAGAACATCAGGCAGCGGTTGAGCTTAACGGCAAAGCCGCAGGCGGTGCCGACCGGGTTATCGATAAGCTCGGCGCTGGCCGGGATTTCGGCCTGTTTGCGGTTGCTCGGCGCCATAACGCGGCCGCGCTCGCTGAAAAAACGCTCCATAAACGCCAGCCACTCTTCGTGCAGAATCAACGATTCGCCTTTGGCCGTTGCCGCGGCAAGCGCGCTGAGGTCGTCGCTGGTCGGCCCCAGGCCGCCGTTCACAATCAGGATATCCGCCTGGGTACTGCGCTCGCGCAGAATCGCTACCAGGTCTTCCAGGTTATCGCCCACGGTGTTGCGTCGCGTCAGCGGGATTCCCTGCTGAAAGCAAAAGTCGGCAAGCCAGGCAGCGTTTGTATCGACGATCTGCCCCGATAAGACTTCGTCACCGGTGGACAGCATCTCAACCGTTATCATCACTTTCTCCAATAAAAAGAGGACGAGTCACTATAACGCAAGCGGAGGATTTAAGAAGAGAAAAACTGGCGCAGCGGTGCCGCCGCGCCGGGGGGGGGGATTAGAACGCTGCGCTCACGCCAACGTATGGGCCATCGGCCACGGCGTTGTCACGATGACCGTCTTTACCCGCGAGGTTCAGGTAACGATAACCTGCTTCGATGCTGATTGGACGCATGATGGTGTAACGCGCGCCCGCGTTCGCTTCGGTGTAGCTGTCGATGCCGCTGGAAAGCGAATCTGGAGAGTAGTAGTACTCGCCGAACAGACGCAGGCTGTCGCCAATTTTCCACTGCAGGCCGCCGCCGACCGCTGCAGCATAGCCGGAATCGCTGTCGTTCGGATCGGTGTAAACGCCTTTACCGCCTACGGTTGCCATGAATGGACCGAGAGGGATATTCAGGCCCAGACCCAGACCTGCGACATCACCGTCGTCGTCGCTGTGCGTCCAGTTACCGGTTAACGCCAGGCCGGATGTCTCAGTACCGAGACCAAAACCCAGGTTAGTGTAATCTTTACCGGCCTGGCCGCTAAAGCTGACTGCACTCGCTGACGCGGAGACAAACATCAGCCCCGCCAGACCCAATAACACGCTCTTTTTCATCTTCATCCTTTCACGCAAACGCAAAAATAAACGCCCATAATCCGCTGAATTGTACTGCGATACGCAGCGGATTCAATGTACGAAACAGGCAATAATCAGTGGGATTGTAACGAATTACGTCTCATACATCAGCATGAAAAATACTTAACGCACATACAATCACGCAAATCTATTTCTTACGATTTTGCCTGCGCATTTATCCATTGCGTGAGCTGATGGCGAGAGACCTTAATTCCCGTTCCCTTCATCGCCTCGGGCAGCATCAACCAGCGGCACGGCTGCTGGAATCCCGCCAGCTTATCTTTTGCCCACAGTGCCAGCTCGGTAATATCCAGCGTCGGCTCAGCATCCAGCACCGCCACCGGGCGCTGACCAAATTCGATATCATCAACGGGGACAATAAAGACCTGATTCACCGCCGGATGCTGTACCAGCACCCGCTCTACCTCTTCCGGCTGAATGCCCTCACCACCGCTGAAAAACAGATTATCCAGACGACCAATGACGTGCAGCTTGCCGTCTTGGATTTCACCGCAATCGCGAGTGGCAAACCAGCCTTCGGCGTTGACCAGCGGCACCAGTTCACCGTTACGCCAGTAACCTGAGGCCATGCTGCTGGCGCGCAGCCAGATTTCGCCGTCCACCAGTCGCAGTTCACGGCCCGGCAGCGGTACGCCAACATCCTCGCCGCCGTTGGCTTCGCGCGCACAGACGGTGGAAGCAAACTCGGTCAGGCCGTAGCCGCAGAAGGTTTTAATCCCCCGCGCTGCTGCCTCTTCGGTCAGCACCGCTGGAATCGCCGCACCGCCCAAAAGCACCGTTTTCAGGGTGAGCGGCTGTTCATCATTAAGCAGTCGCCAGAGCTGCGTCGGCACCAGCGAGGCGTGGGAGCAGCCGTGCAGCGCCTGCGCGAGCGGGCGTTCACTCACCGCCATCTGTGCGCCCATCAGCAACCAGCGCCAGAAAATCCCCTGGCCGGAGACGTGGAACAGCGGCAGCGACAGCAGCCAGCAGTCATCCTGAGCAAACGGCATCAGGCTCAGCACGCCGTGCGCGCTCGCCAGATGCGCCGCGCAGGTATGCACCGCCGCTTTCGGCAGACCGGTTGAACCCGAGGTGAGGGTCATGGAAGCCAGGCGTCCAGCACGCCAGTCGCACGGCGTTGTCAGCGGTGCGGAACGCAGCTGCAACGGCGCGAGACCATAGTGTTCATCGGCTTCCATATTTAAAAAGTGACGCAGGCTGAGTCCCGGCAGCAGTTGGCTGACTAGCGTCGCCGGCAGCCGTGGGTTCAGCGGCAGAATACGCGTGCCGCACTGCAGCAGCGCCAGCCAGGCCAGCACCGCCTCCGGGCTGTTGCGCGCGCAGAGCGCCACGCCGTCTTCAGGGTTAACGCCCTGTGCCTGAAACCCGGCGGCCAACGCGTCGATACGTTCGCAGAGCGCCGCCCAGCTTAGGGTTTCATCATCGAACCGCAGCGCAACCGCGTCGCCGTGTACCTCGCGCCAGTGCCGCCACGGCCAGGTTGTAAAGGTCACAGCAGTGGCTCCATATCCTCGATCGCGCCGCACGGCAGCAAGCTGCCAGGCCAACAGCGAATCAGCTGGGTCTGCATCAGATCCAGGGTATCGAGGCCGGGGATGGTTTGCGGGGTTAACCATGCAGCGATGCGCGCCAGCTGGGTTAAGCCGAGGCTTGATTCCAGCGAGGAGCTGATCACCGCCGTCAGGCCAAGCGCGTGTGCCGCCGCCACCTGGGCTTTTACGCGTTCCAGGCTGCCGGTGAGCGTCGGTTTGATCACCACGGCTTTGAGGCCGGTCTCGGCTTCAAAGCGGAAATCCGCCTCGCGCAGGCTTTCGTCCCAGGCAATAGCGATGCCAGTTTCACGCGCAAAGGCGCGGGAGTCATCGCGGGTTTTGCATGGTTCCTCGAGGAAAGCGATACGCGAGCGGTAATCCGGGTTGACGTATTTGGCGAACTGCTGGGCTTTCAGCGGCGTCCAGGCGCGGTTGGCGTCAAGACGCAGGGTCAGCTCTGGAATGGCTTCCAGCAGCAGGTTCACCACCATGCCGTCGCGAACCGCTTCGTACAGGCCAACCTTCACCTTCGCCACCTTCTCGCCGGACATGTCGGCAAGCTTGATAACCAGATCGTCCGGGTCGCCGGTACACAGCGGCGCAGCGCGATAATCCGCCGCCTCAGGCAGCGCATCGTTCAGCTCCGCCAGCGCACAGCTGATGCCGAAGGCTACCGAGGGAACCTCTGGCAACGCGCGATCGTCGCCCTGTCGCCAGGCGTTAACCCAGCCCAGAAGCGCCGACTGCGCGTCGTCCAGCGACTCCAGGCTAAAGCCCGGCAGTGGGGAGATCTCTCCCCACCCGTCCCGTTCGCCGTCACGCAGGTAGACGAATAACCCATCACGGGTTTTCAGCCGCCGCTCGCGCAGAACCACACCTGCGTCCATCGGTATCTGCCAGCGGTAAACCTGCGCACTACGCATTACGGATTCCGTTTGAATTTGCTGAAGTCTGGCTGACGTTTCTGGTTGAAAGCGTTACGGCCTTCCTGACCTTCTTCGGTCATGTAGAACAGCATGGTGGCGTTACCGGCCAGCTCCTGCAGACCCGCCTGACCGTCACAGTCGGCGTTGAGCGCGGCTTTCAGGCAGCGCAGCGCCATCGGGCTGTTTTGCAGCATTTCGCGACACCAGCGAACGGTCTCTTTTTCGAGATCGGCCAGCGGTACCACAGTGTTCACCAGGCCCATATCCAGCGCCGCTTTGGCGTCGTACTGGCGGCACAGGAACCAGATTTCACGTGCTTTCTTCTGACCGACGATGCGCGCCATATAGGATGCGCCCCAGCCGCCGTCGAAGGAGCCAACTTTCGGGCCGGTCTGGCCGAAGATGGCGTTATCCGCCGCAATGGTCAGGTCACACATCATGTGCAGCACGTGGCCGCCGCCGATGGAGAAACCCGCGACCATCGCCACCACCGGTTTCGGGCAGGTACGAATCTGACGCTGGAAGTCCAGCACGTTCAGGTGGTGAACGCCGCTGTCGTCCTGGTATCCGCCGTAGTCGCCGCGCACTTTCTGGTCGCCGCCGGCGCAGAAGGCTTTGTCGCCCGCACCGGTCAGGATGATCACGCCGACGTTGTCGTCATAGCGGGCATCCGCCAGCGCCTGAATCATCTCTTTGACCGTCAGCGGACGAAACGCGTTGCGAACCTGCGGACGGTTAATGGTGATTTTGGCAATGCCGTCAGCGGATTTTTCGTAGCGAATGTCGGTAAAACCTTCGGAACAATCGTGCCACTCAGCGGGGGCGTACAGCATAGCTTCATCAGGATAGATCATAGCGAGTCCTATAAGTTAACAGGCAGAATCTGAGCCAGGCACGCAGCCACGCCCGCGGGATTTTCCCGGTGCGCGTTGTGCCCGGCATCATGAATAAGGTGGCAAGGTCGCGAGAGTTCCTCGGCAATAGCCCGAAACTTGCGGTCGCGCTCGCCACAGAGATACCAGAATGGATTTGAAAGCGTGTGCAGCGCAGGACGGAGGTCTTCCTGCACGGCTAACGAGGTGGCCAGCAGCATTGCCGCCAGCGCACTGCCGTCGTTTTGCTGACGCAGCGTTACCAGCGAATCACGCTGCGCGTCGGTAAGGCTGGCAAAGACCGGCTGTTGGTACCAGGCGCTGAAAACGTCCGCTAGCGACTGCTCACGAAAACGCTGCGCCCAGGCTTCGTCGTTACGCCAGCGCGATTCTCGCTCCGCGTCGTCCGTCAGGCCAGGGTGACCGCCTTCGACAATCAGCCCTGCGAGGCCTTCCGGCCGCGAGCAGGCGTGGTGCATGGCAATCCGTCCGCCCAGCGAGTACCCCACCAGCCAGTAATTAAGTATGTTGTAACTAAGCAGCGTAGCCTGGAGTGCGGCGTCCATCTCAGTGAAGTTATTGACCCGCACAGACGCAGAACCACCGTGGCCGGGGAGATCGACATACAGCCGATTCGCCCGCACAAAGCGTTGCCCTACCGGCTGCCATTCGCGGTAGTCGCCGGAAAAACCGTGCAGAAAAACCAGCCACGGCTGCGTTGGATCGCCCTGCTCGGCCACGGCGTGCAGAATCATAGCTTGCTGACCTGCGCCAGCAGATGCTGCAGCGTTTGCGCGCCGTCGGTGTCGTTGACCACCAGCTCAATCACCGTGGTCGCGGGCGTACGCCAGGCGGTGCTCAGCGCGGCTTCCAGCGAGGCCCAATCCTCTGGCTGCTGATAGCGCAGGCCAAACATTTTCGCCGCATGTTCGAAGTGAACGTTTTGCGGCATCGCGTAGAAGCGCTCGCGCTCCTCCACCGGCGTCGGCAGCAGAGAGAAAATCTGCCCGCCGTTGTTGTTGACCACGATCAGTACCAGCGGCGCAGAGACCTGACGCAGCAGCGCCAGCGCGTTGAGGTCGTAGAGCGCCGATAGGTCACCAACGATGGCAAGCGTCGGCCGTGCACTGGCACGCTGCACGCCAGCCGCCGTAGAAATCAGGCCGTCGATGCCGCTGGCACCACGGTTGCTGTAAACCGGGTAGCCCGCCGGAAGCTGGCCCAAGGCGTCAATTAAGCGCACCACCAGGCTGTTACCGACGAACAATTGTCCTTGTTCAGGAAGATAGCGGCGAATACGGTGCGCCAGCTGCGCTTCGCCGAAGTGTTCGCTTTGCGCGGCGACCGCATCCCATGCCTGCTCGGAGAGTGTAGGGATGACCGTGGTCCACGGCGCGCGTTTTTCCGCCGGGTGTTTTTCCAGCCACTGGGCAATGTTGCTCACCAGTCGACGACCACGATGGTGCGCCGGGTCAAGGCGGCCGGAGAGCGGGTCGACCAGCCAGTATTCGTCCGGTTCGCAGGCCAGCTGCCATTGCAGCACGCGTTTGCCGGTAAGGCTGCTGCCAAGCTGCACCACAATCTGCGCCTGCTCAAGCTCGCTGATGGCGGCCGGGTTGCCGAGCCAGAGATCCGCGCACGGCAGCGGCTGCCCGGTTTGCGACAGCACGTCGCCAATCAGCGGCCAGCCGAGGGTTTTCGCCCATTCGGCAACCTTCTTGCCCTCTTCCGCGCTCATGCGCCCGGCGACAATCACGCCACGCTTTTGCCGCCAGAAGAACCAGTCACGCTGGACGGCACTCTCCTGATGCAGCGATTCGCGCAGCCAGGGTTTTTCCCCCTGCCACCAGTCGCCCAGCGCCTGCTGCCAGGCAAGGCCGGTATCGTCCATATCGCCATAAAGCGGTTCCGCAAACGGGCAGTTGATGTGCACGCCGCCGGAATGCAGTGAGCCCAGCGCGTCATCCACCACGGAAACCAGCCAGCGGGCCGGAATATCCTGGCTCGGGCGCGGTAACGAAAGGGTGCTGGAAGGGTGTGAGGCAAACATACCGGGCTGGCGGATCGCCTGATTCACGCCGCAGTCGATCAGTTCAGGCGGGCGATCGGCGGTCAGCAGAATAATTTTTTCACCGGTCAACCCTGCTTCAATCAGCGCCGGGTAGAGGTTCGCTACCGCCGTGCCGGAGGTAACAATCACCGCCACCGGCTGCTGGCTGACCTTCGCCAGCCCCAGCGCCAGATGCCCGAGCCCGCGCTCATCAAAATGGGTGTGATGAATAAAGGTGCGGTTCTCCGCCGCCGCCAGCGTAAGCGGTGTGGAACGAGACCCCGGCGCAATGCAAACGTGCCGCACGCCGTGACGGGTTAATGCTTCGAGGATCACCGCCGCCCAGCGTCGGTTAAATGCGCTTACTGACATGAAGTTGTCCGGTATCAAATAATCGACTCAGTATAAATTCTACGGCTTAGTAGGATTTTGATATGAATCGGTAATGTTCTATTCAGGGAACAGCAAAGCGCGCAGACCCGCCGCTTTATTTTCGATTTCCTGCCACTCTTGCTCAGGATCCGAGCCGTCGATGATGCCGGCACCGGCATACAGACGCACCGTGTTGCCTTCCACCTTCGCCGAGCGCAGCGTGACGCAAAATTCGCTCTGGCGACGAGAAAGATAGCCCGCCGACCCGGCATACCATTCGCGGGTAAACGGCTCGAAACGGTCGATAAAGTCCAGCGCCTGCGCGCGCGGCAGCCCCGCCACCGCCGCCGTCGGCTGCAGTTGCAGCAGGCAGCGCGTATCGTCCGCCACGTTAAGCTCCGCCTGAATGCAGCGGCGCAGATGCTGTACCTTGCGCAGGCGAACGATTTCCGCAGGCAGAACGTCGAGGGTGTGGGTCAGCCCCTGTAAGCGCTGGCAGATATCTTCCACCACCAGGCTGTTTTCCCGCTGGTTTTTATCGTCGTGCATCAGCCAGTCGCCCAGCCGCTTCGCGGTTGCCGCATCGTCGTGCGCCGCCACGGTGCCCGCTAGCGCTTCAGTGCGCAGCGCCATGCCGCGCCGCCGCCATAAACGTTCCGGCGAGGAACCGAGAAACGTCCGCTGCGCGTCGAACGCCATATAGAAATGATAGCAAGAGAAATTGACCCGGCGACTGGCGGCCATCAGCGCACTAGCGTTTGGCGCGCCGCAAAAGACCAGATCCGTTGCTCGTGCCAACACCACTTTGCTAAACGCGCCGTCGCGAACCGCCTGGGTGGCCTGCTCAATCAGCCGACACCAGCCCTCTTTTCCAGGGCGATGGGTTTCGCTTTCCTGCTGCAAGGCCAGCTCCGCCGAGGCGTGATGGGCGGTGAGCAAGGCCAGGCATGCCCGCGCCTGTTCGGCATCCTGCCGGAGCGACGTATCGCTCCACAGGTTGATGCGAAGTTGAGCGTGCCCGGCTTCGCGTCGCCACTCCAGACGTGGCAGGAACAGCTGGCCGACGTTGGGATCAAACGCGTTCACGCCGCAGATGCGCAGATCGTCGCGCTCAAGCGTGTGCAAAAAGGCATTGGCTTCGGCCAGGGAGGTAAAGGTCTGTACGGCACCCAGCGCGGCAATCTCTTCTTTGCCGCTGCGCTGCTGCCAGTAGAACTGCGGCCAGACCGCCTGTCCGCTAAGCCAGGCAAGCGGGTCAAAGGCATCGCTCAGGGGAAAAGAGACTTCGAGGGTTCGCGTGCCGGGCAACGCTGGAAAATCGTCTGTCAGCAGCCCTGACAGGCTCTGCAACGCCGCTAAAATGGATCGCACGCAAACCTCCCTATGATAAAAACCACATAGTATACGGGGTACTTGTTATAAAAAGCAGTACCCACGATTAGGGAGCGGAAACGTAACAAGGCAATATCGCACTGAAAATCAACGCTCTTTGCCTTTCACTATAGACGGGATTTGGGGTTATGCCTGCGCCACTTCTCGCGCCATGCCCACGTGCGGAATACCATCTTCGTCGTAAACGTCGGTGACGGTGATAAACCCGAAATGGCCGTAGAACTCCCGCAGATGCGCTTGCGCGCCAAGATAGAGCGCCCGCTGCGGCCAATGCTGCTGGCAGCTGGCCAGCGCGCGTTCCATCAGCTGATAGCCCAGGCGTTCGCCGCGCACCGCTGAGCTGACAATCACCCGGCCAATCACCACCGGTTCAAATTCTTCCTCACTGACCAGAATGCGCGCGTAGGCCACCAGCTTGTCGTCTTTCCAGCCCAGCAGATGGCGGTTTTCACCCACCAGATCGTCGCCGTCAATATCCAGATAGACGCAGGCCTGTTCCACCACGAAGACTTCGCTGCGCAGTTTCAGCAGGTCGTACAGCGTCGGGACGGTTAATTCAGAATGGTGCAAATCTTGCCAGCGAATCATGGTAGGCTCCTTAAACCTTATTTTTTACCGCCAGGGGCGCGGCGCTATGCAATTGACGTTTTTAGGTACATCCGCGGGCGTGCCAACCCGAACTCGCAACGTAACAGCAATGCTGCTGAATCTGCAACACCCGACGCAGCCGGGGCTGTGGCTTTTTGACTGCGGCGAAGGCACCCAGCACCAGCTGCTGCACACCGCTTTTCATCCGGGCAAAATCGAACGCATCTTTATTAGCCACCTGCACGGCGACCATCTGTTTGGCCTGCCGGGGCTGATTTGCAGCCGTTCGATGTCGGGCAGCGCCCAGCCGCTCACCCTGTACGGGCCAAAAGGGCTGAAAGAGTTTGTTGAAACCACCCTGCGCCTGAGCGGTTCGTGGACCGATTTCCCGCTGGAAGTGGTTGAGATCAGCGGCGGGGAGATCCTCGATGACGGCCTGCGTAAAGTCACCGCTTTCCCGCTGAATCACCCGGTCGAGTGCTACGGCTTTCGCGTGGAAGAGCACGATAAGCCGGGGGCGCTGGATGCGCGCAGACTGGTTGCCGCAGGCGTCGCCCCCGGCCCGCGGTTCCAGCAGCTTAAAGCCGGTGAGCAAGTGACGCTTGCTGACGGTCGCGTAATTAACGGCGCGGATTACCTCTCCCCTGCCACGCCCGGTAAAAAAGTGGCGATTTTTGGCGACACCGCACCGTGCGATGCCGCGCTGGCGATGGCCCGCGACGTTGATGTGATGGTACATGAAGCGACGCTGGAAGCCGCCATGGCGGAGAAAGCCAACAGCCGCGGTCACTCGTCCACCGAGCAAACCGCCCAGCTGGCGCGGGCCGCCAACGCGAAGCGGCTTATCGTCACACACGTCAGCTCACGCTACGACGCCGAAGGCTGTCGCCGTCTGCTCGCTGAGTGCCAGGCCTATTTCCCAGCATGCGAACTGGCCGAGGATTTCGCTACTTTCACGCTGTGATAACGTTTTAGCCACGCCTGCCGATAACTCAGCTAATAAGAGAACGCTTTTTACGCTGAGGGCATGATGGATAACTTCCAGAAAGAGATCGACGACAGGGCTAACCTGACCCTGTCCAACCGTTTTGAGCTGCTGCTTTTCCGCCTCGGCGCGTCATCGCAGAGCGACGCCTCGGAACTGTACGGCATTAACGTCTTTAAGCTGCGGGAAATTGTCCCGATGCCGAGCTTCACCCGCCCCGCCGGCATTAAGCCGCCGCTGATGGGCATGGTGAATATTCGCGATCAAATCATTCCGGTTATCGACCTCGCCGCCGTGGCGGGCTGCAAACCTGCCACCGGCCTGAACATTCTGCTGATTACCGAATACGCCCGCAGCGTGCAGGCCTTCGCCGTCGAATCCGTCGAGAACATTACCCGCCTCGACTGGACGCAGATTCACACCGCTGAGAAGGCAGTGAACGGCAAATACATCACCAGCATCGCCTGCCTCGACGATCATAAGGAGAGCAACAACCTGGCGATGGTTATCGACGTGGAGCAAATTCTTTACGACATCACCCCTTCCAACCACGACCTGCATGCCAAAGAGTTGAACCCGCGCAAATTCAATATTAAACCGGGTGCCACAGCGATTGTTGCCGAGGACTCGAAGGTGGCGCGCGCTATGCTGGAGAAAGGGCTGAAGGCGATGGACATCCCCGCCCAGTTGCACGTGACCGGCAAAGAAGCGTGGGAGAAAATCGAGCTTATCGCCCAGGAAGCGGCGAAAGAAGGCGTGCCGGTGAGCGATAAAATCGCCCTCGTGCTGACCGACCTCGAAATGCCGGAGATGGACGGCTTTACCCTGACCCGCAAAATCAAAACCGACCCACGGCTGCGCAATATTCCGGTGGTGATCCACTCATCGCTGTCGGGGAACGCTAACGAGGACCATATTCGCAAGGTTAACGCCGATGGGTATGTGGCTAAGTTTGAGATTAATGAGCTGGCGGCGGTGATTGAGCGAGTGCTGAATAAGGCGGCTGGGAGGGGGGAGAGTGGGTTGCATGCGGTGAGGTGATTGGGGAACCGCCAGGAAGTGTAGGTGCCTGGCGGGTTTGAGGGCGGCTATGAACGAGAAACGGATGTTTACAATTGTTAACACGGACCAATACTTAGCAGAATAATCTTCATCAACAAAGCACGGCCAGCTTGACCAACAAGGCGGGAAGGTCTGTAAAACAGCTAGAAATGGCGATTCAGACTTGACAACCTAGGTTCGATTGTGAGAGCAAAGATTGCTTAATCGGTAAATTCCTGAGCAGGCATAAAATAAACAGACAGTCCTATCTTGCTAAGTTTCTTCCTGGACAAGGTTTTCAATCGAATGCAGGGAAGGGTTATATGTTAGATGCTAAAGAACTCAATTGCTTCCATAATATTATTCATCATCTGCTTATCACCGCTTGTGACTGCTTGGTGCAAAAGGCCTGAGAGCATGGCATTACGTGTGTTAGCTGGTATGACACAGGGACTGAGTATCCCACGTGACTGCGGATATCCATCCCAGTGAACTCCGAGTTCTTTAGTGCCTCCATTATATTCGTGCTTATGATCATAGTGACCATAAATTAATATCATACCATCATCTTCATGGAATGGTTTAGAGTTTTTCCAGTACGAAATCATGTTCATTTTTATTTCCTCTAATAAAAAACGTTAAGTTAGCTTGCAGCGCCTCAATTAAGATTGGCATTTATTTTCTTAATAGCAGACAAATACATCTCTTTGAAGTTATTATCTACCACATCAATTGAAATAACTTTGACATTAAATGCTTCAAGTAGCCCTTTTTTTTCATCACTAATATCATGTGTGTAAAAATATATTTTGTTATTTATTATTGCTTCTGATAAAAAACGGGCTCTTTTATTTAACAACCACCAAATGTCAGTCTCACTATAGTCTAATGAAAAACCGAGAATATGAACATTGCTTGAGAAAAAAAGATCAACCCAGGATGTGTGGCAAAATGAAGCATCTCGAAGTTTATTTAACATAGACTTAACAGTAACATCCACACCATGAACCTTATGTGAGTATGTACCTTTAACATATGCATCGATTTTACTTACTGAACCACAATAATGGTCTAACCCAAGCATGATAGATTTAGGATTATCTATTTCACCATGAATATTCCAGAGGATTTTTTTATCGTTCTTAGACTCATACATTCTCTTCCTTCTCAGACTATAGATATCTTCTGAACTGAGCTTTATTGGCGGGATTTTAAGAGCCTTTTCGAAGGCGTAATCATAATTAGTAGTAATATAATTTCCAACTGATAACAACGCTAACTCTTCAAGAACCTCATTAGTACCTTGTTCTCGTAGTTCGCTGGCTATAATATTTTTTATTTCTAGTTCATCTTTTTTTTCGCATCTATCTGGCGCATGCTTTTCCAGATAGATACGCTCATAAACCATAGTGTTTGGAAGTTGCCCATTTTCAAATTTTTTGATGCCTTTTATACTATCTAACAAATTACTCCAAGTGACATGATTTTCAGAAAGCCTATTTATTCCATTGCCAAAAAAAAGAGTGTTCGCCATTTGTTTCATTTGTTCTTATCCAGTTTAACATGTTAATAAATTGTATGCTTTATAAAATATTCGTGATCTATGATCACTTTTTCTAATAGTAGCGTTAAGAATACAAGCGAGCGCTCGCAATTAATTTAATGTTTTCCTTGTGGTATCGACTTGATGAACATAAGCATATCCCCGGGATAAAACGACTGATTTTTAGGCAGTTTAAGCCTCCTTTCCACCATCCCATCCACTGAATTACACTGATCACAAACCAGTGTTTCAGAACATCAAGACATTCCTAAACCTATATAATCAGTAAAAAGGGATGGTAAAGACTTTTCGGCAGGTTTCAGTATGGAAAATACTCACCTACCAAAACTATTGCATCCCTATTGGATATACTTTCAGAAAAAGCTTCACTTCCATTTTTCCCCATACTTACTTATGAAGTATGGAATTAATAATTATCACAATCGCAGATAGTTGGCTATAGATCCGAGTCCTTAACTATGTAACTGAGTTGTTCCAACGGATTAATACCGTTTGCATGTTAGCAACATTCACTCATAGCAAAGTAACAGAACTGAATATCCGCTATGAGTGGAAAACGGAATCTATGGTCACTCCCGTTTTTGCAACACCGATTTTGACGACAAGTTGGCTTGCTTGAATCTATCCGGCGTCTGAATGGGATTTTATTCCCGCGCCTTGATGAGTTCCGCGCCTGATGAACCTCCAGAAAATATACGGCTTCAATGAGCCTTTCCGTTTTACAGGTTCCTCAACAGGCCGGTGGGCCGTTAGTATCATCAATATCAGTATTCGCAAAACCAGATCAGTAATTCTTTAAACCGGTGTATTTCTGCCGTTATGCTACATAAGTTTGCTGTCGTGCCGTTAGGGCCCAGGCTATTCTGGCCAGCTTGTTTGCCAGAGCACAAGTGACGACAAAGTTGCTTTTCCGGCACAGTAAATCCCTGACCCAATCGGCCAATTTGCCAGACTGGTGTTCCAGTTTTTGTATGAATACCCTGGCACATTGAACCAACAAAGTTCGGATCTTTTTATTACCTCGCTTACTAATTCCCAGCAATGTCGTCCTACCTCCCGTGCTGTACTGCCGAGGTACAAGCCCTGTTGCCGCCGCAAAGTCACGGCTGCTGGCGTACTGCTTCCCGTCGCCAATCTCAGTTGAAATAGTACTCGCTGTCAGTGTTCCGACGCAGGGAATGCTCAGCAAGCGCTGTCCAACCTCATCTTCGTCCAACTTTCGTTTCAACTGGGATTCCAAATCTTTAATCTGCTCAACAAGATAGTGATAATGCTGTTGTAATTTCAGCAATAACTGGCTGAGGTAAAGAGGCAAACTATTATCCTCAAGAATGGTACTCAGTCGGCTAATAACGGCAGCTCCTCGGGGAACGCTAATGCCAAATTCCAGCAGAAAAGCATGCATTTGATTGGTTGTTTTTACCTTATCCTGAACCAGGGATTCACGGACACGATGCAGAGCCCGCATTGCCTGCTGAGATTCCGTTCTGGGCTGCACAAAACGCATAGACGGACGCGATGCAGCTTCACAAATAGCTTCGGCGTCGACAAAGTCGTTTTTATTGCTTTTAACGAACGGGCGGACAAATTGTGGTGATATCAGCTTTGGGGAATGCCCCAACTCTTCCAACTTGCGTGCCATAAAGTGAGAACCGCCACAGGCTTCCATTGCGATGGTTGTAGCGGGGCATGTCGCCAAAAATTCGATCAACTTTGGCCGGGTAAATTTTTTACGGTAAACAGCCTTCCCGCGACGATCCTGGCAATGAATATGGAAAGAGTTTTTACCCAGATCGATACCAATGAGCGCAATGTTTTCCATGATAGTTCTCCGAATGAAAGCCTGTCCTCAGCATAGTACCGGGAAGGAGGGAGTGACCATCTCATTAGATATGTCAGTATGAAAATAGGTAGTGTATTAAAACTATCCACTAACGTCTGATTATGCTACATATTACATTGAATCTTGTAAGGTATGCTCTTCTTGTGCTTAAAACGGTTCCCAACACTCGCATAGCTACCAACATTACTACTTTGTGTATGTAAAAAAACGATTCCTCAGCCCATGTTTATTACTAAATACTGACAATACACCCGATAAGATGATTATCATTAATTAATAAGGATAAAATATATTATGAGTGATGAAATAGAAAAGAACACCCCTGCAATCCCTAGGATTATGAAACTGCACATAAAAAACTTTGGATGTTTTGATGAAAAAGGTGTGTCCGTTGACATAAATAAAATCGTGGTCATTGTGGGTGAAAATAATATAGGCAAAAGCACTATTTTGAGAGCGTTTGAGGTCGTCACAACCTCTGGGAAGCTTACATTAGAAGATTTTCATGATAGAAATGACGCGAACAAACCAGAAATAATTATTCACTCATTAGTTGTTAAAGCCAATAAGCCAGGTGATGAATGGTGCATTGCAACAGAAAATAAAAACGAATGGGAAGTACAAGAAAAATGGGTATGGGAAAAAGTAAATATAGCACCAACAAGATATGGGTGGCTAAAAGATCCAGCCTCAAAAGACGGATATAGATGGGCAAATGATAACGATAAAGAAAAATGTCCTTGGGGAGCATCAAACGTAGCAAAATCAAAAAGACCAGATCCTCACAGAATAAATACTTTCGACTCTCCGAGTGAGCAGGAAAAGAAAACCTTAGGTTTACTTGATGCATTGATTGATACATACATAGATCTATTGCTATCAAATGAAAATAATGAAAAGGATGCGATTAAATTCAAAAAAGACATTGAGAAGATTAAAGAATATAAAGGTGCAATAACTGAATCTCAAAAGAAAACAACTGATATGATTGAGGAGGAAGTAAATAAAGTTATATCAAACGTATTCAAAGATCATAAGTTCTACATAAAGAGGAACGATGACTTTATCAGGGCATTATTTAAAAACAACTACCTGATAGAAGTAGGAAGTGATGAATGCAGTTATCCACTATCAAAACAAGGTAGCGGTACACAACGAACTGTACTATGGTCAATTTTAAAAACACTAACAGATAAAAAGGCGCTTCTCGATAAAAAAACAAAACCCGCTAGTAAAAATATTTCAAACATATTGCTCATTGATGAACCAGAACTTAGCCTGCATCCAACAGCAGCAGCTAATGTAAGAGATGTGTTATACAACTTAGCAAATACAGATGGATGGCAAGTTATGATTACAACTCATTCACCTGAATTCATTGACTTGAGCAAGGATCATACAACCATAATTAGGGTAGAGAGAAAAGATGGCGATATCAAAGCCTCAACTCTTTTCTCTCCCGAAAAAGCTAAGCTCGATGGTACAGATAAAGAAAGGTTAAAATTAGAAAACTCTTTTGACTCGCACATATCTAAGGCTTTCTTCGGCGGAGACGTTTTAGTAATCGAGGGGGATACTGAATATAGCATATTTAACTATATAAAGATGAAAGAACTTGAGACTGGAAACAATGAATACTTAAACCTAAATATCATACGAGCTAGGGGTAAAGT
This sequence comes from Kluyvera sp. CHPC 1.251, assembly GCF_036759945.1. Classification (NCBI taxonomy): domain Bacteria; kingdom Pseudomonadati; phylum Pseudomonadota; class Gammaproteobacteria; order Enterobacterales; family Enterobacteriaceae; genus Kluyvera; species Kluyvera sp. CHPC 1.251. The sequence goes on along the minus strand of NZ_JAPKIC010000001.1, from coordinate 135,937 downwards.
TACCGTTGCATCTATGATGAAAGTTCTAAATCACTTCAAGAAGAAATATTATGTTCTACATGATAGTGATACTCAGACATGTTTTTCAAAAAGAAGAGTTGGAGCTAAAACTGATGCTCTAACAATTGAGTATAAGAAAATAGAGCAAGTGAATGGTGCTTGGACAAATAATGAAAAAATAATGAATGAGATGACTGATAGAAGTGATGTTTATGCATCTATAATAAATTTTGAAGATGCTTACCTGTCAGAAGTAGTATCATCCGACAAGCCTTCCCACTCAATAGAAATAATAAAATCAGATAATGGATTCTATAAAAAAATGAAGTGTATTTTAGATATAGTACTTGGAAAAAATGAAATAAATGAAGAAAATAAAGACAAGATAATAAAATGGAAAAAAATGGACGATCTAAATTCTGCATATGAAATATGGAAAGGTAAATAGGCTGCAAACTCTGTAACAAATCAAGCGGCTGAAATATTGCCGCTTATATTACTTTCACCTTATACATAAATCCATTATGCTTCCTTTTTCTTCGCCAGTGGTTTGTATTGTGGTAGTGAAAATTATTCTGATGCCAGAAACGTCCTATATTGGCACAAAGCAGAAGTGCGATCCTCAGATTATTCCCGCACAACCCCCGGCCGTCGCTCCGCTCGGCCGGGCTACCATTGTCGCTTGCCGCTAGAATTTCCCGCCCGATTTACTCCGCTTAATCGCCGGAATATCCCCGCTATCGTTCAACGCACCCGGAAAGGTTTTCAGCCATGCCTTTACTTTGCGCTGGTTGATGTTCGCGACGCTCATGCCTTCAATGCAGCCCCATAGCTCGCGGGTGTTCTGCGGGGTGATTACGATGCAATCTTTCATTACGCGGACTTTGATGGGCATGCCGTCGATAAATCCGGCTTGGGTGAGCCATTCTCCGCCGAGGTGGACGGCGCGGCCTTCTACGAAGGAGTAAAACTCGCAGTGGGTGAAATCGGGTACGGTAGTTTGAGTGAGGGGTGTCGCCATGGTGGCAGCCTCCGATGAGTGATGTTGTCTCCCACCACCTGAGGTTCCAATCTCATTGGTGGTGGAACCAGACGGGGTTGGAACTACCGGCCTCATCGACACCGGCGCGTCTTTCGACGCCCCCGCTGGCCCACCATTGAGATGTGACTAAGCGCACGACATAAAAATAGCGCTACGCGCTTTATGTCGTCGATGAAGTTAGTTCAGGGTTCCAATCCCGGCACCTGATTTTGCAGGTACAACAACAGGATACCGCGCTTAACGGGGCCGAGCAATACGGGTTGCTGGAAGGACGCTCGCAAAACTGAATGAAAATCCTGCCGCCGTAACATCATTAAAGCCCGATGCGCAAAGCGTCATCGGGCTTGATTCCGCGCTACCAACAAACAGAGATTACGGGTAAATCCCGCGCTCTTTCCTCGCGGTAAGAATACGCTCGCAGGCAATCGCATACGCCGCCGTGCGCAGCGAGATCTTCAGCTGCTGGGATTTATTCCACACATCATCAAAGGCGTTGAGGATGATTTTATCCAGCTTTTGATAAATCTCGTCTTCTGACCAGTAGAAGCTGGAGAAATCCTGCACCCACTCAAAGTAGCTCACCGTCACGCCGCCCGCGTTACAGATAACGTCCGGGAGCACGATAATGCCGCGCTCGCGCAAGATGTCATCGGCCTGCGGCACCGTCGGGCCATTCGCGCCCTCCAGCACCAGGCGGCATGAGAGACCTTCGGCGCGTTGGGCCGTAATCTGGCCCTCCAGCGCGGCGGGGATCACGATGTCATAGTCGTACAGCCAGAAAGCATCGGGGCTGACGTCAGCCGCACCTGGAAAGCCCTTTATCTTGCCGTTCTCGGTTTGCCAGGCGATAAGCGCGTCAACATCAATGCCGGAAGCGTCATACAGCGTGGCGGAGTGATCCTGCACGGAGATGACCTTGGCCCCTTCGCTGGCAAACAGCTGCGCGGCGACGCTGCCGACGTTACCAAAGCCCTGCACGCCAATACGCGCGCCGGTGATGTCGAGGTTAATGTGTCTGGCCGCCGCCATCCCGGTGACAAAGACGCCGCGCCCGGTGGCCTTAACGCGCCCCAGTGAACCGCCAAGGTGGATAGGTTTGCCGGTGACCACGCCGGTGGTGGTGGAACCAACGTTCATCGAGTAGGTGTCCATCATCCAGGCCATCACCTGCGCGTTGGTGCCCACGTCCGGTGCTGGAATGTCCTGCTGTGGCCCAATAATCAGGCCGATTTCACTGGTGTAGCGGCGGGTCAGCCGTTCCAGCTCTTTCTTGCTGAGCTCGCTAGGGTCAACGCGAATGCCGCCTTTAGCACCGCCGAAAGGCAGGTTCAGCGCTGCGCATTTGATGGTCATCCAGGCGGATAACGCCATCACCTCTTCTAAGGTGACGTCCGGGTGGTAGCGCACCCCGCCCTTACCCGGCCCGCGGGACAGGTTATGCTGTACGCGATAGCCTTCGAAATGGCGCACGGTGCCATCTTCCATCTCTAGCGGAATGTCGACAATCAGCGCGCGTTTTGGGCGGATCAGCGTGTCGGCCCAGCTCTCCAGCTCGCCTAAATACGGCAGCACGCGTTCAACCTGGGCAATAAAGATATTCCATGCGGAATCGGGATTGTTATTCAGAAACGACAGCGTTTTCATCGTTTACCTCAACAGTGAAATCGGATTTTTTAATAAAAAAACCGACGATACGGATGGATATCGTCGGTGCTCGGATGAGCAAAGTACCACGGCACTAAAGATGTCCATCTTGTGCAGAAAGCGAGGGTAACGTGGCGGTTCGTCAGTCCTTCAGGGCGTTTTTGATAATCTCCAGCGCCTGGGTGAACTGGAACTCCGGAATGGTTAACGGATAGAGGAAGCGGATCACGTTGCCATACTGGCCGCAGGTCAGCAGCAGTAACCCCTGCTCCAGCGCTTTACGCTGTACGCGCTGGGCCAGTTCGGCAGACGGTTCTCCGCTTGCCGGGTCGGTAAACTCTGCGGCAATCATCGAGCCGACGCCGCGCACTTCTGCCAGACCCGGCGCGTATTCACGGGCGTCGTTCAGGGTGGCACGCAGGCGTTCGCCTAACGCATCGGCACGCAGACACAGCTTCTCGTCATCAATAATATCCAGAACCGCCAGCGCAGCCGCGACGGAGAGCGGGTTGCCCGCATAGGTGCCGCCCAGGCCGCCTGGCGCTGGCGCATCCATAATCTCGGCTTTGCCCACCACGCCGGAAAGCGGCATACCGCCCGCAAGGCTTTTGGCGATGGTCATCAGGTCCGGTTTATCCGCGTAGTGGTCCATGGCGAACAGCTTGCCGGTACGGGCGAAGCCGCTTTGTACTTCGTCGGCAATCATCACAATGCCGTGCTTATCGCAGATGCGGCGAATTGCCGCAACGAAATCTGGCGGCGCGACGACAAAGCCCCCTTCCCCCTGGATAGGTTCGAAGATAATGGCAGCCACCTGCTCAGCATCAATATCGGCCTTAAACAGACGTTCGATGGCTTTTACCGCATCGTCGGTAGTGATCCCGTGCAGCGCGGAAGGATAAGGCGCGTGGAATACCGAGCCCGGGAAGGGGCCAAAGCCTTTTTTGTAAGGGGCCACTTTGCCCGTCAGGGCCATGGTCATGTAGGTGCGACCGTGGAAGCCGCCGCCAAAGGCGATAACGCCCGGTCGGCCGGTGTGGGCGCGGGCAATTTTCACCGCGTTCTCGACCGCTTCGGCACCGGTGGTGAAGAAGGCGGTTTTCGCGTCGCTGCCCACCGGGGCCGCGGCGTTAATCTTCTCGGCCAGGGTGACATAGCTTTCGTAAGGGACAATCTGGTAGGCGGTATGGGTAAAGGCCTGCAGCTGCGCTTCAACGGCCTGCACCAGGCGCGGGTGGCGATGACCGGTGTTGAGTACCGCGATGCCGGCAGCAAAATCAATAAACTGGCGACCTTCCACATCCGTCAGGGTGCTGTTCTCTGCGGACTGCGCGAAGAAATCGCACATCACGCCCACGCCACGTGGGGTGGCGGCCAGGCGACGTTGATGCAGGTTTTTATTACTCATAGTATTGCCTCATTCTTTTTTATAAGTCTGTGAATACATCTCACTGCTATTTATTCACCATCTGGTACTCTAATCGAGAGCCAAAACGTTTTATTTTAAGGATCCAAATGCGTTCTCTTGCTGTAGATGTGATCACGCAGGCATTTTCGCAACAGAGCGGTGAGAAATTGCATCGTCGTCTCTATGCGGCGATATGCAGTTGCATTCTGGAAGGCAGCCTGAAGCCCGCTACCCGTATCCCCCCTTCCCGGGATCTGGCCGACGAACTGGCGCTGTCGCGTAACACCGTGCTGCGCGTTTATGAGCAGCTGCAAGCGGAGGGGTATATCTCGGCCCGCACCAGCAGCGGCACCTTCGTCAGCGAGAGCGTGCTGGACAATCTGATTCAGCGAAAGGCGCCGCCTACGGCCCCGCCACAGCAAGCGCTCAGCGTCCAATTGTCAGAACGCGGCCAGGCGCTGCTGGGCAACGCCAGCGCCAGCCCGCGCCAGTGGGGCGCGTTTGTGCCGGGCGTCCCCGACGTCACCCTCTTCCCGCATCGCGCGCTGAAAAAAATTCAGGATCGCCTCGCCCGCCAGCCGCTACCGCAGTATCTGACCTACGATGCCTACGGTGGCGTGGCTGAACTGAAAGCGTCGCTGACCGATTACCTGCGCACGGCGCGCGGGGTGCGCTGCTCCCCGGACCAGATTCTGATAACCGAAGGGATCCACCAGGCGCTGGATTTGGTGACGCGCACCTTGTGCAACCCTGGCGATCAGGCCTGGGTGGAGGAGCCGGGCTACTGGGGCATCAAAAATATTCTGCGCATGAATGGGGTGAATTTTTCCGCCATCGCGGTGGATGAAGAGGGGCTGGTGCCTGCTGAAGAGAACGCGGTGCCGCCGAGGATGATTTTTGTCACCCCCTCGCATCAGTACCCGCTAGGGTCGGTAATGAGTCTGAGTCGCCGTCAGCAGCTGCTGGCGCTGGCACGTAAAACCCAGAGCTGGATTGTCGAGGACGATTACGACAGCGAGTTCCGCTTTGCCGGGCAGCCGATCCCGTCCCTTCAGGGGCTGGAAGAGGCGAGCCCGGTGATTTACATCGGCACCTTCAGTAAAACCCTCTACCCGGCCCTCCGCCTTGGCTATATGGTGCTGCCGGAACCGCTAGCGGCGGCGTTAAAAAAGGTGCATAGCGATCTCTATCGTGGAGGCCACCTGCTGATGCAGGCCGCGCTGGCGGAGTTTATTCGCGAAGGCTACTACGCGGCCCATATCCGCAAGATGCGCCAGCTCTACAGCCGCCGTCGTCTCGCGCTGGTCGCGCTGATTACCCGTCAACTGGGGAAACAGTATCTGGGCGAGTTCAGCAGCAACGCCGGGCTGCATCTCATTTTGCAGCTACCCGATGATGCCGATGACCTCGCCATTACCCAGGAGGCCAACCAGCAGGCGCTGCTGGTGCGCCCCCTGTCACGCTATTTTGCCGACACGCCAACGCGAAAAGGTCTGCTGCTGGGGTTTGCCAGCATTGATGAGGAGGCGATGGCACCGGCGTTTACGCGGCTGGCTGAGATCATCAAAAGGCACCTGCTTAACCCTGCTTAACCGACTGATGCTGGCGAGCGAGCGCAATTTTCTGTTCGATGTCCGCCCGCTGCGCGGCGTCTCCCTCGTTTAGTGACAGCATCCGCTGCCAGCGGGCGATGGCGAGACTGTATTGCTGCTGTTGATACGCGTTGACCGCCGCCAGTTGCAGAAGACGCAGGTTGTCCGGATGGGCGTTTAGAAGCGGAGCCAGTAGCCCGGCGGCCTGCTGTAGCGCCTCCGGTTCGTCGGTGCGGGTCAAAACGTCGGCGTAGCCTGATGCGGCGGCAAGATCCTCCGGCGCAATGGCATGGGCGCGGCCGTAAGCCTGGGTCGCCAGCGTGGCGTTGTTGAGCATCATCCCCACGCGCCCTAGCAACATCCACCCTTCCGGGTTGTCACCGTCATGCGCTAAATGGGTCCGTAAGCCCAGCGCCAGAGTTTGCAGCTCTTTCTCTGTCAGCGGCGCGGCGCGGGAGTCTATCGCCCGGTTCATCAGTTCGGGTAACTGCCGGGTTGCCTGCTGCCAGTCGTGCACCTGTCGATAGCCGCTGGTCGCGTAAAACGCCGCCCCGCTTACCGCCAGCGCCATCACAATCCCGGCTACCAGCCCCCACGGGTTTCCTCTGACGGGGAGTGTCTCAGCGGAATCTGGCATCACCGTAATACGCACCCGCCTGCGGCTGCGAGCGTAAATGGCATAGCCCCCTGCGAGAACCGCCAGCAGCGGCAGCATCCACAGCAGCAGCGTGACCGGCGTCAGCGGCGGATCGTAGCTGATAAACGCGCCGTAGCGCGCCACCATGTAATCGACAACCTGCTCGCGCGTTTTGCCCTGCAACGTTAGCTGATACACCTTCTGGCGCAGATCCGCCGCAATCAGCGACCCGGAGTCGGCAATGCTGTTGTTCTGGCATTTAGGGCAGCGCAGTTCGGCCGTCAGCTGGCGGTATTGCTGTTCCTGCGCTTCGCTTTGAAAGGTCATCACCTCCGGCGCCGCCATCACCCAAAAGCTCAGCGTCATCAGCAGCAGCGCCAGTAATCCGTTTTTCATACTCCGGCCTCTTTACGGTATTTTTCCCACAGCGGCGCAACCTCTTTACGCCATACGTCGGCATTCAACTCCCCGGTATGCCGATAGCGCACAATTCCCTGCCCATCAATCAGGAAAGTCTCCGGCGCGCCGAAGACGCCCAGCTCAATACCGACCGTACCGTCTGCATCCAGCAGGTTATCGCGATAAGGGTTGCCGTAATCCTGTAGCCAGCGCTGCGCCTTTTGCCTGTCGTCTTTGTAATTCAGCCCGACTATCGCGACGCCCTGCGCCGCCAGCGTATTGAGGAACCTGTGCTCTGCCCGGCAGGTGGGGCACCAGGTGGCCCAGACGTTCAGCAGCAGCGGCTTGCCCTTGCCCAGCGTCTGAAAATCCTGTTTCTCGTTGGGCTGCGCCAGCGTCGCCACCCGCAGCGCGGGCAACGACTGGCCGATAAGGGCGGAATCCAGCGCTTTAGGGTCTTCACCGTCGCCGATGCGCAGCAGTTGCCAGAAAAGCAGGCCCGCCAGCACGACGAAAATCGCCAGCGGCAGCAGATACAGGTTACGTTTCATGCTGTCACCTTTTGGGCTTTTACCGCCAGCGTGCGACGCCCGCGAAAACAGAGCCCGCCCCCCAGCGCCATCAGGATCCCCCCGGCCCAAATCCAGCGGATAAAGGGCTTATAGTAAAAACGCATTCCCCAGGAGCCGTCATCGAACTGTTCGCCCAGCGCAACGTAAAGGTCGCGGGTGAAGCCGACCTGAATCGCCGCCTCAGTCATAATCGCCCGGCTGGCAGTGTAAAAACGTTTTTCGGCGAATAACGTCGCCGTTTTGCTGCCGGGGGCATCGGCATCAATCACCGCCGTCACCGCCTGGTAGTTGGGGCCAAGGCTTTCGCGGACCTCACGGAAGGTAAAACGGTACTCCCGGATTTGCAGGGTATCGTTAACCCCCATCCGCACGTCGCGCTCAATATCGTGGTTCTGGTGAAAAGCGATGCCGATGACCGTCACCGCCACCCCAAGATGGGCGATAATCATGCCACAAAAGCGGCGAGTCACCGGCTCCCCACGCCTCAGACGCCGTATCACCTCCCACAGATGGAGGATGACAATCCACAGCGCTATGCAAAGGCCCAGCACCGTCAGGGCGACAATCTTATCCTGCAACCACCACGGCAGCAGCAGCGCCAGCAACGGGGTGGCGATCAGCGTGACGATGACCGGCTTACGCTGCTTGCCCGGGCGATCGCGCCCCCATCTCACCAGCGGGGCCAGCCCCATCAACAGTGCTAACGGCACCATCAGCACCACAAATAGACGGTTAAAGAACGGCTCACCGATGGAGATAGCGCCCAAACCCAGCGCTTTATGCACCAGCGGCAGCAAGGTGCCGAGCAGCACCACCAGCATCGCGGTCATCAACAGAACGTTATTGCCCATCAGCAGCGACTCCCGTGACCAGAAGGCGTTATTCACCCTGGAGCGGATACGGTAGCCGCGCAGGGCAAAAAGCAGCAGCGAACCGCCGACCACCAGCGCCATAAAGATCAGGATATACATGCCGCGCGTGGGGTCCGCGGCAAAGGAGTGAACCGAGACCAGCACGCCGGAGCGCACCAGAAAGGTGCCCAGCAAACACAGGGAAAAGGCGGCGATAGCCAGCAGCGCGCTCCAGGCTCTGAAGGTATCCCGCTGCTCGGTAACGGCCAGCGAGTGCAGCAGCGCGGTGCCAGCTAGCCAGGGCATCAGGGAGGCGTTTTCTACCGGATCCCAAAACCACCACCCTCCCCAGCCCAGCTCGTAGTACGCCCACAGGGAGCCCATCACGATGCCCAGCGTTAAGAAGATCCACGCCATCAGCGTCCAGGGGCGCGCCAGCCGGGCAAACTCCCGGTCGAGGCGGCCATTGAGCAACGCCGCAATGGCGAACGCGAAGGCAACGGAGAAACCGACGTAGCCCATATAGAGCGCCGGAGGATGAAAAACCAGCCCCGGGTCTTGCAGCATCGGATTCAGGTCCCGCCCTTCAATCGGGAAATCGGGCAAGGTGCGGGCGAAGGGGTTCGAGGTAAACAGGATAAACAGCAGAAACCCGAGGCTTATCATCCCCATCACTGCCAGCACCTGCGCGCGTAATGACGGCGGTATGGAGCGACTTAAGGCCGTGGCCAGCGTCCAGCCGCTCATCAGCAGTACCCACAGCAGCATTGAGCCTTCGTGGGCACCCCAGACGGCGGCCATTCTGTAGATAATCGGCAGCTGCGTATTGGCGTTAGCCGCCACATAGGCGACGGTGAAATCGTTGCTGATAAAGGCGTACATCAGGATAAGAAACGCCCCGGCAAGGCAGGTAAATAGCGCGATGGCGAACGGCGGTGCGGCGGCTATCAGCAAGCGTTGTCCGCGCCATGCGCCATACAGCGGCAGGCTGGAGAGCAGGCACGCCGCCCCCAGCGCCAGGCAGAGCAGCAGGTTCCCCCATTCAGGCATCATGTTGACGGTTTCCTATAGCCGAAGGGGTTTTGATTCCCTTTTTTACGCCGGGTGGCGTGTAGTTTTCATCGTGTTTCGCCAGCACTTCACGGGCGATAATGTGGTTGCCGGAAGCCAACTCCCCCTGAACCACAATGCCCTGCCCCTCGCGAAAGAGATCCGGAAGCAGCCCATCAAAGGTGACCTGCACCCTGCCGCGCTCGTCGTAGAGCGTGAAGCTCACCTGCATTGAGGTAGGCGAGCGCTTAATGCTGCCGGGAAGCACCAGGCCGCCCACCCGCAGACGCTGTCTGGCGACAGGCATTTCTCTGGCCTCCCCTTTGCCGTACAGTACCTCTCCCGGCGTGTAAAACAGGTCAATATTGGCGCGCAGGGCATACAGAATCAGGCCCAGAGTCAGCACCAGCCCACCGAGCAGGAGGCTGGTGATCAGCAGGCGATTTTTACGGCGGGTATTCATAAGCTGGCCTCGCGTTGCGGCACGTTGCGTCGGCGCTGTTCCCGGGAGTGACTGCGGCGAATCGCCTGCAAAATGGCGCGCCGCTGCCAGCAGGTGTGGCATATCAGCCCGGCCAGCGCAAGCAGCACCAGCGCCACGGCCAGCCAGATATAGAGCCCGTAGCCGCCCATCGCGAAAAAGTCGGTCCAGTGTTTAAACGCTGGCGTCATGGTCGTTCTCCTGCGCAAGCGATATGGCGTACCCAGGGGCGAAGGCGCTCCTCAAGCAGGATCAAATTGCGTAAACGCATCAGCGTCAGCGTGATAAACAGCAGCAGAAAACCCACAATGACGAGCCGCAGCGGCAGACGCATCGCCGGGTCGATGGTTTGCTGCAGCCCGGTGGAACCCTGATGCAATGTGTTCCACCAGACCACCGAGTAGTGAATCACTGGCAGGTTAACCACCCCAATCAGCACCAGAATGCTCACCGCCCGGCCCGCCGTGCGGCGGTTATCAAAGGCATTCCAGAGCGCAATAATGCCCATATAGATGAACAGCAGAATGAGCTCCGAGGTCAGCCGGGCGTCCCATATCCACCAGGTCCCCCACATCGGTTTCCCCCACAGCGCCCCGGTCACCAGGGCGATAAAGGTATAAACCGCACCAATGGGCGCCATGGCCGCCACCGCCAGGGAGGCGAGCTTGAGCTGCCAGACGAGGCCGACAAAAGCGGCCACCGCCATCGCGCCGTAAATCCCCATCGACCACATCGCCGCGGGAACATGCAGATAGATAATGCGATACCCCTCGCCCTGCTGGTAATCGGCGGGGGCGAAGGCGAATCCCCAGACCCAGCCCAGCGCCAGCGTGACCAGCGCCGCCGGAGCGAGCCAGAAAATGGCCCGGCCGCTGAGGCGATAACAGCGTTCCGGGATAGCCAGTTGATGCAGTGTTTTCCACATAGTGCGCACTCTTCTTCGAAATAACATGAGGCTTACCCCTGCAGGCTGGCGCGCAGGGCCGCGGCGGTGGCAAAGGGGCTGAACATGGCGCTGCCGGTCAGCATCGCCGCCAGAATGGCGAGATAACCCGAAACGGGCAGCCCCGCCGCTGCGGCGTCTATCGCGGCGGTGGCAAAGATCAGCAGCGGCAAGGTAAAGGGCAGCACCAGCAGGCTGAGCAGGACGCCGCCCCGGGGCAGCCCAACCGTCAGCCCTGAACCGGGCGCAGCCAGTAAGCTGAGGGTCGGCGTGCCGAGCAACAAGGTCAGCGCCATCACCGTCCACTGGGCAAAATCCATCGCCATCAATAATGCCGCCAGCGGCGAGAAGAGCAGCAACGGCAGGCCCGTAACGCACCAGTGAGCGAGGATTTTACTCAGCACCACGGCGGGCAATGGCACGGGGAGCAACATCAGCTGCTCGAGGCTGCCGTCCTGGTAGTCATCGCGGAACAGCCGGTCTTGCGCCAGCAAAGAGGCGAGAAGCGCCGCTATCCAGATGGCGCCGGGGGCAATGTGCGCCAGCTGTTTGCTGTCCTGACCCAGGGCGATTGGAAAGAGCGTGAGGATAATAAAAAAGAACCACAGCGGGTTGGTAAGCTCAGCGCGGCTGCGAAAGGCGACCCGCAGTTCAAGGCAGAAAAGAGACCACATCATCCCGGCTCGCCCCCCGTTAGCGCCACCCTTCGTACAGGCAGGGTTGAGTCGGCCAGCGGCTGATGCGTGGTCATCACAATCTGCCCGCCCGCGGCAACATGCTGTGCCATCCTGTGCGTCAACCGGGCGACGCCCTGCGCGTCAATGGCGGTAAAGGGTTCATCAAGGATCCACAGCACGGCGTGGGTCAGCCAAAGCCGTGCCAACGCCACATTGCGCTGTTGCCCGGCAGAGAGCGTCGCCACCGGTACATCTTCGTAGCCGGCGAGCCCCACCAGCCCGAGCGCTGCCAACCGTTCTGACGGCGACGCCTCAGGATGAAAAAAGGCGATATTCTGTAGCGCCGTCAGGCGCATTTTTATGCCCGGCTGATGACCAATCCAGAGCAGATGAGAGAGCAAGCCGTCACGGTGACGGCTGACGGATTTCTCCTGCCAGCGCACCTCTCCGCCGTCGGGCCGTATGATCCCCGTTAACATCCTCAGCAGCGTGGTTTTCCCCGCCCCGTTGCCGCCCGCAATCTGTACCCACTCTCCCGGCGCGACGGTAAACGAGAGATCGCGAAATAAGTGCCGATCGTCCCGCTCGCAGCACAGCCCTACCGCTTCTAATCTGTTTTCCATGTTCTGCCTTTTTGCTGACCCCTATGCCAGGTTAAGGGTGAGATGCTTTCACCTTCGCCACATCATCGGCCGTGACCTCGCCCGCGCTGTTGCCCCAGCTTTGCCGAACGTAATTCACCACATCGCGCAGCTCTTCGTCGGTCATCACATCCTCATAGCCGGGCATTCTGAACGAGACGTTGCCCACGGTCGTCGGCGTTTCCGCGCCTTGCGTGACCACACGCAGCAGCGGCGTGGCCTCTTTGGCGCTGACGAGAGGGTTATTCACCAGCGAAGGAACGTTGTCATCGGTGCCCTTCCCCTCGGTGCCGTGACAGGTGGAACAGTAGCGGCCATACAGAGTTTTCCCCGCCGCCGGAGAAGCAGATGCGGCGGTGGCAACGTAGCTAGCAGGCGCCGCGGTGGACTTGTTGTCATTGAGGCTTAACAGGTAACGGGCAATGGCCGTGGCATCATCAGGCGTCAGATACTGAGTACTCTGGCTAACCACTTCCGCCATAGAGCCCGATACAGCGGCATGCTTGCTCCTACCGGTGACGATAAGCGAAGTCAGCTCGTTTTCCGGCAGCGACAGCGTACGCAGCGACGGCGCATACCAGCCGTCAATCATGGCGCCGCTCAGGAACGTGTCATCCTGGTGGCCGTAGGATTTTTCATTCATCGCCACGCCTCGCGGCGTATGGCACGCTCCGCAGTGACCAGCCCCTTCAACCAGGTACGCGCCTCGCTGAAGCACGGGATCCGAAAGCGGGTGCTTATCCCCCGTCGGCGGGTCCAGGAACAGCCAGTTCCAGACGTGCAGCGGCCAGCGGGCGGAGAGCAGCCAGGGGATGTCACTCTCCTGATTGGCTTTCTCTGAGGGCGTGACGCCTTTCATAAAGTAGTCGTACAGGGCGTGAATATCGCTATCGCTCATCCGGGCGTAGGAGGGATATGGCATAGCCGGATAGAGCGGATGGCCGTCTTTGGCAATCCCCTGGCGCACGGCCTTTTCAAAGTCGGCATAGCTGTAGTTACCGATGCCGTGGGTTTTATCCGGGGTGATATTGGTGGAATAAATATCCCCGACGGGAGTCGGAAATTTCTTGCCCCCCGCCAGAGGGGAGCCGCCTTCCGCCGTGTGGCAGGCCATGCAATCGGCAACGCGGGCGATATACTCCCCCGTCATCGGTGCCGCAGAGGCCCCAACAGAAAGCAGGCCGGTGAATAACATGGTTACGATACGCATCGCTTACCCCATATCCTTGAGTTCGTTGACGGCACGCCAGGCCTGGTCGATCGCCGCGTGGGCGTAAGCGCTCCAGTCTGAATCGGAGTTGGCGATGGTGATGCGGCCAACGGGTTTTCTCGCGCGGGAGATGATGTCAGGGATTTTGTCCATATCGTCGAACAGCGGGCAGGCATAGTAGGCGTAACCATGAGCCCAGCGGTTGACGGTGATCCCGGCGATATCCCGCTGATGGTCGAACCCGACCGCGCCAAACATCTCCTGGAGCTGGTCGCGGATCATTTTTTCATGCGCCTCAAAAGAGGTGCCAAGCAGCCAGGCTCGGCCTTTGCGGAACTGCTCCCGCGCACTCATATTGCTGCCTGGATAGGTGGGGACAAAGACCATATGCAGCACGATCGGCTCATCCGGGCCATGGGAGTGTTCGTACCCGCCCATGCTCACCGGATAGTCGAGTTTTACCCGGCTGTAAGGTGCCGTCGGTGAGTAAAACTCATGCACGCCGAGGGTTTTAAACGCCTGCCAGTTTTTCACCGCCACGTTGGTGTACACCAGCGGCGCTTTGACGTTCAGCCGCATGTCGGCCTTTTGCTCCTCAGGCATTTCGGGCACCAGATACGGGATCATCATGTTGTAACCCGCCATCACCGCGTTGCGGCCCCGCACGCGATGGAGCTTGCCGTCGTTGATGTAGGTGACACTCACCCCGTCCTGCTCGTTGGCAGCGTTGATCACAATGCTGCTCAACCGCAGGCGGGTGCTGTTTTTGGCCAGATCAAGCTTGCTGTAATCGAGGCGGGAAGTGACCGAGTCTTCCATGGTGCTGCCCGGCAGCGCGTCTGGCAGAAGGTGGCGCACCATCAGGCGCGCCAGACCCGCGTTGCCGTCCGGGAAGTGATACACATACGGTTCTTCGAGGTCGGCCAGCGTTTCGCCATCCAGCGGCGGCAGGCCAAGGGCTTCCATCCCCGGCAGCGCGCAGGCGCGGGCGTCGGTGGCGGAAATGCCCTCAATGCCGATGGCGAAGAAATCGTTGGAGCGCTGCTGGAAGTAGAGGCGTGCCATCTTGCTGAGCCCCACCTTATCGCTGAGAAACTCGCTGTAGCTGTGGGTATCCATCCAGGCGATTTTCTCTTCCTGACTCATGCCCGGCAGATAGTCCCGTGGATGTTCGTAGAGGTCGAGAAGCGCTTTTTTATCGCTTTCCACCAGCGGAAAATCATTGATGAACGCTTCCATGCTGCGGCCATTCAGCCTGTCCGGCGGAATATCATCCGCTACCGCCCGGCCCGGATCGCCGCTGACGATTTTGGTCTCGCCAAAGTTTTTCTTATCAAAAAAGACGCCGCGGCTGAGCTGCTGGTCCGGGTAGAAGTTGACGTCAAAGCTCTCTTTCATCCGCGTGATGCTCACCCCCAGCTTCTGCATCAAGCCATTCACTTCCGGGCTGAAGTTGTGGGTGGGAGACTGAAACGCCTCGCTGCCGCCATAGCCGATGAGCGTTTTATTGCCGACGGTAAATTCGTTACGTTTGGCGTGGCCGCCGAAATCGTCGTGGTTATCGAGGATCAGGATTTTGCTTTCCGGCCCCATTTTCTCGCGCCAGAAGCAGGCCGCAGCCAGCCCGCTTATCCCGCCGCCGACGATAACCAGGTCATACTCTTCTTCAAACGGCAGAGTACCGAAATCAAACTTTTCATGCTCACGGCCCAGGGCATGGGCCATCTCAAATGAACCGGGGTGGTTGCCGCGCAGACCGGTGAGCGCAGGGGGATAAGCCTCCCCATGGATAAACTCATTCTCTTTGCCTGCCGCCCGCGCCCACTCCAGCGGCGTCAGCCCGGCCGCGATGGTAATTGCCACACCGTTAAGAAAATCACGTCTGGTGATTGCCATTGATAATCCTGTCTTTTATGGCTGACACCCGGTTCTGGATGCCAGGTTAAACGTCCCCCCTTTTTTGCAAAGGGGGTGGCCGATTATTTGTTCTCAGGTTTCAGCTCTTCATCCAGCTTTTTGGAATCGTAATAATCCCCCTGCCAGGTGATTTTTCCGTCCTTCACGCGGATATAGCTCACGCCTTCAAATTTGATGGCATTGTTAGTAGCCGGGCTACCTGCCCACTCGCCGCTGTTTTTACCGACAAACTGCCAGCGGAAGGCAACGGTATCTTTGTCGTAAACCGGCTTATCGGTCATGGTCCATTTCAGGTCGGGAACGGCGTGAATAAAGGCACCGATCACCTCTTTTTCGGCGTTATCCCGCCCCTTCACCGGCTCACCCGCCGCCGCGTCGTAATAAACCACGTCGCTGGACAGCAGGGTCGCGGCCTTGCTGGCATCATGGGCATTCCATGCCGCCATATAGGCTTTTACAACTTCCAGAGAGGAGCTATGGGCCTGCGCCAGCCCGGAGAACAGCACGGCGGAAAAAAGGGCAACTTTAAGGGTTTTCATTTTTTATCCTTGTTATTCAGTGATATCGCACATGATGTGTTTCACTCTGGTGTACTCGTCGAGTGAATAGGAGGAGAGATCTTTGCCATAGCCAGATTTTTTGAAGCCGCCGTGAGGCATTTCGGCACACAGCGGGATGTGGTTGTTGACCCATACGGTGCCGAAATCCAGCTCAATGCTGAAACGCTGGGCGCGGCCGTGGTTGCTGGTCCAGACGCTGGCCGCCAGTCCATACTCCACGTCATTGGCCTTATGCAGCGCTTCTTCTTCGCTGCTGAACGATTGAATGGTCATCACCGGGCCGAAGACTTCATGCTGGATGGCTTCATCCTGCTGATGCAGGCCGGAGACCAGCGTCGGTTCGAAATAGAAGCCCGGCCCTGGACCTGCATGGCCGCCCATCTCAATTCTGGCGTGCGACGGCAGGCGCTCAATAAAGCCTTGCACCTGCTCCAGCTGATTTTTGCTGTTCAGCGCGCCATAAAGCGCAGATTTGTCGTCCGGCAGCCCAAAACGAATGGCTTTGCCTTTCTCGAGCAGTTTTTGCAGGAAGGTGTCATAGACCGACTGCTCAACCAGCAGACGCGTGGCGGCGGTGCAGTCCTGCCCGGCGTTGAAGAACCCGGCGGTGAGGATGGTATCCACGGCTTTGTCCAGATTAGCATCGGCAAATACCACCACCGGCGCCTTACCGCCCAGTTCCAGATGCGCTTTGGTCAGGTTGGCTGCCGCCGACGCGGCGACCTGCAGACCGGCACGCACGGAGCCGGTAATTGACACCAGCGAGGCTGTGGGGTTTGAGACCACCAGCGAACCGGTGCCGGCCTTACCCAGCACCACGTTAAATGCTCCCGCCGGGAAGAACGGTGCGGCAAGTTCTGCCAGCATCAGAGTGCTGATAGGCGTCGTGTCGCTAGGCTTCAGCACCACCGTGTTGCCTGCAGCCAGCGCCGGGGCAATTTTCCATACCGCCATCATGAAGGGGTAGTTCCAGGGGGTCACCTGCCCCACGATCCCTAGGGGCTCGCGGCGAATCGTGGAGGTAAAGCCTTCGCTGTACTCCCCGCTGGCTTTACCTTCCAGGCAGCGTGCGGCCCCGGCAAAAAAGCGAATGGCGTCGCAGGACGCGGCAATTTCCTCTTTCTCGATAAAGTGCCGCAGCTGCCCGGTCTCCTGGCTCTGAATTTCCGCCAGGCGCGCGGCGTTGCTTTCAATCGCATCCGCAAGATTCAGCAGCGCCTTCTGACGCTGCGCCGGGGTCGACTTTTTCCATACCGCGAAAGCTGCTTTTGCCGCTGCGTAAGCCTGATCGACCTCCGCTTTGCCGCCGTTCGGGCTCATGGCGTAGCATTCGCCGTCGACCGGGCTCACCAGCTCAAACGCCTCTTCCGATGACGACGAGACGAACTGTCCGTTAATAAAATGCTTCAGCGTGTTCATGACCAACTCCTGACATTTAAAACATAAAGAAACTTATGTAATATATTTGTTGCCGTCAGGATTCAAACTTGCTGAGCGAACAATATGATACGCTTCGCAAATTTAACCATTTTCTTACATTAGAATCACAAAATAGCTAAATCTCAGCGAGGAGGGATTGCTCACCGACGGGATTACGCTATGTTGGCTCAGTGCCAGGAGGCCAGGAAATCGCGAAAGCAGGGGTTATCTGCCGTGATTCTCTCCTTTCCTGCCCGGCAGGCTTATGTTAAGAAGGGTGCTCTTTCAGGGAATAAATAATAGAAAAGCTTATGATTACTCATGCAGTTATCTTTGCGCCTATTGGACAGGCCAGTCGCTCCGATCAGATAGTTCAGCGCCTCTCCAATGCGATCATTACCGGGCTGCTGGAACCTCATGAACAGCTACCTAATGAGACCGATCTGGCGAAAATGATGGGGGTTTCGCACATTACGATCCGCGAGGCGCTTAACACGCTGCGGGCCAATGAATTGATCTACACCGTGCGGGGCAGAAAGGGCGGCAGCTTCGTGTGCGAAAGCGTGCGCGATAAAAACAGCAGCCTGCACCCGTTCAAAACCATCAGCACGGATTACCTTTCCGATTTAGGAGAGATGCATTCGGCCATTATCAGCCATAGCGCCAGGCTGGCTTCCCGCCGGGTGACCGCGGCGGATATTGACCGGCTGCGAGGGTTTGTTGACGTGCTGAAACACGCCGGGACGCCGGAGCAAAGGACCCAGTCTGATATGCGCTGCCTGCTGGCGCTTGCCGCCAGCTCGCATTCCGCCAGGCTGGCAAACCAGGAGCTACAGCTACAGGCTGAGTGGGCCTCATTGGTGGCGGTACTTTATCGTTCCGATGAGATTTTCCCGCAGGTCGTGGCCCTGTATGAGACGTTAACGGAGGCGCTGGCGAACCACGATGAACTGGCCGCCATGGCGATTGCAACCCGACTTATTGATACGTTTATCTACCACCTGATTGACCAAAAGATGAAATATAATCTGAGCGAAGGCTGACCGCAAAATGACCTGTCCCATATCGTTTACCACCCTGATAGATAAAATTGAGGATATTACCGCCTCAACAGTGGCGTCCACCGTCGCACTGGCTGACCGCATACGTGAAAGTATCACCAGCGG
The DNA here is from genome assembly GCF_036759945.1 of Kluyvera sp. CHPC 1.251. Taxonomy (NCBI): domain Bacteria; kingdom Pseudomonadati; phylum Pseudomonadota; class Gammaproteobacteria; order Enterobacterales; family Enterobacteriaceae; genus Kluyvera; species Kluyvera sp. CHPC 1.251. The sequence goes on along the minus strand of NZ_JAPKIC010000001.1, from coordinate 117,728 downwards.
ACAAAAGGCGTCGGCGGAGATGTTATTAGAGCCTGCCGTGAAGGCCACCATTCAGGGGCATATCCAACACACGTTGCAGCATAACCGTTACTGCTCTGGCGCCGGTTTCGCCAGCCATATTGAGAGCAGCCCTACCACCAGCGAATACTGGTTGCTGGAGTGGTGGTTTAAAAAGGCCAACGGGATGCAGCAGGTCAATCTCGACCTGGATCAGGCTACCCAGCAGCGGCTGGATTTCAGAACCTTTGAGTGGTTTAAACACACGCCGTCGGTGGGTAAGGCCTGTATTCACGGCCCTTATGTGGATTACGTCTGTAATACCGCGTACACCCTCACCTCTGCGGTGCCGGTTTACAGCAATGGGCAATTTCTTGGCGTGGCGGCTATCGATATGCTGGTAGGCCAGATTGAAGAGGAGCTACTTTCCTGTCGCCCTCCCGCAAAAGTGGTGCTGACGAACCGCGACAGACGCATCATTTTTTCGACTGAACCCCGTTTCCGGGTAGGCAATCTGCTGACCACGCTCCCGGCAACGGTGCTGCATCAAAGCGATTACTTCATTCTGTATCAGTGTGACAATTAAGGGCCCGCAGGCCCTTGAGTATTAATAACTTTCTCTTGCTTTCAGCTCATCCGCATAGGCGATGGCATCATTTTCCGGCGCGCTGGAGCGACCAAACGGTCGCGCAATCGCCATATAGAGCAGACCGGTTCCCAGCACAATCGCCAGCCCAATCAGCACCGTCCAGCGATCGAGGAAGGTACTCCCTTCCGCAGGCTGCGCCAGCAGCCAGATAGCCGCTATGCCATAGGCCAGCGCCAGTCCGTTAACCAGCGTACCCCAGCCACCGATAGTCCACTCACCGGCCGGTTTCCAGCCGTTCAGGCGTTGGCGCATGGCGGCCAGCACCACCATCTGGAAGGAGATATAAATGCCGATCACCGCAAACGCGGTAATGCGCGCCAGGTTATCAGGCTGGAAGTAGACGCAGACGCAGACAATCACCGGCAGCAGGCAGCTGACGATCATCGCGTTGTCCGGCACGCTGTTTTTGGAGATTTTAGACATCCACTCGCTGCCCGGTAACATTTTGTCGCGGGAGAAAGAGAAGATCAGTCGGCTTAACGCCGCCTGCAGAGAGAGAATGCAGGAGAGCATGGCAATAATTGCGATCACGATAAATACCGTCGCGCCGGTTTCACCCAGTGCTTCATGCAAAATTGCCGGGATAGGATCCGCGACCTTGCCGTTCACGATATTGAGCAGATTCGGTGAGGAGAGCAGATAGCCCAGTACCGAAATAATGGCGGAGATAGCGCCGAAGACGATACTTAAAATCATGGCGACCGGGATCTTCTTGCCTGGGTTTTGCACCTCTTCCGCCACGTTGCCGCAGGCTTCGAAGCCAAAGAACATAAACAGCCCCATCAGCGCGGCGGACATAAAGGCGGTGGTGTAGCTGCCATCATGCGCCATCACGCCCATCGAATCGAAAATAACCGAGAACGGCTGGGTGCGATGGAAAATCAGTAAGTAGATGCCCAACGCAATCACGCTGACAATCTCGCACCAGAAGCCAATACGGGCGACGCGCGCCAGGTTTTTAGTGCCCGACATATTGATAGCCATCATCATCAGCAGCAGTACCGCTGAGGTTATCAACATCGTCATCGGCGTTTGTCCGTACTTGAACAGTGACTCAACGAAGGTCGCGGTGTATTCCGCAATGGAGGTGACGGTCACGACCAGCGCCCAGAGGTAGATCCAGGCGGCAATCCAGGCGTACTTTTTCCCCCACAGGCGTCTGGCCCAAGGGTATAACCCCCCGGTAATCGGGTATTGCGAAGAGACTTCACCAAAAACCAGCGCCACCAGTAGCTGCCCGCAGGCGACGATCAGAATCCACCATACCGCCGGCGGCCCCGCCAGCGTCACCGCCAGGGCAAACAGCGAGTAGACGGCAGTCAGCGGTGAACGATAGGTAAAACCCAACGCGAAATTTGAGACCAGGCCAATAGATCTTGTGAATTGTTCTTTGTTATCAGACTGAATATGTTCAGTTTTTTTAGCAGGTGTCTGTTCCATATACTTTTCTCATTTGTAGGTAAAGCGCAGAGTACACCCGCTAATTTATAAAAGATAATAAGTTATATGTATATTGTCATTGTCACATTTTTGTTAAGTTTTTGTATGGCTTTAGGGTGCTAAGGAATGGTTTGTCCGAAATTATGCTGCGTTTAGCTCAGTAGCCCCGCTCCGACGTTAACCGACAGGCCCAGAATCGCCAGATTGAATACAAAAGAGATGACCGAATGGAGCAGCGTGATTTGTCGCATATCGGTAGTCCCCGTGGCCACGTCGGCGGTTTGTGACGCGACGGCGATGGTGAAGGAGTAATAAAGGAAATCCCAGTAGCCCGGTTCCCCCGGTTTTTCCGGGAAGATCATCGGCGTGATCTCTTCGCTACGGTGCAGGTAATGGTGGTGAGCGTAATGCATGGCAAATGAGGTGGGAAGCAAGGCCCAGGATACCGCCAGCGTCGCGCCAGTGAGCAGCAGATGCAGCACCCGCGGCGTGCCGGAAAGATGTTTAAGCGATGTCAGCTCAACCAGAATCGCCAGGATGCTGACCAGACAGCCAACGATCACCATACCCAGCACCAGCCCCGCGCTCTCATCCTGCATTCTGGCAATACGCGGAATGTCCCGCACATCGGTACGCAGCATCAGAAACCACATAAAGAACAGATACAGCCACGCCAGCACGTTCCAGCTAATCAGCAGCCGCTGCAAATAACCCAGCGCGGGAGGAAGAGTGAAGAAACAGATTAACCCGGCCAGAATAGCCATCAGTAAGCGCAGACGTGCGCGAAAGTAAGTACCGAGAGAAAGGGTCATGATGTGAGTGGCTTAGAAAAGGGACGATAGATTAACTGTAGCCCTATCCCTTCAAATCTTCGCGGGTTGGCCCTTGAAAGTAGATGCTACTGATATGGCAACGACGAGGTGGGCAGATCTTTCATCTAGTGCTATTTACAGCGGTATTTAAACCGCTGTGAGCTATCTTTTAGCGCTGTCTTTGGCAATAAATATATCAGGCTGGATATATTTATAACGCCTTTATAAATTTAAAAATCTGCCATAATGGCAGATTTCTTTAATCTATAATTAGAGGTTGGCAACGTTATGATATACTTTCTGAACGTCATCATCATCTTCGAGGGCATCAATAAGCCCTTCAAAGATTGCTAAATCTTCTGGTGACAGTTCAATTTCTGATTGCGCAATCATTTCTAATTCTGTGGTCGCGAATTCAGTAATGCCAGACGCTTTCAGCGCGGCAATACCTTTATGAAGATCTGTGGCTTCAGTATAAACAATAATGTTGCCTTCTTCTTCGGTAACATCACGAACTTCCACTTCAGCTTCAAGCAGAATTTCAAAAATACTATCAGGGTCTGTTCCCTTAAATACAATCACACCGGTGTTGTCAAACATATAGCTGACCGCACCCGTTGCGCCGATGTTCCCGCCTTTTTTATTGAAAATGTTACGGACATTAGCAATCGTGCGGTTAACATTAGAGGTCAGCGTTTCAGCGATAAGCATAGAACCGCTTGGCCCAAAGCCTTCATAACGCCCTGCTACGAAGGTTTCGTCTCCGCCGCCTTTGGCTTTATCAATGGCTTTATCAATAACGTGCTTTGGAACCTGTGCTTGTTTCGCACGTTCAATAACGAATTTTAACGCGGAGTTTGATTCTGGATCTGGCTCGCCTTGTTTAGCAGCAGCATAGATTTCTACACCGAACTTTGCATATACGTTTGACGTTGCACCGTCTTTAGCCGTTTTTTTAGCAACGATATTGGCCCATTTACGTCCCACTGGAAGAGTCCCCTCAAATATTTATTTACGTTAACGCCAGATTAATAATCTGCACGTTTTTCCTCCGCATTATATCATGATATGTAAATACTCGTCTATGAGAACTAAAAACAGCCAATTTTCACGACGTGTTACTTTAATTATATAAATAATTAACATTGTGGTTGAATTACTGTGAGGTGAACGCCGGGATATTTTATTTCTATTATCAACAATCAAGCTTAAGTAATAAAATATAATAAAAAATAAGGCGGTATTCCTGAAAAATACCACCTTCATTTTATTATATAGCCACACGCCAGCCCTACCCCGCCAGCGCCCCAAAGCTCACAATTCGCGAACGTCCCAACTCCTTCGCTCGATACAGCGCCACATCCGCCGCACGCAGCAGACTGTCGCTCTGGGCGTGCTGCGGGTAGCTCGCCACGCCGATAGAAACATCCACATGGCCAATCTCCGCACCGCTAAAACGCAGCACCAGTTCGCGCACACCGTCGAAAATCTCACTGGCGATGCGGTTCGCGGCCTCATCGTCCATGTCGTACAGCAGCACCAGAAACTCTTCGCCACCGTAACGGAAAGCTAAGCCCCGGTCCTGCACCACGCGCTGAATAGTGGAGGCGACGCTTTTAATCACGCCGTCGCCCGCCTCATGACCGAAGCGGTCATTGATATTTTTGAAGTGATCGATGTCGATCATCAGACAGCTCATCGGCTCTTCGTTACGAATCGCCCGGCTCATCTGCGTATTCAGGATATCGTCCAGATGGTGGCGGTTGCGCAGCCCAGTCAGCGGGTCGTAAAGCGCTTTTTCCAGCAGCGCATCGCGTAGTCGCTGGTTGGCTAACGCCAGGCCAAGCGCTTCCGCCATCAGTTCAAGATAGGCACGGGAAGGTGCGGTCTGGTCGTTGAGGTTCTGGAATGAGAGCAGGCCGATGGCCTCGCCCTGGGCAATCAGCGGGACGCACAGCGTATGGTCGAGGCATGACTCCGGCAGATGGTAGCAGCCGATATCCGGCTCACCGTGCACCGGTGGGTGGCTCTGCCCGCGGCGCACCGCCCAGCACTCATCCGGATGGAACGGCGTTGGCTCGCCCTCCGGTGATAACCAGGACGCCACGCAGCGCATCTGCCACGGGTCGCGGTCGAGGATATAGAGTCGCCCTGCCACGCCCGGCGCAATGTTCGGGGCAAAAAGCTCGGCGACGTTAACCACATCATCAAAACACTCACAGCCCTGCAGACGCTGGGTCATGCGCGCCAGCAGTTCGCGTATCGCCCAGTCGGCATCGCGCTGCCGTTCAAGCTGCTGCCGCACCAGGCCGTTCTCGCGGAAAATGCGGATCGCCTGCGCCATGTCGCCAATTTCATCAATCTGGTTAAAGCTCGGCGTTTCCACGGCATAGTCCTGCGAGGCCAGGCGATGCACCACGTCGCTCAGCCGCACAACCGGGCGCAGCACGCGGCGTTTTAAAATAAAACCGAGGACGAATAAAAACAGCAGTGCCGTCAGCCCGACCATCACCTCCGACAGCGTGCGCAGCATACGAGAGTCGCGAGTCGCTTCCTGAACCGCACGCAGCGCCCGGCTATCGAGCATCTGGCGGAAATGGTCCATGCGCTCCTGCGCCCGGTCAAGCTCCTGCTCGTAGACTTTGCCATACAGCAGCGATACGGCCAGCGGAGCCTGATCGTGTGCGAGGTTGGCGAGCGCGGTTTGCTGCTCATCCTGAAGCCCATCGACAATCTCCAGCCCTTCATGCAGCAGCGCCAGCTCTTCCCCTGTTGCTCCGGCGTCTTTGAGCTTTGACAGACGCTGTTCAATCTCAACCTGCTGCTTTTCTCGTTGCTGATATTCGCTCAACACCGCTGGGTCTTTATTCACTACGTACAGGCGCGCCAGGTCAGAGAGTGACCAGGCATCGCCGTCGACCTCGTCCGTCAGTTGGTCGAACATCAGACGCTGCTGTACCGCCTGCCGTTCGGCGTTATCCGCACTGGAGGCCATCAACATGACGATACCGGAGGCAATCGTCAGACATACCGTCGCGCCGTAGGCCCAGTTGGTTATTGTGGCAATTCTCACCTGTCGGTTCCTTCTACTACCTAAAAACAAGAAGCATGATTGAAATTATAGGAAACGCCTGATTTCTCGTGACAATAAAAAGGCGACCTCAGGCCGCCTTTTGCTATTTCGTGATCGTCATGCCTCGGGCGGGCTTTTGCCCTCTTCGATAAACTCTTCATCCAGCCCCTCGACATTCCCGGCGTGGTCACGCCCGGAGAAGAGGTTCCAGCAGGCGAGGAACAGCGCGGCAATCAGCGGACCAATCACAAAGCCGTTGATACCGTAAATTTCCATACCGCCAATGGTGGTGATAAGAATCAGGTAGTCCGGCATTTTGGTATCTTTGCCCACCAGCAGCGGGCGCAGAATATTGTCCACCAGCCCGACAATAATCACGAAGAAGCCGACGATAAACAGCCCCTGCCACACCTGTTGAGTGGCGAAGAGGAAGATTGCTGCCGGTACCCAGATAATCGCCGACCCTACGGCAGGCACCAGCGAGAGAAACGCCATCAGCGCGCCCCACAGCACGCTGCCGTCAATGCCGACAATCGCAAAGGCAATGCCGCCGAGCGTCCCCTGTACCACCGCAACCACCGCGGTGCCTTTGACCGTTGCCCGCGTGACGCCGACAAACTTGGCAAACAGGTGTTGCTTAACGATATCCGTCAGCGGTAAGGAGTCGAGGATCTGGCGCACCAGAAACGGCCCGTCTTTCAACAGGAAGAACAGCAGATAGAGCATGATGCCGAAGCTGATGGCAAAGCCAAACGTCCCTTTACCAATCAGGAAGGCGCTGCCAGCAAGGTACTGTCCACCCGCCAGCGCGACGTCAGAGAGTTTTTTCTGGATCTGCGCGACGTTATCGAGATTGTGTTCTATCAGGAACCCGCGCGCCCAATGCGGCAGATGCGAGAACAGGCTGGCTATCACCTGCGGAAAACGGGTGTTGTTCTCCTGCAGCTTGGTGTACACCACGTTCAGCTCAAGCGCCAGCGAGGAGAGGATCACCATCAATGGAATAAAAACGATCAGACAGATAATGCCGATAGTCAGCAGCGAGGCCAATCCGTTACGATCGCCCAGTGCGCTGCGCAGTTTGTTTTTCACCGGGTTAAAGACGACGGTGAGTATCGCGGCCCACAGAATGGCGGAGAAATACGGCGACAGTACATCGAAAAATGCCCAGGTCACGAGCGCGAGAATGAAAATAAAGAAGCCTTTGGTCAATCCGTTAAATCGCATTAGTGAGTCCTGTTGCGGGGAAACAGTCTCGACTATAGAAGCGTTTAGCCGGATTTACCAGGTGGCATTTTCATTCACCCTAACGGACACGTGACCGCGCCAGGTATCCTACAAAGACCGTTTTCCGGCATTTTTACCGGAAAACACAACGGGAGGAAGCATGTCAGAAGTACTCAACGATAATGAACTTGCACGCATTGCCCAACGTTTACAAGCGCTGGCGCAGACCGGACTCACCTACACCAAAGACGCCTATGACCGGGAGCGTTATGAAGAGCTGATGGGTATTGCCGAGCGGATGCTAACCGCGCGCTTTGACCTGCCGGAAGCCACGCTGCAAAACCTGCATAAGGTGGACACCGGCTACGCCACGCCGAAAACCGACGTCCGCGCCATCATTCTGCATGAAGGCAAGCTGCTGATGGTGCAGGAGTCCGACGATAAAGGCTGGAGCCTACCGGGCGGCTGGGCCGATATTGGCGATAGCCCTGCACAAGCGGTCGAGCGTGAAGTGCGTGAAGAGACCGGGCTTGAGGTGAAGGTAAGCCGACTCCTCGGCGTCTGGGACCGCAACCAGCATGGGCATCCACCCTATCCCTGGCATGTCTATAAGCTGATTTTTCTCTGCGAAACCCTGGGCGGTACGCTTGCCATTAGCCATGAATCGCTGGATATCGCCTACGTCGACCCGAACAATCTGCCGCCGCTCTCCCTGACGCGTATCGTGCCGGAAGAGATCCACGCTAGCATCCGCAGCATTCGTGAAAATGAACCGGTGTGGTGCGACTAAATACCCTGCTACCGGATGGCGCTTCGCTTATCCGGCCTACAAACTGCACCACTCCCTTGTAGATCGGATAAGGCGTCTACGCCGCCATCCGGCAATAAAAAACCCCGCATCGCGGGGTTTTTTCACATCGTTAACGATGGATTACATCATCGGCATCGCCAGTCGCACAATGCTAATCAGCGGCTGTGGATAGATACCCAGCACCAGTACCAGCAGTGCGGAGATCAGAACCACAATACCGCCCGCGCTGTACTGCCAGTTAGACGGCGCATCGCGGTTTGGTTTTTCCGGCGCGCTCAGGTACAGGCTCACCGCCACACGCAGGTAGTAGTAGAGACCAATCGCGGAACCGACAACCACCGCGCCAACCAGCCACCACAGGTGTGCCTGGACGCCGACGGCCAGCACGTAGAACTTGCCGATAAAGCCGAGAGTCATTGGGATACCGGCCAGAGACAGCATCATCACGGTCATGACCGCCGCCAGAATCGGACGGTGCCAGAACAGACCGCGGTAGGCGTACAGAGATTCTGCATCCGGGCCACGGTACGGGCTGGACATCAGGCTGACAACGCCAAACGCGCCAAGGCTGCTGAACAGGTAACCTGCCAGGTACACGCCAACGGTTTCCATCGACATCTCGCCGCTATGCAGCGCAATCAGCGCCACCAGCAGGTAGCCGAGGTGAGAGATGGAGGAGTAACCGAGCAGACGCTTGATGTTGGTCTGGCTCAGCGCCATCAGGTTACCGAAGATGATGGAGGCGAAGGCGATCAGGCCCAGCACCACGCGTACCGCTTCGCTGTCGCCTACCGGCGCATACAGGAACAGACGCATCACCACGCCAAAGATAGCAATCTTGCTGGCGGTGGCCAGGAAGGTTGATACCGGCGCAGGGGCACCCTGATAAACGTCCGGCGTCCACAGGTGGAACGGCACCAGAGAGAGCTTGAAGCCGAGGCCAACAATCATCATCCCCAGACCTGCCAGCAGCAGCGGTTCGTGCAGCATGTTATCGCCGAGGCTCTTACCGAGCGCGACGAAAGACAGGTTGCCGGACTGCGCGTACAGCAGTGCCATACCGAACAGCAGGAACGACGATGCGGCGGCGGACAGAATGGTGTACTTGATGCTCGCTTCCAGAGAACGTTTCTGGCGGAACGCGTACCCAATCAGGCCAAACAGCGGCAGGGAAATCAGTTCAATACCGAGGAACAGCGCCGCCAGATGGTTGGCGTTCGCCAGCAGAATGCCGCCGAGGGCAGCAATCAGCACCAGCAGGTAGAACTCTTCCTTGTTGTCGGTATAGCCCTCAAGCCACGGGTAAGCAAAGGTACAGGTCGCAAGGCTCGCCAGCAGCACCAGGCCAGTGTAGAACATGGCGTAGGCATCAACGCGCATCAGCGGCGTGACGTCCATCGCCCCCGCCTGACCAACAAACCAGAGCGAGACCAGCGCGGCGTTAAGCCCAAGCACTGACAGCGTGGCATTAAGGAAGTGATTGCGTCGCCACGCAATGGAGAGCATCACAACCACCACCGTCAAGCCGACGATCAGCAGCGGTAATAGCGCGATCAGTTGTTGTGGAGTTATTGTCATGGCGAATTACGGCCTTGTAGTTGAAACAGAATTAACAAACCACTGCTGGATGTTACTCATCGCAGAATGTGACGTGTCCAGAATCGGCTGCGGGTAGAAGCCCAGCAGAACCAGAAGCACGACCAGCAACAGGACGATAAACAGCTCGCGCAGCGACATCCCTGGCAGTTCTTTTGCCGCGATTTCACTCTTCGCTTTACCAAAGTACGCACGGTGCAGCATCGCCAGCGAGTAAACGGAAGCGAACACCAGACCAAAGGTCGAAATCACCGTAATCGTCGGAACCACATGGTAGCTGCCGAACAGAATCATGAATTCGCCGACGAAGTTACCGGTACCCGGCATCCCCAGCGTACAGACCGCGAAGAACAGTGACAGCGCAGGCAGCCATTTAATTTTGCTCCACAGACCGCCCATCTGACGCATGTCGCGGGTATGCAGACGTTCGTAAAGCTGACCACACAGAATGAACAGGCCGGCTGCGGACAGACCGTGCGCAATCATCTGGATAACCGCGCCCTGGTAAGCCAGCTGGCTGCCGGTGTAGATAGCAATCAGCACGAAGCCCATGTGGGAAACGGAGGTGTAGGCAATCAGACGTTTGATGTCGTACTGTGTGAACGCCATCCATGCGCCGTAGAAGATACCAATCACACCCAGCCACATGGCGATAGGCGCGAACTCCGCAGAGGCGTTCGGGAACAGCGGCAGCGCGAAGCGCAGCAGACCGTAGGCCGCGGTTTTCAGCAAGATACCCGCAAGGTCAACGGAACCCGCAGTCGGTGCCTGCGAGTGTGCGTCTGGCAGCCAGCCGTGCAGCGGAACCACCGGCATTTTCACCGCGAAGGCGATGAAGAAGCCCAGCATCAGCAGGTATTCCACGCCGTGGGACATTGGCGTCTTCAGCAGGTCCTGATAGTTGAAGGTCCATACGCCGGTCGCATCGTGGTGCACGAACACCAGCGCCAGGATGGCAATCAGCATCACCAGACCGCTCGCCTGGGTATAGATGAAGAACTTGGTGGCCGCCGTGATACGCGTTTTACCATCGGAGGCTTTATGGCCCCACAGCGCGATCAGGAAGTACATCGGCACCAGCATCATCTCCCAGAAGAAGAAGAACAGGAACATGTCGATGGCCAGGAACACGCCGATAACGCCGCCCAGGATCCACATCAGGTTGAGGTGGAAGAAGCCCTGGTATTTCTGGATTTCATTCCAGGAACAGAGCACCGCCAGCACACCCAGCAGACCGGTCAACACCACCATCAGCAGCGACAAGCCGTCGAGAGCGAGGTGAACCGTTATCCCAAAACGTGGGATCCACGGCAGGATGAACTCAGACTGCCACTGCGGCAGGCCGGTGGATTGGGTGAGTGAGTAGCCGCCCTGCAGCCACAGCTGCAGGCCAAGCGCCAGCGTCAGTCCCATGGTGATCAGCGCGATCCAGCGCGGCATCTTCACGCCAAAGCGTTCGGTCTGCCAGCAGAGGAAACCGCCGATAAAGGGAATCAGTATTAGCCAGGGTAATAACATGGCAATTCATTTCCTTATTAATCTATCCGGAGGCGACAAGCCCGCCAGAACAGGAAAACAGCACGACATTTTCATGGGGAGGAAACTCCTCCCCAACGAATTAACGCAATACCATCAACAACGCCAGCACCACCACGGCACCGATGCCCATTGACGCAACATACCAGCGCAGATACCCGTTCTCGCTCAGTACCAGGCCTTTGCCTGCGAAGCGGGAGAGGATAGCCGGAATATTCATCAAGGCATTGAGCGGGTCGCGCTTCAGCAGCCAGGCGATGCCAAGGAACGGCTTCACGAACACCTTGTCGTACAGCCAGTCAAAGCCCCAGGCGTTATACCACCAGGTTCCGAGCAGGCGGCCAGGCGCGCTGTTGGCGATGGAGGTCACCAGCGTGCGTTTGCCCAGCCACAGCCATGCGGCAATCAGGATACCGGCAATCGCTACGATGCCCGAGGTGATTTCCAGCGTCAGCACGCGGCCGTGTTCCAGTTCGGTTGTTGCCGGCAGTACGCCATGCAGCGGTGGCACAATCAGCGCGCCGATAAAGGTCGACAGCACCATCAGCACGATCAGCGGCAGGTGGTGAGTAATCCCCTTCCCTGCGTGGGCGTGAATCTGCTCTTTGCCGTGGAAGACGATGAAGATCATACGGAAGGTGTAGAGCGAGGTCATGAATGCACCGACCAGGCCCGCCACCATCAGGTTGATATGACCGTTCGCCATCGCACCGGCGAGGATTTCATCCTTACTGAAGAAGCCAGCGGTAATCAGCGGCAGCGCGGAGAGCGCGGCACCACCAACCAGGAAGCAGGCATACACCAGCGGAATCGACTTACGCAGGCCACCCATCTTGAAGATGTTCTGTTCGTGATGGCAGGCAAGGATGACCGAGCCGGACGCCAGGAACAGCAACGCTTTGAAGAACGCGTGGGTCATCAGATGGAAAATCGCCGCATCCCATGCCTGTACGCCAAGCGCCAGGAACATGTAGCCAATCTGGCTCATGGTGGAGTAAGCGAGTACACGTTTGATGTCGGTCTGTACCAGCGCGGCAAAGCCTGCCAGCACCAGCGTTACCGCCCCAATAATACCGACCAGGTGCAGCACTTCCGGGGTCAGCAGGAACAGGCCGTGGGTACGGGCAATCAGGTACACACCGGCGGTCACCATGGTCGCCGCGTGGATCAGCGCAGAAACGGGAGTTGGGCCAGCCATCGCGTCCGCAAGCCAGGTCTGCAACGGCAGCTGCGCGGATTTACCCACCGCACCGCCCAGCAGCATCAGGGTTGCCCACATCAGCATGTTATTGCCCGCCGCGAAGTGCGCCGGTGCCAGTTCAACCATTTCACGGAAGTTCAGCGTGCCCAGCTCGTTGTAGAGAATGAACAGCGCGAACGCCAGGAATACGTCACCGACACGGGTCACCACGAAGGCTTTCATGGCCGCCGCACCGTTCTTCGGATCGGTGTAGTAGAAACCGATCAGCAGATAGGAGCACAGGCCCACGCCTTCCCAGCCGAGATACATCAGCAGCAGGTTATCGGCCAGCACCAGCACCACCATGCTCGCGATAAACAGGTTGGTGTAGGCGAAGAAGCGGGAGTAGCCCTCTTCCCCACGCATATACCAGGAGGCGAACATGTGGATCAGGAAGCCGACGCCGGTGACCACGGAGAGCATGGTCAGGGACAGGCCATCCAGCACCAGGTTAAAACCGATGTTGAAGTCGCCGACGGACATCCACGTCCACAGCGGCAGGCTGAAAGCCTGCTTGCCGTTGGCAAAGAAGTCCATACCGACAAACGCCGTGACCAGCGCCGCGAGGCCAATCGACCCGACGCCAACGGTGGCGGAGAGATTCTCCGACCAGCGTCCGCGGGAGAAGGCCAGCAGAACGAAGCCAATGAATGGCAGAATAATGGTTAAGGCAAGCATGTTCATCCGCGCAACTCACTTACTGAATCGATGTTCAGGTTCTGGCGGCGACGATGGAGCTGCAGCAACAGCGCCAGGCCAATACTCGCTTCCGCAGCCGCGAGGGTAATGGCGAGGATATACATCACCTGACCGTCGGTCTGGCCCCAGTAGCTGCCGGCGACCACGAAGGCCAGCGCGGCGGCGTTAATCATAATTTCCAGCCCAATCAGCATAAACAGCAGGTTGCGGCGGATAACCAGACCGGTTAAACCCAGCACGAATAAAATCGCCGCGAGGATCAGCCCATGTTGTAAAGGAATCATGCGTGTTCCTCCGTTTTCCTTTTCGCGCTATCGCCAGCGCGGTTGCTCAGCACTTCGCCCATGCGGTCTTCACGACCGATATGGAAGGCCACAACCAGGCCTGCCAGCAGCAGCATCGATGCCAGTTCAACCGCCAGTACGTACGGCCCGAACAGGGCAATACCGACTTCTTTGGCGCTGATAGCGTTACCGTCAATACCCTGGTCGTTCAGGCCCATGATGGCGTACACCATCACTGCCAGCAGCACGGCGGACAGTACCGCCGGGCCAATCCAGATTTGCGGCTTCAGCCACTGACGTTCCTGGGCGATTTCAGCGCCGCCCAGGTTCAGCATCATCACCACGAAGACGAACAGCACCATGATGGCGCCCGCATAGACGATGATCTCCAGCGCACCGGCGAAGTAAGCGCCCAGCGAGAAGAACACCCCGGCAATAGCCAGCAGCGAGACGATCAGATACAGCAGCGCGTGTACCGGGTTAGTGTGCGTAATCACTCGCAGGGTCGCGAGGACAGCAATCAGGCCACAGATATAAAAAGCGAATTCCATTGCCCCTCTCCTTACGGTAACAGGCTCTTGACGTCGATAGGCTTAGCTTCGTTCTCTGCTTCGCCCTTATCTTTGCCGTCGATTGCCATACCCGCCATCCGGTAGAAGTTATATTCCGGGTATTTGCCCGGACCGGAAATCAGCAGATCCTCTTTTTCGTACACCAGATCCTGACGTTTGTATTCGCCCAGTTCGAAATCCGGGGTCAACTGAATCGCCGTAGTCGGGCACGCTTCTTCACACAGGCCGCAGAAAATGCAGCGTGAGAAGTTAATGCGGAAAAACTCCGGATACCAGCGGCCGTCTTTGGTCTCTGCTTTTTGCAGAGAGATACAGCCAACCGGGCAGGCTACCGCGCACAGGTTACAGGCAACGCAGCGCTCTTCGCCGTCCGGATCGCGCGTTAGCACGATACGGCCACGATAGCGCGGCGGCAGGTAGACCGGCTCTTCCGGGTACATCTGCGTTTCGCGTTTGGCGAACGCATGCAGGCCGATCATCCAGATACTGCGTACCTGGGTGCCGAAGCCTACGAGTAATTCTTTTAAGGTCATGGTCTATAGCCCCTTATGGCTGCTGCCAGAGAATGACAGCCGCCGTTACCAGCAAGTTGATGAGCGTCAGCGGCAGGCACACTTTCCAGCCGAAGGACATTACCTGGTCATAACGAGGACGCGGTAACGACGCACGAATCAAAATGAACATCATCATGAAGAACGCGGTTTTCAGCGCGAACCAGATGAATGGCGGTAAGAACGGGCCTTGCCAGCCACCGAAGAACAGCGTCACGATCAGCGCTGACACGGTGACGATACCGATGTATTCACCCACGAAGAACAGACCGAACTTCATGCCGGAATATTCGATGTGGTAACCATCGGCCAGTTCCTGCTCCGCTTCCGGTTGGTCAAACGGGTGACGGTGACATACCGCCACGCCCGCAATCGCAAAGGTAATGAAGCCGAAGAACTGAGGAATGACGTTCCACAGGTGAGCCTGGTTATTGACGATGTCGGTCATGTTGAATGAACCGGCCTGCGCCACCACGCCCATCAGAGACAGACCCAGGAACACTTCGTAGCTCAGGGTCTGCGCAGACGCACGCATCGCACCCAGCAGCGAGTATTTGTTGTTGCTCGACCAACCGGCGAACAGCACCGCGTAGACCGCGAGACCCGCCATCATCAGGAAGAACAGGATCCCGATGTTGAGGTCTGCGACCACCCAGCTTGGGCTGACCGGCACAATGGCGAAGGCCAGCAGCAGCGAGGTGAAGGCGATAACCGGTGCCAGCGTAAAGATCATGCGGTCCGTAAACTTCGGAACCCAGTCCTCTTTAAAGAACATTTTGATCATGTCGGCAACGAGCTGGAGCGAACCGCCCCAGCCCACGCGGTTTGGCCCGTAGCGGTTCTGGAACAGGCCCAGAAGGCGACGTTCACCGAAGCTCATGAACGCCCCGCAGGTGACGACCACCAGCAGGATGACCACGGCCTTGATGATGCTAAGGAGGATCTCAATCAGATCCGGCGTTAACCAACTCATTGCTGTGCCTCCTGCAGATTCTCAAGACGTGCGCCCGCAAGCGTTGGAGCAATGCCTGGCATGCCCATCGGCAAACCAACCTGCCCTGCCACCAGCCCGCTGGAAATAACCAGCGGCAGCGTGACCGTCTGACCATCAAAGCTGAACGCCATCTTCGCGCCTTCGTTTACGCCAAGCGCCGCGGCATCTGCCGGGTTAAGCTTGAGGTAAGGCTGCGGCATGCGGCTCTGGAACACCGGTGCGCGCTGTGACATCTCGTCGCTACCAAACAGATGGTAGTACGGGGCCACGCGCCATTTCCCGGCTTCAGCCTGGAAGCCTGCCGGTACGGTGGTGAAGTAATCCAGACCGTTGGCAGACGCTTCAATCAGACGTACGCCCGGGTCACCGTGACGCAGTTTGCCGCCCACTTCCGCCTGGAACTTGTTCCATGCCTGCGGGGAGTTCCAGCCTGGAGCCCATGCGAATGGGATCTGCGAGCGCGGCGCGCCCGGCTGGTTGTTCCCTTCCATCGAGAAGGCGAACATGGTGTCTTTATCCTGCGGCTGACGCGGTTCGTGCACGCTGATGTTCGCGCGCATGGCCGTACGACCACTGTAGCGGTGCGGTTCACGCGCCAGCTTCTGACCGCGAATGCGGAAGGTCGCATCCGGCGCAGCATCTTTAATGCCCGCCAGCTGCGGCAGCGCCGCGACGGCAGCGTCAATCACGTGGTCCAGCTGAGTCCAGTCAACCTGACGGTTTTCCAGGGTGCTGTGCAGCGAGTGCAGCCAGCGCCAGCTTTCCAGCATGATGGTTTTGCTGTCGTAGTAGCTTGGGTCATATACCTGGAAGAAGCGCTGTGCGCGGCCTTCGTTGTTGATGACCGTACCGTCGCTTTCCGCAAAGCTTGCCGCCGAGAGCACCAGGTGCGCATGGTCCATAATCGCCGTGCGCTGATGGTCAATGACCATCACCAGCGGGGCTTTATCCAGCGCCGCGTTCACACGGCTGGCAGCCGCATGACGATGCAGGTCGTTTTCCAGCACGATAACCGCATCGGCAGCGCCGCTTTCCAGCTCATTCAGGGCGTCATCCAGAGAGCCACCGCCAATCATGCCGAGGCCAACGCTGTTCACCGCACGGGCAATCATCGTCACGCCAACGTCAGAACCGCGTGCTTTCAGCGCTTTCGCCACGTTCGCGGCGGCCTGAATCACTTCAGCGCTACCGGCGTTGGTGCCGGAGACAATCAGTGGTTTTTTCGCCCCGGCCAGCGCCTGAACGATCACGTCGATCTTGCCCTGCAGGTCACTGCCGATATCGTCAACGGCCGGTGCGTTGTTGTCCAGCGCATGGGCAATGGCGAAGCCTAAACGCGCCTGGTCTTCTACCGGTGCGCGGTAGGTCCACGCGGCGATATCGTCCAGACGGGTGTCGTCAACGTTAGTGACAAACAGCGGATGTTTTGCACGCTGGCCGATGTTCAGGATTGCCGCAATCTGCCAGTCAGCCACTTTCTGGGCCGCTGCCATTTCTCGCGCTTTACCTTTCACCGCCTGGCGAACCGCCAGCGCGACGCGAGCGCCGGTCTGGGTAATGTCTTCGCCCAGCACCAGTACTGCATCGTAAGATTCGATATCGCGCAGCGCAGGAGTATGAATGCCGCCTTCACGCAGCACTTTCAGTGCCAGCTGCAGACGTTCCTGCTCGCCTTTGGCGATGCCGGTGTAGAAGTTATCCGCACCCACCAGTTCACGCAGCGCGAAGTTGCTTTCCACGCTCGCACGCGGAGAACCGATACCAATCACTTTCTTCGACTGACGCAGAATATCCGCCGCGCCCTGCATCGCCTGCTCGGCGTTGAGGGTGATGAGGTCATCGCCACGACGCTGAACCGGCTGACGTGGACGGTCTTTCAGGTTCACATAGCCATAGCCGAAACGACCGCGGTCGCAGAGGAAGTAGTGGTTCACAGTACCGTTGTAACGGTTTTCGATACGACGCAGTTCGCCGTAGCGCTCACCCGGGCTGGTGTTACAGCCGATGGAGCACTGCTGGCAGATGCTTGGTGCAAACTGCATGTCCCACTTACGGTTGTAGCGCTCGGAGTGCGTCTTATCGGTAAATACGCCGGTCGGGCAAATTTCAACCAGGTTACCGGAGAATTCGCTTTCCAGGGTACCGTCTTCAGGACGGCCGAAGTAGACGTTGTCGTGCGCGCCGTACACACCGAGATCGGTGCCGTCAGCGTAGTCTTTGTAGTAACGCACGCAGCGGTAGCAGGCGATGCAGCGGTTCATTTCGTGAGAGATGAACGGCCCCAGGTCCTGGTTACGGTGGGTACGCTTGGTAAAGCGATAGCGACGGAAGCTATGACCGGTCATTACGGTCATATCCTGAAGGTGGCAGTTACCGCCCTCTTCACAGACCGGACAGTCGTGCGGGTGGTTCGTCATCAACCACTCCACCACGCTCTCGCGGAACTGCTTCGCTTCTGCGTCGTCGATAGAAATAAAGGTGCCGTCAGATGCCGGTGTCATACAGGACATCACCAGGCGGCCACGCGTGTCTTCCGCGTTCTGATATTGCTTCACCGCACACTGGCGGCAAGCACCGACGCTCCCAAGCGCCGGGTGCCAGCAAAAGTATGGAATATCAAGGCCCATAGAGAGACATGCCTGTAGCAGGTTGTCCGCTCCGTTGACCTCGTACTCTTTGCCGTCTACATGAATCGTAGCCATTAGCGTGCTTCCAAATTAAAAAATCGTTAACTCACCAGCGCGTCTTTAGCAGGTTCGGCTGAATCCCGTTGATTGCATGGGTGTTGCTGAACTGCTGCTTGATGCCTGCTTCGAATTCTTCGCGGAAATATTTAATGGCGCTCTGCAGCGGCTCAACCGCACCAGGCGCATGCGCGCAGAAGGTTTTACCAGGCCCTAAGAATCGACACAGTTGCTCAAGTGTCTCGATGTCGCCAGGCTGGCCTTCACCGCGCTCAAGGGCGCGCAGAATTTTGACGCTCCACGGCAAGCCGTCGCGGCATGGCGTACACCAGCCGCAGGACTCACGGGCGAAGAACTCTTCCAGGTTACGCACCAGCGGTACCATGCCGATCTCGTGGTCGACGGCCATCGCCAGCGCCGTACCCAGACGGCTACCCGCTTTACCGATGCTTTCAAACTCCATCGGCAGGTCAAGGTGTGATTCGGTCAGGAAGTCAGTCCCGGCGCCGCCCGGCTGCCAGGCCTTAAACTTCAGGCCATCACGCATACCGCCAGCGTAGTCTTCAAGGATTTCGCGCGCGGTGGTGCCAAACGGCAGTTCCCAGACGCCTGGGTTTTTCACACGCCCGGAGAAGCCCATCAGCTTGGTGCCGGCATCTTTACTGGTAGAGATGTTCTGGTACCACTCAACGCCGTTGGCCAGAATCGCCGGAACGTTGCAGAGGGTTTCCACGTTGTTGACGCAGGTCGGTTTACCCCATACGCCAGAGCTCGCCGGGAACGGCGGCTTAGAACGTGGGTTAGCACGACGGCCTTCAAGGGAGTTAATCAGCGCGGTTTCTTCACCGCAGATGTAGCGCCCTGCCCCGGTGTGCACGAACAGCTCGAAGTCAAAACCGGTGCCGAGAATGTTTTTCCCGAGCAGGCCCGCTTCGGTGGCTTCCGCAATGGCACGACGCAGGTGCTGCGCGGCTTCAATGTATTCACCACGCAGGAAGATGTAGCCGCGGTACGCCTTCAGGGCGAACGCGGAGATCAGCATGCCTTCCACCAGCAGGTGCGGCAGCTGTTCCATCAACAGGCGGTCTTTATAGGTGCCCGGCTCCATTTCATCGGCGTTACACAGCAGGTAACGGATGTTCATGGATTCGTCTTTCGGCATCAGGCTCCACTTCAGACCGGTGGAAAAGCCCGCGCCGCCGCGCCCTTTCAGGCCAGCGTCTTTTACCTGGTTGACGATCTCGTCCGGGGCCATCCCGGAGAGCGCTTTACGCGCACCGGCATAGCCGTTTTTCGCCTGATACTCTTCCAACCACACCGGCTGCTTGTCGTCGCGAAGACGCCAGGTCAGCGGATGGGTTTCGGGAGTCAGAATAATATTTTTCATTATTTATACTGCTCCAGCAGGTCAGGAATGGCTTCCGGCGTCAGATGGCTGTGAGTGTCCTCATCAATCATCATGGTCGGCCCCTTGTCGCAGTTGCCCAGGCAGCAGGTCGGCAGCAGGGTGAAGCGGCCATCAAAGGTGGTTTGACCCGGTTTGATGTCGAGCTTCTTCTCAATCGCGGCCTGAATGCCCTGATAACCGGTGATGTGACACACCACGCTGTCGCAGTAGCGAATCACGTGACGGCCAACCGGCTGGCGGAAAATCTGGCTGTAGAACGTAGCCACACCTTCTACGTCGCTTGCCGGAATATCCAGAACCTCGGCAATCGCGTAAATCGCACCGTCCGGCACCCAGCCACGCTGTTTCTGAACGATCTTCAGCGCTTCGATGGACGCCGCACGCGGGTCTTCGTAGTGGTGCTTCTCGTGCTCAATAGCTTCACGCTCTGCCGCACTCAGCTCAAAAGCCTCAGTTTGTGGTTGTTGATTCTCGTGCATAATTAGCGGTCCACGTCTGACATAACAAAATCAATACTACCCAGATAGACGATAAGGTCTGATACCAGGCTGCCACGGATCGCCGACGGAATCTGCTGCAGGTGCGCATAGCTCGGCGTACGGATACGGGTGCGGTAGCTCATGGTGCTGCCGTCGCTGGTCAGGTAGTAACTGTTAATACCCTTGGTCGCTTCCACCATCTGGAAGGACTCCTGCGCCGGCATAACCGGGCCCCAGGAAACCTGCAGGAAGTGGGTGATCAGGGTTTCGATGTGCTGCAGCGTACGCTCTTTCGGTGGCGGCGTGGTCAGCGGGTGATCCGCTTTGAACGGGCCTTCCGGCATGTTGTCGAGGCACTGCTGAAGAATGCGCAGGCTCTGGCGCAGCTCTTCCACTTTCAGCATCACGCGGGTGTAGCAGTCAGAAACGCCACCGCCGGTCGGGATTTCGAAGTCGAAGTTTTCGTAGCCAGAGTATGGACGCCATTTACGCACGTCGAAGCCAATACCGGTAGCACGCAGGCCAGCACCGGTGGTGCCCCACTCCAGCGCTTCTTTTGCGGTATAAGCAGCAACGCCGACAGAGCGGCCTTTCAGAATGGTGTTACGCAGCGCGGCTTTCTCGTAGGAGTCCAGACGCTTCGGCATCCACTCGAGGAATTCACGCAGCAGACGATCCCAGCCACGAGGCAGGTCGTGCGCCACGCCGCCGATGCGGAACCAGGCCGGGTGCATACGGAAACCGGTAATCGCTTCAACCAGATCATAGATTTTCTGACGGTCGGTAAAGGCGAAGAAGACCGGCGTCATCGCACCGACGTCCTGAATAAACGTCGAGATGTACAGCAGGTGGCTGTTGATGCGGAACAGTTCAGAGAGCATCACGCGAATCACGTTCACGCGGTCCGGCGTGGTGATACCAGCCAGTTTTTCTACTGCCAGCACGTACGGCATTTCGTTCACGCAGCCGCCGAGGTACTCGATACGGTCGGTGTACGGAATGTAGCTGTGCCAGGATTGACGCTCGCCCATCTTCTCAGCACCACGGTGGTGGT
The DNA here is from genome assembly GCF_036759945.1 of Kluyvera sp. CHPC 1.251. Lineage (NCBI taxonomy): Bacteria > Pseudomonadati > Pseudomonadota > Gammaproteobacteria > Enterobacterales > Enterobacteriaceae > Kluyvera > Kluyvera sp. CHPC 1.251. The sequence goes on along the minus strand of NZ_JAPKIC010000001.1, from coordinate 96,622 downwards.
AGCCGATATCCGGTACGCAGTCGACAATCTCTTCGCCATCAAGCTGCAGAATAATACGGAATGCACCGTGCGCAGACGGGTGGTTCGGGCCAAGGTTGAGGAACATGAAGTCCTCGTTTTCGGTCCCGCGCTTCATGCCCCACTCTTCCGGTTTGAAGGTCAGCGCTTCCATTTCCAGATCCTGCTTGGCTTTCGTCAGCTCAAACGGGTCGAATTCGGTGGCGCGCGCCGGGTAGTCTTTACGCAGCGGATGGCCTTCCCAGGTTGGCGGCATCATGATGCGGCGCAGGTTCGGGTGGCCGTTAAAGGTAATGCCAAACATTTCCCAGGTTTCACGCTCATACCAGTTAGCGTTCGGGAAAAGTTTGGTGATGGTCGCGACGTTCAGGTCGTTTTCAGACAATGCCACCTTGAGCATGATATCGCGATTGCGGTCTATTGAGATCAGGTGGTAGAAAACGGAAAAGTCCGCGGCAGGTAAACCTTCGCGGTGCGTACGCAGACGTTCGTCCATGCCGTGGAGATCGAAAAGCATGACGTAAGGCTTTGGCAATCTCTTCAGGAAGTCGACAATTTCAAGCAGCTGTTCGCGCTTAACCCAAACAACGGGTATCCCGGTGCGGGTGGCCTGAACGGTAAAAGCATCCGGCCCAAAACGGTTGCGCAACTCGCCGATGACCGGATCATCAAGGTGATCACGGGTTTGCCATGCGGCTGCGTCTTGCGCGGTTAAATCGGTCATATTGTTCACCATTGCAAAAGGTCCGTGGTGACTGCCGGGGTGGCCTTCGCGCTGTTGTATATTGGTTTGCGAAGTCAAAAGATGCCACCGCCCGCAGGCGCAAATTAAATCTCGTCCGGTGTCCGCAGATTCGTCACCGCAATACGTTCGCCGCGTTTACGCTCGCGTTCCGACTGCATGTTGGCGCGGTAAACGCCCTGATCGCCAACGACCCACGACAGTGGGCGACGTTCTTTACCAATGGATTCCTGCAGCAGCATCAGCGCCTGCATGTAGGCTTCCGGGCGCGGAGGGCAGCCAGGAATGTACACGTCGACAGGAATGAATTTATCCACGCCCTGCACCACGGAGTAGATGTCATACATACCACCGGAGTTTGCACAGGCGCCCATTGAGATAACCCATTTTGGTTCCAGCATCTGGTCGTACAGGCGCTGAATAACCGGAGCCATCTTGGTGAAGCAGGTACCGGCAACCACCATCAGGTCAGCCTGACGTGGGGATGCACGCAGTACTTCCGCACCAAAACGCGCAACGTCATGCACCGCAGTGAATGACGTCACCATTTCAACGTAGCAGCAAGAAAGGCCGAAGTTGTAAGGCCAGATTGAGTTCTTACGGCCCCAGTTGACCATGTCGTGAAGCGCGTGTTCGAGTTTCCCCATGTACACGCTTTTGTTCACCTCTTGCTCCAGGGGATCGGTAACAATCTCCTGTTTTTGCAGGGGGTAACGGTCGTTCTCACCGTTAGGATCTATGCGGGTGAGCGTATAATCCATCTTATTGCCTCGCTTTTACTGCGTATTACGGTTAGTGACGCTGTCGGTTTCTGGGTTAGCCAGCGTGCGGCGAGAACGCGCAGGCGTCCAATCAAGCGCGCCAATGCGAACGAGGTAAACCAGACCGGCCAGCAGCACAAATATGAAAATGGCGGCTTCGATAAAGCCAACCCAACCGCTCTCGCGAATGGACGTTGACCAGGCGTAGAGGTATAGCGCTTCAACGTCGAAGATGACGAAGAACATGGCGACCAGATAGAACTTAGCCGACAGACGCAAACGGGCGGAGCCAACGGAGTCGATACCCGATTCAAACGGGGTGTTTTTGCTTCTTGCGCGTGCGCGACCACCAAGGTACCAGCCGCCGATTAACATCAGGCAGCACAGGCCAATGGCAATGATCAGAAAGATAGCGAATGCCCAGTGATGAGCGATGATTTCAGTGGATGTTGACATACGCAAAGCTTTACCAAATAAGTAGCATTACCACCTCTGCTCTTACCGGCAGATGGACGCTACATCGATTCATGGGGAGGATTAAAAAACCTACAAACAGCCCAATTCGAAACATAGACCGCAAAATGTTGAGGTTTTTTACTCCTTTCGATAACCTTTTGTCAACTTTAACAAAAGTTTCCTCACATTAATTTACATCAAAAGCATTTCATTAACATTACGTGCCCTTTGATTTGATTCAGCTCAATAGACCCTGCGGTTTACGTGTTGTTGAATCGTGTCCGTTTTGTAGCGACAACAAGAATTACCCTTCTATTTTGACAGGATTTTCTAATGATTCCTCCCCCCAATGAGGAGTATTTTCTTGATCTAAGACACGCTTTTGTTAATTCGACCCGCAAAACGGCAACAATCTATCCGTTTTTTTAACATTAGCAGGTGATATGACGTTGCGTTTAATGGTAGGGCATTTGAAGAGAAAAATAATTCTAATTGCATGATTATTATCACATTATCAGATTTATTTTTTTTCTGGCTACGTAGAAGTACGAAAAAAGAACCGCAAACGGATTTTTCTTCGTCTACGATTCTTTTTTGCATTCACATTTTGTTACTACATTTTGAGCGAGTTGTTAATCAAAATCCCTCTCATGAATAAGGGGATTATCTCCCCCTTCCGGGGTATAACTGCCCGCATTCGGCCACGGATCGTAACGCTGTTCCTGAGACTGGAAAATCATCTGCGCCAGCTCGTTCTCGCTCTCCACGTTGTAGCTAAGCATATATTCCGTTTCCGGCAGATCCGGCATCCCCTCTCCTTTGCCAAGGGCGCGGAGATCCGGGCTCATCATCTCAGCCGGCCGGCCGGTAACACCAAGACCCGCTTTGACCGCGGCGCGAACGGCGGAGAGCGTTGAGGCAACGTACGCCAGACGCCAGGCAATACCGGCGGCATCCAGCGTTTTGATAATCATGTCGCGGAACGGACTTGGGTCGTCGAGCAACACCAGCGGTACCGGCTCTTCCGGGCGCAGAGTAAAGTCCGCCGCACAATACCAAAGCGTAGGCGACGTACGTAAAATCGTCGACTCAAAGCCTTCCAGCGGATGCGTCGTCAGCGCCAGATCGACCTCTTTGCTTTTCAGCATCTCGGCCATCACGCAGTGACGTTTAACCCGCACATCCAGCGCCAGCTTTGGATAGGCAGAGCTAATGCGGTTCAACAGGAACGGGAGAATGGTATCAGAGGATTCATCTGATGAGCCGAGCGTTAGCTGCCCCTGCAGGGAACTAAACATTAGCGATGTGCATGCTTCATCGTTGAAGCGCAGGATTTTGCGCGCATAGCCCAACAGCTGGATACCATGTTCGGTAAGGAGTTTATTACGCCCATGGCGGGCAAAAAGCTCTTTCCCCACCAGTTGTTCCAGGCGCTGCATTTGCTGACTAACGGCGGATTGAGTACGGCACACCGCCGCCGCCGCAGCCGCAAAGGTGCTCAGGTCGGCAACAGCAACAAAGGTTCTCAGCAGATCGAGATCGAGGTTCAGTATCGGACGATTGGCATTTATCATATTAATCCACTTACAGGTTCGGAGATCCGACCTGCCTAATTGATGCTGCACTCAAAAGTTCAGGCTAATCCTTTAAATCATCTTTCACCAATCATTGACGAATGACTGCCTGATGAGTGTCAGTATTAAATTTTCTGTTACTAACGTGAGTAACAGTTCCTTTTGCAATATATCCTTTGCCCTGAGGCTAATAATCCGTTTCGTTCTGGGTTCACTTTCGCGTAAGAAGTTGTAGGGGTGCCACCGCGATAATGCATCAGAATGAAGGTTGTACGTATAAAAGAAGCCAATAAATCCAATAAATAACATCAAGTTATGGAATCAGCTTTGATAATCATCAACAAAAACAGCTAATGAGAGTCTGGTGCTCATCCTCATATTAACCGAAAACCATAAGATTTATAAGCCTTAAATAAGTTCTATCTCAATAAAGAAAAAGGTTTAGATTCAAAACAATTTAAGAAATCTAACAATTCACAGGCATTACTTTTCAAAATATAAGAAAATATTAATTTTCATCATCAGCAATCCTTAACATCAACTTCACAAAAATGGGTATCACTCCTAATCCTTATTCGCCATTATTTAATTAAAAATTAAAAATGTTGAAGAATGCTTAAAGTATATAGAGCAACCTTAGCACCTAAGCTAAATCATTTTCTTTTTACCAGGCATAAAATCTATACATTCCTTAAACCGTAGTGATTTGAACTATTGAACAATAAATTAACAAAACATCCCACAACGTTATCCCTTACCAGGCAGTAAAAAACAATGCACCAACAACGCAAGATGAACAAAATCTTCTACTGCTAACCCTTCAAAACCCCGGGGATGCGGAGTACATTGTTCCGTGCTGACTTCCACGGCAGGGAGTGGCAATAACAGCTAAAAAGGTCAACGATTCATGTCCCCCATTGAAAAATCCAGCAAGTTAGACAACGTATGTTACGACATTCGTGGCCCGGTTCTTAAAGAGGCGAAGCGTCTTGAAGAAGAAGGCAATAAGGTCCTTAAACTTAACATCGGTAACCCGGCACCTTTCGGGTTTGACGCGCCGGATGAGATTCTGGTTGACGTGATCCGTAACCTGCCTACCGCTCAGGGCTACTGTGACTCCAAAGGGCTGTACTCCGCCCGTAAAGCCATCATGCAGCACTACCAGGCGCGCGGCATGCGCGACGTGACGGTAGAAGACATTTATATCGGCAACGGCGTATCTGAGCTTATCGTTCAGGCGATGCAGGCACTGCTGAACAGCGGTGATGAGATGCTGGTCCCCGCGCCAGATTATCCGCTGTGGACCGCGGCCGTTTCGCTCTCCAGCGGCAAAGCGGTGCACTACCTGTGCGACGAATCCGCCGACTGGTTCCCGGATTTAGACGATATCCGCGCTAAGATCACGCCGCGCACCCGCGGGATTGTCATCATTAACCCCAACAACCCGACCGGCGCGGTCTATTCCAAAGAGCTGCTGCTGGAGATTGTTGAGATCGCCCGCGAGCACAATCTGATCATCTTCGCCGATGAAATCTACGACAAGATCCTCTACGACGAAGCGCAGCACCATTCGATCGCCGCGCTGGCGCCGGATCTGCTGACCATTACCTTTAACGGTCTGTCCAAAACCTATCGCGTTGCGGGTTTCCGTCAGGGCTGGATGGTGCTGAACGGGCCGAAGAAACACGCCAAAGGCTATATTGAAGGTCTGGAAATGTTGGCCTCCATGCGCCTGTGCGCTAACGTTCCGGCGCAGCACGCTATTCAGACCGCGCTAGGCGGCTATCAGAGCATCAGTGAATTCATCACGCCGGGCGGTCGCCTGTACGAACAGCGCAACCGCGCGTGGGAGCTTATCAACGAGATCCCTGGCGTCTCCTGTGTGAAGCCAAAAGGCGCGCTGTACATGTTCCCGAAAATTGATGCTAAGCGCTTTAACATCCATGACGATCAGCGCATGGTGCTCGACTTCCTGCTGCAGGAAAAAGTGCTGCTGGTTCAGGGTACTGCCTTTAACTGGCCGTGGCCGGATCACGTGCGTATCGTGACCCTGCCGCGCGAAGATGACCTCGAGATGGCGATTACTCGCTTTGGCCGCTTCCTGTCGGGCTACCACCAGCTCTGATGCTGCTAATGGCCGCTGGTATTTGCATCCAGCGGCCATCTCTGCGCACAATGCCTTTACTGTTGTTAACGCGTAAGGGTTGTTATGAATCAGAGTCATTTTTTTGCCCACCTCTCCCGCCTCAAGTTAATCAACCGCTGGCCGCTGATGCGCAACGTGCGCACCGAAAACGTCTCTGAACATAGTCTGCAGGTCGCGATGGTCGCCCACGCGCTCGCCGCCATTAAAAATCGTAAGTTCAACGGTCAGGTCAACGCCGAGCGTATTGCGCTGCTGGCGATGTATCACGACGCCTCTGAAGTGTTAACCGGGGATTTACCTACGCCGGTGAAGTATTTCAACTCGCAGATTGCGCAGGAATATAAAGCGATTGAGAAAATCGCCCAGCAGAAGCTTATCGATATGGTGCCGGAAGAGCTGAACGATATTTTTGCACCGCTGATCGACGAGCATCAGAGCAGCGATGAAGAAAAAGCGATTGTGAAACAGGCTGATGCGCTATGCGCTTATTTGAAGTGCCTGGAGGAGCTGTCGGCGGGTAACAATGAGTTCCTGCTGGCAAAGGGGCGTCTGGAGAAAACCCTGGCCTCACGCCGCAGCGAAGAGATGGACTATTTTATGGCGGTGTTTGTGCCAAGCTTCCATCTTTCGCTTGATGAAATAAGCCAGGATTCGCCGCTGTAGTCGTTCGCGCGATATTATGTTTGTAGGCCGGATAAGACGTTTACGTCGCCATCCGGCACCGTGCGCCATTCTGCCTGATGGCGCACGCTTATCAGGCCTACCATCGTGCGCTGCCCAGAAGCATCAGAACGGGAACAAAATCGGCACCAGCGCCACGCAGACAATCATCACCAGTACGGTAAACGGCACGCCGATTTTCACAAAGTCGCTAAAGCTGTACTTCCCAGGCCCCAGCACCAGCGTATTCACCGGTGACGACACTGGCGTCATAAACGCAGCGGACGCCGCCATCGCCACTATCATCGCAAACGGATAGGGCGACACGCCCATCGATTTTGCCGTCGCCAGCGCAATCGGCGCCATCAGCACCGCCGTTGCGGTATTGGAGATAAACAGGCCAATCGCGGCACACATCACGAACAGGCAGCCCAGCATCAGATACGGCCCCTGCCCGCCGCCGATATCCATCAGCCCTTTCACCACCAGATCGACCCCGCCGGTTTTTTGCAGCGCCAGCGCGAACGGCATCATGCCGACAATTAAAATAATACTCGGCCAGTGAATAGACTTGTAGGCGCTCTGGGCGTCGATACAGCGGAATTTCCCCATTAACAAGCAGGCAATAATCGCCGCAATCGGGTTCGGAATTTCATCGGTCAGCATCAGCGCAACCATCAGCACCAGGCAGAAAATGGCGTGAGGCGCCTGACTGTGCGCCGGTGAGGCATCGCTCACTTCCACCGGCAGATTCAGCACCACAAAGTCGCGGCCGTTTTGCGCCAGTTGGCTAATCAGCTTCCAGTTGCCCACCACCAGCACGATATCGCCCAACTGCAGCGGTTCATCCACCACCGAGCCGTCCAGCGCCTCGCCGTTGCGCTTCATGCCAACCACGTTGAGGCCGTAGCGGGTACGAAAGCCCATTTCACGCACGCTTTTACCGAGCAGTTCAGAGTCCGGGATCAGCGATACTTCCGCCATCCCCACGTCCAGCGCCTGGTCGGAGAAGTATTCACCACGCAGCACCATTGGCTCCAGCATCTGCTCGCTGCAGAACTGGCGCAGGTCAATTTCCGCCGCCGACATATCAATCAGCAGCACGTCGCGGGCGCGGAATTCCGACACCCCATTCACGTTCACAATCACCCGACGAAAACGACGCCAGCGCTCAACGCCAATAATGTTAGCGCCGTATCGTTCGCGCAGCTTCATATCGTCCAGACGCTGACCAATCATCGGCGAGCCGGGGCGAATCGCCAGACGACGGGCACGCCCGGTAAGGTGATAATCGCGGATAAGGTCACGAAAAGTGCTGCGTTTGCGGCCATCGCGCGACGTATTAGCGTCATCGCCTTTCAGCATAAAGCGCATCACCAGCATGTAGAAGATGCCGAGCACCAGCACCACAAGGCCAATCGGCGTGACGCTAAAGAAACTAAAGCCTTCCAGCCCTTCACGAATCAGCTCACTGTTAATGACCAGGTTTGGCGGCGTGGCGACCAGCGTCATCATGCCGCTGATAAGCCCGGCGAAGCTGAGCGGCATCATCAGGCGTGAGGGAGAGATATTCATGCGCGCAGAGACGCTGAGCACCACCGGAATGAAGATGGCCACGACCCCGGTGGAGCTCATAAACGCCCCCAGCCCGGCCACCGTCAGCATCAGGAAAACCAGCATTTTGGTTTCACTGCTTCCCGCGGCCTGCACCAGCCAGGAGCCCATATTGGTTGCAACGCCGGTTCGCACCAGGCCATCGCCGATGATAAACAGCGCGGCAATCAGAATAACGTTTGGATCGCTAAAACCGGAAAACGCTTCGCTGAGCGTCAATGTACCGCTGAGAACAAAAGCGACAATAATGCCCAAAGCGATCGCATCCATGCGTACTTTGCCGGTGGCAAAAAGGACAACCGCAATCGCTAACAGACAGAGCACCCAAATCAGTTCACCGTTCACAACATTTCCTTGTCATCAATTAAGCGGTTAGAGAATCAACTAAAAGGCGTTCACCATAGTGACAGAAAAAAGCCCCAACGGTGTGGGGCTAAATCATAAGATCAGGCATTCTGCGTGACGTTGACCGCGCCATCTGGCAATTTCTCAACGCGAAGCGCCGAGAGCGTGGAGAGCACAAAATCAACCTCAAGCAGCTCCGGCGTTTCCGGCGGCACGTTAACGGCAGCCACGTGACAGCCCGCCGCGAGGCCAGACTGCACGCCCGCAGGCGCATCTTCCACCACCAGACATGCTTGCGGCGGCAGCGCCAGCTGTTCAGCCCCTAGCAGATAGGCATCCGGCTGCGGTTTTCCGCGCGCGACCTGCTCGGCCGTGACAAAGGCGTTCGGCTGTGGAAGCCCGGCCGCACGGTGGCGCGCATAGGCCACCGGAATCGACCCCGAAGTCACAATTGCCCACGGAATCGCGTTGGCTTCCAGATGCTCCAGCAGCTCAACGGCGCCCGGCAGCGCGCGAATACCGTTAAGATCCCCCGCTTCTATCTGCTCCAGCCGCAAGAACTCCGCCTGAATTTCCGCTTCCGATTTTCCGGGCATAAAGTGGCGCAACGTGGTGATCGCCTGCTTACCGTGGATATAGTCCAGCACCGCTTCCGGGTCAACGCCGTAGCTGTCGGCCCACAGGCGCCATGAGCGTTCAATCACCGCCAGCGAGTCCACCAGTGTGCCGTCCAAATCAAAGAGGAAACCTCGACACTGCACGGTAGCCTCCATCAGGCGTTGATGATTTGGTTAATTTCGTTGCTGCTCAGGTGATACTGGCGCGGGCAGCTATGCCAGACGTTCAGCATGCGCTGGTATTTATCCCACATTGGGGTTTGCGCGTTAAAGCCGTGGGTGCCGGCATCAAAGTGGGTGTAGCGACCTTCAACGTTGACCATAAAGCGAACGTAGCCGAGGAAACGCGCTTCGGTAGCGGCATCAAAGCCGAGAAAGGTGACGCGGCGTTCGTCGATGGTGCTGGCGTCTTTCAGGTTAGTCCAGGAGACGTGTAGCGCGTGGTACATCTCCATGATGTCGATAACAATACGACATGTCTCTTCTTTGAGTTCCCCAAATTCCCTATCCAGTTCACGCATCTGCAGACCATAACCACGTTCGATGATGGTCTGCAGGCGGCGGTAGCGCTCAGCGTTGTCGGGATCAAGCATGGTCATCATTTTGTATTGGTTAGACAAAATCAGACGTTGAGCATGGGTCATTTCCATTTTTCGACTCCTGTTGCGCTTTGCAGCATAAAAAAAGACACAATGATTGTGTCTTCTTTTATATGCGTTTTTCGCCCTCAATTACAAATCATCGAGGAAAGTTTTATCCAGTTGTTTGAAGGCGCGCTTAAGCGTGTCAGCCAGCGCCTGGTAATCCGGCTTGCCTTCGACCGGCGCCAGCGCCTGGCCCGACTCCTGCAATTTGCCGCGTACTTCATAAAACCACTGCAATATAGAAGGGGGTAACGGTGTCACCGAGCGTTTACCCAGCCACCATAGCCCCTGCATTGGCAGGCTCAGCGCAAACAGCGCGGTAGCAACCGCAGGGCCAAGCTGGCCGCCAAGAGCGATTTGCCAGCACAGCGTAAAGATGGCCAGCGGCGGCATCAGACGGATGGCGTGGCGCGTTGCACGGATGACGCGGTTTTCAACAAACACCGGCGCGAGCCGTTTTTCCAGCGGCCACGTCTTTGCATAATACTGCCCCCGGCTAAACAAACTGAAGAAACTGACCGGGCGTTGCTCGGGTGTCGACATGGCTTACCTCAACTTCACATATAAAAATTAAAATATTTTTTAAAACAACAACTGACTATGACATCGTTCAAAAAATTTTGGCATAAACCCTGCAATCGGGTATCCTGTGCCAGCCTGAGATAACCAGATTCTATCCGCTCCGGCATATCAAATTATCGCATATTCTGCCATCGGCGGAAAATTGTGCAAAATAGCTTAGAATCAATATGTATTTCTTAGATCATGCCTGAAAAGTGTCTCGGGCATGATGTTAATCATAAATGTCGGTGTCATCCTGCGCTACGCTTTATGACTCATTGACGTTTTTTTAGCCACGTATCATAAATAGGTACTTCCATGTCGAGTAAGTTAGTACTGGTTCTGAACTGCGGTAGCTCCTCCCTGAAATTTGCCATCATTGATGCAGTTAACGGTGAAGAATACCTCTCTGGTTTAGCCGAATGTTTCCATCTTCCAGAAGCACGTATCAAGTGGAAAATGGATGGCGGTAAACAAGAGGCCGCTTTAGGTGCAGGCGCCGCTCACAGTGAAGCGCTGAACTTCATCGTTAATACTATTCTGGCACAAAAACCAGAACTGTCCGCTCAGCTGACCGCTATCGGCCACCGTATCGTACACGGCGGCGAGAAGTACACTAGCTCCGTTGTGATCGACGATTCCGTAATTCAGGGCATCAAAGACTCTGCGTCCTTCGCACCGCTGCACAACCCGGCTCACCTGATCGGTATCGCTGAAGCGCTGAAATCCTTCCCTAACCTGAAAGACAAGAACGTTGCCGTATTCGACACCGCGTTCCATCAGACCATGCCGGAAGAATCTTACCTTTATGCTCTGCCGTACAGCCTGTACAAAGAGCACGGCGTACGTCGCTACGGCGCACACGGCACCAGCCACTTCTATGTGACTCAGGAAGCCGCTAAAGTACTGAACAAGCCGGTAGAAGAACTGAACATCATCACTTGTCACCTGGGCAACGGTGGTTCTGTTTCTGCTATCCGTAACGGTAAATGTGTTGATACCTCCATGGGTCTCACCCCACTGGAAGGCCTGGTAATGGGTACTCGTTCCGGCGACATCGACCCAGCTATCATTTTCCATCTGCATGACACTCTGGGCATGAGCATCGACCAGATCAACAAGATGCTGACCAAAGAGTCTGGCCTGCTGGGTCTGACCGAAGTGACCAGCGACTGCCGTTATGTAGAAGATAACTACAAAGAAAAAGCTGACGCTAAACGTGCAATGGACGTTTACTGCCACCGTCTGGCGAAATACATCGGTTCTTACACTGCACTGATGGACGGTCGTCTGGACGCGGTTATCTTCACCGGTGGTATCGGTGAAAACGCCGCAATGGTTCGTGAACTGTCCCTGGGCAAACTGGGCGTTCTGGGCTTCGAAGTTGATCACGAACGTAACCTGGCTGCCCGTTTCGGCAAGTCTGGCTTCATCAACAAAGAAGGCACCCGTCCTGCCATCGTTATCCCGACCAACGAAGAACTGGTCATCGCACAAGACGCGAGCCGTCTGACTGCCTAATATCACACCGCCAGCCTAGCTGGCGGTGCTGTTTTGTATCCCGCCTGAAACTGGCGGTAACGAAAGAGGATAAACCGTGTCCCGTATTATTATGCTGATCCCTACCGGAACCAGCGTCGGCCTGACCAGCGTCAGCCTTGGCGTTATCCGTGCTATGGAACGCAAAGGCGTTCGTCTGAGCGTCTTTAAGCCAATCGCTCAGCCGCGCACCGGTGGCGATGCGCCTGACCAGACTACCACTATCGTTCGCGCGAACTCATCTACCACAACTGCAGCTGAACCGCTGAAGATGAGCCACGTAGAAGCCCTGCTCTCCAGCAATCAGAAAGATGTGCTGATGGAAGAGATCATCGCTAACTACCACGCAAACACCAAAGATGCTGAAGTGGTTCTGGTTGAAGGCCTGGTCCCAACCCGTAAGCACCAGTTTGCTCAGTCTCTGAACTACGAAATCGCGAAAACGCTGAACGCGGAAATCGTCTTCGTCATGTCTCAGGGCACCGACACCCCAGAACAGCTGAACGAGCGTATTGAACTGACTCGTAACAGCTTCGGCGGCGCGAAAAACACCAACATCACCGGCGTTATCGTTAACAAACTGAACGCACCGGTTGATGAACAGGGCCGTACTCGCCCGGATCTGTCAGAGATCTTCGACGATTCCTCCAAAGCGAAAGTCGTTAAAATCGATGCCGACCAGCTGAAAACCTCCAGCACCCTGCCTGTTCTCGGCGCGGTACCATGGAGCTTCGATCTGATCGCCACTCGTGCTATCGATATGGCGCGTCACCTGAATGCGACCGTGATCAACGAAGGCGACATCAACACTCGCCGCGTGAAATCCGTCACCTTCTGCGCACGTAGCATCCCGCACATGCTGGAGCACTTCCGTGCAGGTTCCCTGCTGGTCACTTCCGCAGACCGTCCTGACGTTCTGGTTGCAGCGTGCCTCGCCGCAATGAACGGCGTGGAAATCGGTGCCCTGCTGCTGACCGGCGGCTACGAAATGGACGCGCGCATCACTAAGCTGTGCGAACGTGCATTCGAAACCGGCCTGCCAGTATTCATGGTGAACACCAACACCTGGCAGACCTCTCTGAGCCTGCAGAGCTTCAACCTGGAAGTGCCAGTTGATGACCGCGAGCGCATCGAGAAAGTTCAGGAATACGTGGCGAACTTTATCAATCCAGAGTGGATCGATTCCCTGACCGCGACTTCCGAACATAGCCGTCGTCTGTCTCCACCAGCGTTCCGCTACCAGCTGACCGAGCTGGCGCGTAAAGCCGGCAAACGCGTTGTTCTGCCAGAAGGCGACGAACCACGTACCGTGAAAGCGGCTGCCATCTGTGCTGAACGCGGTATTGCGACCTGCGTACTGCTGGGTAACCCAGACGAGATCACCCGCGTTGCAGCGTCTCAGGGCGTTGAACTGGGCGCTGGCGTTGAAATCGTTGACCCAGAAGTGGTTCGCGAAAGCTACGTTGCTCGCCTGGTCGAACTGCGTAAGAACAAAGGCATGACCGAAACCGTTGCCCGCGAACAGCTGGAAGACAACGTGGTTCTCGGTACCCTGATGCTGGAACAGGACGACGTTGATGGCCTGGTTTCCGGTGCCGTTCACACCACTGCGAACACCATTCGTCCACCGCTGCAGCTGATCAAAACTGCACCGGGCAGCTCTCTGGTGTCCTCCGTGTTCTTCATGCTGCTGCCAGACCAGGTTTATGTTTACGGCGACTGTGCGATCAACCCGGACCCAACTGCAGAGCAGCTGGCAGAAATCGCTATTCAGTCCGCTGAATCCGCGATTGCCTTCGGTATCGAACCACGCGTTGCGATGCTCTCCTACTCCACCGGTACCTCTGGTGCAGGTAGCGACGTAGAGAAAGTTCGTGAAGCAACTCGTCTGGCGCAGGAAAAACGTCCTGACCTGATGATCGACGGCCCGCTGCAGTACGATGCTGCGGTAATGGCTGACGTGGCGAAATCCAAAGCGCCGAACTCTCCGGTTGCAGGTCGCGCTACCGTGTTCATCTTCCCGGATCTGAACACCGGTAACACCACCTACAAAGCGGTACAGCGTTCTGCTGACCTGATCTCCATCGGGCCGATGCTGCAGGGTATGCGCAAACCGGTGAACGACCTGTCTCGTGGCGCGCTGGTAGACGATATCGTCTACACCATCGCTCTGACCGCGATCCAGTCTTCACAGCAGCAGCAGTAATCCTTAGGCCACCCGTTCGCGGGTGGTTTAAAGGCAAAAAAAATCCGGAGACGGGAAACCGCTCCGGATTTTTTGTATCTGACGTTTAGCCGCGCTTATTCCGCTTCCTCTTCAACGTGAGCTTCGTTGTTGGCATTGCGGGTCATCCACAGCGCCAGCGCCTTCAGCGAGTCGTCAGTAAACTCATCGCAGCGCGCGGTGATCTCTTCCGGCGTCATCCAGCGAACTTCGCTCACCTCTTCTTCCTGCAGCGCAAACGGCCCGTGAGAAACGCAGCTAAACAGGCTTCCCCAGACGCGACAGTTCTTATCTTCAAAGTAGAACTGCCCGTGATCGGCAAACGGTACGCCAGCAATACCCAACTCTTCTTCCGCTTCGCGGCGAGCAGACTCCAGCAACGGTTCATCAGCCTGAACAACACCCCCAGCGGTGGCATCCAGCTTACCCGGCTGATAGTCTTTCGTCTCCGTACGGCGCTGCACCAGAATGTTGCCCATACCGTCGTGAACGACGATATAGGTTGCCCGGTGCCGCAGACACTGCGCGCGCATCTGCTCACGGCTCGCTTGCGCGATGACCTCATTGTCTTCGTTGACAATATCGACCCATTCCGTGCTTGCCAAATGATTCTGCTCGACCATCCGTAAACCTTAAATTGAAAGCGCTCTTACGGCGCGTTTTATGATTGATGGGTAACTTACGGGTTAATGGCAACCTCTGCAATAACCTGTTGATCATTGAGTGCGAAAACCTGCAGCCTACCCTCGTCAAGCATCCCATAGCTTGCGGCAAAACCGCCTTTGGGAATGCTAACCGAACCGGGGTTAAATAAGAATATATCGCCGCGTTTTTCTGCCACCGGCAGGTGGGTATGGCCATACGCCAGCACGTCTCCAGCCGACAGCGGCGGCAGATTATCAGGATGATAAAGATGGCCGTGAGTCAGAAACAGGCGCTGTGAATCGGTGAGTACCTGCTGCCAGGATGCGGTGATGGGAAACGTAAGCAGCATCTGGTCAACTTCGCTATCGCAGTTGCCGCGCACCGCAATAATGCGATCGGCTATGGTGTTCAGCCGCTCTGCCACCTGCGCCGGGGCATAGCCTTCCGGTAGCGCATTGCGCGGCCCGTGGTTAAGCACATCACCCAGAATAATCAGCCAGCGCGCGCCGCTCTCGGCAAACCGCGCTAGCACGCGTTCGGTGGCCGGTAGCGAGCCGTGAATATCCGATGCAAACATCAGTTTCATGAGTCAATTCCCCACAATGATAACCTTGCCATCATAATGGATTCCCACACTTTTTTCAGCCTGTGCGTTTTGCCGAAAGTGCAACATAGCGCTGCACGGAAGCCCGCTGCCACTGGAACGTAGCGTAGTCGGCGAGACGTTCCGGAACATCGTCGCCGTTCAGCACCAGGCGATTAATCATTAGCGCCAGGTCAGTATCGGCAATACACCACTCACCAAAGAGATTAGGCCGCTCATCGACCAGTAATGCACTGGCGGTGTCAAACAGTTTAGCCGCGCTTTTGCGTCCTGCTTCGGTCAAAGGTGCTTTTTTCTCTCCGGCGAAAATCACCGCGGTGGATCGCTCTTCGCGTATGGGCATCAGATCGCTGCGTAGCCACGCCTGAATCTGGCGCGCGCGCGCACGTTTTTGCAGGTCGTGAGGGTACAAACGCTCCCACTCCGGCGGCGCAAAGCGTTCATCAAGGTATTCGGTAATCGCGGAGGATTCGCTGAGTTCAAAGCCATCAACGTCCAGCAGTGGTACGCGACGGGTAGCAGAGTAACCGCGCCAGCCCGGCTGGAGGTGTTCGCCAAGGCCAAGATTGACGGTTTTGAGGGTAAACGGCAGCCCCTTTTCCTGCAGGGCAACGTAGACGGACATCACGTAGGGCGAGAAAAAATCAGAATCAGACCAAAGCGTTATCACAGGCTGGCTCATAGCGTCCTCAATCACGGGCAGGAGATGCACGAACGATGGACGCAGGACGCGTCCATCTAACATGCTGTCAACATAGCCTGTCTGGCGGGCGATGTCACTTGCCCGCAACATGAGGATTTTGCAATCAGCCAACCACGAGCGTTTTCGGTTCCAGATAGGCCTGCATTCCCCATTTGCCCATCTCACGGCCCAGACCTGACTGCTTCACGCCGCCAAACGGTGCCAATGGTTCATGCTCAAGGGTATTGACCATCACGCGGCCGGATTCAATCCGCAGCGCCAGCGCTTCACCACGCTCGCGAGAGCCACTCAGCACCATGGCGTTGAGGCCGTAGTCGGTATCGTTGGCAATCGCCAGCGCTTCGGCCTCGTCGTGATAAGGGATAATCACCAGCACCGGCCCGAAGATTTCTTCGCGGGCGATACGCATCTGGCTGTTCACGTCGGTAAAAATGGTCGGCTTCACGTACCAGCCTTTTTGCTGACCTGCCATGCGCCCCTCTCCGCCTACCAGAATTCGCGCCCCTTCCTGCTGGCCCAGCTGAATATAGCCCTGCACGCGCTGCCACTGTTTCTGGCTAACCATCGGGCCAATCACCGTCTGGCTGTCTCGTGGGTCGCCGGTGGTGAACCCGCTAATCGCCTCGATAAACGCCTGTTCGAACTCAGCCTGACGAGAGGCGGGAACCAGGATTCGAGTCCCGGCGATGCACGCCTGTCCGCTATTCATAAACCCGGCTTCCAGCGCCAGATGTACCGCCGTCTTCACATCCGCATCATCAAGGATCACGGTCGGTGATTTGCCGCCCAACTCCAGCGTAACGCGCTTAAGCGTGCGGGCGCCGCTTTCCACAATGTGTTTCCCCACCGCCGTCGAACCGGTAAAGGAGATTTTAGCGATGTCGGGATGATGATTGATGGTGTCGCCCACCACCTCCCCCCGCCCGGTGACAATGTTAAACACGCCCGCCGGAATCTGTGCAGCGTGCAGCGCTTCGGTAACAATCTGCGTCTGCCAGGCGCTCATTTCACTCGGTTTGATAACCGCAGTACAGCCAGAAGCCATCGCGGTCGCCAGCTTATTGCAGATAAAACCCGCATCGCTATTCCACGGGGTAATCAGCCCGGTGACACCGACCGGTGTCATCACCACTTTGGCGCGGCCTACCCGCTCTTCAAAGCTAAATGATTTAAGCGCATCGATAGCACAGCGTATGGTCTGCGCCGGCCAGGCCGCCATCCAGTGTGCGCGTGCCGATGGTGCGCCGTACTCGGTGATAAGCGCTTCCAGCAGGTCCGCTTCTCGCGCCTGTACGGCCAGGTACATTCTCTCCAGCACCGCAATGCGCTCTTCACGAGTGGTCTGCGACCAGGCCGGGAACGCGGCTTTCGCAGCAGCAATGGCGCGCAGGGTGTCCTCTTCATCCGCCAGTCGTACCTGGCCAATCACCGCTTCGGTTGCTGGGTTAAACAGGTCAAAAAGCTCGCTGCCGTGTGGGGTAACAAACTCGCCGTTGATATAAATCTGGTTGATGTGCAGCATGATTCGGTCCTCTCATCGTGGGATGTCGTGCAGTATAGGAGCGCTATATCGTTACGATAAGAGGGTATAATATGGATAACCTGTCACGAAAATCGGAACAATCATGCACCGCAGCGGCCTTACCGAACTTGAAATCGTCCTTGCCGTCACCCGCCAGCAGAGCTTTCGCGCCGCCGCGCGCGAGTTGGGAATGTCGGCCACCGCCGTCAGCAATGCCGTCGCCGGGCTGGAGTCACGGCTTAACGTTCGGCTTTTTAACCGTACCACCCGCAGCGTCGCGCTAACGGAACAGGGTCAGCGCTACGTGGCGCGCATCGCTCCGGCACTGGCGGAAATTCAGCGCGCCGCCGAGGAGATTGCCGCCGAACCGGGAAATCCGACCGGGACGCTGCGCATCAACGCCCCGCGTGAATGCGTGTCGCTGCTATTTCGGCTGTTTGATACCTATCTACAGCGCTACCCGCAGATGCGCCTGGATATCACCACCGAGTCACGGCTTATCGACATTGTGGCAGAGGGATTTGACGCCGGTATTCGCCTCGCCGAGTCCGTCCCGCAGGATATGATTGCCGTCGCCCTGACGCCAGATGCGCGGATGCTAATTGTCGGCTCGCCGGAGTACTTCGCACGCTACGGCACGCCGCGCTCGCCTGACGACCTCCAGCAGCATCAGAGCATCGGCATGCGCATGTCGCATGGCGGCATTTATCACTGGGAACTGGAGCACCACCAGCAAAAATTTACCGTTAATATCCCACCGCGGATCGTCGTCAGCGAGATGCAGGCTATTCACCGCGCGGCGCTGGCTGGACTGGGGCTGGCATTTATTTCGGAATGGTTTATTCAGGACGAACTTCGCAGCGGCAAACTTATCAGCGTACTGGATGAATGGTGCCCTACCTTTGGCGGCCTGCGCCTTTATTATCCGGGGCACCGGCATGTGCTCCCGTCACTGCGTGCGTTTGTTGAACTGGCGCACGAACTAAACGCGCGCCAGACCCTGCCGCGATAAAGATGCTTTAGTGTATGATGCACAGGAAAACAAAAATTACGGAGAACACCTGCAATGTCTCAGTCTGACGCCATCATTCGCATCAAAAATTTACGCCTGCGTACGTTTATCGGCATTAAGGAAGAGGAGATTGCCAACCGCCAGGACGTGGTTATCAATCTTGAAATTCGCTACCCGGCGGAAAAGTCGCGCAACAGCGAAGATATTAACGATGCGCTGAACTACCGCACTATTACCAAGAGCATTATTCGTCACGTTGAGAATAACCGTTTCTCTTTACTGGAAAAATTAACTCAGGATGTGCTCGATATCGCACGCGAACATCACTGGGTCACTTATGCTGAAGTGGAGATCGATAAAGTTCACGCGCTGCGCTACGCCGATTCGGTATCCATTACCCTGAGCTGGCAACGCTAAGCGCTCCCTTCGGGAGGTGGCATGAAAATTCTGATTACCGGCGGCACCGGGCTGATTGGCCGCCATTTAGTTCCACGTTTACTGACGCTCGGGCATACGGTCTGCGTGGTGACCCGCTCCCCGGAAAAAGCCCGCCAGATACTCGACCCACGCGTTGAGCTTTGGCCTGGGCTACAGAATATGTCATCGCTTGACGGCATTGACGCCGTTATCAATCTTGCCGGCGAACCCATCGCCGACAAGCGCTGGACGGCGCAGCAAAAGCAGAAGCTGTGCGACAGCCGCTGGGGCATCACCCAGCGAATTAGCGATTTGATTCAGGCGAGCGTGACGCCCCCTTCAGTACTGATTTCTGGCTCGGCCACCGGCTATTACGGCGACCTCGGCGAAGTCGTGGTGACGGAGGAGGAGCCACCGCACAATGAATTTACCCATAAACTGTGCGCACGCTGGGAGCAGATAGCCTGCACCGCGCAAAGCGAGCACACTCGCGTCTGTCTGCTGCGCACCGGCGTGGTGCTGGCGCCGAAAGGCGGCATCCTCGCTAAACTACTGCCGCCTTTCAGGTTAGGTCTCGGCGGCCCTATTGGCAACGGCAGACAGTACCTGGCGTGGATCCATATCGACGATATGGTCAACGGCATTCTCTGGCTGCTGGATAACGATTTGCGCGGGCCTTTCAACATGGTTTCACCCTACCCGGTGCATAACGAGCAGTTCTCCCATGCACTGGGTCAGGCGCTCAATCGCCCGGCCATTCTTCGCGTTCCCGCCACCGTGATACGTCTGCTGATGGGCGAATCCTCGGTGCTGGTATTAGGCGGACAGCGCGCGCTCCCCAAACGACTTGAAGCCGCCGGATTCGCGTTTCGCTGGTACGATTTAGATGAAGCGCTAGGCGATATTCTCGCCCACTGATGCTCCACACGATGGTGATGGAGCCTGGCCATCACCATACTTTTCCTGCTTCTCCCACTTCTGGAATTCGCCACGCATATCTGTTAACGAGAGCATCTCCCTCTGATACAAACGTGAAGCCGATTCCAACGCGTTATCTCCCGCTTTGTCATAACAGCCCAATGCATATTATTACGCCAGCTCACTGTTGACATCCGTCAACAAAATATCAATACTCTGCGGGATACATTGATGAAGGAACATCCAGATAAGCATATCAGGGCAGCCATTGATTACGCGCTACAACGTGGTTGGTTGTTTATCACCAGCGGTAAAAGCGCCCACTGTTTTGGTCGTTTGCAGTGCGGCGTGGCTGAGCATAGGGATCATATGATGAGCATATGGTCGACACCTGCCGTTCCGCTGCACCACGCCCGGCAAATCATGCGCATGGTCGACCGCTGCCAGCCCAAACATTCGTAGAGCAAGGGAGAAACGAAATGCCGTTATTTAACTTTACGCTAACGCTTTCAGGTGTTAGTCGCAGCACGCCAAATCTTGAAGAGGCGTTCTATCATGCACATTGCGATGATGCGCTGATCTGCTTTTACGGGACGGCGGTCTATCTCGATTTTGACCGGGAAAGCGACACGCTGGAGCAGGCCATTCTTTCCGCCATTCGCGACATTGAATCTGCCCCCTCACTCAATGCGCGGGTCGAGTCTGTCGACTCGACCCTGGTCGGGCTTAGCGATATCGCCGAACTCACCGGCGTCTCACGCCAGGCGATTTCACTGCTGAAAGATGGCGCTCGTGGCGGCGGTCAGTTTCCCGCACCCATTCAACGCGTCAAGGGCAACTCCCCACTCTGGCGATGGCAGACGGTCATGCAATGGCTGGTGACGGAGGGGCGAATCGCCGAGACTTCACCAATGGTTGCGCATGCCCGCACGTTGGATAACCTGAACCTGGCACTCCAGCTTCGCGCCTCTCAGGAGAGCAAAACGGTACTGCACTATTTTGCACGCCTGGAACACACGACGGCCTTCAGCGGCTAATTCCGTGCCATTTCATCATCGCCGGTGCTAAAGTACAGCCTCAGATTTGGCTTAATGGCATAGGAAAATGGCAACCCTCACCACCCGGCGACTACGGCTTTCTCCCTTTAATGACAGCGACTGGCCCTTCTTCCTACAACTGCGACAAAACCATGAGGTGATGCAGTTTATGGGGGAAATGCTGGAGGAAGCAGCGATACGTGCAATTTTTGCCCTGCGCTGCAACTCTCCCGCGATCTTTGTTATCCGCGATGAAAACGGTACGCCGCTTGGCGATATAGGGCTGCAGATCAGCAGTAAAAATCCGCACGAAGCGGATGTTGGCTATGCGTTACTGCCTGAAGCGCAGGGTCAGGGCTATGCCAGCGAAGCCCTCGGAGCCATATGCGACTACGGTTTTGCCTCACTCGGGCTGTGGGCGATTAATGCGTGGGTGCTCGGCGATAATCAAGGGTCCGCAAGGCTGCTGGAAAAGCATGGTTTTATCCGCACGCAGGTGCTGACAAAAGCCTATAGGCTGAACGGCAAAGATTACGATGACTGGGTCTATCGGCGGGAAAACGCCCCCACGCATGCGTGAGGGCGGGTGAAGCTTACTTTAAGGCACCGCTCAGGAACTGCTGCAGACGCGGGCTCTTCGGATTGCCAAACACCTCTTCCGGGTTGCCCTCTTCCTCAATTTTGCCCTGATGCAGGAAAATCACGTGCGATGAAACATGGCGGGCAAAGCCCATTTCGTGGGTCACCACCACCATGGTTTTTCCCTCTTCCGCCAGCTTCTGCATGATGCGCAGCACCTCGCCCACCAGCTCAGGGTCAAGCGCAGAGGTCGGTTCGTCAAACAGCAGCACTTCCGGCTCCATCGCCAGCGCACGGGCAATAGAAACTCGCTGTTGCTGGCCGCCGGACAGGTGCACGGGGTATTTGCCCTGCTGGCGTTCATCAATACCGACTTTCGTCAGGTACTTCACCGCGCGATCGCGCGCTTCCTGCTTGCTCAAGCCAAGGACCTGAATCGGCGCTTCCATGACGTTCTCCAGCACCGTCATATGGCTCCACAGGTTGAAGTGCTGAAACACCATCGTCAGGCGCGTACGCAGCAGGCGAAGTTGGTTTTTATCCGCCACCTTCAGTTGACCGTCGTTATCACGCACCAGGCCAATATTCTCGCCATTGACGATAATGGTGCCTTCACTTGGCTTCTCAAGGAAGTTAATGCAGCGCAAAAAGGTACTCTTGCCGGAACCGGAAGAGCCGATGATGCTTATCACATCCCCGGCGTTAGCCTGCAGCGACACGCCCTTCAGCACCTCGTGCTCGCCATAGCGTTTGTGCAGGTCGATTACGTTTAGTTTTTTATCAGACATCATATTCTCAGTGCGTAGAAGACGGTTTCATGTGCTGTAACCAGCGCTTTTCCGCTTTGCGGAACAGACTAATCAGTACATAAGAGATGGCCAGATAGAGCACCGCCGCAATGCCGAAGGCGGTAAAGGGTTGATAGGTCGCCGAGTTAATATCGCGCGCAATCTTCAGCAAGTCAGGCACGGTGGCAGTAAACGCCAGCGCCGTTGAGTGCAGCATCAGGATAACTTCATTACTGTAGGCCGGCAGCGCAATGCGCAGCGCCGAGGGCAGAATGATGCAGCGATAAAGCTTAAACGACGAGAAACCATAGGCGCG
Organism: Kluyvera sp. CHPC 1.251; assembly: GCF_036759945.1. NCBI lineage: Bacteria > Pseudomonadati > Pseudomonadota > Gammaproteobacteria > Enterobacterales > Enterobacteriaceae > Kluyvera > Kluyvera sp. CHPC 1.251. Next base: position 74,180 of record NZ_JAPKIC010000001.1, on the reverse strand, counting down.
CGCTGCTTCCACTTCTCCCGCCGGAACCGAGCGAATCGCCCCGGCAAAAATTTCGGTGGTGTAGGCGCAGGTATTCAACGTTAAGGCCAGCACCGTGCAGTTCAGGCCGCTGCGGAAGAAGGCGTTTAACAGCTCCGTACCTTTGACGATTTCCAGCGTATACATGCCGGAATAGAACACCAGCAGCTGCACGTAGAGCGGCGTACCGCGGAAAATATAGGTAAACAGCCAGACGGGGAATTTGATGTATTTATTGCTGGAGACGCGAGCAATAGCCAGAAACAGCGCCAACACGCCGCCCATCACCACCGACAGCACCAGCAGCCATAGGGTAATCGCCACGCCGGTAAAGCGATAGCCATCCGTCCACAGCAGCGATTTCCAATACTCCTGAATGATCTCAATCACAGGTCAGCCCTCTTCACGCCCACGGAGTAGCGGCGTTCGAGCAGCAGCAACACGCCATTGGAAACGGTAGTAAACAGCAGATAAATCAAGCCACAGACGATGGCGAAGTAGAACGGTTCCCAAGTGCTTTTACCGGCAAGTTGGGTCGCTTTAACCACATCTTCCAGACCCAGCAACGAAACCAGCGCGGTCGCTTTGAGGATAACCTGCCAGTTATTGCCAATGCCCGGCAGCGCATAGCGCATCATCGCGGGGAACAGAATACGACGGAAGGTTTGTGCACCGGTGAAGCCAAAAGCCGTCGCGGCTTCAATATGACCTTTTGGCACCGCCATAAACGCGCCACGGAAGGTTTCGGTGAAATAAGCGCCGTAGATAAAACCAAGGGTGATGATACCAGCGATCATCGGGTCGATATCAAACTGCGCCAGCCCGAGCGCGTCGGTCAGCACGTTAAGCGCCATCTGCAGCCCGTAGAAAATCAGCAGCATCAGCACCAAATCTGGCACACCGCGAATCAGCGTGGTGTAGCCCTCAAAAATTAACGCCAGCACGCGATTTCGGGAGAGCTTCGCTCCCGCGCCCACCAGACCAATAAGCACGGCAAGAACCACTGAGCTGATAGCCAGCTCAAGGGTGACAAGAGCGCCCTGAAAAATTACCTGTGAAAACCCGTACAGCATGCTGCCAGTCCTGTCTTTACGCCCACCGTTTTGTGCGTGCAAAACGGTGGGTTACTCGTGATGATTACTCGCCGTAAACGTTAAAATCGAAGTACTTCTTCGCCAGCTTGTCGTAGGTGCCGTCGGCACGCATATCAGCAAACGCTTTGTTTAGCGCGTTCAGCAACTCGGTATCGTCTTTACGCAGACCCATACCGGTACCTACACCGAACAGCTTCACGTCTTTAATGGACGGGCCGCCGAATTGGTAGTCTTTACCGATAGGCTGTTTCAGGAAACCTTCACTCGCCGCCACTTCGTCCTGGAACGCTGCATCAATACGGCCAGCGGTCAGGTCAGAGTAGATATTGTCCTGTCCCTGATAGGAGACAATTTCAATACCCTTCGGCGCCCAGTGTTCATTACCGTACGTCTCCTGAGTGGTACCCTGCAGTACGCCCACGCGCTTGCCTTTCAGCGTGGCGAGGTCTGGCGTAATTGGAGAACCTTTTTTCACCACCAGACGGGAGTCAGCGGCATAGAGTTTGTCGGTAAAGGCGATTTCCTGCTGACGTTTTTCGGTGATCGACAGCGAGGACATGATGGCATCGATTTTCTTCGCTTTCAGCGAGGGGATCAGGGCGTCCAGTGGGTTTTCCACGAAGGTACATTGTGCCTGGATGCGCTTACACAGCTCTTTTGCCAGATCAATGTCGAAACCCACTAATTCACCCTGTGCATTCTTTGATTCGAACGGTGCATACGTTGGGTCAGTACCGATACGCACTTTTTGCGGGATTGCTGCAAATGCGCTTGATGCAGAAGCAAGCGCTAATACCAGAGAAAAAGACAACGCCAGTTTTTTCATATCATCCTCTACAAGCTGTGATTCTTGTGTGTTTTTTAGAAATAATCTGAGCAGTTATCGTGCCATCTTTCGGCCCTTCAAGGCAAAGCATTCTGCCCTTCAGGCTGGCTTTTTTCTCATTTAAAATGCTTAATTATGCAACCCTGCGCAACTTTCGAACAAAAAACGCACCATCGTGGTGCACGCGAAAATATATGCACCACGATGATACATGCGACCGGTTAGTCGCCGTAGACGTTGAAGTTAAAATACTTCTTCGCCATCTTGTCGTAGGTGCCGTCCGCGCGCAGCTCCGCTAACGCTTTATCGAACGCCGCTTTCAGCTCAACATCATCTTTACGCAGCCCAACGCCGGTGCCGTCACCGAAGTATTTTTTGTCTTTTACCGACGGGCCAGCAAACTCAAAATCTTTACCGGCAGGCTGTTTCAGGAAGCCTTCGCTGGCGGCAACTTCATCCTGCAAAGCCGCATCCAGTCGGCCTGCTGCCAGGTCGGCGTAGATCAGGTCCTGGTTTTGATAGGCCACCACGTCCACGCCTTTGCTGCGCCAGTTCTCATTGGCGTAAGCTTCCTGCGTTGAACCCTGAAGCACACCAATGTGCTTGCCCTTCAGCCCGTCCAGCGTCGGTTTCACCGAAGAACCTTTAGCGGCAATCAGGCGGGAATCCGCCGCGTACAGTTTGTTGGAGAAGGCAATCTCCTGCTGACGCTTTTCGGTGATCGACAGCGAAGAGATAATCGCGTCAATTTTCTTCGCCTTCAGTGAAGGGATCAGCGCGTCAAAATCACTGCCAACCCAGGTACACTTGATGCTGGCGCGTTTACACATTTCGTTGCCCAGATCGATATCAAAGCCAATAAAATCGCCTTTGGCATCTTTCGATGAGAACGGTGCGTAGGTGGTATCGGTACCGATGCGGATGCTCTGTGGCAGTGCGGCAAATACGCTGGAGGCGCTGCTGAGACCCAGCAGCAAAGAGAGAGCCAGAACCGTCTTTTTCATACGTTCCCCTATTAAACCGTGATGTCGTTAACTGCTAATAGTTATGTTGTGTTTGCAAAACCTACTCTGCATCTTCCGTGCCATTTTTAACGCTGGGATAATCTGCAATGTTAAAAATGTTAACGAAAAGATAACGAGAGGTGATCATCAGGAAAGATATCAGCCGCAGCGTATAAATCGAGCACAAAAGCGCAAACGGGATGATTAAATATCGAGGATTTGATCGGTGTTACACAATTGCCCTGAAACAGGGCAAAAGCGACATCATGCACAAGGGTGGCGCAGGGTTATGCGCCGGTCCAGCGGGTAAAGAGATCTTCAGGCAGGGTGATATCAAACAGATCGAGTACACGGTTAACGGTCTGGTTAATCACGTCGTCCAGCGTTTGTGGGCGATGATAAAACGCCGGCACCGGCGGCATGATCACCGCGCCGATTTCCGCTGCCTGGGTCATCAGGCGCAGATGGCCTAAATGCAGCGGCGTTTCGCGCACGCACAGCACCAGCGGGCGTCGCTCTTTCAGCACCACGTCAGCGGCGCGGGTCAGCAGGCCATCGGTATAGCTGTTCACAATGCCGGAGAGCGTTTTTATCGAGCACGGCAGGATAACCATACCGGCGGTTTTGAACGAGCCGGAAGAGATGCTGGCGGCGATATCTCGCGCATCGTGTACCACGTCCGCCAGCGCCTGAACCTCACGCAGCGAGAAATCCGTCTCCAGCGCCAGCGTCTGCCTTGCCGCCTGGCTCATCACCAGATGCGTTTCGACGTCCGCCACGGTTTGCAGCACCTGCAGCAGGCGTACGCCGTAAATAGCGCCGCTTGCGCCGGAAATACCAATGATGAGTCGTTTCACACGGACCGCCCTGTAGCCTTAATGGGGCAAACTTTGCCGGATTACGGCGCCAGACGCAACCGCAACGCGTCGCTATCCGTCACCGAACTGCCGCGCGCCACCAGCCGCACGGGAAGCAGCAGGTTGCGTTCGCTTTCGTCGTTCATCAGCAACTGAAAAGCATCGCGCCCCAGTTCACGTTTATCAACCGCTACCGTGGTCAGCGGCGGGTGGGCCCAGGCGGCCGCATCGATGTCATCGAAACCGACGATGGCCACCTCTTCCGGCACGCGGATCCCCCGACGGGCGCATTCGCGCATCGCCACCAGCGCGGCTACGTCGTTGTAGGCAAAAATCGCATCCGGCGGCTGCGGTAACGCCAGCAGCCGTGACATTCCTTCGACCAGTACCTGCTCAATCTCTTTAATTGGCGGCACTTCAACGCAGTATTCTGGCGCAAGCGTCAGCCCGGCATCAAACAGCGCCTGCTGATAGCCCTCGACGCGCTGACGAATACTGTAGTGGCGCTGTGACGTCCCCAGAAACGCTATGCGGGTTCTCCCCTGCTCCAGAAGATGGCGCGTGGCAATGAAACCGCCGTGAAAATTATCCGGGTTAACGCAGGGAAAATCCGCCGCCCATAAATCGACCAGCGCTACTGGCAGCGCGGTCTGGCGCAATTCAGCCAGCACTTCCGGCTCAAGATAGCCGGCGCAGACCAGCGCATCCGGCTGGTGCAGTTGAATCAATTCAGATACCGAATCCTGCGGGCCAATTGGCTGAAAGCTCATGGCAATGTCATTTTCCCGGCAGGCATCCGCCACACCCAGCATCACCGTTGAGTAGAACGGCAACGCGCTGGCGATATTGTGCTCCCGGTGAAGCAAAAACATCAGCCGCTTGATACGCCCGGTGCGCAGACGGCTAAAGTCATAGCCTTCCGCCTGAGCTATCGACAAGATACGCTGCCGCGTTTCATCGCTCAGCCCCGGCTGCCCTTTTAGCGCGCGAGAGACCGCCGCAATGGAAACGCCGCACGCCGTGGCAATATCTTTGATTCTAATTTTCTTCGCCATTCCGTTCGCTTCCGCCTGTTAACCACATTGCCGGACAGAGGATACCACGCAGCATAGGGTGTCCGCTTCCCGGATTGTATTTACTAAACAAATTATCCAAATAATTTCAATTCTTGATGGAAATGATATTTACCCCGCCATCATTCATTATTTTGTGATCAACATCGCTAGTTAAACTTAATTTATAGTAAAAATAAGATCGAATTCACTCTTTAAACCGTACGCTATATACCCGCATTTCGCTCAGGATCTATGCTCAGCGCCGTTAGTTATTTACTAAAAATCGTCAGAGATACGCCGTAATGACTTTTTGAATCATCACACCCTGTTCGAGGATTGGTTATGACCATTGCTGATAACCTGGATACTGATGTACAGACCGTTGATGCGGGAGAGACGCTCTCTACCCGCGAAAAGATAGGCTATGGATTAGGCGATGCCGGCGGGCATTGCATCTCAGATTTGATTAGCGGCTTTTTACTCTTTTTCTACACCGACGTTTTTGGGCTAAGCCCCGCCATTGTCGGCGCCATGTTCTTTACCCTGCGTATCTTTGATGCCGTTTCCGATCCCGTGATGGGCGTGATTGCCGACCGAACTCGCAGCCGCTGGGGGCGTTTTCGTCCGTGGCAGTTGTGGACGGCTGTACCGCTTGGCGTAATCGGTATCCTGACGTTTACCGTTCCGGACATGAGCGCAAACATGAAAATCGCGTGGGCGTTCGGCACCTACTTCCTGCTCTCTATCGGCTATACCGCCAACAACGTGCCTTACTGCGCGCTGATTAATGCCATCACCAACCGCCACGATCAGGTGATGTCCTGCCAGTCCTGGCGCTTCGTGTTAAGCGGCATTGCCGGTTTCCTCGTCTCCGTCGGCCTGCCGTGGATGGTGGAATTCTTTGGTCAGGGCAACCTGGCGAAAGGTTATCAGTATGGCGTTACCGTGCTGTGCACCATCGGCATGGTGCTGTTCCTGCTGTGCTTCTTCTGGGTGAAAGAGCGTGTGCCGCTATCACTGGCGGGTAATTTTACCCTGCGCGAACACCTGGCCGGGCTGCGTAAAAATGACCAGCTGCTGATGATGCTGATCATGTCCTTCCTGCTGGTGAATATTCTCTGTATTCGCGGCGGCGGCTACATGTACTTCATCTCCTACGCGCTGGAGGGCGGCGCTGGGTATATGTCGATGTTCTTCGGTATCCTCACCATTTCCGGCATTGCCGGGGCGGTGATCGTCAACCCGCTCTCTCGCCGCGTCGATATGGTGCGTCTCTACTACTGGACGAACCTGGTGCTGGTCGCGTTCGGGATTGGCATGTACTTCCTCCCGGTTGGCCCCCAGTACCAGGTCCTGTGGCTGGTCTGCATTGCGGTTAACAGCGTGATTCAGGGCTTCACCCTGCCGCTGCACTTCTCGATTATGGCCTTCGCCGACGACTACGGCGAATGGAAAACCGGCGTGCGCTCCTCCGGGATGAATTTCGCCTTTAACCTCTTTTTCATCAAGCTCTCCTGGGCCTCTTCAGGCGGCATTATCAGCCTGATCCTGATTATGGTGGCCTATCAGCCGGGGCTTGGAAACCAGACGCCAGCGTCTATCCATGGCATCACCCTGCTGCAAAGCCTGGTGCCAGCCGTGTTCCACTTTGTGCTCGCTATGTGCCTGCTGAAGTGCCGTCTTAACGGCCCAATGATGAAACGTATTTCTACTGATCTTCACCAACGCCATTCACACATTTCCTGAGGTAAACATGATGCAGTCTGATGTGATTGAAGCCGATCTGAACCAAATCACCATTACCGACCCGTTTTTAGGGGAATATCAGCGCCTCATCCGCGACGTGGTTATCCCTTATCAATGGGAAGCGCTTAATGACAATCTTCCGGAGGCGGAACCCAGCCACGCGCTGGCAAACTACCGCATTGCCGCCGGTCTTGAACAGGGTGATTTTTATGGCATGGTCTTTCAGGACAGCGACGTCACCAAATGGCTGGAAGCGGTTGCCTGGTCACTCAGCCAGAAACCTGACGCCCAGTTGGAAAAGACCGCTGATGAGGTGATTGAACTGCTGGCGCAAGCGCAGTGTGAAGATGGTTATCTGAATACCTGGTATACCGTAAAAGAGCCGGGCTTACGCTGGACCAACGTCGCAGAGTGCCATGAGCTCTACTGCGCCGGGCACCTGTTCGAAGCGGCGGTGGCGTTTTACCACGCCACCGGCAAGCGTCGTCTGCTCGATATCTCCTGCCGCTTTGCCGATCACATCGACACGGTTTTCGGCCCCAACCCCAATCAGCTGCGCGGTTATCCGGGGCATCCGGAAATTGAACTGGCGCTGATGCGTCTGTATGAAGTCACAAAAGAACCTCGCTATCAGGCACTGGCCCGTTTCTTCGTTGAAGAGCGCGGTCAGCAGCCGTACTACTACGATATTGAGTTTGAAAAACGCGGCGGCACTCGCCACTGGGTGGGCTGGGGTGATGCCTGGCCGGGCATGATTAAAGACAAATCGTACACCCATGCGCATAAGCCGCTTTCCGAGCAGCACGAAGCGGTCGGCCACGCCGTCCGCTCGGTGTACCTGATGACCGGGCTGGCGCATATCGCCCGCATGACCCACGACGAAGATAAGCGCCAGACCTGTCTGCGCATCTGGGACAACATGGTGCAGCGCCGCATGTATATCACCGGCGGCATCGGTTCGCAGGGGATTGGCGAAGCATTTACCAGCGACTACGACCTGCCGAACGACACCGCCTACGGTGAAAGCTGCGCCTCGATCGGCCTGATGATGTTCGCCCGCCGCATGTTAGAAATGGAGGGAGACGCCCACTACGCCGACGTGATGGAGCGCGCGTTCTACAATACGGTGCTCGGGGGGATGGCGCTGGACGGTAAGCACTTCTTCTACGTCAACCCATTGGAGACGCACCCGAAAAGCATTCCACATAATCATATCTACGATCACATTAAACCGGTTCGCCAGCGCTGGTTCGGCTGCGCCTGCTGCCCGCCGAATATTGCGCGTACGCTGGTTGCTATCGGCCACTACATTTTCACCCCGCGTCCGGACGCGCTGTTCATCAACTTCTACGCCGGTAGCGAAGCGCAGTTCACGGTGAACGAGCAGACGCTGGCGCTCAAAATCGAAGGCAACTACCCGTGGGATGAAGAGGTGAACATTCGCTTCACGCATCCGCAAGCGGTCGAACACACCCTGGCGCTGCGTCTACCGGAGTGGTGTGAAGCACCGAAGGTGCTGGTCAACGGTCAGTCGGCGGTGGGTAACACGCTCAACGGTTACCTGCATCTGCACCGGGAGTGGCAGGAAGGTGACGTGATTACGCTGCACCTGCCGATGACTATCCGGCGCGTCTATGCCAACCCGCTGGTGCGCCATGCGGCAGGGAAAGTGGCGATTCAGCGTGGGCCGCTGGTCTACTGCCTGGAAGAGGCGGATAACGGCAGCGAACTGCATAACCTGTCGCTGCCAAAAGAGAGCGTCTTCCGCGAGATTCAGGGCGTGGGCGTACTAAAAGGCAAGATTCTGTTGCAGGCGGAAGGGCTTCGCGTGCTGACCGCGCAGGAAGACAAGCCGCTCTACAGCTTTGATAATCGCCAGACGGCGGTGGAGAAGCAGACGTTAACCTTTATCCCGTGGTTTAGCTGGGCCAACCGAGGCGAAGGCGAAATGCGGATCTGGGTAGACGAGGTATAAGCATAAAAAAAGCCGGATGGCGGCTACGCCTTATCCGGCTTACAACAAGGGTGGACGGTAGGCCGGATAAGACGCGATGCGTCGCCATCCGGCATTCCTGATTTACCCTTCGTTATGCATCTCTAAATTTTCCACTTCATTCTGCAACTGCACCGCTTTCGCGTCATCGTTTCGCAGAGAGTCGAGGAAGTCGAGATAGGTCTGGTCAACATCTTTGGTCACATACACGCCGTTGAATACCGAGCATTCAAACTGCTGAATATCCGGGTTCTCCGCGCGTACCGCGTCAATCAGATCGTCCAGATCCTGGAAGATAAGACCGTCGGCACCGATGATCTGGCGAATCTCATCCACTTCACGCCCGTGAGCAATCAGCTCGGTGGCGGTTGGCATATCGATACCGTAGACGTTCGGGAAACGAATTTCCGGTGCCGCAGAGGCCAGATAAACCTTCTTCGCCCCGGCTTCACGCGCCATTTCAATAATCTGCTCAGAAGTCGTACCGCGCACGATGGAGTCATCCACCAGCAGTACGTTCTTATCGCGGAATTCAGCGCGGTTAGCATTGAGCTTGCGGCGAACGGATTTACGACGCAGCTGTTGGCCCGGCATGATAAAGGTACGGCCGACGTAGCGGTTTTTCACAAACCCCTGACGGTACGGTTTGCCGAGAATACGGGCAATTTCCAGCGCGATATCGCAGGAGGTTTCCGGAATTGGAATCACCACGTCGATATCCAGATCTTCCCATTCACGCGCAATCTTCTCGCCGAGCTTGGTTCCCATGTTCACACGGGCGCTGTAGACGGAAATCTTGTCGATAAAGGAGTCTGGACGCGCGAAGTAGACGTATTCGAACAGGCACGGGTTGCTCACCGGATTGTCAGCGCACTGACGGGTGAACAGCTGGCCGTTTTCGGTGATGTAGACCGCCTCGCCCGGTGCAACGTCGCGCAGGAACTCAAAACCGAGGGTGTCCAGTGCCACGCTTTCGGAGGCCACCATATATTCGGTGCGACCGTCGCCAATATCACGCTTGCCCAGCACCAGTGGACGAATACCGTTCGGGTCACGGAAAGCCACCATGCCGTGGCCGATGATCATCGCGACGCAGGCATACGCACCGCGAATCTGGCGGTTGGTTGCGGCGATAGCAGCGAAGATATTGTCGGCTTCCAGCGGGTAATGACGGAAGTTATCCAGCTCGCTTGCGAAGATATTGAGCAGGATTTCAGAATCGGAGGTGGTGTTGATGTGGCGGCGTTTTTCTTCAAACAGCTTTTGACGTAACTCGTGCGCATTGGTCAGGTTACCATTATGCGCCAGCGTAATGCCGTACGGGGAGTTGACGTAAAAAGGCTGGGCCTCAGAGGCGCTGGAGCTGCCCGCCGTTGGGTAACGCACGTGGCCAATACCCATGTTGCCCTGCATACGCTGCATGTGGCGGGCTTCAAAGACATCGCTCACCAGACCGTTCGCTTTACGCAAGCGGAAGCAGTTGTTGGCATCAATGGTGATGATGCCAGCGGCATCCTGTCCACGGTGCTGCAGCACCGTTAGCGCATCATAAATCGACTGGTTTACCGGCATGACACCGGCGATACCGACAATACCGCACATACGTCTTTTCCTCGTTAAGCAACGACCCAAAGCTTATACTTTGGGCAAGAAACTTGACGAGCTTTGAAGGTATTCAAAAAACCATCTGATAACCGGTGAGAAATAGGGAATAAACTGCGAATGCTGCCAGTCATCGCTTTTGGCCATCCCGGTAAAGGTGTCAAGGAAGAACAAGATAGCGGCGATAATCAGCACCCCACGTAATGCGCCGAAGCAGATCCCCAATACCCTGTCTGTACCCGACAAACCGGTCTTTTCCACCAGCTGGCCTATCACAAAGTTGACGATAGCGCCGACGATGAGCGTCGCGATGAACAGCGCCGCAATAGCAATCCCATTTCGAACCCGTTCGTCCTCAAAGCCCGTAAACCAGACTGACAGGTCAGTGTAGTAATGGCTGGCAACGTAGAAGGCACAGCCCCATGTCACCAACGATAATGCTTCACGAACAAAGCCGCGGATGAGGCTCACCAAGCAAGATAAGCCCAGCACCGCGATAATGGCGTAATCAATCCAGACCATATATGTCCCACGATTTTACGCCCTGTCATCCAGTTCGGGCGCATTCTAACAGAAAAAGAAAACGTTTGCGTAGGGATTTCCTTCCCCGGCGTAAATAAAAAATGGCGCTGAAAAAATATTCAACGCCATCGTTTTTTGGTCGTTTTCGGCGTTGTTCAACACCCCTCACCCCGGCCCTCTCCCCAGTGGGGCGAGGGAGAAAGTCAGCGCCGAACTTACCGGCGTCTCCCTACAGTTCCCTCTCCCCTATGGGGAGAGGGTTAGGGTGAGGGGTAGAAACCTACGCCTTAGTTCGGCGTATATCCCATCACCACGCCGCTGAGCCCCGACAACCGATTCAGTTCACCAAGTGAACCTTTCAGCTTATCTTTCGAGGCATCCGGACCGACCAGAATACGGGTTATTTTACCCTGAACAGGCGTCGAAGGCGACGTGTAGGCGTGATAACCCGCACCGCGCAGACTCGCCACAATTTCGTTCACCTTATCCGCATTCTTCAATGCACCAAGCTGCACCACGTACGCTTTACCTACCGGTGCCGGCTTCTCTTCCGGCGCGGCTTTCGGCGGTGGCGTCGTTGCCGCAACCTGTTCAGCGACAGGCTGCGGTTTTGGTTTCGGTTTTTCTACTGGTTTTGGCTTCGGCAGTTCGGCAGCCGGCGGGATCTGTTCAAGATCGCCGTTGCCGTTCACTGCCAGACGGCTGGAGTCCAGCGACGGTGCTGCCGCATCACCTGCCCTCACCTCTTCCGCCGCCCCTTCAGGCGGCTGAGCAGGCAGCGCCTGCGTGGCCGTCGGCAGCATATCAGGTTCATCACGGTCCCCCGGTTTTGGCACCAGCGGAATCGCCGCGAACTCATCCTGATAATGCTTTTTTTGCCCGTCAAGCAGCCCTGGCAGCACAATGACCCCCAGCGCAACTAATACTATCGTCCCGACGAGACGGTTTTGAAACTTACTTGCCACCGGCACTCCCCGCGTCCAACGCTTCCATCACATGCGCTACCGTGTGGAATGAACCACACACCAGCACCGTATCTTCGGGCGCTGCGTCAGCCATGGCGGCATGCCATGCCTGCACTACGCTGGTAAAGACGGCCCCTGCGCGCAGATGCTCGCGCAGCTGTTCCGCCGTGGCGCCACGAGGTCCTTCGAGCGGCGCACAGTACCAGCTATCCACAACGTCCTCCAGACACGCCAGCGTACCGGCGATGTCCTTATCATGCAGCATACCAATAACCGCCAGCACTCGCCCAGTTTTCGGCAACGATTTGAGACGCCCGGCAAGATAGGCCGCGGCGTGCGGGTTATGTGCAACATCGAGGATCACGCGTGGCTCAAGCTGGATGGTCTGGAAACGGCCTGGCAGAATAGCGCTGGCGATGCCTTCCCGAATCACCGCTTCGCTCACCTTCAGCCCGCTGGCGCGCAGCGCGGCAAGCGCCGTGGCGGCATTAGGCTGCGGCACGTTCGGCAACGGCAGGTTACGCAGTTCGCCCTGCGCGTCGCTGAAGATCCAGCTATCGCCTTCGACGGTATAGCGCCAGTCAACGTTACGCTGCAGCAGCAGCGCACCTTTTTCATGGGCCACATCGGCAATGGTGTGCGGCATATCCGGCTCACCAACCACCGCAGGACGGTTAGCGCGGAAGACGCCCGCTTTCTCACGGCCAATGCTTTCACGGTCCGGCCCCAGCCAGTCGGTGTGGTCCAGCGCGATACTGGTCACCACGGCGACGTTGGCATCAACTATGTTCGTGGCATCAAGACGACCACCTAAGCCCACTTCCAGAATCACCACGTCGAGTTTTGCCTGCTTAAACAGCCACAGCGCCGACAGGGTGCCGTATTCGAAATAGGTCAGCGAGGTATCACCACGTCCGGCTTCAATCGCCGCAAATGAAGCGGTGTGGGCGCTTTCGGCAAGCTCAGCGCCCTGCACACGTACCCGTTCGGTGTAGCGCACCAGATGTGGGGAACTGTAAACCCCTACCTTATAGCCCGCGGCCATCAGGATGGTTTCCAGCGTGCGACAGGTGGTGCCTTTGCCGTTGGTTCCAGCAACGGTGAAGACAAACGGCGCAGGCTGCAGGACATCTAATTGACCGGCAACGCGGCTAACACGTTCGAGGCCGAGGTCGATGGTTTTTGAGTGGAGGTTTTCCAGATAAGAAAGCCACGTAGCCAGGGGCGACGTGGCCTGAGGAATAAGATTTTTGTCCATAGTGCCGCAACATCCAACAACGGTGAATAAAAGCAAAAAGGGCAGAGCCACCCGGCCCTGCCCTTACACTATCAGGCCTCTGGTTCCTGATCCGGTACCGGTGGCACCACCACGCTTTCGCGCGGCGCGTCCGGGTTCGGTGCCGGGAGATTCATCAGCTTCGCCAGAATGCTGGCAAGCTTCAGACGCATTTCCGGGCGGCGAACGATCATGTCGATAGCGCCCTTCTCGATGAGGAACTCACTGCGCTGGAAGCCCGGCGGCAGTTTCTCACGAACGGTCTGTTCAATAACGCGCGGGCCGGCAAAGCCAATCAGCGCTTTCGGCTCAGCGATGTTCAGGTCGCCCAGCATCGCGAAGCTCGCGGAGACACCACCCATGGTTGGGTCGGTCAGCACGGAGATATACGGTAAACCGCGTTCCTGCATTTTCGCCAGCGCCGCAGAGGTTTTCGCCATCTGCATCAGAGACATCAGCGCTTCCTGCATACGCGCACCGCCGGAAGCGGAGAAGCAGATCAGCGGACAGTTGTCTTCCAGCGCCTGTTCAACGGCACGGACAAAACGCGCACCGACAACAGAACCCATTGAGCCACCCATAAAGGAGAACTCAAAGGCCGCACCGACAACCGGCATCCCGTGCAGGGTGCCTTTCATCACGATCAGCGCGTCTTTTTCACCCGTCTCTTTCTGAGCGGATGCCAGACGATCTTTGTATTTTTTAGAGTCACGGAACTTCAGCACGTCTTTTGGCTCAAGCTCACTTCCCAGTTCTACCAGGGACCCTTCATCTAACAGGCTATGCAGGCGATTACGCGCTGACATACGCATGTGATGATCGCACTTCGGGCAAACCTCGAGGTTACGCTCCAGCTCGGCGCGATACAGAACCTGACCACAGCTATCGCACTTGGTCCATACCCCTTCCGGGATGCTCGCCTTGCGGGTAGGTGTGATATTGCTTTTAATTCGTTCAATCCAGCTCATTGATAACCTTTCTGCCTGAACCTGGTCGATGCCAGTTTTGCCATAAGGGGGCGCGCATAATGCCACTTTTGCCCCTCATAGACCATGAATGTTGCACATTAAAACATAACAGCCCGAAACTTGGCATAAAAAAGTGGTCGAACCGCGAAACATGTCGTAACAGGGCACGGCTGAATCGTGCCCCGTGTGCAGGGTTTATTTTGCCGCTTTTGCCGCCTTGCGACGGTGGCGAATCACTTCAATCACGCCCGGCAATATCGACAGCACAATGATAGCGACAATCAGCAGCTTCAGGTTTTCCTGAACCACCGGCAGATCGCCAAACAGATAGCCCGCGTAGGTGAACAACAGTACCCACAGCAGCCCACCGGTCACGTTGTAGATAGCAAAATGACGATAGGACATATGGCCCATTCCCGCCACAAATGGCGCAAATGTTCTGACGATAGGCACAAATCGCGCCAGAATAATGGTTTTTCCGCCGTGCTTATCGTAGAACGCATGGGTCTTATCGAGGTAGCTACGACGGAAGATCTTCGAGTTTGGATTGCTAAACAGCTTCTCGCCGAACAGCCGCCCAATGGTGTAGTTCACCGCATCCCCGACGATCGCCGCAATCACCATCAGCACCACCATCAGATGGACGTTGAGATCGTTGGTTGGCAGCGCCGACAGCGCACCGGCAACAAACAGCAACGAGTCGCCCGGCAGGAACGGCGTTACCACCAGCCCCGTTTCGCAGAACAAAATCAGGAACAGAATGGCGTATACCCAGATGCCGTACTGCGCAACCAGCTCCGCCAGGTGCACATCAATGTGCAGGATGAAATCAATCAAAAAACGGATGAGATCCATATTGTCTTAGCCCTAAATGACTTCGTTAGTCCGCCAGGAAAAGCGGGCCCATCGGCGCGGCGGGCAGTGCAAAGTGGGCGGGATAATCTACCGCCACCAGATACAGCCCTTCCGCTTTTGCCGTTGCGGCGGCAAGCGTCCTGTCTTTTGCCGCCAGCAGTTCTGCAATCCAGCTCTCCGGCTGGTTTCCTGCGCCAACTTCCATCAGGCTGCCAACAATGTTCCTTACCATGTGGTGCACAAAGGCGTTTGCTTTGATGTCCACCACAATATAGTTGCCATAGCGCGTCACGTTGATATGCATAACGTTACGCCACGGCGTACGCGATTGGCACTGCACCGCACGAAACGAGGTGAAGTCATTCTCGCCCAGCAGACTCTGCGCGGCGCGGTGCATCCGCTCCGCGTCCAGCGGCTGGTGATAATGGGTCACCCCTTGGCTCAACACCGCCGGGCGCAGCCGGTGGTTGTAGATAACGTAGCGATAGCGGCGCGCCGTCGCGCTAAAGCGCGCGTGAAAATCGTCGGGAACAGCTTTCACCCAACGTACCGCGATGTCACCAGGTAAATTCGCATTTACCCCCAGCGTCCATGCGGCGTCTTTTCGCTGCGCACGAGTTTCAAAGTGCACCACCTGGCCCGTGCCGTGAACGCCAGCGTCGGTACGCCCGGCGCAGTACACGTTGATAGGCTCGTTTGCCACCTGCGAGAGCGCTTTTTCGAGCTTCTCCTGCACGCTGCGCACTTCGTTTTGCCGCTGCCAGCCGTAGTATTTGCTGCCGTCGTATTCAATGCCCAGCGCAATTCGATAGACCGGCAGCAGCTCTTTGTCAGACATTAGTACAGATACTCCTGCACCAGTTTCTCAGCGGTTTTGACCGCCATCAGCGCGCCGCCGAAGCGGACGTTGTCGGCGACGGACCAGAACTGAACCTGCTCCGGCATCCCGTAATCGTTACGGACGCAGCCGATGGAAAGATGCGCGCTGCCGGTGGCATCGCCAACCTGGGTCGGGAATTCACCCTCTTCAGACAGCACGATATCTTCACCGCGGGAGAAAGCATCACGCGCTTCTTCCGCAGACAGCGGGCGCATGGCTTCAAAGCTCACCATCTGCGCATGGCCGTAGAATACCGGCGACTGCACGCAGCTTGCAGAAATCATCAGGCCTTCGTCCTGCAGGATTTTGCGAACCTGGTCGACGATACGACGCTCTTCACGCACGCTACCTTCGCGGTCTGGCAGCAGCGGCAGCATGTTGAACGCCAACTGGCGGCCAAAGAAGTCATCTTCATCAATCGGAATACCGTTCAGCAGCTTGGCGCTCTGCCCTGCCAGCGCATCGACGGCTTTCTTGCCGTGCGCGGAAGCAGAAATCAGGCTGGTCACATTGATACGCGACAGGCCGCCGTCATCAATCAGCGGCTTCAGCGCAGCCAGTAGCTGGCTGGTCTGGCTATCGGCGACGGCAATCAGGTTACGGTTACGGTAGTCGGCCATTACGAATGGGTTCACGTCCGGCACCACCAGCGGTACGTCCGGCTCCAGCGCGAACAGACCGCTGAGGTCGATGACCAGGCAGCCCGCGTTGGTGGCTTCTTCCGCGTAGCTCGCCGAGGCTTCCTGACCGGCAGCAAAGAACGCCAGCTGAGCCTGAGTCCAGTCGAACTCTGCAGCGTCCTGTACTCTGACCGATTTACCGTTAAAACGCAGATGTTCGCCCGCGCTGTCGGTGCGCGCCAGCGCATAGATATCACCCACCGGGAACTGACGTTCAGCAAGGGTTTCAAGCAGGGCTTCGCCTACGGCGCCGGTTGCGCCCAGGATGGCAATATTCCAGCCTTCAGACATGGTGATTTACTCCAGAAAAAATGCGACTCTGCCGGAGTATCCAGCAGAGTGATTAAGAAGACATTAACAGTGTACGGCGTTAAACCCGAGTTTTTGCAGCAGCTCGGCCGCATCGGCATCATCACACTCAACGGTCAATGATGACCATTCGCGACGCTCGAGATAGTTCTTGCGCAGTTTGTCGAATTCGCCGGGGATACCCGCCACTTTTCGCAGCGGCGCGTCATCGCGGCGCACATCATACACTAAATGGACCAGTCTTTTCAGCGTAGGCTGATCGAGCGGGCCATGCAGGCTAATACGGCCAAATTCCGGCGCCGGCAGCAGCGTCGAGAGCGCTACTTCCTGTGGTTGGCCAATAAACTGGCTGTAGGCTTCAAACACCTGGGTGGTGCCGCGCGCTTTACCTTCCAGCGTGTAGCCGGCGATATGCGAGGTGCCCAGATCGACGTTATCGAGCAGCGCCAGGTTGAGATCCGGTTCGGGCTCCCAGACATCCAGCACCACGCTCAGTTTCTGCCCCGCTTCCAGACATTTCAACAGCGCGGCGTTATCCACCACCGGGCCACGGCAGGCGTTGATCAGAATCGTCCCCGGCTTCAGGCGGCGAATCAGCGTTTCGTCGGCAAGATGCAGCGACTTATACTGACCTTCTTTATACAACGGCGTGTGGAACGTAATGACGTCAGCCTCAGCGACCAGTTCGTCGAGCGAGCGGAAATCCCCTTCATCGCCGTTGTCCGCACGCGGCGGATCGCAGAGCAGCGTTTTAATCCCCAGCGCTTCAAGACGCTTGTGCAGACGGCCGCCGACGTTACCCACGCCGACGATACCGACGGTGCGGTCAGCCAGCGCAAAACCGTCGCGTTCGGCCAGCATCAGCAGCGCCGAGAAGACATATTCCACCACCGCAATGGCATTACAGCCCGGCGCGGCAGAAAAACCGATGCCCGCCTGCGCCAGCCACGGCTGGTCGACGTGGTCGGTGCCCGCGGTGGCGGTACCAACAAACTTAATCGCCTTGTCGCCAAGCAGCGCTTCATTCACCTTCGTTACCGAGCGCACCATCAGCGCATCGGCATCGGTTAGCGCGTCGGTCGGGATCGGGCGGCCAGGAACAGCCCTCACTTCGCCCAGACGACTAAAAAGCTCACGGGCGTAGGGCATATTTTCATCAACAAGGATTTTCACGGTTCAGTACCTGTCTGAGAACGAGAGTAAACCGGGGAAGTGTGCCATAATCTTGCCGCCAGGAATACTCGCGCCTGGTATCAGTACCGCTTTACAGAAAGGATGAATCATGACGCAACCCATCTCAGGTATGCCTGCGCGCCCTCCGGGGGCCGGTCCCACTCCGCTTTCCAGTGCCGGAGAGCAGCCGCTTAACCTTCAGCAACGCACCGTGCTGGAGCGCTTGATCACGCGCCTTATCACCATGACGTCGCAGCAAAATGCCGAAGTGTGGGCGGGCGTGAAACACGATTTGGGACTGAAAGGTGATACGCCGCTGCTGGCGCGTCATTTTCCGGCGGCGGAACAGAATCTGAACCAGCGTATCGGCACTGCCGAGCAGAACCTCAGCATGCGGCAGACGCTCTCACAGCTCACCGAACTGCTGGGCCAGGGCAATAATCGCCAGGCCGTCAGTGATTTTATCCGTCAACAGTACGGGCACACCGCCCTGAACCAGCTTACCCCGCCGCAGCTTAATAATGTGCTGCAGTTGCTCCAGCGTGGCCAGCTGTCGATTCCTCAGCCGCAGCAGCGCCCGGCGACCGACCGTCCGCTACTGCCGGCGGAGTACACCACGCTCAACCAACTGGTCAGCAAGCTGTCCGCAGCAACCGGCGAGTCGAGCAAGCAAATCTGGCAGTCGCTGATTGAGCTCGCCAGCGTGAAGCCCGACGCGCTCTACTCCGATAAAGCGCCATCGTCGTCCAGTGACGCCAATAAACCGCTATGGCAGTCGCTACAGGAATTTTCGCCGGTGAAGACCAGTGAGCTGATCCCCGCAAAATATTTCACCTCGCTGGTGACGTTATTGCAGGCTCGGCTAACGCTGAGCACGCACCCAGCCCCTACGCTTAATGTGCTGCAGGCCGCACTTAAGCAGCCGCTGGGCGATCAGGAGTTTCAGGTATTGCGCGATTACGGGCAGCAGAACTGGAATATGACACCGCAGACGGTGCTCACCACCGTTCAGGTTCAGGAGTTGCTCAATCTCCTGTTTCTCAAGCGTATTGAGCGTGAACGCGTGGCGCATGCAGAGGCGCTGGAGGCGCGGAACATTCAGCCGATTTACGCGCCGTTCGCGCCGATGATTACTTCAATAAAGTCGCTGTCAGCACGCCCTGGGCTGGCCTTTGTGGTGCTGATCGTGGTGGCGATACTACTTTGGGTGCTGCTGTAAACTCAGCACCTGGGCAATGGTCGTCATGACCGCATCGTCATCATTGCTGCCGGTAATAAACCGCGCGGCCTGCTTGGTTTCGTCAAACGCATTGCGCATGGCGAAGCTCCAGGTGGCGCGGGTCATCAGTTCGATATCGTTCAACCCATCGCCAAAAACCATCGTTTCGTCTTTGTTGACGCCCAGCTTCTCCTGCAGAATTTCCACCGTATGGCCTTTGTGCACGCCCACGTCGGCGATATCAATCCACGCGTCTTCTGATACCACGATATAGGCTTTATCAAAGTAATCCGCGAGATGCGGCTTAATCTGCGGGCAGCGGCCTTTGATGTCGAAGAGGGAAATTTTAACGAAGTCGTGGCCGACCTCATCGAATGCCGCAACCTGCACCACATTGGCGTAGGACATCTTCACTTTCAGCAGCATCTCCGGGGCAATGGTGTTTTTGACATACGCCCCAAACGGCGTGCAGGCAATGATCACCGGCTCGCTGTTGGCCTCCTCAAGCGTGTGGATGATTTCACGCCCCAGCGCGTTTTTGATCAGCGACTGATAGACATAGTCTCCAGCGTGTTTAATCCGCGTGGCGCTGTCGCCCAGGATCCAGAAATCATGTACCTGTTCGCCAAACAGCTCCTCAACGCGCTCACACTGTTTGCCGGTACACAGCGCAAAGGCCACCCCCTGCTGCTGCATCAATGCCTTAATCTGCGGGAACAACTCACGGTTATAATCGCCATGGCGGTTTAAGAAAGTGCCGTCGAGGTCGGTAATAATCAGCTTAATCATCTTTATCTCCCGAAAAATGGTGCGCGTATGTCCCCTCGCCCCAATGGGGCGAGGGGACCATGTGTGCCGTTACCTTCGTTAAGCATTCTGTTCCGCTGCGGCCGACATATTGACTTTGTTGGCGGCAATCACGAACGGCAGATAGATAAGCGTTGCGACGACCAGGCACAGTATGCCGACGAAGAGCGCCATCCAGTTCCCCCCCGTGCCAAAGAAGGCGATAAGCGGCCCAGGCGTGGTCCACGGCACCGCGTAGGCAATCGGTGGAATGATTTCCAGGGTAATAAAGAAGTAGCCAATCAGCGAGTTAATAAACGGCACCAGAATAAATGGAATCACCAGAATCGGGTTCAGTACGATAGGCAGACCGAACATCACCGGTTCGTTGATGTTAAACAGGCCAGGCACAAAGGCCATCTTGGCGAGGTCACGGTAATCCTTGCGGCGAGAGGCAATAAAAATAGCCAGTAGCAGACCCAACGTCATCCCGGAGCCGCCGCAGTTGGCGAAGGCGTCGTTAATACCGGTCCAGGTAATCGGGTACGGCGCGCCCCAGGTGGAGCCGTGGGAAGCCGCATAGGAGAGGTTCTCCAGATTCGCTTCTGAGAAGATGGTTTCACGAATCGCCGCCACGGTGTTCGGCCCATGAATACCGAGGATCCACAAGAAGTTCGCCACCAGCCCCAGAATCAATACGGTCACGATGTTGGTGCCCATATCCTTCAGCGGCGCCTGGATCAGGGAATAGATCAGGTCGTTCAGGCCGTTTGGCGAGATTTTTAACAGCAGGTAGTTCAGCACCGAGAAGAAGATCATCACGAAGAAGATCGGCAGCAGTACCTTGAAGGAGCGTGCTACTGCAGGCGGTACTGCGGCTGGCATATTAATGGTCACCTTCGGATTACGCGCCAGACGGCAGAAAATTTCACTCGCCAGCAGCGCGACAATAACCGCCACAAACAGCCCCTGCGGCCCCAGATATTTGGTGCTCAGGTAAGCCTGCCCGTCGATAATTGTATACGGGGTATAGACCACAAAGAACGCGCCAATAGCGGTCAGGCCACACAGCAGATCATCCTGCTGGTAGCTTATCGCCATATTACGCGCCACGAGGAAGGTAATTAGCACCGCCATAATATTGACCGAGCCGTTCATCACCGGGGTAAATATTTGCTGAGCATCGGCCAGGTTCGGGAATATCGTTCCCAGATGCAGGATACTGGCGATAAAGCCGTCCGGCGAGAGGATGGCGAAGTTAATGAGAATAATCAGCGAGCTGGCCATGACGATTGGGAATGACAGAATAAAGGCATCGCGAATGGCTGAAACGTGGATCTGCGAGTTTAATTTAATGGCTATCGGAACGAGAATTTTCTCCATCCCGCGTTCAAATGAATTCATCAACCCCATAATGGTCCCTTAATTTTATAATAAAAATAAAAAATTATTAACAAAATAATTTACCAATCAATTAAAATAACGATTAGTTATCCAGACGATCCCAATTTTTCATTCTTTTTGATATTTCAATCGCGTAGTCTAATAATATATTTTGCATCCTATTTCCTTTCTCAAAAAATATGTCATTCATTGACGCCCACTTTAATTATTGTTATTTTTCTTAACTTGCATTGCGATCACAGTTAACGATGCCAAAGTTGTTCAATAATTGACTGATAGCTGAACGTGTTGATGCATTATTACGGAAATGGTTTTGTAACCTTTTGTTTAAAAAGGATTTAAGGAGGTTCAAAAGTGGTTTATCAGAGCATCATCAATCTGCTTAAAAACAGATTAAACAGCTCAATCTACAATATCGGCGATCTTCTGCCATCGGAAAAAGAGTTGGCAGAGCATTATGATGTTTCGCGCAATACGTTACGCAAAGCGCTAAAAACGCTGGAAGAGGAAGGGATGATTGAACGGCGGCATGGTTCAGGCACCTATCTGCGAAATAAACATTTCCAGGCCTCCGTGACCCATCTCGATAGCTTTACCGAAATCGCCCGCAACGAGGGCAAAACGCCCACCAGCCAGATCCTGAAGTTTGAGCTACAGACCGCCTCTGAAGAGATTGCCAATAACCTGCGGGTGATGCTCGGCGAACCGGTCTACTATGCCAAGCGTCTGCGTTTAATCGACAATATTGCCATGCAGATTGAAGAGACGTGGCTCTCCGCCAGTCGGTTCCCGGACCTGACGCTCGCCCATATGAAGAAGTCGAAGTTTGCCTATATTGAGAATGAGTGCGGCGTGAAAATTCTTGGCTGCTATGAGTCTATTCAGCCCATTCTACCGTCGCCGGACGTGGCCAACCTTCTGCATATCAGTGCGTTAGACCCGATTATTCGTATGCAGACACAGGCCATTGATGAACAGTCGAACCCTATCGATTACTCGATTCTGTACACCAACATGTTTGAATTCCAGGTGAAATATTTCCTGCCGCGCAAAGCGGTTGCCGGCCCCCAGACGCGCGGAGCCGGGCAATCACGATTACTTACGGAATGACCAGAGGGTGACCACGATCCCCAGCACGGCAGAAATCGCTCCGCCCAGAAAGACGGACGGGTAGCCGAATGAGGTAGCCAGCATGCCTGCCAGCGGCCCGGATACGCCCAGTGCGATATCCTGGAACGCGGCGTAGCCACCCAGCGCCGTACCACGAACCTGCTGCGGCACGCGTTTCACCACTTCCACGCCCAGCGCCGGGAAAATCAGCGAGCAGCCGGCTCCGGTCAACGCCGCACCGGAAAGCGCCACCCATGCGCTCGGCGCCTGCCACAGCAACAGCAGCCCCACGGTTTCCACCAGCAGCGAGACCACGGCCACCTTCACGCCACCAAAGCGATCCGGCATCCAGCCAAACAGAATACGCACCAGTACGAAGGTGCCACCGAATGCCGTCAGCGTGAAGCCCGCCATCGACCAGCCTTTGCTCATAAAGTAGAGCGATACGAAGGTACCAATCACCGCGAAGCCTACACCCTGAAGCGCCAGCCCCATGCCCGGTTTCCAGATAAGACCAATGACGCTGAATAGCGACGGACGCTCCCCGGCCATCGCGGCGACCTTACGCACCGAGCCGTTAAAGGCCCAGGCCAGCAACGGCAGCGCCATGGTGACCCCGGCCAGCACGGCAAAACCATAGCGCGCATTGATAAACAGCCCCAGTGGAGCCCCTGCGGCTAGCGCACCGAATATCGCCATCCCGTTCCAGGACATCACCTTGCCGGATTGCTTCGGCCCCACCAGCCCCATTCCCCAGGTCAGGGTGCCGGTTAACAGCTGACTTTCACCAAAGCCGAGGATTAAGCGTCCGACAATAAGCAGACCAAATTTGATCATCGCATCCACCGGCAGCAGCGCCGCACCAAGCCAGGCTGCCCCGGCAAACGCACAGGCGGCCATGCCCTGCAATGCCGAGCGCTTACCGCCATACTGATCCGCCAGACGCCCGGCGTAGCCGCGCGTCAGAACGGTAGCAAAGAACTGAATGCCCACGGCAATGCCCACCATGGTGTTGCCATAGCCCAGTTCCTGGTGCACAAATAGGGGAATGACCGGCAGCGGAATGCCGACGGTGAGATAGGTCAAAAACACCGCAAAAGCGATGCGAAATAACGACCCGTTCGAAGACGATGTTGGTTCAGTTTGAGTGACTGCTGTCATGCTTTACTCCAGAATGCTGAGTAAGGCGAGGTACTGTGGCCACGCCCCCTCTACCTGATCATCAGGATTAAGGTGCGTTGGTTGACGTTGAACGCTTACGCATTATCGTGATGATAATGTTGAGCCAGGAGTTTGCCTGTTATTTCAGGCGATTGTCAACGCATAAAAAAAGGAGCCTGAAGGCTCCTTTTTCTCACCAACTGTAAAAATTACAGCTTGCGCATGACCAGCGTGGCGTTAGTACCACCGAAGCCGAAGCTGTTGGACATGACGGTAGTCAGTTCGCGGTCGGTTGGTTCCGTCACGATGTTCAGACCCGCAGCCTGCTCGTCCATCTCGTCGATGTTGATGCTTGGGGCGATAAAGCCGTGTTCCAGCATCAGCAGAGAGTAGATAGCTTCCTGTACGCCAGCGGCGCCCAGAGAGTGACCGGTCATCGCTTTAGTTGCAGAAATTGCTGGGCTGTTGTCGCCGAACACTTCCTGAATAGCGCCCAGTTCTTTCACATCGCCTACCGGCGTAGAAGTACCGTGGGAGTTCAGGTAGTCGATTGGGGTATCAACGCCGTGCATCGCCATCTTCATGCAGCGCACTGCGCCTTCACCGGATGGAGCAACCATGTCTGCGCCATCGGACGTTGCGCCGTAACCAACGATCTCTGCATAAATATGCGCGCCGCGAGCCAGTGCGTGTTCCAGTTCTTCAACCACAACCATACCGCCGCCGCCTGCGATGATGAAACCATCACGGTGCGCGTCATAGGTACGGGAAGCTTTCTCTGGCGTTTCATTGTATTTGGTAGACAGTGCGCCCATCGCATCGAACTCACAGGCCATTTCCCAGCCCAGCTCTTCGCCGCCACCGGCAAAAACGATGTCCTGTTTGCCCAGCTGAATCTGCTCTACTGCGTTACCGATGCAGTGTGCGGAGGTGGCACATGCAGAGCTGATGGAGTAGTTCACACCGTGAATTTTGAACGGCGTAGCGAGGCACGCGGAAACCGCAGAACCCATCGCTTTGGTCACAACGTATGGACCCACCGCTTTCAGGCCACGTGGGCTACGCATTGCGTCAGCACCAAATACCTGCGCTTTAGAAGAACCACCGGAGCCGGCAATCAGGCCTACGCGCGGGTTGTTCTGATAATCTTCTGCTTTCAGGCCAGAGTCTTCAACCGCCTGCTGCATGGAGAGATAAGCATAGATAGAGGCATCGTTCATGAAACGGACCACTTTGCGGTCGATAAGACCGGTGGTGTCCAGTTTGACGTTACCCCATACGTGGCTACGCATACCAGAATCTTTGAACTCTTGAGAGAAAGTGATCCCCGAGCGTCCTTCACGCAGAGATGCCAGGACTTCCTGCTGGTTGCTACCGATGCTGGAAACGATACCCAGGCCAGTAATCACTGCACGTTTCATTCAATACCTCTGTAAGTCATCACTATTTTAAAGTTTCGAGTCGCAAGATAGCGTACACTTGTACGCCGAACAAGTCCGATCAGCAATTTTATGCAGAAATTTGCGCCTTCGAGCCCGCATCGTTAAGATCCTCAGACTCCTTGCCGCACGAGTAACTTACGTGAAACATAACGCCATACAATCTGCCAACCTCGAATTTAACAGTGAGGGTACACCTGTTTCCCGAGATTTTGATGATGTCTACTTCTCCAATGACAATGGTCTGGAAGAGACACGCTACGTCTTTCTCGGCGGTAACCATCTGGAAGAACGCTTCCCAGTCCACCCCCGCCCGCTGTTTGTGGTGGCAGAAAGTGGTTTTGGTACCGGCCTCAATTTCCTGACGCTGTGGCAGGCGTTCGACGCCTTTTGCCGCCAGCATCCTGACGCTACGCTACAAAGATTACATTTCGTCAGTTTTGAAAAATTTCCGCTCAAAGCCGATGATTTGCGTCTGGCGCATCAGCACTGGCCGGAACTGGCACCGTGGGCTGAACAGCTCCAGGCACAGTGGCCGCTGCCGCTGGCTGGCTGTCATCGCCTGCTGCTCGACGGGGGTCGCGTCACCCTGGATTTATGGTTTGGCGATATCAACGAGCTCACCGACAAACTCGACGATAGCTTTAATCAGCAGGTCGATGCCTGGTTCCTTGATGGCTTCGCCCCCGCGAAAAACCCGGATATGTGGACCCCAACGCTGTTTGCCGCGATGGCGAGAACCGCCAGACCGGGCGGTACGCTTGCCACCTTCACCTCAGCAGGATTTGTTCGTCGTGGCTTGCAGGACGCCGGGTTCACCATGCACAAGACCAAGGGGTTTGGCCGCAAACGCGACATGCTGATCGGTGAAATGGCACTCGCCCAGCCTAACGAAAAGCGCACACCGTGGTTTGCACGTATTGCTAGCGAAAAGCGCGATGTTGCGATTATCGGCGGCGGCATTGCCAGCGCCCTGCTTTCCCTGGCCTTACTGCGTCGCGGCTGGGCGGTGACGCTCTATTGCGCCGATGATGCACCTGCTCAGGGTGCATCGGGCAATCGCCAGGGTGCGCTGTATCCCCTGTTAAGCGCCCACGATGCCGCGCTGGCGCAGTTCTTCCCCGCCGCATTTCTCTACGCCCGACGGTTCTACGACGCCCTGCCCGTAGCGTTTGATCATCAGTGGTGCGGCGTGACACAGCTTGGCTTTGATGAAAAAAGCGCGGAGAAAATCGCCAATATGCTGGCCATGGATCTGCCTGCAGAGATTGCTCATGCGGTGACAGCAAATGACGTTCACGCAAGCGTAGGGCTGACAACCGACTGCGGAGGTATTCAATACCCGCTCGGTGGCTGGCTGTGTCCCGCGCAGTTAACTGCCGGAGCCTTCGAACTGGCTCGCCAACAGGGCCTTCAGGTGCTCTGGGGAAAAACGTTGACGGCCCTCACCCGCGACGTCGATGGCTGGCAGCTTAGTTTTGCCGATGGGCAAACCACCTCGTCCCCTGCCATGGTGCTGGCAAACGGGCATAACATCAATCAGTTAGCCCAGACTGAGGCGCTGCCGGTCTATGCCGTCGGTGGCCAGGTCAGCCATATCCCCACCGCTGAGAACCTGTCAAACCTGCGCCAGGTGCTGTGCTACGACGGCTATTTAACACCGCAAAATCCTAATAACCAGCAGCACTGTATTGGCGCAAGCTACCATCGTGGGCAGCGCGACATGGTGTTTAACGAGGAAGACCAGCAGCATAACCGCCAGCGTCTGATTGACTGTTTCCCACAGCAACGCTGGGCGCAGGAAGTGGACATTAGCGCCAATGAAGCCCGCTGCGGCGTTCGGTGCGCCACGCGCGATCACTTGCCGATGGTCGGTAACGTTCCGGATTACGCCGCCACGCTCGCCGAGTACGCAACGCTGAATGAGGATCCACAAGCGGCGGCTTCCGCGCCGTACTATCAGGACTTGTTTATGCTGGGTGGGCTGGGCTCGCGTGGGCTGTGTACGGCCCCGTTAACGGCGGAAGTGCTCGCGGCACAAATGAGTGATGAACCACTACCGCTGGATGCACACACCCTGGCGGCGCTCAATCCTAATCGACTGTGGGTCAGAAAACTGCTGAAGGGAAAAGCGGTAAAATAAACAAGGCAATTGCCCGGCAGCGATACCGGGCAATAGCGATTAGTGGGAAGCCTGCTGGTAGAGGTTATCCCACATCTCTTTCACCAGTGCCTGGTCGCGCGGGGAGAGTTCACCGGCGCTGATAGCTGTTTCCAGACTCTGGGTTACGTTGCGATACAGCGCATCGGCGTTATGGACTTCATCTTCATCCAGATCCGCCACGGAGAGCGTTAAATGGCCACGCAGATAACCGCTGGCAAACAGCTCATCATCACTGG
Organism: Kluyvera sp. CHPC 1.251; assembly: GCF_036759945.1. Taxonomy (NCBI): domain Bacteria; kingdom Pseudomonadati; phylum Pseudomonadota; class Gammaproteobacteria; order Enterobacterales; family Enterobacteriaceae; genus Kluyvera; species Kluyvera sp. CHPC 1.251. The sequence goes on along the minus strand of NZ_JAPKIC010000001.1, from coordinate 46,838 downwards.
CGTGCTCCACCATGTCATCAATTAACGCCAGAATGCGTGCTTCAAACTCCGCGATCATCTTCTTTCCTCTTTCGGTAACATGGCTTTAGAGATCTTCCGGCCATGGAAATTGTTCCGCCGTTAGGGACGGCGTATGGTAATAATTCTGTAGTGCCTTGATGAACTTAGCCGGGCGCGGCGGGATACCTTCGGCAAGATAGGTCATCACCTGGGCGTGCACGCGTCGCTGAAACACAATACGATCCGGCTCAAAATCACCTTCCAGGTTGTCGCAGCTAACGTTGAACGGGAAGCCCGCCGCCACGCAGAACAACCAGTCAAAAGCCTGCGGCTTCACCTCAACGTCTTCAAACTGCCCCTGGGTTTTGGCATCGCGTCCGTCTGGACAGTACCAGTAGCCAAAATCGACCTGTTCACGCCGTGCCTTTCCGGCAATACACCAGTGTGAGATCTCGTGCAGCGCGCTGGCGAAAAAACCGTGCGCAAAAACGATACGGTTATAGGGCACCCCGGCATCAGCCGGAAGATAGATGGGTTCGTCGTCGCCTTTAATCAGACGAGTATTAAACTCATCGGCAAAGCAGCCATCGAAAATAGCGACCAGCTGCTGGTAATCGTGCGTGTTCGTCATTAATTCATCCCTAACCAATGCAAGATTTGCTGTCCATGGCTGTCATACAGCAGCTTCGCGCTCATCACCGCGGAAACCACCACAATCATCGGGCGGATCAGCGTCTGCCCTTTACTTAATACTAAGCGAGAACCCATGCGGGCACCGAAAAACTGCCCGACCATCATCACGAATCCGGTGGCCCAGATGACTTTGCCGCCGATGATAAACAGCAGCAGCCCGCCAACGTTTGACGTGGCGTTCAGTACTTTGGCATGCGCGGTCGATTTAGCGAGGTTAAAGCCCATCAGCGTCACAAACGCTAACGCGTAGAATGAACCGGCGCCGGGGCCGAAAAAGCCGTCATAAAAACCAACGCAGCCACCGGCTACCAGCGCAAAAGGCAGGCCGTGCAGGCGGCGTTGACGGTCCTCTTCGCCGAGTTTCGGCATCAGCAGAAAATAGAGGCCAATACCAATCACCAGCAGCGGCAGGATCTGACGTAGGATCTCTGACTGCACGTGTTGCACCAACAGCGCGCCGGTCATCGAGCCGATAAAGGTCATCAGGATATTGAGCTTTTGATCCGCGAGGTTCACCACTTTGCGACGCACAAAATAGAGTGAGGCAGAAAGCGACCCGCCGCAGGCCTGCAGCTTGTTGGTCGCCAGCGCCTGCGCAGGTGGCATCCCGGCGGCCATCAGCGCCGGCACGGTCAGCAAACCACCGCCACCCGCCAGTGAGTCAATAAAACCCGCCAGAATCGCAGTAAAGAAAAGGACCACCAGCATCAGTGGTTCAACCATAAATAATGCGGAGAAGCTGTCCATTAGAGTACGTGTTCATCCAGTAGCGCCTGGCAGGAAGGCGGCAACGGAGGAGGCGTCTTCTTCACAGGTTTAGTGGTGCCAGGTTTTGGCGGTTCAAACCAGCTTTGCAGCTCAGCGCCGCAGCCGTCTCCGGCCGGAGGCGGTGCCTGCTCTTCACACTCAAGGCTGTTCGCCGGGCACTTCAGACGTACGTGCATATGCGCACGGTGCTGGAACCACGGGCGAACTTTACGCAGCCAGTCGCGGTCGTTACCCGCTTCCAGGCAAAGCTGCTGTTTAATGGCTGGGTTAACAAAAATACGCGTCACTTCACGGTCTTCAGCCGCCAGCTTAATCATCTGGCCGATTTCCGGTTTCCACAGCGTGGGGACCACACGTTTGCCGTCCGCGCTGACTAAATCCAGCGCCTGAGGTTTCAGCAGTTGAGCGGAACTCCAGCGCGCTTTCGGTAGCTGCAGGAAAATATCAACATCCAGACCGCTTTGGTGGCTGGCGTGTCCACCGTTAAAGCGCCCGCCGGCAGGCATCCCCATATCACCAATCAGCATCGTGCCCATGCCATGCTGCTGTACCTGGTTGCCCAGGCGCTGGATAAACTGCACCAGATCCGGGTGGCCAAAGTAGCGGCGCTGGTCGGTACGCATCACCTGATAGGTGTCTGATTGTAGCGGTAGCGCCTGTGCGCCAACGATACAGCCGTTGGCAAAAGCGCCAATAGACTGCGCGCTGCCGCTAATAGGCTGGGTGATTTTCTGCCACGGCGTTGCTGCCAGCGCCGTCCCGCTGGCCACCAGGGCCAGCAGCGCAATAACGGTTTTTTTCATGTTTACCAGCGTGGAATAGACGTCGTCACATCGGCGTTTTGCGCGCGTTGGCGCATAAAGTGATCCATCAGGACGATCGCCAGCATCGCTTCAGCAATAGGCACCGCGCGGATGCCCACACAAGGGTCGTGACGACCTTTGGTGATCATCTCCACTTCTTCACCAAAGCGGTTTAGCGTTTTGCCCGGTACGGTGATGCTGGAAGTCGGCTTCAGCGCAATATTCGCCACGATCTGCTGACCGCTGCTGATACCGCCCAGAATGCCGCCCGCGTGGTTACTCTGGAAACCGGCTTTGGTGATTTCGTCACGGTTTTCGCTGCCGCGCAGTTTCACCACCTCAAAGCCATCGCCAATCTCCACGCCTTTTACCGCATTGATGCTCATCATCGCGTGGGCGATGTCGGCATCCAGACGGTCGAACACAGGCTCACCGAAGCCAGCCGGTACGCCATCAGCAACCACAGTCACCTTCGCACCAATGGAGTCGCCCTCTTTTTTGAGGCCGCGCATCAGTTCATCCAGCGCGTCGATTTTGTCCGGATCCGGGCAGAAGAATGGGTTCTGCTCGACCTGATCCCAATCTTTAATCGCCAGCGGAATGTCGCCCATCTGGGTCAGACAACCGCGAATAACGATACCGAATTTCGCCGCGAGGAATTTCTTGGCAATCGCCCCAGCCGCTACGCGCATCGCCGTTTCACGGGCAGAAGAACGTCCGCCGCCGCGATAGTCGCGCAGGCCATATTTCTGTTCGTAGGTGTAGTCTGCGTGCCCCGGACGGAAGACGTCTTTAATGGCGCCGTAGTCCTGCGAGCGCTGATCGGTGTTTTCAATCAGCAGACCAATGCTGGTACCGGTGGTCACCCCTTCGAACACGCCGGAGAGGATTTTCACCTGATCCGGTTCGCGACGCTGGGTGGTGTAACGCGACGTGCCCGGGCGACGACGGTCAAGGTCGTGCTGCAGGTCCGCTTCGGTTAACGGGATGCCCGGTGGCACACCGTCAACGATGCAGCCCAGCGCGATGCCGTGCGACTCGCCAAAGGTCGTTACGCGAAAGAGTTGTCCAATTGTATTTCCTGCCATCACGACTCCGTTATCGTTGTTCTGTTGTTGCGTGCTGGATTAATCAGTCTTTGTACTGGGCGAAGCGATCCTGCGCGGCAATCAGCTGCGCTTTGGTCAGCATAAAGACGCCGTCACCGCCGTTATCAAACTCAAGCCAGGTGAACGGAACATCCGGGTATTGGTCCATCAGATGTACCATGCTGTTACCCACTTCACAAATCAGAATACCGTCGTCGGTAAGGTAATCCGGTGCACAGCCGAGAATACGACGGGTCAGGTGCAGACCATCGGCGCCGGAAGCCAGACCCAGCTCCGGTTCGTGGCGATATTCTGACGGCAGGTCAGACATATCTTCTTCATCCACGTACGGTGGGTTAGTGACGATCAGATCGTATTGCAGCTGCGGCGCGTCGCGGAACAGATCGGAACGGATCGGCGTGACGTTGTGGATCATGCCGTGTTCTTCAATGTTGAATTCGGTGACGGCCAGCGCATCCGGGGAGACGTCAATGGCATCCACTTCCGCTTCCGGGAAAGCGTAAGCGCAGGCAATCGCGATGCAGCCGCTGCCGGTGCACATATCAAGAATATGCTCAGGACGATGGTTAATCAGGCCCGCAAAGCGGTTGTTAATCAGCTCACCAATTGGGGAGCGCGGCACCAGTACGCGATCGTCAACGTAGAACTCGTGACCGCAGAACCAGGCTTTGTTGGTCAGGTAGGCCACCGGAATACGCTCGTTCACGCGACGGATCACGCGTTCAACGATCAGCTGTTTTTCCGTGGTGGTCAGACGCGCGCTGCGCATATCTTCTGGAATATCCAGCGGCAGGTAGAGCGTAGGCAGCACCAGCTGCACCGCTTCATCCCACGGGTTGTCAGTGCCGTGACCGTACCAGATCTCGGCCGCGCTGAAGCGGCTTACCGCCCAGCGGAGCATGTCCTGAATGGTATGCAGCTCATTGACTGCTTCATCAACAAAAATCTTATCCACATTGTCCTCCAGGGGCATGCGTCGGGGTAAATTCGGCGGCTAGTTTGCCATGAAGGCGGCGATAAATCAGCATTCTTGCGTAGGGTGCGGGGAAAAAAGCGTTTTCGCTGCAGGGAGCAGCGTGAAAAGGTAAACTAAGGGAAAAGACGAATTGAGAAGAATCAATGAAGAACAAAAATTCACTGAGCGAGGAGGATCAGGCGCTCTTCCAGCAGCTGATGACGGGCACCCGCAAAATTAAGCAGGACACCATCGTTCATCGCCCGATACGCAAAAAGATAAGCGAAGTGCCGCCAAAGCGCCTGTTACAGGAGCAAGCCGACAATAGCCACTACTTTTCCGACGAATTTCAGCCGCTGCTCAATACCAACGGACCGGTCAAATACGTGCGCGAAGATGTCAGCCACTTTGAGTTGAAAAAGCTACGCCGCGGTGACTATTCACCGGAGCTGTTTCTCGACCTGCACGGGTTAACGCAAATGCAGGCCAAACAGGAGCTGGGCGCGCTGATTGCCGCCTGCCGTCGGGAGCATGTGTTCTGCGCCTGCGTGATGCACGGGCACGGCAAACATATTCTGAAGCAGCAAACGCCGCTGTGGCTGGCTCAGCATCCGCACGTGATGGCGTTTCATCAGGCGTCGAAAGAGTACGGCGGAGACGCTGCGCTGCTGGTGCTGATTGAAGTTGAAGAGTGGCTGCCGCCGGAATTACCTTGAGTGATGTAGGCCGGATAAGCGAAGCGCCATCCGGCAATGTGCTCCAGGCTGCCTGATGGCGCTGCGCTTATCAGGCCTACAGAGGCCTTGACGTCTCAATCGTTAAATCGCTTTCGCCATTTTCAGATTGCACGGGCTCATTTGCCAGTTCAGGACACCTTGTCCGTTAGCGTCAAGAGTAACGCTGGCAATGGCGGAGGTGGTAAACATCGGCGGAACTTCACCTGGGCAGAGTTCAGCAACCAGATAGCCCACCAGCGGCAGGTGAGAAATCACCAGCACCGATGAAGTCCCTTCATTGGCTAACGCCTGAAGATAGGCGCTGACCAGGCCAATATCGCCGCATGGCGTGAGCTCAGGCAGAACATCCACTTCTTTTGGCAGGTTAACGCACTCCCCTACCACTTCGAGCGTCTGCTCCGCGCGCAGGAACGGGCTCACCAGAACACGATCGATATTCACATTTTGGTCTTTCAACCAGGTTGCCATCTGACGAGATTCATCACAACCACAACCGGTGAGAGGACGAACCGAGTCACTGGCTGCATCGAGGGCAGCGTCGCCGTGACGCATAATAAAAACTTGCATATTGCACCGCTTTTGTTGACCAGAAGCACCAGCGTCACCATAACGGTGACGCGGTAGCCGGGCATTGTGCCTTATCCATTCACTGAATGAAACGCTGATTTTTACCTTACTGGTGTAAGTATAGTCAACATCCGTTTACAAAATAGCCAAAAACCATGCATTTCATCTGGGTTCAATACCTTTGACCTCAGCTCAGTGAATCTGTTTCATCACCTGGCCAAAAGGTATCGCCGCGCTCAGCCCGCTGCAAAAGTGCCTCGCATGGGGTAAATCGCGAACCATACTGTGTAGCCAATCGTTGCAACCGGGCAACCACCTCACCCGCGCCTAATGAATCCATATAGCGCAGCGGGCCACCGAGGAACGGTGGAAAACCAATGCCAAAGACCGCGCCGATATCGCCGTCACGGGCGCTACGGATAACGCCTTCATCGCTACAACGCGCCGCTTCATTCAGCATCAGCATCACGCAGCGTTCGGCCACTTGCTCCGCCGAACACTGACTACGCCGAGCCGACATCCCCGGGAGGGAGTAGACCGCGCTATCGACCTGTTTCTTGCTTTTACGCCCTTTCGCACCATAAAGATAGAAACCGCGACCATTTTTTCTGCCTTTGCGATCGTCATTCAAAATTGCCTGAATCAGCGTTGCAGGCGCACTAAAACGCTCGCCATAGGCGGCTTCAAGAATAGGCAGAATTTTGGTACCGGTGTCGATACCCACTTCGTCGAGCAACTGAATAGGCCCCACCGGGAAACCAAATTTAACCAACGCATTATCAATATGTTCGACGCTTTCACCGTCCACCAGCATACGCATGGCTTCGGCGATATAGGGCGCAAGAATGCGATTAACGTAGAATCCTGCTTTATCTGCGACCACAATCGGCGTTTTGCCCTGTTTCTTAGCAAGCTTCACCGTCGTGGCAATCGTCTGCTCTGAGGTACCTGCATGGGGAATCACCTCAACCAGCGGCATTTTTTCAACCGGGCTGAAGAAATGTAACCCGATAACCTGCTCAGGCCGCTCCGCAAAGGCGGCAATATCGCCAATCGGTAAAGATGAGGTATTCGAAGCAAAAATGGTGTGAGGTGCGCAATACTGTTCAATCTCACCAACCATCTTCTGTTTGAGGGATAAATCTTCAAATACCGCCTCAATCACCAGGTCGCGATGGGCAAAACCACGGTAGTCGGTGCTACCGGAGATCAGCGCCAGCTGCGCGTCACGCTCCGCCGCTTTCATATGGCGACGGCGTACTTTTTGTTCGAGCTGATCCCAGCTGTATTTCAGCGCATGGTTAATGCCGTTGGCGTTAATATCTTTAATACGTACTGGCAATTTACCTTTTATGGCCGTGACGTAGGCGATGCCTCCTCCCATTAACCCACCGCCCAGTACGCCTACTGAGCGCAGCGGGCCAGGGGCAACAACGGCACCGGGGTCTTTTTTGATATCAGTACTGGCAAAGAAAATGTTACGCAGCGCTTTAGACTGCGGCGTCATTGCCAGCTCGCCAAACGCGCGAGCCTCCGCCTCGTAGCCGCTGTTCACGCCGTGCGCCAGGCCGGTTTCAATAACCTGCAATATTTTATCGGTCGCCGGGTAGTTACCCTGGGTTTTTTGCGCCGTCTTTTTGGCGGCCATGCTAAACAGCAGATTGCGCCCCAGCGGCCCCGCCAGAATTCGCTCACGTACCGGCAAACGACGATGTTCGTGATGCGGCTTGCGGGCATACTCCGCTGCTGCCTCCAGCAGAATTGAGTGAGGCACCACTTCATCTACCAGCCCCGCCTTCAACGCCTGACGAGCGCGAAGTTGCTTACCGGTGAGGATCATATCCAGCGCCGTACTGACGCCAATCAAGCGCGGTAAACGCTGGGTGCCGCCGGAACCCGGCAGCAGACCAAGTTGCACTTCCGGCAATCCCAGCACGGTTCGCCCATCGTCTGAGCAAACACGCGCATGGCAGGCTAGCGCCAGCTCAAGCCCACCGCCAAGACAGGCTCCGTGGATCGCCGCGACCACAGGGATCGACAGGCTATGAATTTCGGCCATCACCTGCTGTCCCTGTCGAGCGAGGGATTCTGCCTCCTGGGCGCTTTTGCAGCGGCCAATCATATTGATATCCGCCCCGGCGATAAAGTTATCTGCCTTCGCGGAGATCAGCACCACACCCTGGAGCGCTTTGTTTTCTCTGATCTGTTTGAGGATAGCGCGCACCTGGCCGCCAAACTCGGCCTTCAGGGTGTTCATCTTTTCATCAGGCACATCAATCGTCACTACCGCCACGTTGTCCGGGCGTACGGTGAGCGTAAATGCGGATTTCATTTCCATTATTCAGCCTCCAGAACCATTGCCGCGCCTAACCCGCCCGCCGCACACGCCGTCACCAGTCCGAACCCACCGCCGCGACGGCGCAGTTCGTTGAGGGTTTGGGTGATCATACGCGCGCCGGTTGCCGCAAACGGGTGGCCGTAGGCAATTGAACCGCCCAGGACGTTGAATTTACTTTCATCAACCTCACCGGTGGCGTGGCTGCGCCCGAGCACTTCGCGGGCAAATTTTTCGCTCGCCAGACACTGAATATTCGCCAGCGTCTGTGCAGCAAAGGCTTCATGCATATCGATAAGCGTGAGGTCGGCAAAGGTCAGCCCTGCACGATCCAGTGCCAGCGGCGTGGACCATGCCGGCCCCAGCAGCATATCCTGCCAGACATCAATCGCGGTAAAAGCATAGCTGCGCAAATAGCCCAATGGCACCAGACCCAGCTCTTTGGCGCGGGATTCAGTCATCAGGATAACCGCAGCGGCACCGTCGGTTAACGGCGTACTGTTGGCCGCCGTCACCGTGCCATGCTGGCGGTCGAACGCTGGACGCAGCCTGGCGTAATCGGCAAGCGTGGAGTTTGCACGGATGTTGTTGTCCTGCTCCAGCGGGTTGCGGTACGGCGGCGAGTAGGCCGTCATGACCTCATCATTCAATTTCCCTGCCGCCCAGGCCTGCGCCGCCAGTAGATGCGAACGGTTGGCCAGCGCATCCTGCTGCTCACGGGTGATGCCATAGGTTTTCGCCATTTGCTCCGCGGTGTCGCCCATCCGTAGACCGGTCGAGTATTCCGCCACCGCCGGAGGTACCGGCATCAGGTCACGTAGGCGCAGTCGAGAGAAGAGTTTGAGTTTCTGGCCCAGAGTACGGGCCTTGTTGGCATCCACCAGCGTACGCGCCAGCTTTTTGCTCACGCCGATAGGCAGCACCGAAGAAGAGTCGGCCCCGCCCGCAATCCCAGCGCGAATGGTGCCTGCCATCAGGCTTTCCGCAACGTTTGCCACCGCCTGGAAGCTGGTGGCGCAGGCGCGGCTGACGCTGTAGGCATCGGTATGCACGTTCATGCCGGTACCCAGCACAATTTCACGAGCGATATTCGGCGCAGCGGGCATCTGCACCACCTGGCCAAAGACCAGCTGTTCGATAACGTCAGGGGAGATTTCGCTACGGGCCAGCATTTCACCCACGACCATTTTACCGAGGTCGACGGCGGGAACCCCGTGAAAAGCAGTCGCCTGTCGGGCAAACGGGGTACGTAATCCACTGACTATAGCAATGCGATCGCCCTGACGGGTGATAAGCGGTAACGCCTGACTCATAACTCTCCCCTGTTAACGGAATAAAACTAAGTGGTCTGACCTGATAACAGTTTTAACTAATTTATTACACTTAGCCAATCGGGGAGAGAAAAAATTGGGAGCTAAAACACACTGAGAACAAAAGAAAACGCCCCCTGTTACGCGAGTAACAGGGGGCGTTATTTAAAGCCGTTATGCGAGAGGCGCGATTAACGCAGGCCCAGCTGGAAAATCAGCGTTTCAGCTTCGCAGGCGAAGACAAAATCGATATCCAGCTGAACGCCGCCTTCGACTTCTTTGAAGTCAGCGGTAATTTTGCAGGGTTCAGATTCTACGCTACGGGCTTTTTCTGACAGCGCGGCCAGCGTTGCTTCTGCGTCGGCACGGTTAGCGAATACACGGCTATAGGAAGCGGTGCAGTCGGAGTTGTCCATAATGGTACCCACGTCCATGCAGCAGCAAACCGGGGTTTCATCAGCACTACATTTGCTCATTGTAGATTTCCTCTGTTTTGTGCACTCAAGGTGCCAGATAAACGATGAGCATATTTTACGTCCACCCGCTTTATGCCTCCAGTCGAGAATGTGATCTCTGACGTTAAGTGACCGAAATCACAATTAAAAATGATCTAAAACAAATTTAGTGTTTCTCCCCCTATGACAAGACCCGCAATTTTGCCAACCAGATCTCGTTTCAAACAACATCTCGGAAAAAACTAATAAACAATATTGCAACATACCAGCTGGTCAGACCTATACTCTCGTCACTGGTCTGATTTCTCTGTCGTAGTCCAGCCCCTACACTTCGCGCTTCTGTTACTACATGTAACATTGTTTGTATAAAAATAACTCAATGAGGTTATGGTCATGAGCCAGAAAACCCGTTATACGAAGTCTGCTCTTGCTGTTGCAGTGGCACTTGTTTCAACTCAAGCCTGGTCCGCAGGCTTCCAGCTAAATGAATTCTCAGCCTCTGGTCTGGGCCGTGCCTATTCCGGCGAAGGTGCTATCGCAGATGATGCGGGTAATGCTAGCCGTAACCCAGCGCTGATTATGATGTTCGACCGTCCAACGTTTTCTGCTGGTGCGGTATTTATCGATCCGGATGTAAATATCTCGGGTACCGCACCAAAAACGAAAAAAAGCACCGATGCCGATAATATTGCGCCAACCGCATGGGTTCCTAACATGCACTTCGTTATGCCTATTAACGAACAGTTTGGTTGGGGCGCTTCGGTCACCTCCAACTATGGTCTGGCGACGGAGTTTAATGATAACTATGCGGCCGGTCCGTTTGGCGGCACTACCGACCTGCAAACGGTTAACCTGAATTTGAGCGGCGCTTACCGTTTGAATAGCTCCTGGAGCTTCGGTCTCGGTTTTGATGCGGTGTATGCTAAAGCGAAAATTGAGCGTACGGCGGGTGATATCAGCACTGCTGCAGGTGCTGCGGGCCCGATCCTCGGTGTACCTTCGACGAGCTCACAAATTGCCCATCTGAAAGGCGATGAGTGGGGTTACGGTTGGAACGCCGGTATTCTGTATGAGCTGGATAAAAACAACCGCTGGGGTCTGACCTATCGCTCCGAAGTGAAAATTGATTTCGACGGCGACTACAGAAGCTCAATAACCCCTGCTGGAAACGCGACATTCCCAAGAATGGGTATTGCCGCACCATACGGCACCAGCGGAGCTACCGTCCCAGGTTCTCTGACTCTGAACCTGCCGGAAATGTGGGAAGTCTCCGGCTATAACCGCGTCGATCCGCAGTGGGCTATCCACTACAGCATCGCCTATACCAGCTGGAGCCAGTTCCAGGAGCTAAAAGCTACCGGTTCAAACGGCCAGCAGCTCTTCTATAAAGAAGAAGGCTTCAAAGATGCTTACCGTATCGCCCTGGGTACCACCTACTACTACGATAAGAACTGGACCTTCCGTACCGGTATCGCATTTGACGATAGCCCGGTTCCAGCAGATAACCGTTCTATCTCTATTCCGGATCAGGACCGTTTCTGGATTAGCGCCGGTACGACCTATGCCTTTAACGATGATGCCTCTATCGACTTTGGTGCATCTTATATGCATGGTCAGGACGTGACGATTGAAGAAGGTGGCTACTCCTTCAAATCCGAAGGTAAAGCCTGGCTGTTCGGTACCAACTTCAACTATCGCTTCTGATAGTTAGCCAACATAAAAAAAGGGTGAACATCATGTTCACCCTTTTTTATTGCCACCAATTCGCTATTCGGAATCGATGTCCTTCAGGTCACCCTGAATCGCCTGCGCATTCGGGTTCTCCTCCGGTTTCAGCTTACCGCCGCTGGCGATAAAGTCATGCTGCTGGAAGTAGGCTTCACGCACCAAAATGTACGGATCGGAAGACTGGCGCAGCAGGCCGTCGGAGTCGAGCAGCTGTGCACGCGTTTCTACCCCTTCAACCATCCACTTACCGATAGACATCGGCCAGGTCAGCCAGGAGAGAACCGGATAAGTGGTATCCGCAAAATCACCGCCGTCTTCACGCAGCGTGAAGCTGCCGTAGAACGGCAGTTGCAGATACGGACCATAGCCTACGCCATAATGGCCCAGCGTGCTGCCAAAGCGGTGCGGCTGGACGCGCTGCAGTTTCGGGTTAGCCATACCCGCCACGTCGATAAAGCCACCCATCCCCAGAATGGTGTTGAGGAAGAAGCGGGTGAAGTGAACCATCCCCTGGTACGGGTCGCCCTGTAAGAAGTAGTTCACCATCGTCGCTGGCTCTTCCAGGTTGCTGGTGAAGTTACTGAGGCCATTGCGCGCAGGTTGTGGAACATAGTCACGCCAGGCGACAGCGACTGGACGAACGACATACGGGTCCAGCACATTGAAGTTGAAGCTGTACATCGTGCGGTTAAAACCTTCGAAGGGGTCAGAACGCCCCTGCTGTTCTGTACCGGAACTCGCACAGCCCACCAGCAGTGTCGTCCCAAGCGCAAGCGCCGACAGGCGAAGCTTCATAAATGTCTCCCTGTTGATTATGGCTATCGCTGATTGCCATCCATGCGGCACGTTTACGTATCCGCCTGTTTAGATGTGAGCGATTGTAACAGCCCATCGGACGATGTCTATATAGCCAAGTTTTGTTGATTTTATCATAGCCTGGTAAAGCCAGGACTGCGGCACGCCGTGCCTGCCTGGCGCAATTAAATCTTTGCAATAACGTCAGTATTTCAGAATAGCGCCAAACCTGCATTGTCTGTAACCCGCTACGCTTAGGCTATATGTGCTTATTTCAGGGCTACCGCGATGGATGAACTCAAAAAAGAGAACATAGACCGCCACCATGACGAAATAGCAGTTGAAAGCGAAGAAAAACGGCAAGGGAAAAGCATTGAAGTGAATGAAGACCGGCTCCCCTCCCGCGCCATGGCGATTCATGAGCATATTCGCCAGGAGGGAGAAAAGGAGATGGAGCGCGATGCAATGGCGCTGCTGTGGTCCGCCATCGCCGCCGGGCTATCGATGGGAGCATCATTACTCGCAAAAGGTATTTTTCACGTTCAGCTTGAGGGAGTTCCCGGCGGTTTTCTTCTTGAAAACCTTGGCTATACCTTCGGTTTTATCATCGTCATTATGGCCCGTCAGCAGCTCTTTACCGAAAATACCGTCACTGCCGTACTGCCCGTGATGCAAAAACCGACGCTGGGCAACGTCGGTTTGCTGATGAGGCTGTGGGGCGTGGTGCTTCTCGGGAATATTATCGGAACGGGAATCGCAGCATGGGCGTTTGAATATATGCCTATTTTCGATGAACCGACGCGCGATGCCTTCACCAAAATCGGCATGGATGTGATGAAGAACAGCCCAATAGAGATGTTTTCAAACGCCATTATATCAGGGTGGCTGATTGCGACGATGGTCTGGATGTTCCCTTCAGCAGGGGCGGCAAAAATCGTGGTCATCATCCTGATGACCTGGCTTATCGCGCTGGGAGATACCACCCATATTGTCGTTGGCTCGGTCGAAATACTCTATCTGGTATTCAGCGGCACGCTCCACTGGGGGGATTTTATCTGGCCTTTCGCCCTGCCAACTCTCGCCGGCAATATCTGCGGAGGCACCTTTATTTTCGCCCTGATGAGCCATGCGCAGATCCGTAATGATATGAGCAACGCGCGTAAGGAAAGAGCGCGCTTAGAGGCCGAACAGGAAGGAAAGCGACAAAAAGATGAGAAGAATCAACTCTGAATGGCGAGTGTTTGAGCAGTCGAGCGGCCGAGCACTTACCCAGGCGCGCAAAAAACGCTATACTCGGCCCGCTCTGTCCCCTTAGTTAAATGGATATAACGAGCCCCTCCTAAGGGCTAGTTGCAGGTTCGATTCCTGCAGGGGACAAATCCCTCCCTCTCCAGCCTTAACACTTCCCATCAACTGCAATGACACAGCGCTATGCCTTTTATATTATTACTCACAATATAAATAGCCACCTAACATACAAAAAACAAATTCATATTTATTACCACGCCAATAAGTCGATCCCACAAACACTTTTGAAACATTGTTCCAAAACCACACTCCCGGCATCATTTTTTGTGAACATCGTCAGCGAAATAATTAGTTACATTCATTAACCTGCATCACGAGCAGCATTAAGACCCTTTTTCACTGTCCCTTTCCAGGGGCGGTTCTTACTCTGTTTTTCTCTATTAATGGATATTAATACGTGTCTGGAGAAGGAAAATGAAATTGACAAAAACACTGTTAAGCTTGTGCATTGGTTCGACCTTAATATTGACTGCCCACACCACTCTCGCGCAGACATTACGCGCCGCTGACGTCCATCCCGCCGATTATCCGAACGTGGTTGCCGTAAAGCATATGGGGGAGAAACTCAGTACCGCAACTCAGGGCCGTCTTGATATTAAAACCTTCCCTGGCGGCGTTCTCGGCGATGAAAAGCAGATGATTGAGCAGGCGCAATTAGGTGCAATTGATATTATTCGTGTATCAATGGCCCCGGTTGCGGCGATTCTACCGGAGATAAACGTCTTTACCCTGCCCTATATTTTCCGTGACGAAAACCATATGCATCAGGTACTTGATGGTATGATTGGCCAGGAAATTGGCGATCGTCTGACCGGTAATAGCAAATCTCGGCTGGTGTTCCTCGGTTGGATGGATGCCGGTACTCGTAACCTCATCACCAAAGAACCGGTCACCAAACCGGAAGACCTTAAAGGGATGAAAATTCGCGTACAGACCAGCCCGGTAGCGCTGGATACCTTAAAAGCGATGGGCGCTAACGCCGTTGCTATGGGAACCAGCGAAGTGTTCAGCGGCATGCAAACCGGCGTCATTGACGGCACGGAAAATAACCCGCCAACCTTTGTGGCCCATAACTATTTACCGGTAGCGAAAAACTATACCTGGAGTAAACACTTTATTATTCCTGAACTGTTCCTGTTTTCAAAACCAAAATGGGACAAGTTGAAAAAAGAAGACCAGCAGTTAATTCTTAACCTGGCGAAAGAAGCACAGATGGAACAGCGCCAGTTGTGGCAAGTCTATAACGAAAAATCCCTCGAAACGATGAAAGCCAGCGGCGTTCAGTTCCATAACATCGATACCGAATACTTTTATAACGCTACTCAATCTGTGCGCGATAAATACGGTAAAGACCATCAGGATCTCATTAAGAAAATTCAGGACGTGAAGTAATCGTTCGGGCGGATGAGCATTTTCATCCGCCTCAGTTCAATTATGTCTTAGAGGTTATAATTATGGACGAACGCTATTCGTCATTGATGGATATTATCTATCGTATCTCCATGTGGATTGCCGGGCTCGCGTTGCTGGTCATGGTTGCCGTTATCCCCGTGGGTATTTTTGCCCGCTACGTGATGAACAGCGCCCTCTCCTGGCCTGAACCCGTCGCCATTTTATGTATGGTGACCTTTACCTTTATCGGTGCCGCCGTCAGCTACCGAGCGGGCTCCCATATTGCCGTCAGCATGGTTACCGATCGTCTGAGCGAAGGCGCGCGCCGCGTCTGCCTGATCCTGGCTGACCTGATGCTGATGGCCATCAGTCTATTTATCCTCTGGTACGGCACCCTGCTCTGCTACGAACTGTGGGAGCAACCGGTGGCGGAGTTTCCGCTGCTCACCGCCGGAGAAAACTACTTGCCACTGCCAATTGGTTCCGCTATCACCCTGCTTTTCATTATCGAAAAGCTCTGGCGCGGCCCGCAGTATCAGCGCCCTGTCGTGATGCTGGGTTCCACCAGTTAAGCCCCGGTTATTGAGAAAAGGAATACAGATGGACGCATTTATTCTCGTCTTTACGCTCGGCATTATGCTGGCAATTGGGGTACCGGTGGCTTTCGCCGTGGGCATCAGCGCCATTATTGGCGCCTGGTATATTGATATCCCGCTGGAAGCGGTGATGATTCAGTTAACCAACGGAGTCAATAAATTCTCGCTGCTGGCGATTCCGTTCTTTATTCTCGCCGGGGCGATTATGGCCGAGGGCGGCATTGCCCGCCGGTTGGTGAACTTCGCCTATATTTTCGTGGGTTTTATCCGCGGCGGCCTGTCACTGGTGAACATCGTCGCTTCGACCTTCTTTGGCGCCATCTCCGGCTCATCCGTGGCAGACACGGCATCTATTGGTTCGGTGATGATCCCGGAAATGGATAAAAAGGGTTATCCGCGCGATTTCGCCGCAGCGGTCACCGCCAGCGGTTCAGTGCAGGCCATCCTGACACCGCCAAGTCACAACTCGGTGATCTACTCGCTGGCGACCGGCGGCACGGTCTCCATTGCCGCGCTGTTTATTGCCGGTATTTTACCGGGGCTGCTGCTGAGTTTAAGCCTGATGGTGATGTGCGTATGCTTCGCCCGCAAGCGCGGCTACCCGAAAGGTGAACGTGTGCCGTTCCGCCAGGCGCTGAAGATCTTCGTCGATACCCTCTGGGGGCTGATGACCGTGGTCATCATTATGGGCGGGATCCTCTCCGGTATCTTTACCGCAACGGAATCCGCGGCCATCGCCTGTCTGTGGTCGTTCTTTGTGACGATGTTTATCTACCGCGATTACAAATGGTCCGAGCTGCCAAAACTGATGTACCGCACGGTAAAAACCGTCACTATCGTCATGATCCTGATTGGCTTTGCCGCTGCCTTTGGCGCCATCATGACCTACATGCAGTTGCCAATGCGTATCACCGAAGCCTTCACCAGCATCTCCGATAACAAGTATGTGATTCTGATGTGCATTAACATCATGTTGCTGCTGATCGGTACGCTGATGGATATGGCGCCGCTGATTCTGATCCTAACGCCGGTGCTGCTGCCGGTGACCAATGCGCTGGGCATCGACCCGGTTCACTTCGGGATGATTATGCTGGTTAACCTCGGAATTGGTCTGATTACGCCACCGGTCGGCTCGGTGCTGTTCGTTGCCAGTGCGGTCAGTAAGCAAAAAATCGAACAGGTGGTAAAAGCTATGCTGCCTTTCTACGCCGTCCTGTTCCTGATTCTGATGCTGGTCACCTATATCCCAGAGATCTCGCTGTTCCTGCCTAAACTCTTCGGAGTAATGTAAAACACAACAGAGGCGACGATTCCGTCGCCTCTCTCTTTTCCTGCTCGCTTATCAGAACGCGTAACGTACCTTCAGGCTAACGCTTTGACTGGTAAAGCCGGTGCGCTGCCCGGCGTCGTACTGAACCGTGCCGTCCAGCACATCGCTGAACTTCGCCGTTACCCCAACGCCTGCCATCGCAATCCACGGGCTTTCGCTCATACCACGATAGGTGAATGGCGTTGCCGTGCTGCCGATAAAGGCCGCCGTGGTGTCAGAGCGCCGGTTCATGGTGTCATAACCTGCACCGATATAGCCGTGAACATTCACAATATCAGAGAGTTGCAGCCCAGTTTTTAACTTACTGGAGACAATCAGCGCTTCGGTAGTGGTACCATCCACCTTCAGACCTACGTCATCAGCACCGGACTCCTGATAACCATCATCCTTCACCCGATAGTAGTCGGTACGCACCTCAGGCGTTAACGTTACCTCGTTCGTCGGATGGTATGTGCTTTGCAACCCCAAACCAGCCTGGAAGGTATCGCTGTTATAGTCTGAGTGCGCCACGCCGTTAAACACCGAACTACCGTCCGTCGGGTTCTCAATATTCAGGTATCGATTACCCTTAGTGGTATTTCGCCCCAGCCCGGTTTGCCATGTCAAGCCAGTGTCCGGCGTAAAATCATAGCCGCCGTAGACCAGCATGTTCCAGCTATCAACCCGTGCATCATGACGAATATCATCGGACGTATCGTTAACATCGGTACGGCTCATTCCCAGCGCTAAGCCAAGCCGGGTGCGATCATAAACTAGCCCATCGGCCCCGATAGCAATGCCGCGGGTATCCGCGTTGTAGCCCGCGTAATCGCCGCGAGTGGACTGGCTATCCCAACGCCCACCGGGCGGATCCACAGATATTTCTCCGGGTTAAACTCGCTGAGGTAGCCCTGCCCGCGTACCGAATCCTGGCGGCCACTGACGATATCGCCAAATGCACGCAAATTATTAAGCGCGATATACGGCATGCTGCCATCCATCAGCGGAGCAAGCTGTACCACGTTTTTGCGCACCTGGCTGGCATTAAACGATGAGGTAATGGCACAAACGGTACTGGCGAGCGCGCCTGTACAGGCTGTCGCCTGAGAAGCGTTATTATTGTTGATAATTGTATCAACTGCCGTCCCTACGTCCACCAGCGAATAATTGCTTTTGGTCGCCGCGATAGCATTGGATACCGTCGTCAGATTAGTATCGACGATTTTCAACGAGTAGGTGGTCCCGGTCAGCTCTTGCACAAACTGGTAACGGAGCGAATCATCCAACACCGCGGAAGGCGTGCCGGTAATACTGGTCGCCGTCACCACGTTCGTCAGTTCATCACCATCGGCAAAGCTCGTGCTGCCGCGCGTCGCGACCACCACCCGTCCGTTGAGCGTTGCATCACCCGTGGCCTGTAATTGTCCGTAGCTGGTCGAGCTGTCAGCCTGTAGGCCCAGCACGCCAGCCGCGGTCTGCGAGTAGTCTTTGACCACCGATGGTGCGCTGGTACTGAGCAGTTCAACGATGCCGTAGTTATGCAGATTGGTATTTGGGGCGTTGATCCTGCCGACAATCGCACCCTGGTTTTTCACCCCATCGCTAATGACGGCTGAGCCATCGACACGAATAGCATCGCCATCCAATGCGCCAATAATACCGGTGTTCGTCAACTGCCCAAGGAAAGCGCTGTCCGTTACTACGATAGCGTCACCGGTACCCGCACCGATGATATAGCCATTATTCTTCAACGAGATAACCCGCGAGGTGCCACCCAGTGAGATACCAGCAACGCCCGCATCAATAATGCCATCGTTGATGATCGAATTGACCGTTGCGCCATCGCGCGTGGTGATGCCGTTGCCCGCCGATGAATAGATAACGCCATTCGCCGCGTTCTGCAGAGTGTAGTTAGTAACCTGGTCGCCCAGATAAATGCCGTTGCTTCCGGCCCCGCTGGTCGTAATATTCCCCTGGTTAACTATCGTACCGTCATTGCTATACAGCACATTAATGCCGTTCGCGGTGTCCCCGGTCGTCACGATATTGCCGCTATTGTTCAGCAACGGCTGACGAGTGTCAGCGCCAATATTGATACCGTGGCTGTTCGCCCCCGTCGTCGCCAACGTACCGCTATTGTTTAGCGAACTGTTTCTGACTTCGCTTATATCAATGGCATCAGACCAATCACCAGAGGTGGTAATCGTCCCCGTATTTCCGAGCGTCGCCCCACCGGTGGTGTGATACTGAACCGCATCGCCATTGGTCGATATGATGCTGCCGTTGTTTTGAAGAGTCCCCCCCATGCTTGAAAAGTACGCCGCGTACAGTTGACCAGAGGTGGTTATCGTCGTTCCTTGCGTAATATTGATATTTTGTCCGGCAGAATCAAAACGCTGAGATGACGTAATGGTGCCGGAACACGTCACAGAGGTGGTGCTTGAACTGGAGCAATCCGCAAACGCGGTTGGAACAGTAAAGAGACCGGCGCTGCCGGTAAAACCCGCGACGAGCAAACGCATTGATTTTTTATTCATTTCCCTCTCCCCAGGAAAAGAAACACAATTGCATCACATATATATCATTCACGTTACATTACGTACTAAATCACTAAAAAGTTAAAAAATATATAAATTTTACTTATGATTTAAAACATCCCTCTTATGCCTGATAGAAACATAAAAAATCTGGATGACGGGCGGGCAGTGACACCGGGTAGCGATGGGAAAACAGGGGAAATGGACTGAAGATTAACCATCAGGAGAGATTCTCCTGATGGTTTCGGGGAGTGATGGCAAAACTGGCGGTTTACTCGGGGGCTTTCCACATCTCGACGCAGTTCCTACCGCGTTTTTTGGCGATATAGAGCGCTTCATCCGCCAGTTGGATTAGGCGTTCATAGTCCGGATGACCGTTAAACATCGCCGCCCCGATCGACAGCGACAGCGGGATATCATTACCATCCGGTGCTTTCACTTTGGTTTTCTCAACCCGACTGCGGATACGTTCAGCGGTGCGCAGAGTATCAACCGGGGACGCTTCGGTGAGGACGATAATAAATTCATCACCGCCGTAGCGAAAAACGTAATCGCTGCTGCGCACGTTGTCATAAAAGACCTGAGACACCCGACGCAAAATATCATCGCCGGTGTTATGGCCCCAGGTATCATTAATTTTTTTAAACTTATCGACATCAATCACCAGAATCGACAGCGGCGTGCCAACCCGGTTAGCGTGGGCGATTTCACGTTTAAAAATAGTTGGCAGAAAACGACGGTTGAGCAGTTTCGTCAGCACGTCCATCCCTACCTCATGGCGGGAAACCTCTTCAAACAGTTCGCGTAGCAGAGTCAGGATCTGCGATACCGTACTTCTAAGCTGGATCAGGAACTTATTACGCTGGGCTTTGTTGCCAGGTGATTTATCTCCCGCGCTCTGGGCGTGGATAACACCATCGAAATCCTGCATCAGTCGGGAAATATGGCCCACTTCGGCAATACCACTGAAGTAATGACGTCCCTTATGGTTAAACCACAGGCCAAAGTCCGACTGGCTGAGCGGCATGCTGTTGCCGAGATCCGAATCCAGCACGACTTTATAGATAATATCGAGCTCCCAGGTCAGCAGCGTGGCGATTTGCCGCTCTTTCTCCTCTTCGGCATTCTCCAGCAGTGAGAAGATTCGGTAGTTCTCATCCTCTTTCGATAGGCTGCTTTCACTGAAGGAAAACGCCCGCGACATGACCTCCATCGCCAGGTCAATACTGTTGATAGCGAAGTGGTAGATTTGCAGCTTATCAGCCGCCTCCTGCGAGCTGTAAATAATGGCAGGATAGAGGATTTTCTTCAGTACCCGGAATCCCATCTCCACCAGTTCAACCGGAATACCTATCCGTGCGTGCACTTCCGCAACGGTATGCTGGGCTTCAATCAGACGATCGATGTCCTCCTCTTTACAGGAGAGAATATCGATAATCCACTTCTCCAGCGCGCTCTTGAGCTGTTTTTCCACCTGCTCATTGCTGAGGAACTCTTCAGCGTGAGGGTCGGCCAGCACCACTTTATAAAATTCAGCGCACAGCGCATGCGCATTTGCGGCGGCAATCTCTGCGGCCAGCGTCCGTATGTGAGGTTCGGTCTGTTTAAGCAGCAACAGCCACTCGCCTTTCATCTTCTTCAGGTATGTCTCCATGGGCGACTCTCTCACATAACAATCATTCATAAATTAAATAACAACCATGCAACTATGACCTTTAGCGGCATAAGACACAAGCAACAGGCTTCACTTGCCCGGTAAGTTCTGGCAATCTGGCGACCACATTTTCCCGTATAAACAAGGCCGTCAGGATGAAACAGATCACCTGTAACGATATGCAACAGCAGAGCGCCGCTGCCGCTCAATCTCCACGACTGCGCGCGCACCGTAATTTCCATCCTGAGCTAAGCGATCCGGTTCAGCGTCTGGCGATTGCGATGGAGCCAGGTACCTACGTGCGCCCACACCGCCATCCGCATACCTTTGAGCTACTGCTGCCGCTCAGCGGGCGCTTTGTGGTGCTGAATTTTGACGAGCAGGGAACGGTAACTCACCGGGCGGTACTGGGCGAAAGCTGCACCGTACTGGAAATGGCGGCGGGCACCTGGCATGCCGTGCTGTCGCTGGACAACGGCGGCGTGATTTTTGAAGTGAAACAGGGCGCGTATCAGCCTGTCGCTGAAGAAGACTACGCGCCGTGGTCTCCGGCTGAAGGGGAAGCGGGAACCGCAGAATTGATGGCGTGGTATGCCATGGCTCAGGTTGGTGACAGCGCGCCAGCCCGCTGAGTGTCATCAATGCCCCGCCGTCCTGCGCGGGGCGTTTTTAACCACTGACGCTAAAGCCCTTCGGTAACGATTTTTGCCGCAGCGGCCAGCACATCGCGGCGACTTTCCGCCTTCTGCTCCGGCTGGGTAAAGTAGGTCACCAGAATCAGCGGCGCATGGTCTTCCGGCCAGATAACGGCGATATCGTTGGTCGTACCATAATCCCCGCTGCCGGTTTTATCTCCCACCACCCATGATTTTGGCAGGCCCGCCTGAATGCTCGCACCGCCAGTAGTGTTGCCCTTAAGCCACGTCACCAGCTGCGCCCGCTGGGTTTCTGCCAGCGCTTTACCCAGCGTCAGGTTACGCAGCGTCTGCGCCATCGCCAACGGCGTGGTGGTGTCGCGCGGGTCGCCGGGGATAGCAGTATTGAGCGTTGGCTCGGTTCGGTCGAGACGGAAGGTTTCATCACCCAGCGAACGGGCAAAAGCAGTCACCTTATCCGGGCCGCCAAGATGCGCGATCAGCTTATTCATGGCGGTATTATCGCTGTACTGCAGAGCCGCCGCGCTAAGTTCCGCCAGCGTCATGGTGCCGTTAACGTGCTTTTCCGCTATCGGATTGTAGTTAATCAGATCGCTCTTCTTAATTTCAACACGCTGATTTAAAAGCGCCTTATCACTTTCGCTCTGCTTGAGCACCGCCGCTGCCGCCATCACCTTACTGGTGCTGCACATGGCAAAGCGTTCGTCTGCGCGATAGACAATTTGTGAATCATCGGCGGTGTTAATCAGCGCCACGCCCAGCCGTCCGCCCGTGCTTTTCTCCAACGCTTCCAGCTTTTGCTGCACATTGTTAGTCCCGGCGTACAGTGCCGTACTGCCAAGCAGCAGCGGAATAGTGGTCATCATCATTAACATTGTCCGGCGAACGCCCAGGGTCATCATAAAAAATCCTCTGTCAGTATTATCCCTCGTCCATTCAGTATTCATTGAAAAAACAAAAAGTAAAAATAAAACCGCGCGTTTTTGCCGATCTGACACCGCATGCTCGACATTCGCATCGAGGGCACATTCTATTTCTCCATGCTGCCGATAAAGGGCTCAGGGGCAGAGCGATGATTTTTTCGACACCCGTCACAAAATTAGCCTTGAAATCAATGGGGTTTAAGCGAGGAAAAAGTGGCAACCGAAACGTCGCCAGAATGGAATTTATTACCGTATGAAATTAAAGTGTCGCTGAATCACGACACTCGTAAGTAACTAAAAATTAATAAAAAAATCCCTCTTGTTTCCCCTCATCTTTAGGCGTACATTAGCGCCATCTGGAGCACAAATGCACAGAATTCTGAGGTGATGCCAGCCGCGAAAAGTGGGTCAGATTTTTCCGTCGGTTGATATCAACTCGCAGTACCACCCGGTCATAAGTGCGTAGAAAAAATTACGCGGAGAGATGAGTCGTGAAATATTTCTTTATGGGCATTTCCTTTATGGTCATCGTTTTTGCCGGCACGTTCGCCCTGATGATCTAGCCAATAAAAAGCAAAAAAAACAGGAGCCAATTGGCTCCTGTTTGCATTTGTAGGGGCGGGTAAATCAGCCTGCCGATTTACCCTCTGACGGCAGTAGCCCGTCGGCGCGGAACATCGCTTTGATACCGCGAATAGCCTGGCGAATACGGTCACGGTTTTCAATCAGCGCAAAGCGCACGTGGGTATCACCATAGTCACCAAAACCGATGCCCGGCGACACGCAAACCTTCGCGTCCTGCAGCATCTTCTTGGCGAACTCCAGCGAACCCATATGGGCGTACTGTTCGGGAATTTTAGCCCATACGTACATCGACGCCTTTGGCATATCGACCATCCAGCCCGCTTCATGTAACCCTTTCACCAGCACGTCACGGCGGCGTTTGTACTGCGCGGCAATATCGTGCACGCACTGTTGATCCCCTTCCAGTGCGGCAATCGCAGCAACCTGAAGCGGGGTGAAGGTGCCGTAGTCGTGGTAGCTCTTAATACGCGCCAGGGCGTTGACCAGGGTTTTATTACCCACCATAAAGCCAATACGCCAGCCCGCCATATTGTAGCTTTTCGACAGCGTGAAGAACTCAACCGCCACGTCACGAGCACCGGGAACTTCCATAATTGACGGCGCTTTCCAGCCGTCGTAGACGATATCGGCGTAAGCCAGGTCATGCACCACCAGCACGTCGTAGCGTTTGGCCAGCGCGACCACTTTCTCGAAGAATTCCAGCTCGACGCACTGCGCGGTCGGGTTAGATGGGAAACCTAAGATCATCATCTTCGGCTTCGGATAGCTTTCGCGGATCGCCCGCTCCAGTTCATTAAAGAAATCGACCCCTTCCACCAGCGGTACGGAACGTACCTGGGCTCCGGCAATCACCGCGCCGTAAATGTGGATCGGGTAGCTCGGGTTCGGCACCAGTACGGTATCGCCGTGATCGAGCGTCGCCAGCATCAGGTGCGCCAGCCCCTCCTTTGAACCAATGGTTACAATCGCTTCGCTTTCCGGATCGATCTCAACGTTGTAGCGCTCCTGATACCAGCGAGAGATCGCCCGGCGCAGGCGCGGAATACCGCGTGAGGTAGAGTAGCCGTGGGTATCCGGGCGTTGAGCCACGGTACAGAGCTTTTCGACAATGTGCGGCGGCGTCGCGCCGTCCGGGTTACCCATGCTGAAATCGATAATATCTTCGCCGCGCCGACGCGCAGCCATTTTCAGTTCAGCGGTAATGTTAAAAACATAAGGGGGTAAGCGATCGATACGCGTAAAACGGCGTTCAGGACTGGAGTCAGCCATAGGTTCCTCAGATTTACGTTAGCGCCCGAACCGTTCGAGCGACGCTGCCACCGATGTGGCATGACTAGAAAATAACCTGAAAAAATTGGCGCTGTCGAGGGGGCAAGTAAAAAAATATTTCTGCGGCGAAAAGGGGAAAGTCTGCGAACGGGAATTAATCACTAGCGGTCAAAACCAGTAAAATTAAAACACAAATATAACAATATATTATCTAGTGATTTTCATCAGAGTTGTACTGACAGGTCGAAAATTTATGATCTCACCTCAGTGATTCGTTTCTTCTATCAATCCCCTTTTAAAAACAGGGTTTATCCCTATTCATGCGTACCGCTGGTCATCCGCCGCCGGGTTTCTTATCATAAGCGCTTTCCAGAAAACATTCGGCGCTCCCCCATGCACGAAATACTCAATATGCTGCTCGCGGTCTATGATCGGGCCGCATTAATGCTGATCTGTCTTTTTTTCCTGATTCGCATCCGTCTATTCCGCGAGCTGCTGCATAAATCAGCGCATACCCCAAAAGAACTGCTGGCGGTCACGGTCATTTTCTCGATGTTCGCTATCTTCAGTACCTGGTCCGGCGTGCCGGTGGAAGGGTCGCTGGTAAACGTGCGAATCATCGCGGTGATGTCTGGCGGGATCCTGTTTGGCCCGTGGGTCGGCGGTATTGTGGGGATCATCGCTGGGATCCACCGCTACCTGATTGATGCTGGCGGCGTCACCGCAGTGCCATGTTTTATTACCAGCATTATTGCGGGGATCCTCTCCGGCCTGATTAACCGCCGGGTGCCAAAAGAGCTGCACTGGAAAATCGGTATTCTTGGTGGGATGCTGTGTGAAACGCTAACCATGATTCTGGTGATCGTCTGGGCACCGAACATCGCGCTGGGCGTGGATATCGTGTCGAAGATTGGTATCCCAATGATTGCTGGCAGCGTCTGCATCGGCTTTATCGTTTTGCTGGTACAAAGCGTTGAGGGAGAAAAAGAGGCCAGCGCCGCACGCCAGGCCAAGCTTGCGCTGGATATAGCCAACAAAACGCTGCCGCTGTTTCGCCAGATAAACAGCGACACGCTGCGTCAAATTTGCGACATCATCCGTCAGGATATTCACGCCGATGCGGTAGCGATCACCAACACCGACCGGGTACTGGCCTACGTCGGCGTGGGGGAAGATAACTACCACAATAACGATGACGCCATCAGCCCCACCACCAAACAGGCGATCAACAACAACGAAATCATCATTAAAAACAATGATGAAGCCTATCGCACCCCGGAAATTCACTCGATGCTGGTGATCCCGCTTTCCGAGAAAGGGGTCGTCACCGGTACGCTAAAAATTTACTACTGCCACGCGCACCAGATCACCTCCTCGCTGCAAGAGATGGCGATAGGGTTATCGCAAATCATCTCTACCCAACTGGAAGTTTCTCGCGCCGAACAGCTGCGGGAAATGGCAAATAAGGCAGAACTACGCGCGCTACAAAGTAAAATCAATCCCCATTTTCTGTTTAACGCCCTGAATGCGATTTCATCCTCGATTCGCATGAACCCGGATACCGCCCGGCAACTGATTTTCAATCTCTCGCGCTATCTGCGCTATAACATTGAATTAAAAGATGATGAGCAGATTGATATTCGCAAAGAGCTGTACCAGATTAAAGACTATATCGCCATCGAACAGGCGCGTTTCGGCGATAAGCTCACGGTCATTTATGATATTGACGATGAGGTGAACTGCCTGATCCCTAGCCTGCTGATCCAGCCGTTGGTGGAAAACGCCATCGTGCACGGCATTCAGCGCAGCAAGGGGAAAGGTGTGGTCACTATCAGCGTGACGGAGTCCGGCAACCGCGTGCGCATTGGCGTGCGCGATACCGGGCCGGGTATCGACCCGCTGGTGATTGCGCGGGTTGAAGCCAACGAAATGCCGGGGAATAAGATAGGCCTGCTCAACGTGCACCACCGCGTCAAACTGCTGTACGGCGAAGGGTTGCATATTCGCCGTCTGGAGCCGGGCACGGAAATGTCGTTCTATATTCCTAACCAGCGTACGCCCCAGCCGGTCGCCGCCACGTTATTGCCCTAACCCGGAGCTTACATGAAAGTCATCATTGTCGAAGATGAATTCCTGGCACAGCAGGAGCTTACCTGGCTGATTCAGCAGCATAGCCAGATGGAGATTGTCGGAACGTTTGACGACGGGCTCGACGTGCTGAAATTTTTGCAGCACAACAAAGCGGATGCCATTTTCCTCGACATCAACATTCCGTCTCTGGACGGCGTACTGCTGGCGCAGAACATCAGCCAGTTTGCCCATAAGCCGTTTATCGTCTTTATCACCGCGTGGAAAGAGCATGCAGTGGAGGCCTTTGAGCTGGAAGCGTTCGACTATATTCTGAAACCGTATCAGGAATTACGCATCGTCACCATGCTGCAAAAGCTGGAAGCCAGCTGGCAACAGCAGCAGTCTGGCAGCGTCAACGTGGCCAGCAGCGCACCGCGAGAAAATGACACCATCAACCTGATTAAGGACGAGCGTATCATCGTGACGCCGGTAAACGACATCTATTACGCCGAAGCGCACGAGAAAATGACGTTTGTCTATACCCGACGCGAGTCGTACGTGATGCCGATGAACATCACCGAGTTTTGCGCCAGGCTGCCGGCCAGCCAGTTTTTCCGCTGCCACCGTTCTTTTTGCGTCAACCTGAATAAAATTCGCGAGATAGAGCCGTGGTTTAATAACACCTACATTCTGCGCCTGCGCGACCTGGAGTTTCAGGTGCCGGTAAGCCGCAGCAAGGTGAAAGAGTTTCGCCAGATCATGCATCTCTAGCTTGGGGACGGGCGACATTAAATGGATATTCTGTAGATGAAAGCGATGTCCTACCAGGAGACCTTACAGAGAATTTTGCTTGCCGACCCTGGCAGAATGCAGGCGCTTCATGCTGTGCAAACTCTAGGGCTCAGGGACGGCTGGATCGGCGCCGGATTTGTGCGGGAAGCAGTGTGGGATCACCTTCATGGGTTTAGCCCACGCCCCGTAGCAGGCGATGTGGATGTGGTGTTCTTCGATAAAAATCAGTGCAGCCCGGATGAGGATCGACGCCTGGAAGAAAAGCTTCGGCAACTGACATCAGCATTTGACTGGTCAGTGAAGAATCAGGCCAGAATGCATCACCATAACGGCAACTCTCCCTATGACTCAACGGAGCATGCGCTGAGCTTCTGGCCCGAAACCGCGACGGCGGTGGCCGTCAGAATCGCACCTTCAGGTCTTATTGAGAGTATCGCCCCTTATGGGCTTCACGACCTGTTTGAACTCCGTCTCAGGCCGACGCCCCCGTTTGAGCGGGATAAACTCGCCGTTTTCAGAGAGCGGGTTGCGATAAAAAGATGGCTGGAACGCTATCCTCAGCTACAGCTTGTAAAGGCATCGACGCCGAGCAGTTTACCCTTAGCGATATAAAGCGAGACGTCGACGAAAACGGGAATGGCGCTACCAGATAAATAATAATGAATAGAGTCCGATAAACATGATGATGTTGAGGATGACCTGCGCCAGAAGCACCAGAAAAGCCAGGCTCCCGAATACCGTTATTTTTCTACGCAGAATAAACGTCACGCCTGACAGTACGGCACAAAACAGAACGATTTTTAAAAGGTAAGACAACGGAACCAGCGCGGCATGGGTGGTATGAATGCCCGCAAGGCCAATCAGCCCCAAAACCAGCCCGCCACAAAATCCCCATCCCCAAAACGTCATTGGCAAACTCAGTTGCCCGGTGACCAACTTTTTCAACACAGCGCTTTCCCTTTTCTATTCTCTCTGTACGTTAATGCTTTTATCATCCGTTATCCTGAACGGGATAGCGAATTTTACCTGTGCCCCATGGGTTTAAAAAACTCCCCTAAATGAGGTGTCGGGCACCTGTCGGGTTGGTGTCGCCTGCCTGTCGTGCCGCTGTGAGAAAAGATGTGCAAGACTGTTCCTATCCCATATCTACGAGGCAACAGCAATGAGTACGAGTGAAAAAATTAAAGCCTACCGACTCAAAAATGCATGGTCACAGGAACAACTGGCGCAACTGGCTTCTCTGTCGGTAAGAACGGTACAGCGCATTGAAAATGGTCACACGCCGGGGCTGGAAACCATCAGCGCGTTGGCCTCGGTATTTAACGTTACGGTCTCGGAGCTTTCGGAGGAGACGGAGATAGCAAGCGAGGCGCTGGATACGCGGATCCACGATGCCAGACAACGCGTACAGGAGGAGACGCGCTTCTACCGCAGTCTGACCATTGCCGTTCTGGTCTGTGCCGGGCTGATGGCGGTGAACTACTTTTACTCGCCAGGCAGCTACTGGTCGCTGATAGTGACCCTTATCTGGGGTTCACTTATCGCCTTTCGCGGACTGAGAACTTTTATCCTCCGGGAGCGAATTGCCCAATGGCAGCACAACCGGGTGCAGCGACTGTTACGCGAAAAAAATGCCACATCGACGCCGGAAAAACCGCACACCGATAGCGAGCATTAATTGATTATGTCATGAACGGTAGGCCGGATAAGGTATTTACGCCATCATCCGGCAGTTCGCGCAAGTTCTGCCGGAGTGTTACGCCAATCGATAGGGAAAGAGATGAACAACATTAGCCGCTAGCGGGAAGAGCCCCAGATTTTCAGTTCGTTTTCGGGTATCTTCCAGCGGTAGCCCGGCAATAGGTTCACGCCCTCCCCAGATAAGCAGCCCCTTATTGGCGTAGTCGGACATAGCTTCCAGCGTTTTGCCATTGTTCAGCTCAATCAGCAGGTTATTCTCTTTCACCGGCTGCAGGGCACCATCAGCATTTGCAATAAACAGCGCAATACCGCCGCCCGAAGTGGAATTATTTTCATGATGCGGGGAGATAATCACGCCATTTGATGCCACCGGCATGATGTTCAGCGTCGAAAACGCGGTATCGGCCGAGGAGGCAGAGGGCATCCTCCCGCCCCAGATATGAATACCGTCTGGAATTTCCGCCGGTAACGGCTGCTGGCTTTCTGCCAGTTCAAGCGTCTTGCCGTTATCAAACTCAACCACAACGCTGCCGCCTTGCTGCAACGCTAAGCCACCCTTCTGGTCAATGAGATAAAGGTTCATACCCCTCCCTTATTCAGCAGTAGATACACCGCGATCATTACCACGATGTTCACTATCACACTGATAATAAAATAGGTTTTAAACGGCTGTTTTTGCGTTTTATGGCGAAAGACCTGCTGTCCCATCAGCGCGCCGGGCCAACCGCCCACCACGCCAAACGCCAGCAGTGTGGCCTCCGGCACTCTACGCCAACCCTGACGAGCCGCCAGTTTATCGGCGCCGTAAATCACCAGCGTCAGAACGTTAGCCAGCAGGAACCACGCCACAACCGGATAAGGTGTAAAAATGCTGGCAAGAGCCGCCAGCACCAGCAGCAAATAACAAAAGCGATTGAGATTCATCGTCGTCAGTACAAGGTTATTTAACGTATCGAACGCGTATTATACCCAGAACGTTAGGGTTACTTGTTCTGATAAAGATCCCAGCGGTTACCGTAGAGGTCTTCAAAGACCACCACCGTGCCATATTCTTCTTCTCGCGGTTCCTCGCAGAACGTGACACCTTTCGCTTTCATGGCATGGTAATCGCGCCAGAAATCATCGGTTTGCAGGAACAGGAATACCCGCCCACCGCACTGGTTACCGATAAAGCTCTCCTGCCGCTCGTTTGAGGCACGCGCCAGCAGCAAATTGCAGTCGCTTTCCGGGTTTGGCGAGACCACCACCCACCGTTTTCCCGGCTGCGGCGTATCTTCAACCAGTGTGAAACCCAGTTTGTTGGTGTAGTACTCAATGGCGCGGTCGTAGTCATCTACCACGATAGCCACGTGCCCCATGCATCGTTTCTGCGTTCTCATGTTTGCTCCATCAGGGTGTCGTTACCCTTTTATCATAAATGAATTTTATTCACCTTCTCAGCATCCCCTTCCTCAGCACCATGAACTTCTCTCATGTTGCAATGAAATTAAGTCGCTTTCCCTCTTCCACCGCCTCTGGCATAAATTATCAACATTAACTTATCGGCAACATTAAGACTGCTGAATGAGCAAACCAGAGCACAAACTCTGGGAACCAGGACGTGATTTTAATTTTCATTTCAGCACTCGGGATGCAAGACGCGATGAACAAAGACTTTACCTTTACGATTAAAAGCAGCCGTTTCGACGAGAACTATAATCCGGCGGAAAATACGCGTATTACCACCAACTTCGCGAACCTGGCCCGTGGGGAAAATCGTCAGGAGAACCTGCGTAATACGTTGAAGATGATTGATAACCGTTTCAATACCTTAGCGCATTGGGATAATCCGAAAGGCGATCGCTATGCCGTTGAGCTGGAGATTATTTCCGTCGAAATGAATATCGATGCGGAAGGGAAAACGAATGCCTTCCCGGCCATCGAAATTTTGAAAACGCATATTGTTGATAAGCAAACCAACGAACGTATCGAAGGGATCGTCGGCAATAACTTCTCGTCCTACGTGCGGGATTATGACTTCAGCGTACTGCTGTTAGAACATAATAAAAACCGTGCGGAATTTAACATCCCGGATACTTTCGGCGACCTGCACGGCAATATCTTTAAGCTCTTCGCTCACTCCGCAGAGTACAAAGCGAACTTTAAAAAATCGCCGGTTATCTGCCTGAGCGTGTCCAGCAAAGACGTCTACCGCCGTACCGGTAATGAACATCCGGTACTGGGCATTGAATATCAGCCAAGCAGTGCGTCGCTGACTGAGCAGTACTTCGGCAAGATGGGCCTGAAGGTGCGCTATTTCATGCCAAAAAACAGCGTCGCACCGCTGGCCTTCTTCTTCTCCGGTGACCTGCTGGCGGATTACACCAGCCTGGAGCTTATCAGCACCATCAGCACCATGGAGACGTTCCAGAAGATTTATCGCCCGGAAATTTACAATGCCAACTCAGCGGCGGGCCTGTGCTATCAGCCAGACCTGAACCAGCAGGATCACTCATTAACCAAAATTGTTTACGACCGCGAAGAGCGTAGCCGGTTAGCGATTGAGCAGGGCAAATTTACCGAAGAGCACTTTATTAAGCCTTACCAGAACATTCTTGAGCAATGGTCCGCAAGCTACGCTCTTTGATTAACGAAAAATACCAGGTTATCGAATATGAAAACATTGCTCCCTACTTCCACTGCTGGCAGCCTGCCAAAACCTTCCTGGCTGGCGCAGCCCGAGACGCTATGGTCTCCGTGGAAACTGCAGAACGACGAGTTAATTGAAGGGAAACAGGATGCGCTGCGTCTCTCCCTGCAGGAACAGCTGCTGGCCGGTATCGATATCGTCAGCGACGGCGAGCAGACCCGTCAGCACTTCGTCACTACCTTTATTGAGCACCTGAGCGGCGTCGATTTTGAAAAACGCGAGATTGTGAAAATTCGTAATCGCTACGATGCGAGCGTGCCGACGGTGGTGGGTGAAGTGGCGCGTCAGAAACCGGTCTTTGTTGAAGACGCACGCTACCTGCGTCAGCTCACTAAGCAGCCTATCAAATGGGCGCTGCCGGGGCCGATGACCATGATTGATACGCTGTATGACAACCACTACAAAAGCCGCGAAAAGCTGGCGTGGGAATTTGCCAAAATCCTTAACCAGGAAGCCCGTGAATTAGAAGCCGCTGGCGTGGATATCATTCAGTTCGATGAACCTGCATTTAATGTCTTCTTTGATGAAGTTAACGACTGGGGCATCGCCGCCTTAGAGCGCGCCGTTGAAGGGCTGAAATGCGAAACCGCGGTACATATTTGCTACGGCTACGGCATTAAAGCCAACACCGACTGGAAAAAGACGCTGGGCTCAGAGTGGCGCCAGTACGAAGAAGCGTTCCCGAAACTGCAGTCGTCGAATATCGATATTATTTCGCTGGAGTGCCATAACTCCCGCGTACCGATGGATCTGCTGGAGCTGATTCGCGGTAAAAAGGTGATGGTTGGGGCGATTGACGTGGCAAACCACGCGATTGAAACGCCTGAAGAAGTGGCCAATACGCTGCGCAAGGCCCTACAGTTTGTCGATGCAGAGAACCTCTACCCGTCAACCAACTGCGGTATGGCACCGCTGCCTCGCCAGGTCGCTCGCGGCAAGCTCAAGGCGTTGAACGCAGGGGCCGAGATCATCCGTAAAGAGATTCTGGGCCGAAAACCGCCTCTGGCATAGAAATAAAAAAACCGCGATGAACGCGGTTTTTTGTTTTATCGGGCCGGGGATTACAGAATCTGGCCCAGCGTCTGACGCAGATGGGCACCTGAGCCCAGCAGGCCTGGATTGTCGTGTACAATCAGGTAGACCGGGATCGGGTGAACGTAATCTTTAAAGCGGCCTTTATCTTCAAACCCGCCACGGAAGCCGGAGGCTTTGAAGAATTCGAGGAAGCGCGGCACAATGCCACCGGCGATATAGACGCCGCCAAAGGTGCCAAGGGTTAACGCCAGGTCACCGCCAAAGCGGCCCATGATGACGCAGAACAGCGACAGCGCGCGGCGGCAGTCGGTGCAGGTATCCGCCAGCGCGCGTTCGGTAATATCCTTCGGCTTGTAGTTTTCCGGTACACGGTTGTCGGACTTCACAATGGCCCGATAGAGGTTGACAAGGCCAGGGCCGGAGAGCACGCGCTCGGCGGAAACATGGCCAATCTCTTCGCGCAGCACTTCAAGAATAATCCCCTCTTCTTCGCTATTTGGCGCGAAGTCAACGTGGCCGCCTTCGCCCGGCAGGCTGACCCAACGCTTATCGACGTGAACCAGATGCGCCACGCCAAGGCCAGTGCCCGCACCGTAAACGGCGATCGGTTTGCCTTCAACCGGCTCGGTGCCGCCGAACTGGATCAGATGCTCTTTTTTCAGCATCGGAATCGCCATGGAGACCGCGGTAAAATCGTTGATGATTTCCAGGTGCGAGAAACCGAGGTTTTTCTTCATTTCCGCAATCGAGAACTGCCAGGTGTGGTTGGTCATCGCCACCCAGTCACCGGTAATCGGGCAGGCAATCGCGATACAGCCGTCTTCGACCGACACGTTATGCTCGTCGAGATAGACGCGGACAACGGCTTCCAGGCTTGGATAATCCAGACCGGAATAGGTTTTCGCCTGCGAAATTTCACCGCTGGCTAAATCGCACAATGCCAGACGCGCATTGGTGCCCCCAACATCACCCACTAAAGCAAACTTTGTCATTCCGTTACGGCTCCGCTAAAGTCAGAATAAATCTTTGTCACACTGTAAATTCAAGGCGCTTTCACGACAATGACGTTTGTGTGAGCACCCCAGGATTATCGATCCCGGTCACATTTTTTGCGTCATTCTTATCAGATGCAAAGGCCGGATGCGCTATTGCGCCGTATCGTTTCAGCATCATTTGCGCTGAACGTAACCGACGGAAAATGCAAAGTAACCTCAGCATTCAGTCAAAAGGATAAAAACATGCTCCACCCGCGAGCCAGAACGATGTTGTTGCTCTCTATTCCCGCGGTGCTGATCGGTATCGCCTCGAGCCTGCTTTTAATTGTGGTGATGAAAATTGCCGCCGTGCTGCAACATCTGCTGTGGCGCAATCTGCCCGCGACGTTCGGCGTGGCCTTTGACTCCCCTTTTTGGATAATCCTGATGCTGACCCTGACCGGCATCGCCGTCGGTCTGGTCATTCGCTATAGCCCCGGTCATGCCGGGCCGGACCCGGCCAGCGAACCGTTAATTGGCGCGGCGGTTCCCCCTTCTCATCTGCCGGGACTGGTCATTGCGTTAATTATCGGGCTGGCGGGCGGCGTGAGCCTCGGCCCTGAGCACCCGATTATGTCGGTGAACATCGCGCTAGCGGTTGCGCTGGGCGCGCGCTTCTTCCCGCGTGTCAGCTCGCTGGACTGGACCATTCTCGCCGCAGCGGGCACCATCGGCGCTCTGTTTGGCACCCCAGTTGCCGCCGCGCTGATTTTCACCCAGACGCTAACCAGCAATAACGAATCGCCGCTGTGGGACCGCCTTTTTGCGCCGCTGCTGGCCGCCGCCGCCGGGGCATTAACCACCGGCGTATTCTTTCATCCGCAGTTTTCACTGCCGATTGAGCATTATCAGACGCTGCGCATCGTCGATATTTTCAGCGGGGCGATTGTCGCCGTCTTTGCTATCGCCATTGGGATGGTTGCCGTCTGGTGCCTGCCGCATCTGCACGCATTGATGCACCGTTTAAAACATCCAGTATTGATCCTCGGCGTCGGCGGTTTTGTGCTGGGGATTATTGGTACCGTTGGCGGGCCTATCACCCTGTTTAAAGGGCTGGATGAGATGCAGCGGCTGACCGCAGGTCAGAGCTTCGGTGCAGGTGACTATATGCTATTTGCGCTCAGCAAGCTGGCGGCGCTGGTCGTAGCTGCCGCCTGCGGGTTCCGGGGCGGGCGCATCTTCCCGGCGGTATTTGTTGCGGTGGCGTTAGGCCTGATGCTCCATGCGCACGTGGATGCCGTTCCGGCGGCGATTACCGTCTCCTGCGCCATTCTGGGGCTGGTTTTAGTGGTCACTCGCGATGCCTGGCTGAGCCTGTTTATGGCTGCTGTGGTAGTGCCTGATACCACGCTGCTGCCGCTGCTGTGCATCGTGATGCTCCCCGCCTGGCTCCTGCTGGCGGGGAAACCCACAATGATGGTGCCGCGCAAACGTAAGGATTAATGGCTGTTGTTACGCGCCTCTAGCGCCTGTGTGACCGCTTTTAACAGCGGCGGAATATCCATTTTCGGCAGCATCACCTCAAGCAGGGTCAGCTTGTCCCGGTGGGCGGCGCGCGCCAGCGCGTCGCTAAGCTGCGAGACGTTGCTCACTTTCCAGCATTCGGCCTGACAATCCAGGTTAAGAGCCTGCGGCAACTGGGTCCAGTTCCATAGGCTGATATCGTTATAGCGCTCTTCCGGGCCATGAATCGCCCGTTCAACCGTGTAGCCTTCATTATTCAGCAGCAGGATCAGCGGTTTCAGCCCATCGCGCAGCATTGAGCTGAGCTCCTGAATCGTCAGCTGCGCGGCCCCGTCGCCCACCACCAGCACCACGCGCCGTTCCGGCTGCGAGGTCTGCGCGCCAAATGCGGCCGGCAGCGTATAGCCAATCGATCCCCACAGCGGCTGCACGATCAGGCTAGCCCCCTGCGGGAGCGTCAGGTCAGCAAGCCCGAACGCCGCCGTCCCCTGATCGCCCAGTATAATGTCGTGCGGCATCAGATATTTATCCAGCGTTTGCCAGAAGTGGCGTTGGGTTAGCTGACCGGTATCCGCCGCCGTCGTTTTCAGCACCCGGGCAGGCTGTATTTGCCACTGCGCGGAAAAGTCACGGCTCAGCGCAATCAGCGCATTCACCGCTTCCTGCATGCCTATTCCGCTAAACCAGCGTTTCCCGACCCGCGCAGCAAAAGGCTGGATTTCAATAGATTTTTCTGCCGGAATCTGGTGGGTGAAGCCTGCCGTGAGCGTGTCGGTAAAACAGGTACCGATGCAAAAAATAACCTCCGCATCTTCTATTGCGGCGCGCGTTTCCGGCTGGCTGGCACCGCCGCTGTAAGTGCCCACAAACCCAGCATGCGTCTCATTAAATAGTCCTTTGCCCATTAGCATGGTCGCGTGAGGGATCGGAACCGCATCCATCCATTTATTTAGCGTCGATTGCAGACCAAAGCGCAGGGCAAGCACATCGGCCAGCAGAGAGATACGGCGGCGGTCATTCAACAAAGCGCGAGCGTGCGAAACAAAATCGGCCAGTTCAGTCGAATCAACCGGCGTTTGTTTTGCCGTGAGAGCGTTTACAGGAGGAGAGGTTGGCAGCGCAGCGATATCCGCAGGCAACAGCAGATAGCCAGGACGACTGTAGTGCAGAATATCGCGCAGCACGCGGTCGATTTCATCGCGGGCGTTAGCGGCATCCAGCACGCCCTGCGCTACCGAGACAGGCGCGCTCATCTGGCGAAAGCGATCGAAATTGCCGTCCCCCAGGGTATGGTGTAAACACTCACGTCGCTGCTGAGCACCTGTACAGGGGGCACCGACAATATGCAGTACCGGAACGTGTTCAGCAAAGCTCCCCGCTACCCCGTTCAGCGCACTCAGCTCACCGACGCCGAAGGTGGTGAGCAGCGCGCCGCAACCCTGCATCCGCGCGTAGCCATCGGCGGCGTAGGCGGCGTTAAGTTCGTTCGCACAGCCGACCCAGCGAATCTGTCGGTGCGCGATAACATGGTCGAGGAACTGGAGGTTGTAGTCTCCGGGGACGCCAAACAGGTGGTCAACGCCACAGTCGGCGAGGCGGTCAAGCAGATAATCTGCCACGGTATAGGACGTTGTCATCATGCACCTCCTCCAGTCAGTATTCTTTGAGTATTGAGGAAGTGTTAAGGCTGTCCAGATTTCGTCAAAAAGTCCCCTGGAAAGCAATTTTTACAGATTTCAGGAGTGTACGAGTCGGTGGACATTCGCTAGTGTAAGCGTATACACAACCGGATAATCTGGAGGACACAATGGTTTACCAGGCAAGCCCGACGCGTTATGAGACCATGACGTTTCAGCGCTGCGGCAATAGCGGCCTCAAACTGCCGGCCATTTCGCTGGGGCTGTGGCACAACTTTGGCGACGAAACGCGAGTAGAAAACAGCCGCCAGCTGCTGCACCACGCGTTCGACCTTGGGATCACCCATTTCGATCTAGCCAACAACTACGGGCCGCCTCCAGGCTCTGCTGAAAGCAACTTTGGCCGCATTCTGCGGGAAGATTTCCTGCCCTACCGTGATGAACTGATTATCTCCAGCAAAGCCGGCTATACCATGTGGGACGGGCCGTATGGCGACTGGGGTTCGCGTAAGTATCTGATTTCAAGCCTCGATCAGAGCCTGAAGCGGATGGGGCTTGAGTACGTCGATATCTTCTATCACCACCGCCCGGACCCGGAAACGCCGCTGCAGGAAACCATGCGCGCGCTGGACCATATCGTGCGTCAGGGTAAGGCACTGTACATCGGGCTTTCCAACTACCCGGCCGAACTGGCTCGTCAGGCCATTGCGATTCTGAACGACCTTGGTACGCCGTGTCTTATTCACCAGCCGAAATATTCAATGCTTGAAAGAAGCCCTGAAAATGGCCTGCTTCAGGTGCTGCAGCAGGAAGGAGTCGGCTGTATCGCCTTCTCGCCGTTAGCGGGCGGGCAACTGACAGATCGTTACCTACACGGTATTCCAGCAGACTCCCGCGCCGCCAGCGGCAGCATCTTCCTGAAGCCGGAGCAGCTGACCGACGGCAAGCTGGAAGCCGTACGCCAGCTTAACGCTATCGCAGAGCAGCGTGGTCAGAAGCTATCGCAGATGGCACTGGCGTGGGTATTACGCCAACAGGCGGTGACGTCGGTGTTGATTGGTGCCAGCAAAACTGCGCAGCTTGATGATGCAGTGGGCATGCTGAGCAATCGGCATTTCAGCGCTGAGGAAAGCGATACCATCGATAGTGTTCTGCGCAGTATAAAATAACGGCAACTTTAGCAAAAAGTGCTCTCTCCTGACGATTTAAGAGTTACCCCAATAATCGCGGTATTTACCGAATTGTAATATTGCGTTAACAGGCCTTACAGGCCACGATCGTATAGGAGAGAAGTATGTTCAGGTCACTGATTCTGGCGGCAGTGTTGATGGCATCGGCCCCGATGTTCGCGAATGCTGGTGAAATCACCCTGCTGCCGTCCGTAAAATTACAAATTGGCGATCGCGATAATTACGGTAACTACTGGGACGGCGGTCGCTGGCGCGATCGTGATTACTGGCATCGAAACTGGTATCACCGCGATAACGGCTGGCACCGCGGTTGGGATAACCGCAAAGCCTATGAGCGCGGCTATCGTGAAGGCTGGAGCGACCGCGACGATCATCGTGGGCGCGGAAGAGGCCACGGTCATGGACACGGGCATCATCATTG
Organism: Kluyvera sp. CHPC 1.251; assembly: GCF_036759945.1. Taxonomy (NCBI): domain Bacteria; kingdom Pseudomonadati; phylum Pseudomonadota; class Gammaproteobacteria; order Enterobacterales; family Enterobacteriaceae; genus Kluyvera; species Kluyvera sp. CHPC 1.251. Next base: position 8,321 of record NZ_JAPKIC010000001.1, on the reverse strand, counting down.
ATACCTTGCCGGAGTTTGCCGGATGGCGGCTTCGCCTTATCTGGCCTACAGGTTTCATGTAGGCCAGATAAGCGCAGCGTCATCAGGCAAGCAACGTCCCCAGCAGCAGCCACCCATTCAGCGCCACCACAATCGCCACAATCACCCAGCCAATTCGTTTAATCCACTGCGTATTGACCAGCTCACCCATCAGTTGGCGATTGCTGGTGAAAATCAGCAGCGGCACCAGCGCCAGCGCGATACCAAAGCTTAACAGCACCTGGCTCATCACCAGAATGCGCGTTGGGTCGAGCCCCATCAGAATCACAATAAATGACGGCAGCATCGTCACCGCACGACGGAACCACAGCGGAATGTGGAAGCGAATAAAGCCCTGCATCACCACCTGTCCGGCCAGCGTCCCAACTACCGTAGAGGAAAGCCCCGCCGCCACCAGACTCAGGCCGAAGATGGTTGCTGCCGCATGGCTCAGCAACGGTTCGAGGGTAAGATACGCCTCATCGAGGTCGGCAACACCAGTATGACCGTGGAAGTGGAACGCCGCCGCCGCCGTCGCCATCATGGCGAGGTTAACGAAACCGGCAATGGTCATGGCGATAGCCACATCCCAGCGCGTGGCGTGATAGCGCTCTTTGGCACTACCGCCATGTAGGTGCTGAGTCAGAGATGAGTGCAGATAGATAACGTGCGGCATGATAGTCGCACCCAGAACGCCCGCCGCGAGGAACACCGCTTCGGAGTTAGGCAGCGACGGAATAATCATCCCTTTGGCGAGCGGTGCCATCTGCGGCTGCGAGAAAACCAGCTCAACGATATAGGCCGCCGCCACAAATAGCAGCAGGCCGCCAATCACTTTTTCCAGCGGCTTTTGCCCACGGCGTTGCAGCATCAGAATCAGGTAGGTGGCAACCCCCGTCAGCACCGCCCCTTGCAACAGCGAAACGCCGAGGATCAGCTTAAAGCCGATTGCTGCCCCGATAAATTCTGCCAGATCGGTTGCCATAGCGATGATTTCCGCCTGTACCCAGTAGAACCAGACTACCGGACGCGGATAATGGTCGCGAATCTGCTCCGCCAGGTTTTTCCCCGTGGCGATACCGAGCTTCGCGGACAGCACCTGAATCAGCATCGCCATCAGGTTTGCCCAGACGACAACCCACAGCAGCTGGTAGCCGAAGCTCGCCCCAGCCTGAATGTTGGTGGCAAAGTTGCCGGGATCGATATAGCCGATGGCGGCAATAAATGCGGGCCCCATCAGCGCTAGCCGCATACGGCGCGCTGCACGACCGGTGTTACTCTCAACGCGACTGTTTGTCATGGTCTGCCTCAAAAACATAGCCTTTGCTATGTTTCAGGCTAACAGAATGCGAATGATTATCAAGTTCATTTGTAAAAGATGATAATGATTGCTCTGATAGCCGGAATCAATCGCCAGACTGGAGGTTGCGGGGGTTTGGTGTACGCTTAAGATGAGAGTAGTACAACAAGGGAACTTTTCATACATTTACTTAACATCACAAAAATGTATCTTTGATCACTAATTTTGAGTTTGCTCACAGGAACTAAATATAGTGGGATGGAGATCTCGTTTTATTTAATGATGTTACATAGAATGTGCAAGAAAATTTAACCCGTCTCATGTTTGGAGCAAATATGGACCGCGTCTTGCATTTTGTTCTCGCGCTCGTGGTGGTAGGTATCCTGGCCTTGCTGGTCAGCACCAACCGCAAAGAGATTCGCATTCGTTATGTTATTCAATTACTTGTCATTGAAGTTTTACTGGCATGGTTCTTCCTGAACTCTGATATTGGTCTGGGCTTCGTACGTGGCTTTGCCGAAATGTTCGAAAAACTGCTTGGTTTTGCGAACAACGGGACCGACTTCGTCTTCGGCAGCATGAACGATAAAGGTCTGGCCTTCTTCTTCCTGAAGGTTCTCTGCCCTATCGTCTTCATCTCCGCGCTGATCGGTATTCTGCAGCATATCCGTATTCTGCCGATTATCATTCGTGCAATTGGTACCGTGCTGTCTAAAATCAACGGCATGGGTAAGCTGGAATCTTTCAACGCCGTCAGCTCCCTGATTCTGGGCCAGTCTGAAAACTTCATCGCTTATAAAGATATCCTCGGTAAAATGTCCCGTAACCGCATGTACACCATGTCGGCCACCGCGATGTCTACCGTTTCCATGTCTATCGTGGGCGCATACATGACCATGCTGGAGCCGAAGTTCGTTGTTGCGGCGCTGGTACTGAACATGTTCAGCACCTTTATCGTTCTGTCGCTGATCAACCCGTACCGCGTAGATGCCAGCGAAGAGAACATTCAGATGTCTAACCTGCACGAAGGACAGAGCTTCTTCGAAATGCTGGGTGAATACATTCTGGCAGGTTTCAAAGTTGCGATTATCGTTGCGGCAATGCTGATCGGCTTTATCGCCCTGATCGCTGCGCTGAACGCCCTGTTCGCGACCGTTACCGGTTGGTTCGGCTACAGCATCTCCTTCCAGGGCATTCTGGGTTACATCTTCTATCCCGTTGCATGGGTTATGGGTGTACCGGCAAGCGAATCCCTGCAGGTTGGTAGCATCATGGCGACCAAACTGGTTTCTAACGAATTCGTTGCCATGATGGATCTGCAGAAAGTCGCCGCTGAACTCTCCCCGCGCGCGGTCGGCATCATCTCCGTATTCCTGGTTTCCTTCGCTAACTTCTCTTCTATCGGTATCATCGCTGGCGCGATTAAAGGCCTGAACGAAGAACAGGGTAACGTGGTTTCCCGCTTCGGTCTGAAGCTGGTTTACGGTTCTACGCTGGTGAGCGTACTGTCCGCTTCTATCGCGGCACTGGTTCTGTAATCTACCCGCATTAAAAAAGGGCCTGTAACGTTGTTACAGGCCCTTTTTATTTATGACTCGGTCTGGTAGCCAATATCGCAAAGCGGTCTTGGCTTATCAATGAGATACCCCTGCATATAGTCCACACCTAGCTCCACCAGCAGCGCCTGCTGCTCCTCGGTCTCGACATATTCCGCCACAACCTCCAGATCCTGCATCTCCGCCAGCTCGCAGATGGAACGAATAATCATCGCATCCATTGGGTTAGCGAGTACGTCACGCACAAACGCCCCGTCAATCTTGATGATGTCGGCCTCAAGACGCTTCAGGCGCTCATAGTTGGCGTAGCCGGTGCCGAAGTCATCAATCGCAATCTGGCAGCCGAACTCCCGTAATCTATTGAGATTCTGAATGCTGATATCGGAGTTCGAAAACGCCTGCTCTTCGGTAATTTCAATAATGATGCGCTGAACTTTCACCCGATAGCGTCGAAACAGCGCAATGATTTCCGCGGCGCTCTCCTTATGCATCAACGTGTAGGGCATCAGGTTGACGGAAAAACGCTGCCCTGGAAACGCCGGCAGCGAGCGGAACAGGTTTTCCAGCACCTGCATGTCGAAGCGTTTGCTCAGGTTGAACTGCGTCAGAATGGGGATAAATTTATCCGGCATCACCATGCCGTTAGCATCCACCAGTCGGCTGAGGATTTCATAGTACCCTTCGCCCGATGGTTTTCTGATGGGCTGCGCGTAGAGGACAAAATTGTCCCACTCCAGCGCGCTTTTAATGCGGTTGAGGAGCACAACGCGGTCTCCGGTTTCGTCAAAAGCCTCCACCTGACCGTTATCCAGCTGCAAGATCTGGTTCTCTTCACCCGCCTGCTCTGCCAACCAACTGAGCTGCCCAAGCGTATGGTAGAGATTATCGTCCTGCGTACGCACCCTGCCCCACGAGATGCCATATTCCAGCGTCAAGAGTGTGTTGTTCCAGCGAATATCCTGGCGCTGCAGGAAATCCACCAGATGATTGAGCCGCGCTTCAGTGTCTGGTCCATTTAACACCAGCAGCAGTTCATTGCCCGGCAGCTGGAACAGCTTCTCATTGCTGTCAAGCTTAGGCTGCAGCACCTGGGTGATACTGCGTTTGCACTGGATACGCATCATCATGCCGTAGTGGCGGCTGAGGAAGTCCAGGTTTTTGATGTGCAGGCAACAGACGCTGGTGACGCCTGGCATTTTCATATAATCCTCTAGCGCACGTAGGTTAGGCAGCCCGGTCAATGGGTCAAGCAATGCCTGCTCGTGCCACTTCTGCTTGAGATGTTTACTGCGATGGTAAATTTGCAGCATGTATTGCAGACAGACGGTAAACGAGATCAGCGCCGACAGGATAAATGAGAGCGAGTATTGGGTTTGGATACCGTGCAGGAAGTTTTTGTTGTACATCACCAACATAAAGGCGGACAGCGTCCAGCTCATAATGATCAACGGATACGACAGTTGGCTGATACCGAAGGCAAAAAAGATAAAGATGATGGGAACGAGATAACCGGCAAAATAGCGCTCACCGAATGGTGCACAAAGAAAAAACAGCATGCAAATCAACGCGAGGAACCAGGAGATAACGAAGCATTTCCCCTTTAGCCCCGTATAGCCCGCAATGTTTTTACGCCAGAATACTCTTGCATAGCGGGTATTCAGGCACATCCGTATTGGATAATAGAATAGTTTAGTAAATATTAAGGATGCACAAACCAACCCTTGAATATCAACAATCGCATAAATAACGGAGGTTATATTAAAATAGCTAAACATTACGGCGGGAACAATAGTCACCTCGCCCACTAAATACATCATAACCTTAGCTAATATCGGCGTCGCAAAGCCAAGCCAAAAAATACGTAAGCCAATGTGATGGATAGCTAATCCATGACGCCAACGCCGCCCCAGAATGGAATATAAAATAAGGCTTGAAATACAGACAGCCGTTAACTGACAGAACAATAACACTAATGAATCAAAAGGCGAAAGGTGCAACTGCCAGTAGTTGGTGGCGATAAAGCCTAGCGCCAGAGGCAGCACTGCATGACGGCCAAACAACATCATCAGCGCAATCATTACGCTCAGCGGTAACCATGCCAGATATACAGAGTGACCATCATAAAATGCGGTCGGAGAGATATATCGAGAAGCAGGAATCATCACCAGGCTAATAGCCAATGCCAGGACGAATTTCCTAATAGGGGTATTCCGTTGCACAGTCATGCGTATCTGCCGATATCCTTTATCGTACGTAGAGTGACTGTTCAAATATTATTGATAGTTATTATTCGAAGCAAACCGAGTTGAGTAAATCCTGATCTACGCATGCCTTTTATAATATAAATGCTGTTTTTTTGTTCACATGCACAAAGCAAAAAACCCCCGCCATAGGCGAGGGTTTCGAATTTTGGTGGAGCTAAGCGGGATCGAACCGCTGACCTCTTGCATGCCATGCAAGCGCTCTCCCAGCTGAGCTATAGCCCCACATTTTCTTTACGTTCCAAACCTGATGGGAGCAGGATTTGGTGGAGCTAAGCGGGATCGAACCGCTGACCTCTTGCATGCCATGCAAGCGCTCT
>NZ_JAPKIC010000001.1:0-2770 GCF_036759945.1 Kluyvera sp. CHPC 1.251 | reverse complement strand
CTCTCCCAGCTGAGCTATAGCCCCAACGTAAAGCTGTCGTGTTGACGGGCGGCATAATATGAATTCCCTAACACAGTGTCAACGGCAAAATAGACGAAATAGTTCTAATCGCTGAAAAAGCAGGCAAACGCGCCATATTGCTCGTCTCCTCGCAGGTTGGAGTTAAACCTGTCACGTTTTCTCATAAAACGATGCTATAACATGGACCTGTAATTCCCACACTGCGACTCAGGAAATTGTATGCTCAAGGAACGAATGACGCCGGAGGAGATTGCTCATCTGACGGGATACAGCCGACAAACCATCAACAAATGGGTACGTAAAGAGGGCTGGAAAACGTCACCCCGTCCCGGCGTCCAGGGAGGAAAAGCCCGTCTGGTACACGTTAACGACGAAGTGATGGAATTTATCCATAGCGCCCAGCGCGCCTCTGAGTCTTCGGCGCCCTATGCGGTGAACGGTAGCGATAATCCTTTCCATACGCTGCTGCTGACGCTGGTTGATGAAATGACCGAGGCTGAGCAGAAACAGCTCACATCACTGCTGCTACGGGAAGGGATTAGCGGTTTATTGCAACGTTTAGGAATTCGCGGTTAAACAGTGTCTATGAAAAAACTTCCCGCAAAAATGTCCACGGAAGAGCTGGCCGACATGCTTGGGATGACCCGGCAGACTATCAACCGTTGGATTCGTGAAAAAGAGTGGCATACCGAACCGATGCCCGGCATTAAAGGCGGCCGTGCACGACTTATCTTTATCACCGATGAAGTGATGGATTTTCTGGTGAATACGCCAGCTTTCCGCCAGTTGCCCAACGAAAACCAAATTGATGAACCCGCAGGCAGCTACACGGCCCATGCTTCAGATGCGGTCTGGCGGCAAATTAGCGACGTATTGCAGAACAACATGACGCAGTTGGAGCAAGAGCGTTTGCACCGCCTTTTGGCCCGTGAAGGCATTTGCGGCTTTCTGTCGCGACTCGGGCTGGGTGACCAGAACGATAAGGTATAAAAAAAGCGGGTTTCCCCGCTTTTTTTACATCTGAACGCCGATTACTGCTGGCTTTCACGCTCAGCGATAAACGCCAGCGCCTTGTTGATGCGCTCGATGCTACGGGATTTACCGATCGCATGAACGGTCACGTCCAGGCCTGGTGATTGCCCTGCCCCGGTCACCGCTACGCGCAGCGGCATACCGACTTTACCCATGCCCACTTCCAGCTCATCGGCGGTCGCCTGAATCGCGTGGTGAACGTTTTCAGCGGTCCAGTCGGTAATGGCAGAGATTTTATCACGTACCACTTCCAGCGGCTGACGCGCAACCGGACGCAGGTGTTTCTTCGCAGCGTCCGCATCGAACTCTGCAAAGTCTTCGTAGAAGTAACGGCAGCTCTGCGCCATCTCTTTCAGGGTTTTGCAGCGCTCGCCCAGCAGTTTCACCAGCTCGCTCAGCTGCGGACCCACCCGAGTATCAATATTTTCCTGCTCAATGTGCCACTGCAGGTGCGTCGCCACGTATTCCGGCGCCATCGTATTGATATAGTGGTGGTTCAGCCACTGCAGTTTGTCGGTGTTGAACGCACTGGCGGACTTGCTGACCGCGCCCAGAGAGAAGAACTCGATCATCTCTTCACGGGTGAAGATCTCCTGGTCACCGTGGGACCAGCCCAGACGTACCAGATAGTTCAGCAGCGCTTCCGGCAGATAGCCGTCATCGCGATACTGCATGACGCTGACCGCACCGTGACGTTTGGACAGCTTTTTGCCATCGTCACCGTTGATCATCGACACGTGCGCGTAAACCGGTACCGGCGCGTTCAGCGCTTTCAGGATGTTGATTTGACGCGGGGTGTTGTTGATATGGTCTTCACCACGCACAACGTGGGTAATTTCCATATCCCAGTCATCAACAACCACACAGAAGTTGTAGGTTGGGGAACCGTCGGTACGGCGGATGATCAGATCGTCCAGCTCCTGGTTGCTGAATTCGATCGGCCCACGGATCTGGTCGTCAAAAATAACGGAACCTTCCTGCGGGTTAGCAAAACGCACGACGCACGGCTCATCATCAGCATGATGCTCGTGACCGTGGCGGCAGCGACCGTCGTAACGCGGCTTCTCGCCGTTGGCCATCTGCTCTTCACGCAGCGCTTCCAGACGCTCTTTGGAGCAGTAGCATTTATATGCCGTGCCTGCTTCCAGCATTTCATCAATTACCGCGTTGTAGCGATCGAAACGTTTAGTCTGATAGTACGGGCCTTCATCCCACTCCAGATTCAGCCAGTTCATACCATCCATGATGGCTTCAATGGCCTCCGGCGTTGAGCGCTCGAGATCGGTGTCTTCAATACGCAGCACAAACTCACCTTTATGGTGACGTGCGAAAAGCCAGGAATAAAGAGCAGTACGAGCACCGCCGACGTGCAGATAGCCAGTCGGGCTAGGCGCGAAGCGAGTTTTGATTTTCATGAAATGGCCTTACGTTTATAAACATGCCGACAACCGGCAAATCCTGGAAATAGAAGTGGGCAATATTCTATCACTCCCACTCGGTTGTTCCCACCGCAAGCGTGTGGTTTGCATTTTTTGCATAGAATTCATACACCATAGCGTGTTTTGCGATCACATCGTCTAATTTTACGACGAACAGATAAATTATTTATAAAAGGCGTTGACTCATTTTCAACTCTCCCTATAATGCGACTCCACACAGCGGGGGTGATTAGCTCAGCTGGGAGAGCACCTCCCTTACAAGGAGGGGGTCGGCGGTT